>CAWIVA010000075.1:0-20766 GCA_963839225.1 uncultured Acidobacteriaceae bacterium
GGTCGACAGGATCGGGGCCGTCTACAGCGTCGGCTTCGACAACCCCTATCCCCGGCGAATGTCGTTCTTCAACCGGTACAGCAAGTTCACGAAAAAGGCCTCCGGGGCCAATGTCGCCGAGATGGACGTGCGCGGACGCGAGACCAACCGGATCATCGCGACCGAAGCCTGGTATGACGAGGCGCGGAGGGCCTGGGTCTTCAAGGATGGCCGCGAGATGGGCTTTGATCCCGACAACGGGATCAACACGTCCTCGGTGCCGTTCAAAGAGAAGGTCGTCCCGCGATTCCAGGAGGACCCGAAGCTCATGATGCTGATCGACCGCAGGCCGATCGACCTTTCCTCCACCGAGCTCAAGGAGCTGGACGACTACCTCGCGAGCGAGAACAATCCGAAGGGAATCCCCTATGCCGTCCGCTACTACGGGCTCATCGCCGACATCCTCTCGCCGCTGATCGTCATCGGGATCGCGGTCCCGTTCGCCGCCGCGAGATCGATCTCCATATGAACAAGACTGGCGGCCTGTCGGACTTAACGCACGGCCGCATTTTTGGGGGCAACTCGGAGGGTTTGGGGGGCTGGATCAGAAAGAATGATTCTCGCTTTGCCATGGACTGGGTCGCATGGACAACTTCCGACCGATTGACCGAGAGACGGGCTTTCTGATGCCGCCTTCGGTGGATGAGTGGCTGCCGCAGCGACATCTGGCCCGTTTTGTCGTGGAAGTGATCGACGGATTGGACTTGCGCGCGATGAGCGGAAGCTATCGTGGCTCGGGTTCGGCGTCCTACCATCCTCGGCTTCTGCTTGGCCTTTTGGTTTACGGCTACGCCACGGGGGTGTTTTCGAGCCGCAAGCTGGAGCGGGCGACGTACAACTCGGTGGCATTCCGCTTCATCGCAGCCAACGATCATCCCGATCACGACACGATCGCTGCGTTCCGCCGGCGGTTTCTTGGTCAGATCGAGGGTTTGTTCGTGCAGGTTCTGCTGCTGGCGCGCGAGATGGGCGTGCTGCAGATGGGCACGGTGGGTCTGGACGGCACGAAGATACACGCCAATGCCAGCCGGCACAGCGCGCTGTCTTACGAGCATGCGGGAAAGATCGAGGCGCAGTTGAGGACTGAAGTGGCCGAACTCATGGCCAAGGCCGAGGCGGCGGACCAGGCCGATATTCCCGACGGTCTGTCGATCCCCGATGAACTGGCAAGGCGCGAGGAGCGCTTGCGCAAACTGGCCGACGCGATCGACCACGCCCAGCCGGTGGTTCGATCCTGGGATCCCAGTGGAACTGCCCTGGATAAGGGTCCGCGCATCCCGGCCATCGTGATCTCGCCGTACAGCGTTGTTCATGGCATCTCCCATGAAGCCACTGAGCATGGCTCGATCATCAAGTTTATCGACGAGCTCTTCAATCTGACCCCGCTTGCCGATCTTCCCGACGAAGCTGCGGCGCGAGCCAAGGGAGAGAAACTTTACACCACTCCCCAGGGCACGCCGCAGAAATACCTGGGACCCTCCGACGACAAAACTCCCGGCGTCGGCGATCTCTTCTCTGGCTTTGACAACGCTCGCCTGACGGGAGCGGCGCCTGCACTGGAAGGCTCGTTTGCGGAGATTCCGGCTGCTCTGGTCACCAGCCTGCCCCACTTCAACGGAGACGGCTGCCGCATTCTGGGAATTGTCCCCACGGATGTGCGCGCCGGCGGGGTCATCGATCCGGCGCCAGCGGACTTTAATCCCCGTCCAAGCACCAACCCCGGTCTACCGACGTCTGGCACCTGGCCCTCGAACTAGATCGCATCTTAGCGGCTTCACCGCGGCGGCGGGAGCTTCCGGCCGCCGCATTTACAAGTGCATGAATCTTTTGGATTTCCGAAAGGAACAAGACCCAGATGGGCAGGATCTCCGCACTCTTAGTCCTATTGACCGCGGGGGTGATGATTGGAACAACTGCCACGGCCAATGCCGGGAGCACGCTGGATAAAGTCAGGGCCGCCGGTTCACTTCCTTGCGGCATCGACACGGAGCAGCCCGAGTATTCCACCCAGGACGCACACGGCAATCACGATGCCTTCGATCTAGATATCTGCAAGGCGGTGGCCGTAGCGGTGCTGGGGCCAAACGCCAAATTCACCGTCAAGCTGTTCCGCGACGAGCAGGATGCTATGAAGGCCTTGAAAGCCGGCGAGATCGCGCTGCTTGCCACGGGATCGCCAAATTACATAAATACAACCAACGCCAGCCTCGGCTTCGCACGGCCCATCTTCTATGACTATCAAGGCTTTCTCGTGAACAAGACCATGGGTATCCGTTCCCCCAGGGACCTTGGCGGGAAGAAAATATGCTTCCTGGGCGGCACCGAGATCGAGATCGAGCTTCAGGGTTACATGAAGCGCGAGAAAATCGATTGGCTGCCCTTCTCCTTTCAGGAAGAAGGGGAGATGGAGGCGGCCTTCATCACCCGCAACTGTGCCGCCATCACGGCCGACGTCTCGCAGCTCGCCTACGAGAGGATCGCCTTCAAAGGCTTGGCGCGGGATTTTGAGATTCTACCGGACGTTATCGCTAAAGACCCATTGGCGCCGGCTTACCGCCTCGACGATCCGCATTGGGCGGCGATTGTCAACTGGGCAGTCGAAGCTCTGATTCAGGCCGAGGAGAGCGGGGTGACGCAGGCCAATCTTGCCGCGATGAAGAAAAGCGATGATCCAATCATCCAGCGTCTGCTCGGTGTCCAACGCGGATACGGCCAGTACCTCATGCTCGACGACGCCTGGGCCGCCCGCATGATCGAGGCTGTTGGCAATTACGGCGAGATGTACGAGCGCGACCTTGGCGCGGGATCGGCGATGAGGTTGCCCCGCGGACCCAACAATCTTTGGACACGAGGCGGCCTGATGTATTCGCTCCCTCTGCGCTAGCCATGCATTCTCGCATCTGATTGATGAAAAAAATCGGCATCTGAAAAGAAATGCCTCATACGGCCATCGGTGCTTGCTAACCCGCAATTTGTTGGGCTTGCGGGAGGATTGTCTCATAGCCCGCATAGACCCCTTCAAAGACCGAGTCCCAACTCATGGTTAGTGCGTGGGCTCGGGCAGCCCGGCGCATCTGCTCATGTTTTTCGGGGCGGGAGAGGATTCCGGCTACTGCGGCGGCGAACTCGCTGTCGGGGACGATTCGCCCGGTTTCGCCGTCGTGGACTATGGTGCACGGGCCGCCGTTGGGAGTTACCACCGCGGGGACTCCGCTGGCCAGGGCTTCAAGGACCACATTGCCGAAGGTATCCGTGTGCGAGGGGAAGACGAAGAGGTCCATGTTGGCGTAGGCGCTGGAGAGGGGTTCGCCTTTCAAGACGCCGGTAAACTCCGCACGGGGAAGACGCTCGCGGAGCCAGCTTTCCAGAGAGCCGTGGCCTACGATCATGTAGCGGAAGCCCTGGTGGCCTTGCTGCTCAAGCTGTTGCTGCACCTGGGCCAGCTGGGCTACGTTTTTTTCGACGGAGAGACGGCCTACGAAGCCCAGCACCTGGTCGCGATCTTCGGGGTTGCGATTGCGTTTTTGGGGATGGAAGAGATCGGCGTCTACTCCGCGCGGCATGAGGTAGCAGGGGCGTTTCGTTGATCGCTCGAGGAGACGGCAGAGCCGGGGTTGGGCGCATAGAGAACCCGCGCTAACGAGTAGAAGCGGGCGATGAGCGCCATCGAGGAATTTTCGATTCTTTGGGCCGAGGAAACCGATTGCCGTTGGGGGAGCAGGCGCAGAAACCACTTGGAACGGCGGGCCGCGTATTCGTGGAGGTTGGTGTGCCAGCTTGCCGCCAGAGGCACGCCGAGACGATGCGCAAACCACGCACCGATCATTCCGACTTCGCTGGGGCCGGTGATGTGGATGAAGTCGGGCTTGAAGCGCTCAAGCGTTTTGGCAATGAGGGACAGGTGGCGGAGATAGGCGGGATCGAAGCGGAGATCCTTTTCGAGGGCGAAGGAGAGAAAGCCGCGAGGCAGCTCCAGCGACCACACGCTGCCTTCTTCAACGAATCGCTGTGGGCGGTTACCGGCGCGGACACAAAGGAAAGGGAGATTGCGGCGGAGGGCGAAGGCCTGAAAATGACGGCTGGTGTGGGCAACCCCGTTGACTTCATGGAAGGAGTCGGGAAAGTAGGCCACCCGCGGCTGGCTTGCGCTCATATTTCCTAGGATATGTCAGCCCGTACCCTTCAACAAAAACCAAGCTAGTTCGACGGTCCTGGCGCCGTCCCTACGGGACTCCGTAACGAACCGGCGGAATCTCTTTTTCCCCACGCTGAAGCGCGGGGCTAACAAACTCTGCGCCTCTGGCGCGTTTGTGCTGGCATTACGAATGCCGCCTTCAATAAAGCCCACGCTTATTGCGCGTTTGTGCGGACCTTGTTTATGCAGCCCTCAGCCGTCGTTTTCGCCCAGCGCCAGACGCAACTGGTGCGCTTCGCTCCAGGCCATGCGCAAGCCGCCTGAGACCAGGCCGCGACCCATCATTTGCACGAGCTCGATGCCCAGACGCATGGCACGGGGAGCTGCTTCCGTTGGGCCAAAGCTCGCTCAAGGGGCGAACAACGCCGTTCGCGTCGGGGTGGTAGACGCGCTCGTCCCAGGTGCGCGAACCCTGCGGAAACTCAGGATAGTGGCGCACGGCATCGACGGCCGACTGCAGAATGCGATGCTTCCACGGTTCGGCATACTGCTGCATGAAGAGCATGCTGCTCTTCTTTTCGCGGCGAAGCTCGTGGACGAACTCAGTGAAGCTGGAGGCGTTGGTCAGGTTGATGTTGGCGTTGGGTTCCACGCCATGACGGTCGCCGCCGCTGATGAGCAGCATGTTCCACTTCTCGGCCAGTCGACGCACTTTTCGGTTCTCGTCCCAATGGCGCAGGCCGTTCAGCTCCAGGGCGTGGAGGTGGGCGCCGTTTTTCTGCAGGAATTCGTTGACCAGGAACTCGTGCTTCTCCGCGCCCACCAGATAAAGATCCCACATGGGGTGGTTGAAGATGACCAGCACGTGGGGCTCTTCGTTGAGGGCGATCAGAATTTCGGTGAGGCGCTTGTCGCTGGGGTTGGCGGTGTAATTCTCAAGCGTCTGCATCCACTCCGATGCGCGCGCGCTGGGCAGGTTGTGAATTCCCAGGTGGAAGGACTGGGTTCCATAGGGCGCGCTCCATTCCACTGAAACAGGGATCTGCCGGGCGCTTGGAACGGTACGCAGAAGCATGGGGGCGCGGATGTTGTCGTGGTCAGTGATTGAAACCATCGCGTTCAGGTCAAGCTTTTCGATCTGTTCCCGTTCAAGGTCGAAGGCGAGCTTGGGGGTCATGGGCGGAGTCCAGTAACTGGCCGCATAGTTCACCTTGACGCCATGTACGCCTTCCGACCGCCGCTCAAGCCGCGAAAGCAGTGGACGCATTACCGGGTACTGGTTGCCGAAGTTCGCCAGAAAATCCAGAGTTTCCTGCGATTGGTTGGTATGGCTGTGGAGAGAAACTCCGGTTCGGAATCCTTGCTGCGCGTTGTGATCGCGCCAAGCATACGAGATTGTCGAATTGGCCATGCCAGCTCCTAGTCTGCGTTTCTACCCCGAATACTGTATCCAGTATCGTCGAAACTCATAAACACCGCGTTAAGATGGCGCGAATACAAGTTCAATTTCTGAAGGAATCAAAGGAGTTAACTAAAAAAACTGCCCTAAAATAGTGCAATTATTCTTAAAAAAATTCTTATAAACCAACCCGACAGCGTTGCTGGCCGGATTATTTGCGGGT
The DNA here is from genome assembly GCA_963839225.1 of uncultured Acidobacteriaceae bacterium. Lineage (GTDB taxonomy): Bacteria > Acidobacteriota > Terriglobia > Terriglobales > Acidobacteriaceae > Telmatobacter. The sequence goes on from CAWIVA010000075.1 coordinate 5,797, forward strand.
TTCGGCCAGCTCCGGACCCAGAAAATCGTCGAGGGACCAGCCCGCCATGAGGTCTTCCCAAGCCGACGCGGTTCCCGGGCTCTGCTGCTTTCCGGCCTGCGCACTCGCCGCCTCAGCTTGCAAGTAGTTCTCGGTCAAACCCTTGCGCAGAATTTCGAAGGCCTGCTCCGGTGTGTCAGCAAACTGAAAGAGCTCAAAGTCTTTGGGGCTGATTGTTCCCGCGTCTACAAGCGCATCCAGATTAATTACTTTCTTCCAGTAATCCTGTCCATAAACGACCACCGTGATCTTTTTTGCCAGTTTCTGGGTTTGGGCCAAGGTGAGGATCTCAAACATCTCGTCCAGGGTTCCGAATCCGCCGGGAAAGACGACCAGCGCCTTCGACATGTAAGCAAACCAAAGCTTGCGCATGAAGAAGTAATGGAACTCGAAGTTCAGGCCAGGGGTTATGTAGGGGTTCGGCGCCTGCTCAAAGGGCAGCCGAATGTTGAGGCCGATGGTCTTGCCGCCGGCCTCGTAGGCTCCGCGATTGGCCGCTTCCATGATGCCCGGACCGCCGCCGGAGGTAACCACAAAGCGGTGACCGCGCGCGGGAATCATCTTTGCCCAACGGGTGAGCAGTCCGGCCAGCCGCCGCGCATCCTCGTAGTAGCGGGCCATCTTCACCGCCGCTTCTGCGCGCTTGATCTGCAGCTCCGACGCCTCGCCCGCAGCAATTTCCGGAACCCTGGCAGGCTGTTCGTGGCTGGGGGCCGGCTGGCTCGAACCGGTATTCTCGAGCAACTCCAGCTCATGAGTTGCTTCAGCTCTTCCGCGAAATCGCGCCGAGCCGAAGAAACCACCGTGTCCTGAATCTGCTGCCGCCGGAAGCGCGCCAGCGGCTCCAGGTACTCGGAGATAATGCGAATCGGCCGTCCCTCCGACGAGTTCAAAAAGGCGGGATTCTCATAGGCCAACTGGGCCAGGCCCGGCGCAGCGGGAGTTCCCTCTGCGGAGGTGCATCTTTATTGAGCGCAGGCGGGGGCGTTTCCGGTTACTGATTCCCTATTCCCTGTTCCCTATTCCCTGTTCCTTCGTTCATCTCATTCATCCCGGTGCCGGATCGCATCTTCAAATGCAATCCACAGGTTCAAAAGCCCCACTCCCGAGACAATGCCGCGCACCGCGCCAAGGGCGGCAAGACTCCCCAGCGTGGGGTAGTGCAAAAAAAGCGGATTCTGATCCCAGAAGACCTTCGACCAGGGCGCATAGCAGACCGCCAGTCCGATATACATCCGCAGCAGTACGCGCAGGAACAGCTCCCCACGCACCAGCCAGCGCGGAATTCTCTGCGGTTCCGGTTCAGGTTCAGGAGGCGGGTTAGCGGCCAAAGTTGGCGTTGGATACTCCGGCTGCTGAGACATTCTTTGGGCACGCATTTGAGTGGAATCAGAGTTATTGTGTCCCGCAGAGCTTTGTGCAAAGTCGCCGTTCGCCAGACCCCAACGGCGAGGACCTGTCGCCGGGGATCCCGGCCCTGATGGCTGCGTCGACTTGAATGCCGAGATTTCGGGACGCATTTGCTCCGGCTTCACCTGTTGGCCCCCCGTTTCCCGTTCAAATCGCGGTCATTGGTCTCAGGCCGGCAACCGCCGGCCCAACGCGGGGACGCCGTACTGCAACGGTAACATAGCGGGACGCTGACGCAGTTCCAGGGTCCAGGCATTGCCGAGATCGCTCCAGGAGAGCCTCTCAAGAAATTTTTCTGAAGTACACGATTTGAACAGGCAACTTCACCCAAAGCCCGATCATCTTACAAGTGTGCGTTTACCTTTTGCCCGCGACAGGGCAATGGAGTGAGAAAGAGCGGGGGAATCAGCCTCCGTTCCGCACCAGGGCCCCGGTGTTGGGCAGAGTCGATCGAACCGACGCAACCCTCTGTGTTGGAAAATCCTGAGAGATCTGCATTTTGCATCGTAATTCCCCGGTCTTGCACAGTCGCGATGCAAGCCTGCGAAACAGGTGAATTGCAGGCTTGCATTACGAACAGCTCTCCCATCGCATCTCGATACCTGCATATTTGCCAAGTTTCGCGTTTTGGTCAGCGTGCCGTCGGGGAGGGTTTTCGAGACGATATCGCTGAACAGATCGAAGCCGTTCCGCGTGGTGTGGAGGTTCTCGTCTGTCAGGTTTGCAGGATTCCCCAGATTGTCGTAGCCGTAGTAGTTGGTGTTCGACCACGGGTTGGGATGGTTCGCCTGGACGACGGTTTTCAACTGGTTGGCCGCGTCGTAGGTGTATCGGACGACGCTGCCGGCCTGATCGGTGACAGAGGCCGGTTGCCATGCAGTCCCCGGTCCCCAAAAGCGAGGGACCGGGGGCACCCTCGGCCTTTTTGGGAGCGGTCACTGGGACCCGGGGGCACCCACCTTTGTGGGAGGGTTAAGATTCCGGAAAATAGGGTGCGCCACCCGCCAACCCCCATATCTCACAATCGAGACCTGGGTCATCCATCATTTGTGGTCGAATCTGTTCCCCCGGCCATAATTCATTACTTCGTTACACCTGTGACACCCGACCCGAAAGATTCTTATAGATCATATTACCGGCTGGAATCAAGTTGAATGCAGATATCACCAAACTGAATACCCCAAAAAAAGCGAGAAGGCCACCGGCTTGTGCGGGGGAGTCAGCTCGCGAAATGAACGCAATCCAGAGTGCAAACAAGCCGGACAAGACGGTTGCGAGCATTCCGGACAGGATAATGCATATGTAACGTAAGCGGAGTAGGTTATCAGTGGTGGGATCTGCAACCAGCCCGTCTTCGGCCGCGAATACTTCTCTTGGCTTGAATTGGAATTGCCACTTGTCGTCGCGAACGCGCCATTGCAGCGGCCCGATGATTACGGTACGGAGCCTCATTCCGAGAACGAGACTGGTCGCCGCATAGCCTAACTCACGTGAAGCGGTAATAATAGTAAATACGGGTACGATTGCTAAGATCATGAGCAGATCACGGTGTGCAATGTTATCGGTTTCATGAATACCCTTTTCTTTACACCAATGCACCCACCATGCATATGCACCAATGCTCATTATGCCAATAAAAACTATGAATATGCATTTAACGAAATAGCTAAAACCGTCAGATTGAATCCTATCATTCACATTGGTTTTAGATTCTCGGGCGAGTCGTACGTAGTCACTCGAAAATACCACCAATCCTATTATTCCAAATATGATCACGACACTGCGATAACCACAAAATGATCGAGAAAAACGAATAATTTCGAAAAGCGGAAACATTATATAAATAATGCTTGAAGCAATTCCACACCTTCTAGATGCGGGCTTCCCCTTCCAAACTACCCACCAAGATACTCCGTAGATAAAGGCGAACGCCATAAATAGTGTAATGAGCATTTGGATACGGAGGGGAATTAGTGTGTGGTATCGATGAATTGCTCGCAAATCGAGTCCGATTGCTGTCATAATGCAAGACAATGACGTAAATGCGAATACCCAGCTCATAAACTTTCTGAAATGGCCCATACGATGTTGCCTCCTTTGTTAATATTGCGAATACTCGAGTCGCTGTAATGCATTGTCACATGTCCTTGTCCTCACAATTCGCATACAGGATGATGTGCGAACTTCCTGATGCCGACTATTTCTTATAATTCTTTCGCTTCACTTTCGAGGCTTTCCCAATACTTCTCAAGTAACCATGAATCATCCGGCGAACAACTGGGACAAAGAGATTCTACGTGGACATTTTCCTCAATTCCAATCATTGGCTGATTAGATAACCGTGTCGGCTCCAGCGCCGCCGGGTAGACTTGGTTTGCTCAATGAACCAAGGCTCGGAGGAAAGGAGTCGACATGGTTATCTAATCAGCCCACCCACTTTTGTGGAAAGGCTAAGGTTCCGAAAAACCTAGGGTGTGCCACCAGCCACTGAGAGTCATCCGATCCCACTGCGCTACCATAATGACAACGGTCTCGAAGACTCAATCGGAGCCTAGCATGTTTGTCGTGGTTTGGAAGTTTGAAATCGCCGAGGAGAAAATTGCCGCTTTTGAAGCTGCCTACGGGCCGCAGGGCGCCTGGGCTCAGCTCTTCAGTTCCTCCCCTGACTATCAGGGAACGGAGCTGCTGCGTGACGCCTATATCCCCGGCAGCTACCTCACTATCGACCGCTGGGCCAGCGAAGACGCCTTCCGCGCCTTTCGTAAGGACCACGATTCAGAGTATGAAGCGCTGGACCGCTCGTCGGACTCGCTCACCAGCCAGGAAACCCGCGTAGGCGCCTATATCGTTTTAGCCGGCGATTGACCTGGTGCGCCGTTCCGTCCTGAGGTAACAACCCGGGCAGCCGGGCAAGCCAACATTCCGGGCTCAACTGCGATCTCCTTATTTTCTCTATTTCTTCGCTTTTTTCTATCATTGTCTCTCTGGCCCTGCTACAATTCCTTCGAAATCCAATCCAGCCGCCGGCTGTTTCGCGCTGAGAGCAGCAAGGCGAGGATTGACAGGAGCCCTTCCGATGGCCATTGCCGACGACCGCACAAAAGCAGTAGAACTAGCTCTTTCGCAGATAGAAAAACAGTTCGGCAAAGGATCGATTGTGCGGCTCGGTTCCAAGGAGGCGCTGCTGCCCATCGCGGTGATCTCCACCGGCTCCATCAGTTTTGACGCGGCGCTGGGGGTGGGTGGAATTCCGCGCGGCCGCGTGACGGAGGTTTTTGGGCCGGAGTCTTCCGGCAAGACGACGATTTGCCTGCAGATTATCGCTGAGGCGCAAAAGGCTGGGGGACTGGCGGCGTTTGTCGATGCCGAGCACGCGCTGGACCCCGCTTACGCCAAAAAACTGGGCGTGGACGTGGACAATTTGCTGGTTTCGCAGCCCGACAGCGGCGAGCAGGCGCTGGAGATTACCGAGGCGCTGGTCAAGTCGGGCGCTATTGACGTGCTGGTGGTGGATTCGGTGGCCGCCCTGGTGCCCAAGGCTGAGCTGGACGGCGAGATGGGCGACTCCCACATGGGATTACAGGCGCGGCTCATGTCGCAAGCGTTGCGCAAGCTCACGGGCAGCGTTTCCAAGTCGCGCACAGCGCTGATTTTCATCAACCAGATTCGCGAGAAGATCGGCGTGATGTTCGGCAACCCGGAAACCACCACCGGCGGCCGGGCGCTGAAGTTCTACTCCTCGGTGCGCGTGGATATCCGCCGCATTGCCGCCATCAAGGAAGGCGACGCGGTAACCGGTAACCGGACCAAGGTAAAGATTGTGAAGAACAAGGTGGCCGCGCCCTTCCGCGAGGCGGAGTTCGACATTCTCTACGGCGAGGGCATCAGCCGCGAGGGTGACGTGCTTGACCTGGCGGTGGCCAACAATATTGTGGAGAAATCCGGCGCGTGGTACAGCTACTCCGGCGAGCGTATTGGCCAGGGACGCGAGAATACCCGCAGCTTCCTCAAGGAGAATAAGGACACGTTCGCCAAGCTGGACGGCGAGGTGCGCAAGAAGCTGGGCATCGGGGCCAGCAAAGCGGATGTGCCGGAGGTGCCGGCAACAGGGCCCGCCGAGGCCAAGGAAGCTGTGCGCGGGCGGCGGGGGTGAAGCAGGGATCAGGGGTCAGGGATCAGGCTGCGGCTTGCGCTGCTAGAATCCGCTTAGGGAAGCTCTGATTATGTTCGGTTTACACTGAGCATTCTTTCAGGGGCTAAAGCCCCGGTTGATTTTGCGGCGCTTGCGGCACGACTAAAGTCGTTCCCTTTCAAAACGTCGACCTATTCAGAGGTTCTTAGATCGTTATGGCCGTAAAAGCACTCTATCCCGGCACATTTGACCCGCCGACTAACGGGCACGTTGATTTGATCCAGCGCGGGGCCAAGCTATTTGGGCACCTGACGGTCGCAATTCTCAACAACCCGGTGAAGAATCCGCTGTTCACAGTGGAGGAGCGGGTGGAGATGCTCAAAGAGGTCACCAGCGCGCTCGATAACGTGTCGGTGGCCACCTTTGACGGGCTGATGGTGGAGTTTGCGCGGCAGCAGGGCGCCTCAGCGGTGCTGCGCGGCATCCGCGCCATCTCCGACTACGAGTATGAGTTCCAGATGGCCCTGATGAACCGGCGGCTGGCGCCGGAGATTGAGACTGTGTTTCTGCAGCCGGCGGGACGCTACTCGTTTATCAGCTCGCGGATGCTGAAGGAGGTCTTCAGCCTGGGCGGCGATGTCACCGGGCTGGTGCCGCCGAACGTGCTCAAGCGCCTGCGCGAGCGGATGAGCAAGAGCTAGGCTGGGAGAACTTAGCCTGACTCGCATCACGCCGCAGGCAGGCGTAGCTGAATGAATACCAGCCAATCGGCCGTTGTGCGGCTGGAAGGAAAAGCCGGCGCGGAGACGGGCGCGCGGACAAGATTTATCCTGCATATTCATCAGCTTGTGCTACTTGACAGGTCCATCGCTTAGACTTATTCAAACCACGCCATTTGGCCTACTCTTGGTTTGTTTGCTCGGGACGAGGATGTCGTATGGTTGATCACTACGAATTGATCCAGCAATTGACGTCGAGTACGCTGACGGGAACCGATCAGCGACGGCGCCTCAATGACTTCGCAGTGGAACTCGGTTGGAAACCAAGCGACCAGTTGGTCTTGCCGGGGACTGAGGCGTTTGCCTCCGGGCACCTCGTCGTCGAACATGGTTTGCAAAACTCGGCGGTGATTTCGTTCCTCAAGAACCCTATCCGTTTTCCCGAGCTTGATTCTTTCCAGCAGAAAAAGCTCCTTAATGCCTCATACAACAATCTGATTGACTGGCACATTGCGGTAGACTACGACGGAGCTAGCTTTGTTTACAATCGGTTTGATCCTCCGCAGTTTTACTCGTACCGCAGGCAGATTAGCCGAGATCGAGTCTCGGACCTTAGCAGTAGAGTTTTTGACGCTCTATCGACAGACCACCCTAGTCCGAATGTCCTCGCCCTCGATACGGCACTGATTCGCACCATGTCACTCTGGAAGCGTCAGTTGTTCACGGACATTGCGCTCCTGACGAACGAGCATGTGTCGGCGCTTTTCAATGCGATTATCCTTGTACGCGCTATCGAGGATCACTCGAGGAAGAAGGCTTTAGCGCTGGTTCCCACGCTCCGGGATCGCTCGCTGGATAACCCTCAACAAAACGTTGTCCGCCTCCTGGCCGACGCTATCGGGTCTTATCATTTTACGATTCCAACAAAGCTTTTCGATATTTCGCAACTTCAACCGTTTGAGACCCTCGATCCGGCTGTATCCAGAGAGCTGGTTGGCGACTTCTACAGAAATCGCTATGTCAGTTACTTTGACTATGACTTTTCGATCATGTCGAAACACGCTCTAAGTCGAATTTATGAGCACTATGTATCTCTCCTTCGGTTTCGTGACTCTGAACAGGAGTCGTTTTTTCCGCCGTTACCAGACGAGAGAATCGAGAGGCAGTTTGGCAACGTTTACACTCCCGAGTTTATTGCTAGATTCTTCGCTAAGTATCTACTAAAGGAGCTGCCTCTTAGCAGATTCCAGCGAATGAGCATCGGGGACCCAGCATGTGGTTCTGGAATCTTCCTGCGCTCGATGCTGGAAACCAAATTTGAGACTTTACTCGACACGCTCACGACGCAGAATATCTTTGATGGCTTTCAGTCTGTCCTCGGAATTGATATAGATCCCAACGCATGTGCAGCGACTCAGCTTTCTTTGTCGCTCTTGTCCCTCGTTCTTACAGACCAGGTTCCGCAATCCTTGAATATTATCGAGGGGGATGCCCTCCGGGAGTACCGAGATCGACCGGAGTTGAAAGGGTCGCTCGACGTGGTGGTCGCTAATCCGCCATTTGTGAATGTCGAAGCTCTACCGGCAGATAGGAAGCAATTGTTGTTGGAAATGCTTGGAGCGTCGGTAAAAGGCAAGACCGATCTTTACCTCGGAATTCTGCAGGCGAGCATTGGCTTTTTGAAACCTGAAGGCTTTGGATTATTTGTGCTTCCGAAGAACTTTCTCATCAGCGATAATGCTGAACCCATCAGGGAGGCGTTGATAAAGGGAGCGGTTCTTCATTGCGTGGTCGATTTCTCTGCGGTTCGTGTTTTCGAAGATGTCGGAGCCTACGTAATCCTGCTGATCTTCCAAAAGCAGCCGAATCCGAGTCCAAGTCGACCAGTGCTTGTCGTGCAGTGCAGTGATCTAGCCGGTGCGGCGCTTGAGGATGCTCTTCAGGACCGGGAGGTTAGGACGCCAGCGTATCAAGTCTATTGGAGCACCCAGCCAAAAATCGGCGGTGGCCCTTGGGAGTTCGCCCCTCCAGAAAGCGTAGCTCTTCAATCCAAGCTCGTGAGTCTGCCGACTTTAAACGATGTTGCTGAGATTAGGCAGGGAATGATAACAGGCATGGACGGAGTATTTATCCGTTCCCTTCGCGAGATACCCAAAAGGGAGATGGATATCTACATTCCGTTTCTTGCGGACCGAGAGATGGAACCGTACCGGATCTCGTTTGCTCAAAGGCGATACGTGCTTTTTCCGTTTCGTGGTGACGAGCCTTTGGACGAGGAAGACATTAGACATCTCTACCCCAAGACCTGGGAATACCTCTTGAATCATAAGGATAAGCTTTCAGCAAGGAGGAGCGTTCTCGACGCAAAAAACCCGTGGTGGCGCCCAGTGCGGACACGCGAACCCAAGATGTTACTCCGACCGAAACTTGTGACGCCGCACCTCGTAATTTCGCCCCGGTTTGCACTGGATGCGGAGGGAGCGTATGCAGTCTCGCATTCACCTTATATTGTCCCGAAGGAACCTGGGGGTATTGATGAACTTCTTTATCTGCTTGGGGTATTGAACTCAACACCCTGTTTCTGGATGATTACTCAGGCCGCACACAACTATTCTCGTGGCTATTCGCGGCTCGAAGTTGCGACCCTCAAGCGCACCCCTGTTCCAGACTCGGCGCAGTTGGATCGGACTCTGCTCCGTGAGATTATTCGACTCGTCAGCCTTCGGCTGGAGGCTGAGGGACCGGATGCTATAACGATCGAACGCCTACTGGACGATAGAATTTCGGAGGCCTACGGATTGAGTGAAAAGGACAAGCGACTTGTCGGACTGGGTGTCTACCAATGAGATGTACGATTGAGGCATCGAAGTTTGATAAGAGGGCTCAGGAAATTATAAGGCTGCTCGGTCCAATCGTTCCTGAGAAGCAACGTCTGCTCTGTAGGAAACGAGTGCTCAATCGACAGGTTGTTCTTTCCGCATATTTAGGTCTTCAGCCCGTGGATCTGGAACCGGACCTTTGGCGATTCACGACAAAGATTCCTCATATTCGTGCGTCATACTACGAGCGTTGGCTTCAAACAGACTTTCGCCAGGTAGATTTCTATCTGGAACGTGCCTATTTGCACCTCTACTTTCGGAGGGATCTCAATGACGAGGATGAGATTCTTGCGCTCCATTGTGACCCGAACGAGGCGCAGTCCGAGCGGCACTTTCTCTATAAGGCAGGACCGCATATACATATGACTACCGCTATGGATCCCCTCAAACATTCCCACATTGCGCTCAATAACAGTAACCTAGCCGCTGTGCTCAGTTCGGTCCCAAATCTTACAGCAGCGCTTAAGGTAGCTATTGCAATGGTAGATGACCAAGTGCTCAATTTCTTTCAGCGCGCTTCGTGACGTGGAGCTTCCTAACGAGTATCCCTGAAGAAATGCTACCCTCCCGTCCAGTATTGGGGGCGCAGAAAACGGTCAACGAGTGGTTGCGAGGAGCCAAACGCAGAGAAAAGCAGCAAGGACCACGGCCTAAAGGCCCCGCAAAGAAACGCTCTCTTTCAGGGGGCTGAAGCCCCCTGCTCCCTCCGGAATCTTCTATTTACAACTGTACAAGCCATCTCATCAATGCCCTTCAGTCCCTACAATGCGTCCCTCAGGGGCTAAAGCCCATCATCCATATTGAAGCATTTGCGGCACGACTGAAGTCGTGCCCTGACACAAAGCAGCCATTTTCCGCTCGGCATTTTCTCGGTGGCTATTTGTTCCTGCATAAGTCATGTTCTTGCACCGTCCCTACAGAACTCCCGAACGAATTTGTGAAATCCCTTTTCCCCACGCTGAAGCGCGGGGCTAACCAACTCTGCGCCTCCGGCGCGTATGTGCGGACCTTACTCATGCAGTCCTCAATAAAGCCGCGGTCTTTAGTGGTTCTCTTTCAGCACGGATAAATCCGTGCCCTTTCAAAGCAACTCGGAAGGCCGCATTTGGTCATTCGCGGGAAATCTGTAAAGATAGAGGTGCTATGACAGTTTCTACTCCTTCTAAAGTCTTTGCCGACCGGATTGGCCGGATCGAGGTTTCTGCAACCATGGCTGTGGCTGCGGAGGCCGCTAAACTGCGCGCGCAGGGCGTTAACCTGGTGGATTTTGGGGCCGGGGAGCCTCATTTTCCTACTCCGCGCCACATCAAGGATGCGGCGATTGCCGCTATTGAGGCCAACTTTACGCGCTATACGGTGGTTCCGGGGATTCCGGAGCTGCGGAAGGCGATCGTGGAGCGGCATGCGACCGACTTCGGGTCGGACTACGCGGCGGACGAGGCGATCTTTACCGCGGGCGGGAAGCTGGCGCTGTTTAATACGCTGCAGATCCTGGTGGACCACGGGGACGAGGTGATTCTGCCTGTGCCTTACTGGGTGAGCTTCAAGGACATTATTCAGTATGCGGGCGGGAAGGTGGTTTATCTCGAGACCAGCGAGGCGGAGAGCTTCCGCATTACCGCCGATGCGATTGAGAAGGCGATTACGCCGAAGACCAAGGCGATTATTTTGAATTCGCCGTCGAATCCGGCGGGGTCGGTGGTGAGCGCTGAGGACCTGGAGCGGATTGTGCACCTGGCGCACGATCGCGGGATTTATCTGCTTTTGGATGAGTGCTATGTGTACCTGAACTACGCCGGGAAGCCGGTGAGCGGGGGGGCGTTTACCTGGGCCAAGGAGCACATCGTGATTCTGGGGTCGCTGTCAAAGACTTATGCGATGACGGGCTGGCGGGCGGGGTTTGCGCTGGCGGCTAAGCCGGTGGTGGCGAACCTGAGCAAGCTACAGTCGCAGTCGACGTCGAACGCGACCAGCATTGTGCAGAAGGCGGCGATTGCGGCGCTTTCCGGATCGCAGGAGTGCGTGTGCGAGTTTCGCGCGGAGTTTATCGAACTGCGGGACTATATGCTGGCCAAGGTGAGGGCGATTCCGGGGGTTACCTGCACCAAGCCGGAGGGCGCGTTTTACGTTTATCCGAATATTTCGGCTTATCTGGGCAAGGGCGGAATCCAGACGGCTACCGAGCTGGCGACAAGGCTGCTGCACGAGGGCCACGTGGTTACCGTTCCCGGCGAGGCCTTTGGGACGGCGGAGCATATCCGCATCTCCTACCCGGTGACCAAGCAGAATATCGACGAGGGAACTCGGCGGATGGGTGAATTTTTAACCGGGCTCAAGTAGATTGGCGAACCGGCCCTCAAATAGTGTTGCTTCCCACCGGATTACGGTGTGCGGCGATAGGGGCTGATGGGTTCCTCACAATGATTTTTTTACGCCGTCCCTACGGGACTTTTTGACGATCTTGTGGAACCCCTTTTCCCCACGCTGAAGCGCGGGGCTAACAAGCTTTGCGCCTCCGGCGCATTTATGCTGACCTAACTTATGCGGTCTTCAAGACCCGAAATCGTTTAGAATGGAAGGTCTTAAGGGCCGTCGCGGCACTTGCTTGGCGGCGTTTCCCCAAAATCTTGAGTCCCCTGTGCAAACGTATAGTTTGTCGCGTAGGATGTGTGTTCGATGCAGAAGTCAGTTGATTTTCGTTCTGTGATACTTGCCGGAGGCAGCGGTACGCGCTTCTGGCCCCGTTCTCGCCGCGCCCACGCCAAGCAGGTTTTGGCGCTGGACGGCGAGCGCTCCATGATCCAGCAGACCGTGGAGCGGCTCAGCCCGCTCGCCCATCTGGACAAGACCTGGATCATCACGAATGAGTACCTGGCCCTCGAGATCGCCGAGCAGTTGCCGGGGCTGCCCGCCGAGCAGATTGTGCAGGAGCCGGTGGCGCGCAATACGGCGCCGGCATGCGGGCTGGCGGCGTTTCTTATTGAGAAGCAAAATCCTGATGCGGTGCTGGGGGTCTTTCCGTCCGATCACGTGATCGGAGACGAGCCGCGATTCCTGAAAGCGATGCAAAAGGGAATCGCCGTGGCCGCGGCCGGCGAGAATATTGTGGTGCTGGGCATTGAGCCGACGCGCGCCGAGACAGGCTACGGCTACATCGAGACCGGCGACCTGACTCCGGACGACTCCGCACTGCACGTGCGCCGCTTTATCGAGAAGCCCAACCAGAACAAGGCCGAAGAGTTTGTGGCCGCGGGCAACTACTTCTGGAACTCGGGGATCTTTCTGTGGTCGGCGCGGACGCTGGCGAATGCGGTGCGTGAGCATCTGCCGGAGACTGCTCCGCTGCTGGAGGCGATTACGGCCGCTTACGGCACGCCCCACTTCGAGGAGGTTTTTCGCGGCGTTTACCCCAAGTGCGAAAACATTTCAGTGGATTACGCGGTGCTGGAACCGCGCTCGGCCAAGGGCGTGCATCTCTCCAACCTCTACTGCATCCCGGCGGAGTTCAGCTGGAACGACCTGGGCTCGTGGACCTCGCTCTACGAATACCAGCATCAAACCCGGCTGCGGGGGGACCCGGAGGGCAACGTTGCGGAAACCGAGGGCCTGATGGCCCTGGAAGCTGCGAATAACTATATTTACAGCCCCAAGAAGTTTGTGGCGCTGGTGGGAGTGGAGAACCTGGTGATTGTAGATACCGAGGATGCGCTGCTGATAGCCCACCGCGATCACTCCCAGGACGTGGGAAAGATTGTGAAGGAGCTCAGCGTCAGTGGGCGGGAGAAGCTGATTTGAAAAGTGACCCCAGGTTTCAGATTTTGGACCTGGGTTCGTTTTCGAGCACTCATGTAAGCGAAATCCGGCGCCAGTTATCAGGCCACAATCTCCAGGCCCTTCTTGTCTACCAGGGTTAGAAGTTTGAGCGAGGCGCCCTGGGGATGTTTTTCTCCCCGCTCCCATTTGCTGACCAGGCTCGGCGTCACATTCAGATATGCTGCAAAGACCGTTTGGCTGGTCTTCTCGCGCACACGCAGCGCCCGAATCTTCGCCGGGGTAATCTTCTGAACAGGCGTCAGGCAAAGCGCATCGAATTCGCGCATGGTCTTCTTGTCCACTCCGCCCACGCGGTACAAATCGGATGCCATCTCGTGTACAGAAGCCATCATTTTGTTGCGATACTTGTTAGGCATTTTCTTCTCCTTCGGGTTTTCCCACTGTGAGCAGCGATCCATTTTGCACTCGCTGCGCTATCTCGGCGTTGGTGCAGTCGAGAATGACCTCCGCGAGTTTCATGAAGGCAGCTAAGTCTTTGGGCCCAATGTTGGCCTGATCCTTCTTTTCGAAGCCGTGAATGAAGACGGCGCGATCATTCTTCTTGAAGAGAATGATCGAGCGTGAACCGCCGGACTTCCCTTCTCCAGCACGCGCAATGCGCTGCTTGATGACCCCACCGCCGAGATCGGCATCGATCACGCCTTCATTCGCGAGCCGGGCGGCATTCCATAGGTCAGCGTTCGAAATGCGAGCCTTCCGGGCGAAGCGGGCAAATGGTTTGCCCATATAAACCGAAAGCGCCTTAGAAACAGTCTTGCCCACATCGAAAGTATAGCACTTAGTGCCATGTTTTTATCATCACTCGAAGATAGCTATCGATGCCTATACAATGCGTTATGGAATTCATGGAATTGAGCGCCGTAGTGAATTGGTGGAAGATCGGGGAACGGCAATGAGTATCGCAACAGAGGCTTTGCTCAGCAGAAGAAGGTTGATTCAAAGCGGAATGTTAATTGCGGCTGGCTGCGCGTGGAGGCCTTCGCTCGTCGCCACTGCACAGAGGCTCGGAGGGCAATTCGGCTTCCGGGAACGCGGCGAAGACCTGGACCATCGGCAACGACAGGATTGAACGAACGATTGCCTTCCAGCCGAAAACAGGGCTCTTTACTCAGCGATTCTCCGGCATCTCGGCTCATGCGGATTTCATCCAGCCGGGGAAGACGATTGCGGGCATGGCGCAGGAGTTTTCGTTCCTGTGCAATGGTCATCTCTGCACGGGAACCGATGCGGAGTTTGACCTGGTGGGCGCCGATGAGGCTACACTCGCAAACGGCAAGTCTCTGGTCGTTCGGCTAAGGCATAAAACTCTGCCTCTGGAAGTTGAGGCGGTTTATTGCGTCTACGGCCATCATCCGGCGATTCGCAAGCATCTGGTTCTGCGCAACACGGGAACGGACATCCTGCGGATTACGCATTTGAATATCGAGGCCATCGGAGTTGCAATTGGGCCGGAGAATGAAACTACTCTGCTGACGCAGTACGGCACGATTCCCCGCGAGATTTTCTATACAGGACGCCTGGAAGATGCTGGGCTGCTGGTGGCCAACGGACTAACCGGCCTCGGCATGGCGATTTTGAGCGAGGTTCCCGGCGCGATGAAGCGGACCGAGATTGCCGGCTGGAACGATCCGGAGCATGTGGGCATCGGCGTTCTTTACGACACAGATCTCATGCCTTTCGAGCGCGCAATCGCCGGCGGCGCGGAGTTCACGACCGCATGCGTTTCGCTGGTCGCCTACCGCAACGGCGACGGCTTCGACGATCCGCATTGGCTGCTGCCTTCTTACACCGCGCAGGTGTTGGAGCGGCGTGTGGATGCCGGCGGACCGCCGTGGATTTACAACACTTGGGAGCCGTTTCAACGCGCGATCAATCACGATACGGTGATGGATTTGATTGATGCCGCGGGCGCGATGGGGCTCGATATCTTTACCATCGACGACGGCTGGCAGCTGGA
>CAWIVA010000076.1:0-5300 GCA_963839225.1 uncultured Acidobacteriaceae bacterium
GCTTCATCGCCGCCGCGACGGGCAGATGGAACTGGTGGAAATACCCTAAACGTAGCCGCGGAATCCCCGTGCTTACCACAAACATGGAAGTTAACATGCAGGTGGGAGCCAGCAAGAACCGATGTGGCATTCGATAACCGGATCAGGGGATGGAGACAGGATTGCATTCGGCATAGGATTTTGGAAAGGCCGCATCCTATGAAGAGCAGAGAGAAGGGACCAGGAAGTTGTGCAGGAACTGTGGCGGCCGAGCTTCCCTAGGAGACTATGAGCTTGAATCTTCCTGCAAACTCGGACTCCGCGCAGCAACGGGAAATACTTGACGCGTTGCCGGTGCTGATTTTTCTGGAGCGTGAGGGCAGGATTGTATTTGCCAATCTTCAGGCACGCCAGATGCTTGGCCTGACCGAAGGCAGAGTGGGTTGCGCGGCCGGTGGTGGACGTTTTGTGGGGCTTGGTTCCCATTCCTGGCTGAATCGCAGATTCTGCCACTGGAGAGCAAGCCGGGCAACCCGTTCCGTGCCACGCTGCCGGCGAGAATGGGCGCCTGCTACCGGTCGAAGGCACATATAGCATTCTGAATGCAGAGTTACGCGAGGCTGTTATCGTTGCCCACCCCAGCGGGCGGGAACGGGCGCCGAAGTCGCGGCTGATGGAGGATGTGCTGGCCAGCATCCCCGAGGCCGTGGTGATTGTGCACGACAGCCATGTGCTCTATACCAACCCGGCATTTACGCGCATGTTCGGTTACTCGGCCGAAGAGGCCAGCGGCGCCATCCTGCCGGAACTGATTGTGCCGGATACGCGGCGGCACGAACAGGAGATGCTGGAGCTGGCCCTCGATCAGCATGGGCGCGCGACCATCGAGACAGTGCGCATGAACAAGAATGGCGACGCTGCTGGACGTGGTTTTGCAGGCGGCGCCGCTGATGGTGGATGGAGCGAAGATCGGCTATGTGCTTACCTTCCGCGACATCGGGGAGCGCAAGCAGACTGAAGCCAAATTGCAGCACGATGCCTTGCACGACATGCTGACCGGGATTGCCGAATCGCGCGCTGTTTCTCGATCGGTTAAACCTGGCGCTCTCACGCCGGTCGCGGCGGAGGGATCAAAGCTGCGGCGTGCTTTTTCTCGATATGGACCGCTTCAAGGAGATCAACGACACGCTGGGCCACGCGGCGGGCGATGTTTTGCTGGTTGCGATTGCTGATCGATTGCGCGCTTCGCTGCGCCCGCAGGACTCTGCTTGCCGGCTGGGCGGCGATGAATTTGCCGTTCTGGTGGATAACATTCTGGAAGCCGGCGATCTGAATGTGGTGGCCAGCCGCATCCTGCGCGAGATGGAGCGGCCGTTTGAAATCTTCGGTCAGCTCGTTCAGACCGGCGCGAGCATCGGCATGGCGCATGGCCGGGCCGGACCATACACGCCCGAGATGCTGATCCGGGATGCGGATTTTGCCATGTACCGTGCCAAGCAGGAGGGCGGCGGGCGGTATGAGATTTTCGACAAGCATCTGGAAGTGCACATCACCAGCCAGAAGGAGCGGGAGCGGGAACTTCGCCAGGTGCTCGATAACCGGCAGTTCGAGATCTGGTATCAGCCCATTTACCGTCTGGCGAACGGTAAGCTGGAGGGGTTTGAATCCTGCTGCGCTGGCGGCGGATGGACGGCTCGGTGGACAGTTTCTTCGATCTGCTGCGCCGTGGCGGAGAACACCGGGCTTTCCATCACTCTTGGCCGGGAGACGATCGATACGGTGTGCAGGCAGTTGCGAAGCTGGAGCGATAGATTGCCGCAGGAAGCATCTGATGGTGAGCATCAATCTGACTCACCGGCAGTTTTACCATCCGGATATGGTCCTGCAGTTGAAGAGGGCGCTGGATGCGAACGCGGTGGATCCGTCGCGGCTGTTGTTTGAGATTGCGGAGACTACGCTGAACGAGAACCCTGATGCGGCGGTAGCCATTCTGCAGCGCATGGTGGATTGCAACGTGCGCATTGCCGTGGGCAATTTCGGCTCCAGCTTTGCGCCTCTCAACCACTTGGTGCGGATGCCGATCGACATGGTGAAGCTGGCGCCGCAGTTGACCGCGGCAGCGACTTCGCATGGGCGCCAGCAGGCGGTGCTGGAGTCGCTGATTCACCTGGGCCACACGCTGGGCATGCAGGTGGTTGCGCAAGGAATTGAGACCGCCGGCGCAATTGGATGCGCTGTGCCGCATGGGTTGCGAATTGGGCCAGGGCCCGCTGCTTTCGTATGCGCTGGAACCGGCGCGGGCGACGAAGCTGATGCGGAGCTGGGCAGCTGGGCGGTCGCTTCCGGGTCGCGTGAAGCGGGTCCTTCGGTGTAGGATGGGCGCATGACGCCTCAAAAAGCCGGCGCCCCGAGCGGCCGCCAAGGCGCAAGCAGCCGCAAACCTGCAAAGCTGCAAGCCGGGCAAGCCACGAAACCTGAGAAGGAACTGGTGATCGTGACCGGAATCTCCGGCGCGGGAAAAGCCTCGGCGCTCAAGGCCTTTGAGGACCTGGGCTTTCAGCCGTGGACAATCTGCCGCTGGAACTGCTGCCCGATTTTGCCGGCCTGGTGCGGAAGTCCGACCGAGATTGAGAGCGCAGCCATCGTGGTGGATGTGCGCGAAGGGCAGACCCTGGACCGTTGCCGGATATTTTCAAGAGGGTAAAGAAGCTGCTGCCTACGCGCGTGGTCTTTCTGGACGCGCAGGACGCGGTGCTGGTGCGGCGCTACTCTGAGACGCGGCGGCCGCATCCGCTGCGCCGGTCGGAGACGGTGTGGCGCTCGATTGTGGAAGAGCGGCAACTGCTGGACCCGATTCGCAACGTGGCGGATACGCTGATCGACACTTCGAACTTCAACGTGCACGAACTGCGCGCGCATATCCAGGCGCGCTTTGGCCACGAGGACCAGAGCAAGCAGCTGCTGGTCTCCTGCCTCAGCTTCGGCTTCAAAAATGGCGTGCCGCTGGACGCGGATATGGTCTTCGATGTGCGCTTCCTGCCCAATCCTCATTTTGTGCCGGAGTTTCGCAAGCTGACCGGCCGGGATCCCAAGGTGGCGGCCTACGTGCGCGGGTTTCCGCAGAGCAAGGAGTTTCTGACCGGGTGACGGAGCTGATGCTTTATCTGCTGCCGCATTATGTGAAGGAAGGGAAGAGCTACCTGACAGTGGCCTTCGGCTGCACCGGCGGCCAGCATCGCAGCGTGATGATGGCCGAGGAGATGTGCAAGCGGCTTAAGAAGGCCGGCTACCAGGTGAAAGCGCTGCACCGGGATATTCCGCGGTGATTAATTTTGGCGCAGGAGCAAGTCAGCGAGCTGGCCAGTCAGTTTAGTGCGGCAATAGAGTAAGCAAGGAACGGATATGAAAAGACGAGATCTGATCAAAGGTTCGTTGGCGACGGCGCTATCGGCCCCGCTCAAGCTTCAGGCATCAAGCTTGTTTCCGGCAATCATTTCGGGCGCGCAAAACCGGCGTCTGCGCATAGTGAGCATAGGAACGCCTGTTCCAGTGGAGGACAACAGCGGCGATACCTGGGTTGCGGCCTGGGCTGACGACGATAACCTCTACTCGCCATCGAACGATACCGGAGGATTTCACAAACAGCTGTATTCGAACATCAGCTTCAATCGCATCGATGGAAGCGATCCGTTGCACCTGAGCGGGGTAACGGTGAACAGCATGACGGAGTATGGCAAAGGCGGCGATAAAAGAGCGGATGGATGCACGTGGAAATCCAGCGGCTGCACATTTATTGACGGCGTTCTTTATTGGGTTGTGGCGCCGGCATCAGTATGGAGAAACCAGCGGAGATCCATACCGGAGACAGCCGGCACATAACGCAAGCATCATCAAGAGCACCGACTACGGAAAAACGTGGACCGCGCCCGGAGGAAGTGAACTATCAGGCGCCGATGTTCCCCGGCGAGCGATTTGCCACACCTTACTTTATTGAATTCGGCCATGAAGGATCGAGTAAAGCTAACGTTGGCGACTACATTTATGCCCTTTCAAACAACGGCTTCTGGGATTGCGGCGACGACATGGTGCTGGGCCGCGTGGAGCGGATCAAAAATAGGCCTGCTGAACGGGTCCGACTGGGAGTACTTCGGCGGCGGAAACGGCGCTAAGAAAAGCTCCTGGTCGAAAGAAATGAGCATGCCAGGCCGGTGCTTGAAGCGAGCGCAAATTCGGCATGGGCGGCGCCGTTTATTTGTACGATCAGCAGCGGTATTTCATGATCGGCTGGTATTATCCTGCCGGGGGCGGGAAGATGGCCGGGGCTAGGACGCATACGGTTTGGGATTTTTATGAGTCGCCGCAGCCTTGGGGTCCATGGACCCGCATCGGCTGCTTATGATTCTCAGCCTTCGGGCTACTATTCTCCGCAGGTGTGCCCCAAGTTTCAAACGCCGGGAAAAGTTTTTGTGTTTACTGCTGGAGACTGGATAGTCCGGCGGATTACCGTTTAACGGTTGTACCGATGGAAATAGGAACCTAAATTCCCAAAGCACTATTCTATAACCCCCTGGAAAGGATAAAGAATGAAAATGAAGATCATGGATTGCAGCCATTTGGCCTGCGGAGTTTTGTCCGTTGCTGCTCGGTCAACGGCACGCTGAGCCTGCTCTCAATCCCGCTAACAGCGGACCATCCCTGGCGGTAACGATGCAGCTCCTCCAGGAAAAGTTAAACGAACAAGGCAAGATGAGCTGGACGACGAATTATCATGACAGCGCCGACAATACGAATTGGATCTATAAATTCGTTTTCGAGGCCGGCAAAGTGGTGGCCGATGCGCCGACCTGCACCATTACCTATCACTACACCATCGTCCGGGATGGCAAACAAATCTCCGATAGCGACGCTACCTTCAATCTTCGCGATGTGCAGGACCTGACGCTGATCACGGGCGACGAGCGCCAGAATAAGAACGATGTGGCCGCGGGGCACACAACCTGGAGCGCGAAGGTCGATCCGCCCGTTTTCGACTTGATTGTAAAAGGGAAGGAGAAAGCGGAGTTCTACTTCTTCTTTTACGATGGGGATGTGGCCAACCGGGTTACGAAAGCCCTGGGGCACGCGGTTGAATTGTGCGGCGGCAGCAGAGGGTCGTTTTAGGCTAACGGGTATTTTACGGGGCGGAATGCAAAAGGCCGCGAATCGAATTCGCGGCCTTTGCGTTGAGGCGATCAATACTTGACGATGGCGGCGAAGGAGTCAGGCTTGAGGCTGGCTCCGCCCACCAGTGCGCCGTCAATCTCTTCCTGGCCGATAAGAGC
>CAWIVA010000077.1:0-29228 GCA_963839225.1 uncultured Acidobacteriaceae bacterium
TCAATCTGGCCCAGATTCTCGCGCGTCAGCAGAAGTGGGCGAGGATTGCATTTGTGGTGACCGCCAGATGGGGCGATTGACCTCGGTGAGGAAGTAGCTTGCGCGCACCGTGCCCCAAGGCCATTCGGTTGCCACGCCGGTCTCCCAGCCGGTGGCGCGCTCGCTCAGCAGGCGAGAATTGGGGCGCGTGGTCTGGCTGCCGACCGTGGTGGAGCGATAAAGCTCATTGGGCGTGGGCGCGCGAAAGGCGCGAAATCCGGAAGCCGAAACCGCCCAGTGCATGGCCCAGTTTGCGCGTGAGGCCGAGGCGCGGATCGAAGGGGCGCTCGTCGCGCTGCGGGGCTGGCGTCGCGCTCAGCACCCCAGCTCGTGCCGTTCCATAGGCAACGATTGGCCGTCGTAGTTCTGGAACCAGTCCATGCGCCCCGAAGCGGTCAGCGTCCATTCCTTGCGCATCCACATGGCCTCGGCGTAGGCGGCCTGAGTCGCGCTGATGGTCGTGCAGGTTGGTCAGCGCGGCCACGATCCAAGCTCTGCTCTCGGTCCCAGACGCGCACATCGTGCACATCGGCTCCGGCCACCAGCAGCAGGCCCGCGCCGAGCGGCTGGTTCCAATGCGCCGCCGCGCCCAGTTCATTGTCCGGCACGAATGAAAATTTTGTCGGCAGTCTCGCCGCAGCGATAGGTGCAGGATGGGATTGCCGAAAGTTCCGGCAGTTCGAGATGCTCGAGAAAGTTTGCCTGAAAGCGCTCATCCGAGCCATAGAGCCGCAGCGCCAGGAGCCCCGCTGGATGCCTTTCCAGTCCGCACCTGTCGCATAGCGCACCAGGCGGGTCCTGTTGTACTGGTATGGCGTGCCGTTGTGGCGCGAATCATCAAAGCCGCTGCCGCGCACAAAAAATCGCAGCGGCCCGCGGTCGCGTTCGCCGATCAGCATTGCATTCTGGCTGTGCACATTGCTGGGTCATCCACAGGCCCGCGCTGCGCCGGAGCCTCCTGGATGTACCCATCCGTCCCTAGTAGCGCCGCCCGCTACCAGCACGCCCTAGGGCCCGCGCTTCGCCTGCCCCAGCAGGCTCTCGTCAAAGGTCTCTTCGCCGCCGTAGGTTGACGCAGCTCGACGCCATCCGCCGTCGGGCCGCACCGGAATGACATTGACCACCCCGCCGATAGCGCTCGATCCATAAAGATCGCTGGCGCCGCCGCGCACCAGTTCAATACTCTGAATCGCCAGCTCCGGCTGTTCCTGCCAGTGAATCCATCCGCCCAGCGGATCGTTCAGCGGCACATCGTCTTCCGTAACCAGAGTCCGGCTGGCCGAGGTCGAACCCAGTCCGCGCAGGCTGATACCCTGCGAGCTGGGATTGGCCACCAGCGAACTCGAGCGGCGAAAGAACTCCACTCCTGGAAGCTGCCGCAACTCATCGTCCAGCGTCACCGCCGGCGTAGTGTTGCAAGAGCCTGCTCGCTCAGCAGCCGCGTGGTGGCGGGGCTTTCCAGCTCGCCCAGCGGGGCGCGATAGGCGGTGACCGTCACCTGTTCGGCCTGCGGCCGGCTGCAGGCGAATGGTCGCATCGGTTGTCAGTTCCAGGCTGCGTTCAGAAAATCCGCAGCGGCAACACGCACAGCGGCAGGGGCGGCGCATGTGACGGTTAGCCTTCCATTGGTCTCCGGTTCGTCCCAGCAACTTGCCCTGCGAATCCTCGACCGCCGCACCTGCCAGCACGACCCCGTCGCTATCTTCCACCGTCAATGTCGCCGCGGATTGCGCCCTAAATCTTGCCGTTGAAAGCAGCGCTGCCGATCAGCGCCAGCGCGCCAATCGTCACTCTCCACTTTGACCACCGCATGAGTTTCGCTTTCACGTTCGGGGAATAAACTCTCAAGCAATTGTGCCACGGTCTTCCCGCTTCGTGGATCCATGGCGTGCGGCGCAATCTCATTCAGCGGAACCAGAACAAATGCCCGCTCGGCCAGGCGCGGGTGAGGAATCTCCAGCCCCGGCTCGCTGATTTCATGGTTGCCAAAGAGCAGAATATCCAGGTCCAGCGTGCGCGGCCCGTTCGCGAATCCCCGCCTGCCGGTCGCGCCCGAACTCCACTTCGATCGCCAGCAGCCTCTCCAGCAGATCGCCCGGCTCCAGCTCCGTCTCCAGCTCCACCACGGCATTCACAAACCGCGGCTGCTCGGCAAATCCAACCGGCTCGGTCGAGTAAAGCGAGGACCGGCAGACCACTCGCCCCAGCGATTCAATCCACAGCGCTGCGGCGGCCAGACGTAGCTTCCGGCGGCCCGGCCCAACTGGCCAGGTTCCCGCCCATCCCGATGTAGACCGTGCGCATTACTCTCCAGACTACCGCGCAAGCCCCGCAGGTTCATGGCATGGGAGCTTTCGCAGGATGAGAGGCTAACCCTCAATCTGCTAGCATCCTCTTTGGAGAATTTTCAGCATGGATGCACTTAACAGCGCGGGCCTTGGAGCCCGGCGCAATGAAGATATCGCTCTCGATCTGCTCAAGTTTGTGGCTTCCACGGCAGGCGTCGGCCGGCCCGCCGCGCCTTCGACCGGCTTCAGCGGAGCCGCCGCGCCCAAGCCCGAGGAGCACGTGACCCAATTGCTCGAGCTCTACAGCCGCTGCCTGAAGGCCGTGGAAGGCAAAGGGCCAGAAAACAGGGGCTGCGCAATAGCAAGCGAAGCCCATTCTGCGCGTAGCCGTTGCCGGAGCCGGCGCCTTCGGCAAAAACCATCTCCGCGTCTATCGCGAGCTGGAAACCGCGGGACTCGGCGTCGCACTCGTTGCCGCCGTCGAGCCGGATGCGGCTCGCGCCGCCGATGCCGAGGCAAAATACGCAATCCCCGTCTTCTCCACGGTCAGACGAACTGCTCGCCGCCGATCTCCGGCTCGACGCGGCCAGCGTCGCCGTGCCCACGGTCCATCATCACGCGGTAGCCTCGGCCTTGCTCGATGCGGGACTCGACCTGCTGGTCGAGAAGCCTCTGGCCGCCAGCCTCGCTGAAGCCGACGATCTGATCGAGCGGGCGGACAAAGGCAAGCGCATCCTGCAGCTCGGCCACCTGGAGCGCTTCAATCCCGCCGTGCTCGCCATCGAGCCACAGCTGCGCCGCCCCATGTTCTTTGAGGCTCACCGTCTCTCCATCTTCACGCCCCGATCGCTGGACGTGGACGTGGTGCTTGACCTGATGATCCACGACCTGGACATCGTGCTCACTTTTGCCAACTCGCCGGTACGCGAAGTGCGCGCCGTCGGCCTGCCGATCCTCTCGCCAAAGGTAGATATCGCCAACGTCCGCGTCGAGTTCGAATCCGGATGCGTGGCCAACTTCACCGCCTCCCGCGTTTCCACCGAGCGCGTCCGCAAGCTGCGCTTCTTCGAGCCCCGCCAGTACGTCTCCATCGACTACGCGCGCAAGGATGTGCTGGTCATTGGAGTCGATGAAGACGCGGTCAAGTCTCAAGCGGAACTCGTCGCGTCGCTCCCACCGCAGGTTGCCGCTCTACTTCCGCCTGGGATTGCGGAGGGAATCGCATCGGGAAAGATCGACCTCAGCAAAATCGACCCGGCCTTGATCGCGCAGTTTGCCGCCATGGCAAAGATCGATCCATCGGTGATAGCGCAATTCATCACTCCCGCGGAATCAAAAACCGGCTTGAGCTTCTCCAAGCCCGCCGTCACACCTGGCGAGCCTTTGCGGCTGGAGATCGAATCCTTCCTCGATTCCGTCCGCACCCGCCGCGAGCCCCGCGTCACCGCCCGCCAGGGCCGCAACGCACTTGCCCTTGCCCTGGAGATTCAGTCCGCGATGGCCGCCCATGCCCATCGCGCCGGCCTGGAGGACTTCTTCCTGCCCCAGCGTATAGACCGCTCCCTCAGGCGATCCCCAGCACCCGATTCAAAAATCCCACAATATACTTCCAAACCAGGTAATAAACAGCCATTCCAGCCAGCAAAAGAAGTGCAATCAAACCATAAGGCGCTTGGCAAGCCTGGAACCACGTGACGCCGCCGGAGCCGAGCGTAAGCACTCCCAGGCAACTGCCCACAAAGGCCCCGGTGGGCACCATGAGCAGCGGCAAAATCGCCCCATGCAGCCCAATCGGCAAATGGGTGTGCGCGTGCGAACACAGCCAGAGCATATTCCACAGCCCGAAGAGCATAGGCACCACGGCCATGGGGAAGATCATCGCCTGCTCAATTGGGACCGGCACTTTGAGCACGATTCGCGTCACGATAAACACAGTCAGCAGCAGCGGCAGCACAAACGTAGGCACAAAGATTCCGGCCAGGTAAGCGCGAAGATAAGGATGAGTATTCATTTTGTCCTCCATTGTTCGCGGACGCTATCCATCCGCGGGTTACAGGTAGTAGAGAAATACAGGGATCGACGCCGGAAAACAGGCAACGAGGGCAATCAATCCGGCTAGCAGAGCCCAGTCGAACCACGGCGCTGAAGCGGGCTTCGCATCCAGTCGCCTCAGCACATGCGGGCCAAAGATCGCGCCCCGGCTCCGGTTCGGCTTCCACTCGCGGCAGCGCCTGCTGCAGCAATTTCTTCAAGCCGTCTTCATTCAATTCATTCATGGTGTTATCCCCTGGGATGTAAGGTCCTTTCTGAGCAATCGAAGCGCCCGAAACACGCGCAGTTTTACCGCCGCGACTGAGATTCCCAGCGTCGCGGCCACATCTTTTTGCGGTTGCTCCTCTACGACACAGAGAACTGCGGCAACTCTCAATTTTGGCGGCAACCTCTCAAAAGCCAAAGCTATCTTTGCGCGCATCTCCGCACTTACTCCCGGATCGGTCTCAACCGGAGTTGTCAACTCGCCGCAAGTCTCGGCGCTCAGTTCTGTTTCCCGCCGCGTAGAGCGCAGCCAGTCGAGCGCGGCGTGCGTCGCGATGCGGCGCGCCCACCCTTCGAATCCCAACTGCGCTTGAAAGCGTGCGCGGGCCCGATAAATGCGCCAGAAGCTCTCGACAGTCAGTTCCTCAGCCGCAGCCGGATTCCGAACGATGCGCAAGATCCATCCGTAAACCGCGCGCTGATGCAGGCGGAAGAGCGTCTCGAAGGCCTCCACGCTGCCTTGCCGGAATTCATCCAGAACCTCGCTCCGTCCGTTCACCATCCGTCCTTACCCTTCTATTTACCCTTACTCGCCAGTCAGGAGAAAGGTTACATCCAGCCGCCCGCGCTATCGGTATCCCGAAACTTAGCGGCTCGGAGCGCGGGGTTCCTCCAGCCTCCAGCGCACGGAGTCTCCGCTCTCAATAAAGCGATTTTCTACTGCAAATCAGGCGATTTTCACCCCTCCTTGACAGTCCCTTCCCAAGGGCATTAGCGTTATCCGGGGGCTGGATGAACAATTTTTCGTATGCTGAGTAATTTTGAGCAGTTTTCCCCTGCCTGTGAGGAATGAAATGAAGAGATTCGGATGGTGTTTGGTAGCGGCAGGATTGGCCGTTTGCCCGGGATTTTGGATGGCCGGAGCACAGAACGCTTCGACGCCTGCGTATTTGAACCCCAGCCTGCCGCCGGAGCAGCGCGCGGCCGACCTGGTCAGCCGCATGAAGCTGGAGGAGAAAGTTACGCAACTGGTGAACCAGGCGCGGGCCATTCCCCGCCTCAACGTGCCCGCCTACGACTGGTGGAGCGAGTCGCTTCATGGCGTCATGCGCGACGGAACCACCGAGTATCCTGAGCCCATCGGCCTGGCTGCCACCTTCGATGCTCCGGCCATTCACGAAATGGCGACGGCCATAGGCGAAGAGGGGCGCATCAAGCATGTGCAGTATGTGCGCGCCGGTCACAGCAACATCTTTGAAGGCCTCGACTTCTGGGCGCCCAACATCAATATTTTTCGCGATCCACGCTGGGGCCGCGGCCAGGAGACCTATGGCGAAGACCCGTTCCTGACCGCACGCATGGGCGTGGCCTTTGTCACCGGCATGCAAGGCGACGATCCGCACTACTACCGCGTCATCTCCACACCCAAGCACTACGCTGTGCACAGCGGTCCGGAGCCCGAGCGTCACAGGATCGACGTAAAGGTCAGCAAGCACGACGAAATGGATACTTATCTGCCCGCCTTTCGCGCCACGGTCACAGAGGCCAAGGCCGGCTCCGTCATGTGCGCCTACAACAGCATCAACGGCCAACCCGCCTGCGCCAACGAGTTTCTGCTTCAAGACCAGCTTCGCGGCAAGTGGGCCTTTAAGGGTTACGTAGTCTCCGATTGCGGCGCGGTCATCGATATCTTTGACGGCCACCATTACAGACCCACCCAGGCAGAATCTTCGGCAGTCAGCCTTCAGCGGGGCATGGACAATGAGTGCATCGACTACACCACCAAGGTGAAAGACGACCACGACTACAAGCCCTATTTGGATGCCGTTCATCAAGGCTTCCTGAAAGAAAGCGAGATCGACGTAGCCCTCACGCGCCTCTTCACCGCGCGCATGAAGCTGGGCATGTTCGATCCGCCGGAGATGGTTCCTTATTCAAAAATTGACGAGAGGCTGCTGGATGGTCCCGCGCATCGCGCTCTGGCACGTAAGCTGGCCAACGAGTCCATGGTGCTCTTGAAAAACGACGGCGTGCTGCCGCTTAAGACTTCCGGCATCAAGATCGCCGTCGTCGGTCCGCTTGCCGACCAGACCAAGGTGCTGCTGGGCAACTACAATGGAATTCCCTCGCACACTGTTTCCGTTCTCGAAGGCCTGCGCGCGGAGTTTCCTTCAGCCGCCATCAACTATGTGCCCGGCACGCAGTTCCTCGGCAATGACGCCCCAACCGTTCCCTCTGCGCTGCTGACTTTCGACGGTAAGCCGGGAGTAAAGGCTAGCTACTCCAAACAGAGTTTAATGAACATCACCGACGAGAAAGCCAAGTCCAACCTTCTGGCCAGCCGCATTGAGCCAGGCGTCGATGCTTCGGCAGCTCCCTTGCCTGCGGAGGTCGCCGGAGTCAAGCCACTGTCTATTCAGTGGGAGGCAACGCTCACCCCGCAAGAAACCGGCGACTACGTTCTGGGCGCTCAAGGAGACGGATTCTTCAAAGTCTGGCTCGATGGCAAGGTAGTAGCTTCGGACTGGGACTCGGTTGGCGTGGAGACCAAGCTCGGCCACGTGCACCTGATTAAAGGAAAGCCGGCGAAGGTACTGGTGCAGTACGGCCAGGGCGAAAAACCGCATGCCATATTGCGCCTGCTCATGTCGAAGATTGACCTCAAGCCGTGGCCTGCGGCCGTTGCTGCAGCCAAAGAAGCCGACGTGGTAATCGCGGTGGTGGGCATCACCAGCGAGCTCGAGGGCGAGGAGATGGACGTGAATGAGCCCGGCTTCAAGGGCGGCGACCGCACCAGCCTCGACCTGCCCAAGCCCGAGCAGGATTTGCTTGAGGCTGTAGCCGCAACCGGCAAGCCTCTGGTCGTGGTTCTTACCAACGGCAGCGCCCTGGGTGTGAACTGGGCCAAGGCCCACGCCAACGCGATTCTCGATGCCTGGTATCCAGGCGAAGAGGGCGGCGCAGCCGTGGCTGAAACTCTCAGCGGCCGCAACAATCCAGCCGGCCGCCTGCCGGTTACCTTCTACAAAGACGTGAGCCAGTTGCCGCCCTTCGAGGATTACTCCATGAAGGACCGCACCTATCGCTACTTTACGGGAACGCCGCTCTATCCCTTCGGCTACGGCCTGAGTTACACCACCTTCGCCTACAGCGGACTGACCGTTCCCACCACACCGGTAGCGGCGGGCAACCCGGTGGTTGTCGAGGCAACGGTGACCAACACAGGCAAACGCACAGGAGATGAAGTAGCCCAGCTCTATGTCAGTTTCCCTGACGTTCCGGGCAGGCCGCTAAGGGCGTTGCGAGGCTTCCAACGTGTGCATCTTGAGGCCGGCGCCTCCAAAAAGCTTCACTTCGAACTTCAGCCGCGCGACCTGAGTATGGTCACTGAAGCCGGAGAGCCCATCGTCGCCGAAGGCACGTATGCAATTTCAGTCGGCGGTAACCAGCCTTATGTCGGAGCGCCGGTGCTTATGCGGCCCTTTGAGATTAAGGGGACGCTCAATCTGCCGGAATAACAAGAAGCACGTGAGAGCAAAACAGGGCGTCCGCCTCGGCGGACGCCCTGTCGTCTTCGTGTGAAGTTATCCAGGATGGAAATGCAGGTTTCTATCCCCGCATGAGGCCCACACAGTCAACCTGAGCTTCCTTCACATGTCTTCTTTTGACCATTCAATCTGCGTCATGAGCGATAAATTCCGTAGAATCGGTGCCGAAAAAGGAGAATCTGCTCTTTGTGGGAAGTTGGATTACGCCGCAGGGCAAGTTAGGCTTTTTCAGATACGGCGTTAAGCACTGATCCACAGGATTCATCGCAACGAAGGAGGTTCGTTATGAGCTCGATTTCAAGAAAGCTCGCTCCGCTTTTGCTCGCAGCGGCAGTCTCTTTGCCGCTTTTCATCACGGGTTGCCCGGGGGATGATCGCGTTTACGACCCGTATTACCATGACTACCATACCTGGGGCGCCGAGGATCCTCACTACAGACAGTGGGAGCACGACACTCACAGGGATCATCAGGACTTTGACAAGCGCAGCGACAGCGAGAAGAAGGAATACTGGGACTCCCGGCATTCCCAACACTAACCAGATGACTCGCCATCAAGCGGATCGATTGTCTTGTTCACTGCGTTGCGTAAGCGGATGATCCCGCCGAATCTCATCGGCCCCAACCGAGCCACCAACGGGAACACTTTCTCTTCATCCGGTGTCTACACCAGTACAGTGGTTCCGATTGGGATGAACGGATTAGCGGGGCCCCCGGCGACAGGTCTTCGTCGCTGGGGTGCATCGCCCTGAGGACCCGCTCCCCGCTCGAATGAGAGCGCGGAACGGCAAGCTCCTTCGCGCCTCAAAAAATCCTGTCTCCCAGCCGGCGCGGCTGAATCGATTCACCGGGAGGCAGGCCATGTTTGAAGACTCCACCTTCGAGACCAACGGCACAATCCGCACCCGCAGCGGCAACTGGATGCTTGCGGCCTTCGCCTTCAACGGCTCTATCCTGCTGGCGCTGATTATCTTCCCGCTCATCCTTCCCCAGGCATTACCGCGTCCAACGATCCCAAGCCTCGTGGACATTCTTTTGCCGCCGCATGCCCCGCAACAGCAGCAGCAACCGGCGCACGCCGCTTCTGCATCGCCAAGTGCGCTGCCGAATCCCTTCGCGGCCCCGCGCATCATTCCCACCTCCGTACCATTGGACAATGGGCCTGCGGAGTTGACGACGGTTTTGATTCCAGACCGCGGGCCGGATGGCATTCCCGGCGCTCCCGATGGCACTGCACACGCAACTTCCATTTACAACGCGGTGCCCATTGTCCGTCCGGAGCCCACTGGTCCGATGCACGTTCCCGCTAAATTCGTGGAAGGCCTCTTGCTTCTGAAAAATGCTCCTCCGTACCCGGCGTTTGCCAAGGCGACCCACACGCAAGGTACCGTAGTGCTTGAGGCCATCATTTCCAAGGCCGGCGCCATTGAGAACCTTCGCGTAGTCAGCGGCCCGCCCATGCTGCGGCAGGCAGCGTTTGACGCTGTCAGGACTTGGCGCTACCGCCCCTATCTTCTCGATGGCCAGCCCATTGAAGTGGAGACCACCGTCAATGTGATCTTCAGCCTGCAGTAGTAGGGCTTGCAAAATTGCAATTGGACTCGGGGTGCCCACCCTCGCGACGTATTTGTTTTTTGTTGCTAGGGTGGGATAGCACGACTCCCACGTTTGCGGCCACTGGCGTAATCCCCGTCCCATCGGCGACAATTCTTCTGCCATGAAAAACCTCACTCGCAGAAGCTTTCTCGTCTCCGCATCCGCCGCCACGCTTGCCGCTTCATTGCACTCGTTCGCCGCAACCCGCCGTCAGCGGGTCTTTGTAGCCTCCGGCACGCCGGACGGAATTCTCGCCTACGATTGGGATCCGGCCACCGGCGAACTCTCCCCGGCCGGAGTCGCCGCCCATCTCGCCAAGGTTGCCTGGATCACTCTTTCTCGCGACCACAAATATCTCTTCGCCACCTCGGAGGTGGAGTCGTTCGACGGCAAACCAACCGGCGGGGTGGCCAGCTTTCAAGTGCAAAACGGGGAACTGCATCCGCTGACCACCCGGAACTCAGCCGGCACGGGCACCTGCCACCTGGCTTTGGACCACACTGGCAAAGTGCTGATCTCAGCCGATTACACGGGCGGCAGCGCGGCCAGTTTTCAAGTCGACGAGGGCCGCCTAAGCCCCATGGTATGGAGTGAGCACTACACCGCCCACGGCCCCAACCCGGAACGCCAGCCAACCGCCCACGCCCACTTTGCTTCCTACTCACCGGATAACCGCTTCGCCTACATCAACGACCTCGGCGGCGACTGCATCCACATCTACACACTGGATGCCGCTACAGCTATGCTGACCCCGGCCGGAATCTATCGCTCCAAACCCGGCGCCGGCCCGCGCACGCTTCACTTTCACCCCAACGGCCACACCGCCTACTCCATCAACGAACTGGTCTCGACGGTGGACGTTCTCCAGTGGAACAAGAAAGACGGCAGCCTGACCCTGGTAAAAACAATCGACCTGCTCCCGGCGGATTACCACGGCCCCACAGCCGCCTGCGATACAGTGATCTCCCGGGATGGAAGATCGGTCTATTTCGCCAATCGCTTCAACGATTTCATTTATAGTTTTTCCGCCGACCGCAAGACCGGCGCACTGACCCCCATCGGCCGCAGCAATTGCGGCGGCAAGATCCCGCGCAACTTCACACTGGACCCAACAGAACACTGGATGCTGGTAGCCAACCAGACCTCAAACCTGCTGAGCGTCTTCGTGCGCAACCCCGAAACCGGAGCGCCCGCGGAAGAGTGCAAGAGCTACGCGGCGGCTACGCCAATGTGCATTTTGTTTGTATAAGGACCAGGGCCCCCTGCGCGCACCGGGAGGCCCGGCTTTGTGGGTCTGCACCAGGAAGGCGACGATCATCCCCACTGAACTGTTTGCCGATCATTTGGCAATCACCGTATCGATAAACAGGGCCTTCGACCCCCCATTTACCGCTACGGCGTTTACTTGTATTTGATCGCCTTTTTGGGGTTGAAAGCTGGATCCTGAGACGGCCCCAAATTCGGTCTCGGCCACGGTATCTGGAGCGATCGCAAACGACTTCATTGCCCCTGATGGGTCTTTGATCGTAAGCATGCGCTCTCGCTTATCAAAGTGGACCACTGTCCCGCTGGTAATGATGAACGGCCCTGGCCCCAGGCTTCGCAATGCAACAACCGTGCGCACCTCGCCGGCGCCGAGGTAGTAGACGATCGCGCGCACCCCGCTCTTCTTGAATTCGTCCGCGGCGGTTGCATCGGTGCGAACGTTGGAGTCAAATTCAATCCTTCTTTTTGAATTGATCATGTCTTTAAAGAGGGCATCGGAGCCGTCGTCGATTGTGACTGTTATTGTCTTTGCTGCCGAATCGATATACCGCACAGTTCCGATCAGGGCATTAACCACCTCTTGTGCAGCGGCTGCCAGTGAAGTTAACGAAAGACATCCAGCCAGAAGAGTTATTCTCAAAAACCATCTCAGCATATTGTCCTCCCCTCTTTCTCAGCCGTCATTTCAATGAAAGTACTGATCAAAAGGACAAAATGTGACGCAGAAATTATAGCTCCGGTGGAAAGTGCGGGCAATCTCGATAGATTTCCGGCACAAAAAAAGCCGGGCCAGGCCGCGAGGCCAAGCCCGGAAGTGATTTGCGCATGAGACTAATCCCGTCTGTTCTACCATGGTTCCTCTGCTCTCCATGGCCGGGCTTTAGTTTGTGGAGGAACCCCAAATTACATAGCCGCGGAGAAGTCTGGAACCAGCCCGCCTGCATGGCCCTGCAGCAGTTCGGTCATCCGATCTTCCATCTCCACGTACATTGATGCTGCGCGGTACGCATTTACGCAGATGCTCTCATTCAGCTGCCGGAAGGCATACTGTCCAAGGGCAAAAGCGACATAAACCCGGATCTGCATGGCGTCGCTGCGCAGGGTCTCCAGAAGCTCGCGATCGACCGATTCGCTGTTCCGCGCCGCATAGTCGGCCATCTCCATCATCACCCGCGCATTCTGGAACATCACGCAAAGGCCTTTGGGGCCTTCCATGCGCTGCCAGGCAACTTCGGGCGTGGTGCTCGATTCCATGGGTGCAATCGCTCAACTCGCGGGCTGTCCAGTCCAGCCGCAACTGGGCCACGAGCGATTCCCACGACTGGGCTTTCCGGCGGCGAGCAGCAGCCCTTAAATGCCCAAGATAAAGCGCCACTGCTGCAATTACTGCGAGAGGACCCAAAACGCAAATCATTAGTTCTCCTTCAACCGGCACAGGGCAGCTCTTTTTAGAGCTTCACGTCAACTCAGCCGGTTTCTACCGTGTACTCTTGAGACAGGTACCCTGAATCAGCATACCTAAGTAACTTAAAGTAACCTCAATATCGGGTCAATGGTACTTTTGGGGCAGGATTTTAAACCTTCGAATGCGGCGCAAATGGTGACTGACCCTCTCAATAATCGAGTCGGTCAAGGTACCGGAATCCGGCCGCTGAAAGAGCATTATGCACGCGTAAATGTAAGACCTGAAAGGGGATTTACAGGCAGGCTTGGAACGGCCATTTCTTCGCGCTGAGGCTTGGCAACGGGCACATGGGCCAGTTCCCAGGCGGAACGATCCTTGAGCAGGCGGGAGACCAGGGCGGTATGCATGGCGTGGCCGGCACGCTCGGCCACCACCTGGCCTTCAATCCGCCGCCCAGCCAGGGCCAGGTCGCCGATGAGATCCAGCACCTTGTGCCTCACATATTCGTCGGCAAAGCGCAACGGGCCATTCTCTGGGCCTCGGGCTCCCAGAACGATAGCATTCTCAGTACTGGCGCCGCGGATAAGTCCCATATCGCGCAACCGCTGTTCGTCGGCCTTATAGCCAAAGGTGCGAGCTGGCGCAATCTCTGTACCGTAGGTCTCGGCAGCCAGGTCCACGCTGGCGCTCTGGTGGCCGATGGGTGCGGGAAAATCGATGCTGTAGCGAATGTTGTATCCGCTTCCCGGATAGATGCCGATGAACTTCTCACCCTCCCGTACTTCCACGGGGCGCAGCACGCGCACGGTCTCACGCCGCCGCCGTTGCGTGCGGATGCCGGCACGCCGAAATGCCTCCACGTAAGGCTGGGCGCTGCCGTCCAGAATGGGAAGTTCCAGGTTATCCAGCTCCACAATCACGTTGTCCACGCCCATGCCGATGAGCGCTGAAAGCAGATGTTCGGTGGTCGGGATCAGGACGCCTTGCCTCATCAGGCTGGTGGCATAGCTGACTTTAGCCACGTTGCGGCCGATGGCGGGAATCTCAAAATTGTCGAGATCTGTGCGGCGGAAGACGATGCCCGATCCGGCGGGAGCGGGAAGCAGCCTCATGGTCACCGGCGCGCCGGAATGAAGTCCGATCCCCGCAAACTCCAGAGGTGCGGCAATCGTTTGTTCCAGGTGTGCGGGATCAGCCAAATCTTGCGCTCCAATGCCCAGAATCCATGTGCAGTGGATAGATTAGTGCGAAAGTTCAACTTCGCACTGTGGCATTTTAGCCACACTCTGCTCCAATCAGACCACCTTTTCGGCAAGAAATGGCGTCGAAAGGCGTCCGATAACCCATTCCGGCCAATAAAAAGGCACGACCACGGGCGTTATCAGAGTGTCTCTAAACAGTGCGTTGATCCACTCTTTCCAAAGTCAGGTCAGCAATCTGGCGGCTGCCGAAGCTGCGGAACTCCCTCACCTGCCTCAGATCGCTCTGCGTTGCATCTTTTCCGTCCTTAATCTTCCCATACGGCCCGCCGATTTCAGTGCCGCTTCATCCGCAGAAGACCAGCGCGCGCATTGGGCCAAATGGGGTTGCCGTCCTGCCTTTCCATCGACCGTTGTAGAATCGAAAAATCTCCGGCTTGGCCCGTTCAGAAGCATCAAAGAAAGGTTTTCGGATGACTGTTGGCCTCGATCTTCCCATCCCCATGCGAGCCCTGCTAGCCGGAGCCAGACGGAAGCAGCCCGCCATGCTCGACCTGATCCGGCGACTGGTGCTCAAGGAGTCGCCCTCCGGCGATAAATCCGCAGTGGATGCCTGCATCGCGCTAGCCGCCGCGCACGCGAGTACTTTGGGTGCGCGCGTGAAAGTGCATCGCCAGTACGACTTCGGCGATTTGCTCGAGGCCCGCTTCGGCCCCAAATCCAAAGCAGCCAAGCCAACCCTGCTCCTCGGCCACCTGGATACGGTCTGGCCTCTCGGCACACTCAAAATCATGCCCTGCCGAGTTAGTGATGGCCGTCTTTGGGGTCCCGGCGCACTGGATATGAAGGCCGGCGTCGCCATGG
The DNA here is from genome assembly GCA_963839225.1 of uncultured Acidobacteriaceae bacterium. Taxonomy (GTDB): domain Bacteria; phylum Acidobacteriota; class Terriglobia; order Terriglobales; family Acidobacteriaceae; genus Telmatobacter. Next base: position 14,460 of record CAWIVA010000077.1, read on the forward strand.
CCTTCACCGCCATTGAGATGCTCTCTGATGCTGATTTGCTTAACCGCGAGATCGTTCTACTGCTCACCGGCGATGAGGAAGTGGGGAGCCTTGCTTCAAGACCCATCATCGAGCGGCTGGCGGCCAAATGCGGTGCAGTGTACGTGTTGGAACCGGCGCAAGGACTCGCTTATAAAACCGCCCGCAAGGGAACCGGCAACTGGCGCATCGATGTAGCCGGCATTGCCGCTCACGCCGGCGTGGACTTTGACAAGGGAGCGAACGCCATTCGCGAGTTGGCCCACATCATCGAAACCGTGTCCGGCTGGACCAATCTCAAGCGCGGCCTCACGGTGAGTGCGGGCGTGATCGGGGGCGGCACCAGAAGCAATGTGATCCCCGCCCACGCCTGGGCAGAGGTGGACGTGCGCATCGCCCGCAAGGCTGACGGCCCGCGCATTGAGTGCAAATTCGCCGCGCTCAAACCGGCAAACAAACATTGCAAGCTGTCCGTTTCCGGAGGCATCAACCGACCGCCCATGGAGCGCACTCGCTCCACCGTCCGCCTCTACCGCCAGGCCGGGGCATTGGCCGCTGAACTGGGCTTCACGCTCGGCGAAGCCTCTACCGGCGGCGCATCCGACGGTAATTTCACCTCTGCGCTGGGTATTCCCACTCTCGACGGCATGGGCGCGGTAGGCGAGGGCGCCCATGCAAGCCACGAATCCATCCTCCTGGAGCACCTGGCGCCCCAGGACGGCTCTGCTTGCTGGAATGCTGGCTGGGTGCAGGATTCCCGGAGCCCCTGATACACTTGGCTGAACAACTACCCGGAGTAAGAAATCGTCATGAAACTTTCTATCCTTATTGTATTGTTGGCAGCATGCGCCATACCCTCCGGCGCCCAGGCCCCCGCGAAACCGGCTTCCGATGCCAAGCCCGCGGCAGCCGCACCAACACCCGCACCGGCACCCGCAACCCAATCAGCGCCCGCACCCGCGGCGAAACCGTCAGTCCGAAGCCAAGTCCGCCGCGACCCCTGAAAAACCGAAGACCCACATGCATCCTATTGCGGGCATTCGTAAGACCCTCTACACAGATTACCCTCTCCTACCAGGAGATCAAGATCGGCACCGGCGCGAAGCGCCGAGCCGAAAAAGTTCCTCAAGTACTACTTCACCCTGTGGTTGGCGGCCGATGGCAGTCAAATCGATTCCACCGACGACCACGCGCCCCCGTACTTGATAAGGACAGGAAGCCGGTTCTCGACGAGAACGGCAAGCCTAAGATGGGTGATCCACAGCCGGCTCATACAGATGATGGGAGCAGGCCGTCCGCTTCCCGGATGGGACCTGGGATTTAAAGGCATGAAGGCCGGTGGAAAGCGCCGCATTTTTATTCCCTGGCAGTTGGGGTTGGGCGATCGCGAGATTCCCGCGCGCGATGCCAATCATCCGGCCGATCCCGGCTAAATCCGATCTGATCGTCGATGTGGAACTGGCTCGATGTGGCAGATGCTCCTCCACCGCCCCAATCGTCCCGCCATGTGCCTGGTCCGCATCCGTGCTCCCGGCGCTTCGCCCAACATGGCTCCTCCGGCCCGCCATCAACCCAGAATGCAGCTCCAGCCAAGCCCACAGCTCCGGCAAAGCCTGCAACTCCTGTAACTCCGCCCGCCTCCGCGGTTCCTCCCGCGTCTGCCACTCCGCCCGCACCTGCAGCACCACCGGCCGCCGCACAGCCGCCATCGAAGTAGCGTTCCACAGAACCCCGTGCCCCATCCTTGCGCCTTTTTTCTGGCGCAAGGGTGGGATACCCCGAACCTGATTGCTTGCATCTTCCCATGCGCAGCCTCCGGCATTTGATCACTGTTTCATGGTCCGGATAGTGCTTGAGTGCCGCCGATCCTGATATTCTTTCTAAAAGAATTACGCTGGAGCCTTACCACGCGATGAAATACAAATTCTTAGTTCTGTTGATGGCGGCTAGCGCTGACTGCCGCTAATAGCCCAAACCCAACCAGCCCGGCTCCGGCAGCGACGAGGCCGCCAGCGACCCGGCGCCGGCCGCTCAGGCAGCACCGGCCCCCGCAATGGCAGGCCGGCCCCCCCAAGCCGATACCTGCCGGGATGTTCCCGCCCAGCCGGCCAACATCAAGTGCAGCCAAATACGACTCTTGCGTCTTTATTCCGCCTCCCGGAATCCCCCCGCTGAAGGCACGTGAAGACAGCATTCACCCTGCGCTATCAGGACATCAAGGTCGGCGACGGCGACACCGCCGAGCCCGCAAGGAATACATCTTCCACTACACCGCCTGGCTTGCGTCCGATGGAAAGCAGTTCGATTCGTCTTACAATCATCGCGGCAAAATCATGGATAAGAACCAGAAGCCGGTCAAGGATGCCAACGGCAACGACGAACTAGGTCCGCCGCAGCCTCTCACCATCACTCAGGGCGCTCAGGGCGATGAACATGCGCTCACCGGCATCGACCAGGGCTTCGAAGGGATGAGAGTGGGTGGAAAGCGCCGCATCATCATTCCCTACCAACTGGCCTATGGCGCGCGGGAGCGTCCTCTCCGGGTCCTGAGATGCCCATTGGCATTCCTCCCAAGTCCGATTTGATCTTTGACGTCGAGTTATTGGCAGTAAACAATCCCCCGGAAAAGCACAAGCATACGATGATGACCGCTCCGCCTCATCCGCCGGTAACTCCGGGATCACCAAAGCCCGCCCAGACCGCGCCGCCTGCCGCGACAACTCCCAACCCCGCACCTCCCGCGACCACTGCGCAACCCAGGTAACGCCAAGTAAATTACGAACTCCTCATTAGAAAGCGCCCGAAGCTAAGGGAAATGTTCAAGCTTCGGGTGTTCTCTTTTGCGCATAACTACTTCAAGAAGCGAGTCCCTTTTGCGCGCTTTTTCAAGCCATAGACGAGCGTAGACGGCAGACAGATTCAAGTGATAGCATTTGCATTAATTTGCAACCGCAATCCGGCCTGGGCCATGTTTTGAGAAAACACAGCCGCATTCCTCCATGCACAGAGTCCCCAGTTGCGTGCGGAGTACGGAATGCAGGCAACGAAGTTCAACATCGGGCCAAAGCATTCGCCCCACAGGATCCGCTTCAAGCCGCGGAATCGCTCATCGTCGCTTAAGGAGGAAGTGTGAAGAAGTTATTGATGTTAAACGGCAATTGTTTTGGCATACGCAGAAGTCGGAACAGCTCAAACTCACTCGGCTCCCACCTCTCACGCATCCGCTCCCTCATATTCTGCACCCGCGTCCTCATATCACGCGCCGCATACCAGCACTGGTCCGCGATCGACAGCGGGGCGACAGTCAACACCGCGACAGAATCAGTTCCACACAAACAATTCGAGGCCAAACAATACGCAGCGCAATGCAGATCGTGGCCAGCGCAATGCAGATCGTGGCCAGCGCAATGCTGACAAGAACGCCGCGAAAGCCACGCAAACTCCATCAAGCAGCAGAACATGGCAATACACGCGCGCAACAAGCAGCTTCACCGCGATAACAAGGCTGCCCGCGCTGCTTTCCGCCATGGGCGCTTCAACGAGCGTTACTTCAGAGCGCACTTCGGTCGAAGGCATTTCTTCGGCTTCTGCGGTCCCGGCAGGTTCTGGATCGGTTCACCCTTCGATTCGCCCTTCTTGGGCCGGTGGATGGAATTCGCTTTCGCTCCCAGTCTGGCCCGGCGCATGGGGCCGGTGCGATGAATTCTTCATTGATTACATCGATGGAGCCGGTTACGCCTTAGTTGACCCCGCTTATGCAGGCGTGACTCTACCGCTCGCGGTCGACATCGATGCTCAACTCATGGATGAACCGGACTTGCAGTAAAGAGGGAAGGGGATTCGCACAACTCCACCGCCTCCACGGTCTCCATGAGCCGCACCCACTCCGTCACCCAACTCGCCCACCTGCCCCAGCGTCTCGCCGGCCGCAAATCCCTTTTGCATAAAGATCCTTCCAGTAGACGAAGTGATCCTGCATAATCTTCTCTTCGCTCGCGCTCAAGGTCTTGTCGAAGTCGGGCCGCGGCGGGATGAGCCGCATGAACCAGGTCTTCATCGCGGGCGGGGCTGGGGTTTGGCTGGCCGGGGCAGTCTGAGCCTGCGCCAGCGCGCAAGCAATTCCGGCAACCGAAAGCAAAACGGCAAAACAAAGATTTTTCATGACCGGCAGCATAACACGAAGACTTGTGCCTCGCCGCAATTCTCTCATCGAGACCGCCCTACTTTGCCGGCGTCAGCTTCAGCACGTAAGCATATTTGCATGCCGCTCCGGCCGGAAGCGTCACCTCCAGTGCCTCCGCGCCTTGGGTCCAGGTCACCTTGCTTGTTGAGCCTAATAACTCAACCGAATCTATAGGAATGGAATTCCCCTCGTGCGCCCAGCCCAGCGAGTGGATGGTCGCTCTACCATCTGCCGGACAGGCCATGCCGATCGCGTAGACCGTCGTTCCTTTTGCCGTGAAGCGAAAATCCTCCGCCGTGTAAGGCTTGGTATCGGTATCGTGGAATGACCCGGCCTTCACTTCCGTCGGTCCCTCGCCAAAAGTCTTCCACGGCGTGGTTTCATAAATCGCCTCGCCATTGACTTTGAGCCACGCGCCCATCTCCAGCAGCGTCGCCTTCACATTGTCCGGAATCGTCCCATCCGGCCTGGGGCCTACATTCAGCAGCAGGTTGCCGTTCTTGCTTACGATGTCCACCAGCTGCCGCACCAGAAACTCCGGCGTCTTAAACGTGTCGTGCTCAATGTACCCCCAACTGATGTTGCTGATCGAGGTATCGGTCTGCCAGTGATCGGCCAAAATGTGGTCCTGCTGTCCGCGTTCGAAGTCGCGCACTCCGGACTTCCAGTTCATCGAATACTCTTTAAAGTCGATCACGCCGGTGTAACCGTTGGCTGCGGCAAAGTTGTAATAGAAAGCGGCAAACTGGGCAACAGCGCCGCGAAACACCGGATGCCCGATCCACCAGTCGAAGTAGACCAACTCCGGCTTATACTTCTCCACCAGTTCCACATCGCGAGCCAGCCAGTCGCGTGTCCATGCTTCGCTCACAAAGGTCCAGTCGGCCTCTGTGTCCTCGCCCTTCGGGGGTTTGATCCGTTCGTGCGCCGGCCCGTAGAGCGAGGCATATTTGGGGTCGTTCACGTCGGAGCGAATGGCCCGTCCGCCGTCAAAGAAAAAATCGTGCTCGGCGCGATGGGAGCTGAGTCCAAAGTGCAGACCCTGCGGCGCGAATTGCGCTGGCCAGCTCGCCCAGCGTATCGCGTTTGGGCCCCATCTTCACCACGGTCCAATCCGACAGGCCGGAGTCGTACATCGAAAATCCGTCGTGGTGCTCGGCCACCGGAACCACATACTGCGCCCCCGCTGCCTTGAAGAGCCTGACCCACTCGGTAGCATCGAAATGCTCGGCGTGGAAAAGCGGAATCAAATCCTTGTAGCCGCGCACATCTTTTTCGGCGGCATCCTTCGATGCAAACCGCTCCTGAAAATCCTTGTAAGCGCCCTCGCCGGGCCGGTACATATTGCGCGGGTACCACTCATTTTCCGCAGCCGGAACGGAGTGCACGCCCCAATCGATAAAGATGCCGAACTTGGCGTCTTTGTACCACTGCGGCTGCTCATACTTCCTAAGCGTCGCCCAGTCCGCGCGGAAAGGCCCGTCATTTTCCTGCCGTTCCTCCTCCGCCAGCAGGCGTTTGCGTTCGCCGTCATACTTGGCCACCGACCTCTGCCATTCGCGGTCGATCTCGGCAGCCGATTTGACTCCGAGGGTAGGTTGCAGCGGATCGGGGCTTGCAAGGAGGGCTTGCGCAAAAACCGGCGGCACGGCCAGAAACACAGCGACAGAAAGAACTCCGATTGAACGATTCATTACTCTGCATGCTAACCGGATTTGTCGATGCTCCGCAATGCAAACTCGAATCCCCATTCCAGAAACACCGTTCCTATTCGCCCGCGTCCTGCTTTCCTGACACAAGGCCCAGGCGGTATATTTGCGGGGCATGGAAATTGCACATTTGAATTGCATCGTGGAATCTGCGGGCCGGCTCTTTGCCAGGCGCAACCTGGGGAACAACCAACCCGCAGCCAAATTAGCACAGAAACGGAGCGGAACCCTTTGACCAACAAGCTTGATCGCCGCAGCTTTCTTATTGCCAGCTCTCTAACCGCACTGGCATCGTCCCGTGCGTTCGGCGCCAACGACACCATTCGCATCGGAGTCATCGGCGCCGGCAGCCGCATGGGCGGCCTGCTCAACTCCGCCGATAAAGCCGGCCGATGCCAGATCGCCGCCGTCAGCGACGTCTATGCGCCGCACCGCGATGCCGTCAAGGAGCGCTCCAACGGTCTCGCCACTACCCACCTGGATTATCGCGAGGTGCTTGAAAAGCAGATTGATGCCGTCTTCATCGCCTCGCCCGACCACTGGCACGTGCGCATGGCAGCCGATGCCCTGGCCGCCGGCAAAGACGTTTACCTTGAAAAGCCCGTCACCCACACGCCTCGAAGAAGGCGCCACCCTCACCCGCGCCGTCCGCTCCGGCAAGCAGATTCTCCAGTGCGGCATGCAGCAGCGCAGTTGGGCTCACTTCCGCGATGCCGTCGATCTCATTCAGGGCGGAAGCCTGGGCCGCGTCACCCAGGTGCAGAACCTACTGGTGGCAGAACTACGGGCGCTTCCTGGCCCGCAAGCCCATCGACACGCAGGCTCTCGATTGGAAGCTATGGCTCGGCGGCGCTCCCGACCAGCCGTTCACTGAGGAAAAATACAATTACTGGCGCTGGTTCTGGAACTTCGGCGGCGGCGCAATGACCGACCTGTTCTCCCATTGGATCGACGTGGTCCACTGGGCCATGAAAACCGATCAGCCGCGCGCGGCGCAGATGCTGGGCGACAAATATGTCTTCGAGCAGTGGGATTGCCCCGACACCATCCAGGCCGCATTCCGCTATCCCGGATTCGACGTGGTCTACGAGGGCATGATGAGCTCCTCGATCGACGACGGCGGCCTGGAGTTTCGCGGCACCGAGGCCACATTGAAGATCAATCGCAGCGGCTTCGGCGTCTATCGCGAGGGCGCGCAAGGCGAACAGAATCCAGTCCTCTCTGAGAAGAGCTACCGCGACGGGACCATCACCCACATGGAGAACTTCTTTGACTGCGTCAGAACGCGCAAGGAGCCCAATGCGCCCGTCGAAGCCGGAGTAGCCGCCGCGCGCGCGGGCCACATCGGCAATCTCGCCTACCTCCACGGCGGACAGATCGCATGGCCGCAGAAGAGCTGAACTTATGGTGTTGTGAAGTGTGGGATCGCGCGACTCTCAATCGCCCAACCGCCCAGCTCCCGTAGGGAGCCATTGAAAATAGCGCCGGGTGAAACCCGGGAAAAGTGTCGCCCAAAAGAATTGGCCGTCGCGTGGCGACGGCGTGCCTCATCCCTAAATACCCATGCACAAGCCGGCCACCGATCCCAATATGTTTTGCAGAAAATTACCCTCAACCGGCGCACAATAAAAATAGAAACGAAGTGGAGAACCCATGCGGAGATGTCAGCTATGTCCCCGGTTCGTCCCACCCTACCCCCCACCCCCTATAAATCGAAAATATCGATTGTGAAACTGTGAAGCCACTTAACCAAATCAGAATCAATGACTTAACCGGGGGAACGGCGCAGACGTACAGAATAAGTATGCCTGTACAGGCTCTTAAGATAATTAAAATCAATGGTCTACAGTGACTGCCAAAACCGTCCACAGCCGTTTTGTTCCCGTGAAACTGTGGACTTCGTGAAAGGAACTAGTGTCCTGAGTCTAAAGTGATGTAACAAATACGCTGTCATCCTGAGCGAAGGTCGCCGCGGCGACCGCAGTCGAAGGATCTGCGGTTCGGGCGCCGGGTTACGCGATGAACTTCAGACTCACCACACTAGATATCGAGGTTCTTCACGTCCAGCGCGTTATCCTCGATGAACTTCCGTCGCGCCTCCACATCTTCGCCCATCAGTGTGGTGAAGATCGCCTCGGTCTCGGCAATGTCTTCCAGCTTCACTGAGAGCAGCGTGCGCCGCTCGGGATCCATCGTCGTCTCCCAAAGCTGCGGACTGGTCATCTCGCCCAGCCCCTTGTAGCGCTGCACCGAGTACTCTTTCTTGCCCTGCTCGACGATGTAGGCGAACAACTCCCGCGCGGTCTGTTTTTCCACCGGCTCGCGCAGAATGCGCGCGGCGCGGCGAGCCTGTTTGGCCTGCGTCTTGGATTCAGCGTTTCTTCTACCTCTTCGCCTTCAGCTTCTTCTTCTGGAGCCTCAACCGCTGCGGCCTTTGGAGCGTACTCAATCAGGAACGGCGGCTCGAGAAATTCCTTGATCAGCGTGTACTTGGCCATCATCTGCCGGAACTCCGGACTCGAGGCCAGTGCCCAGTCAATGCAGCGCGTGGCTCCCTGCGAATCGGTAAAGCAGACCGACCAGGTGTGATGCTCCTCGTCCTCCACCGGCTTATGCACCTTAAACTGAAACTCGTCGGCCAGCTCGGTCAGTTGCTCGTGCAGCAGCGCCAGCTTTTCCGGAATTTTGCTCTCGGTCTTCGAAGCGAAATCGGCGCGGTTCACCAGCTCGGCCCGCGCCAGCATCTCGGTCAGCTTTTCGTTGCGGATGCGCTTGTCCACCTTCTCCACAAAGCCCAGGTACTCGTTCAGCGTGCTCATGAAGCGGGTCAGGTCCGCGCCCTCAATGCGGCTGGCCGCCTCGCCGTGGCGGACCACCATGCCCTCCGACGCGCGCTTCACCATCACCTTCACAAACTCGCGGTCGTCCTTGATGTACTGCTCAAAGCGCCCCTTCTTGATCTTGTAGAGCGGCGGCTGCGCAATGTAAATGTTGTCGCGCTTGATCAGCTCCGTCATGTGGCGGAAGAAGAACGTCAGCAGCAGAGTGCGGATGTGCGAGCCGTCTACATCGGCGTCGGTCATCAAAATAATCTTGCTGTAGCGAATTTTGCTGGCGTCGAAGTCGTCCTTGCCGATGCCGCAGCCCAGCGCCGTAATCATGGCGCGAATTTCCTCGTGGCCCAGCATCTTGTCGTAGCGCGCCTTCTCCACGTTCAGAATCTTGCCCTTCAGCGGCAGAATCGCTTGGAAGCGCCGGTCGCGGCCCTGTTTTGCGGTTCCTCCGGCGCTCTCGCCCTCCACCAGATAAAGCTCACAGCGCTCCGGGTTGCGCTCGCTGCAGTCCGCCAGTTTGCCTGGCAATCCACCGCCGTCCAGCGCCCCCTTGCGCCGGGTCAGGTCGCGTGCTTTGCGGGCAGCCTCGCGGGCGCGGGCGGCCTCGATAGCCTTGTTGATAATCTTTCGCGCGATCGGCGGGTTCTGCTCCAGAAATCCCCCCAGCCGCTCGTTCACAAAAGCCTGCACAGTCCCGGCAATATCAGAGTTCAGCTTGCCCTTGGTCTGTCCTTCAAACTGCGGCTGCGACAGCTTCACGCTGACCACCGCCACCAGACCCTCGCGCACATCGTCTCCGCTCAGGTTTTCCTTCATGTCCTTGAACAGGCCCAACTGCTGGCCGATGGCATTGATGGTGCGGGTCAGCGAGGTCCTGAATCCAGACAGATGCGAGCCGCCGTCCACCGTATTGATGTTGTTGGCAAAGCTGAATACGGTCTCGGAATAGCTGTCGTTATACTGCAGCGCGATCTCGATCTCCACGTTGTCGCGCATCGCCTCCATCATGATCGGCTTATCGTGCAGCACCGTCTTGCCGCGGTTCAGATGCTTCACAAACTCAGCAATGCCGCCCGCGTACTTGAACTCCGCCCGCCGCGCTTCGCCCGTCTTCGCGTCCGCAGTGCGCTCGTCGGTCAGCGTAATCTCCAGCCCCTTGTTCAGGAAGGCCATCTCGCGCAATCTCTGCGCCAGCGTATCGTAATTAAACTCGGTCGTCGCAAAGATGCTTTTGTCGGGCAGAAAGTGCACCTTGGTCCCGCGCCGCTTGCTCGTCCCCGCCTGCCGCAGCTCGCTGGTGGGCAGGCCGCAGCTGAAATCCATCTCCCACGTGTGCCCATCGCGCCAGATCTCCACGTTGAACTCCTGCGCCAGCGCGTTCACGCAGCTCACGCCCACGCCGTGCAACCCGCCGGAGACCTTATAGGTAGAAGCGTCGAACTTGCCCCCCGCATGCAGCTTGGTCAGCACTACCTGTACCGCCGGCATTTTCTCGCCGCTCGGCAGGTCCATCATGTCCACCGGAATCCCGCGCCCGTCATCGGTCACGGTAATCGAATTGTCCACGTGAATCACGACGTCGATCTTCTTGGCGTACCCGGCCAGCGCCTCGTCCACAGAGTTGTCTACCACTTCGTAGACCAAATGGTGCAGTCCCATCTCGCCGGTCGAGCCAATGTACATCGCCGGCCTCAGGCGAACCGCCTCCAGGCCTTCCAGCACCTTGATGTTTTCTCCGGTATAGCTGCCGTTATCCACAACGCTCTCAGCAGTGGGTACCAGGTTGGTTACCATATTTGCCATGTATTCCACCAATTGTGTATTGACTTTCAGCTCACGCGCCAGTTCGTTTCATTCGCCCTACGTTCGCTTATTGGCCCCATTTCGGATTCGTCTCGAAGGGTGCCAATCCATGCCACGATGGCGCCACTAACCTCTTGAAAGACAGTGGTTTTCCACTGATCAGCATGAATCCAATTTTATCACGGAGAGCGGTGCATAAAACGGAGGTATTCAAGATCAGGCCGGAAGTTGCAGACTTCAAAAGTGGTTACTAGAGTTAGAGTACTAATGAGGGTAGTGACGTTAGTAATAGTACGGATTATTTTTTGATTAAGCTCATGAAATAACTGTACTTAGACCTTGCTTTTTCCTATGATGAGTATGCGCAGAAATTGAGATTCTGCAATTCCAAATCGCAAGGGGTTACTAACTATGAAACTCGCCATCCGTATGTTTGCCTTGTTCGTCGTCGTAGCCGGCGCCGCAGCTGCCACTTCCTCCTCCACCAGCACATTTGTGAGCCATCAATCGGCCGCTGCCAGCATGCCTGGGCCTGGCTGCGGACCTAACGGAATTCCCTGTCCCCCTCCTCCGCCTCCTGGTAACTAGTGACCAGTGGGTTGCCCATTTACCCAAAAGTATCAAAAGATAAACCGCTTTTTTAATTGAGCCTTAGGGTCATCGGCGCTATTCTGAGGATGTTCTCAGGATGGCGATGGGACCTTTATGCCTACAAATACCGCAATGTCCGTAATGAGCGTATTGGAGTTTACGCTCTGGGCCGTGCTCGGCTTCCTGTTTTGGAAGAAGGGTCTCCGTGACCGCTTCCCTGCCATGGGATCCTATCTGGCCTTGCGCGTCCTATCGATGCCGGCATTGGTGGCTCTTTTCTATGTCCAATCGCAGCCTTGGGGTCGCAGTTCAACTCCGGGATATTTTACATATTCCGCATTCTATTTTTATGTCTACTGGGCAGTTTACCTCGCCAGCGCAGTTCTCCTCTTCTTCGTCTGCATCGAGGTTTTTCGCTCCGCCCTCTCGGCGTTTCCTGGGCTGCTGAGATTCGGGACGGTAATTTTCCGTTGGGCGATTCTGGCGTCGGTCATCGTCAGCTTATCAACCCTCAGTTTTGAGCATCGCGGCATTCTTGTCATTCCCGAGATCGCCTACAGGCTGATGCGCTCGGTGAGCATCGTCGAGCTCTGTCTGCTGGCTTTCCTATGCCTGAGCATGAATGCGCTGCATCTTTCTGTACGCGACATAACATTTGGGATAGCCCTGGGCTTTGGCGTCATGTCCTCCAGCGACTTCATCCTCGCATCATTTTGGACCCGTCGCACTACGCTAACCGACCCGATACAGTTCGTAAGTGAAGCAGTGATTTTGGCGTCGCTGGGCATCTGGACTACCTATTACGCCCTGCCCGAGCCGGTTCGCAAGCCTGTGGTGCTGCCGGTGAACTCGACCATCTACCGCTGGAACGAGATTGCCTCGGCTCTGGGCCACTCCGGGACCCAGATCGCCGTGCCCCAACCCGCTAACAGCTTTTTCCTCACCGATGTGGAACAAGTGGTGGATAAGGTGCTCAGCAGGAACCTGAAGGGCCGCGAGTCGGAGATATAAACAAGCACATCGATTGTTTTTGCGGAGAATTCTCTTCTCTGCATAAAAAAGTCAGCGTAAAACTTCCTCCAACGGCGGCCCAGAGTTCGCGCCCAACATTGACTTTCCCATTCGCGAAAGCGGTCGTTTGTATCAGGTAAGACTCGTGGCAACGGGCATTTGAGCAGTACGCAAAAAGAGGCTACAGCAGCGCCGTAGCCTCTTTCCAATTACCGTTGAGTGTTCTTACTCGGCTGCGATCGGCTCGATGGATGCGAAGCGTCCGCGGTTGCCGTGGTCCTGAAACTTCACCCGTCCGCTCACCTTGGCGAAGAGCGTGTCGTCGGAGCCGATGCCCACGTTGAGGCCCGGCTTGATGCGTGTGCCACGCTGCCGCATGATGATGGAACCACCCGTGACCAGCTCGCCCGCAAAGGCCTTTACGCCCAGCCGCTGTGCATTTGAATCGCGTCCGTTTGTGGAGCTGCCACCACCCTTTTTATGTGCCATTGCCGACTCTCCTTTTCGCAAAAGCAGCTTTAGCTGCTAGCTTCGTTTCTCGCATCTGTCTTGGGCCCGGCTTCGGCTGGAAAAGCCACGAACTGGAACTGGAGGCTGAAGCTGGCGACGAGCTACTTCGCCGCCGTACGTCACGCCGTCGGCCTCGATGGCCTTGATGCGCACCTCGGTAAAGTTCTGCCGGTGCCCTTGCAGCTTCTTGTACTGCTTCTTCCGCTTCAGGTGGAAGACCAGTATCTTGTCGCCGCGGCCGTCGCCCACAACTTCAGCGGTTACCTTGGCCGTGGACGGCCTGGCGATGGTTCCCGGCTCGCCGCTGACCGCAATCACGTCGCTGAATTCGACGGTCTTATCGTCCCCGAGCTACACTCTCAATCTTCATCACGTCGCCTGGAGCGACCCGGTACTGCTTACCACCGGTGCGAATCACTGCGTACATAACAGACCCTCCAGCGCTCCGGCAATAAAACGAGGCGCATTCAAAATCGGATATTATGCTCGATTGGGGCGCTTACAGAGAGCGGCTGCATCGGGCGCGGAGCGAACACACACTCCGAATTCAAGCGGCGAACCCGCCTGAGCCCTGCACATCCTCAAACGGGTGCATCGCCAAACTCTACAATTCTATCGTTAAACGGTGAATCCGGTCAATTTGACCTGCTGGGCCGCAAACCGCACCCTCTGCTCACCTATATACTTCCTCCATGCAGCCCGTCACCATCATTGCCACTGTCCTCAACGAGGCTAAGGACATAGCCAGGCTGGTTCCCAGCCTGCTGGCGCAGGACCCCCGCACCGGCCGAGATCATTATCGTCGACGGCGGCTCGACAGACGGCACCTGGGACTGGCTTCTTGAGAGCGCCAGAGAGAAAACCCTATTCTCCTGGCTATCCGCGACGAATCCTGCAACCTGAAGCGCTCGCCCGGGCCCATCTCGCAGGGGCCGCAACGTAGCCATTGCCGCCGCCCGTTCCCAGATCATCGCCTGCACCGACGCCGGCTGCACCTATGCGCCTGACTGGCTGGGCCGGATCACTGCACCTCTTCTCGACTCGACCGCCGAGTACGCTCTGGGCGGCTCCTGCCTCGATCCCAGCCGATCCAACCGTCTGGGACCTCGCCTCGTCCCCTTTTTTCGGTGTCAAGCTCTCACCCTCTTCGCCTTCCAAGTCCTGCACGGCCCGCTCTATGGCTTTTCGCAAGGAGCTCTGGAAGCGCATCGGCGGTTTCCCTGAGACGGTTTTTTTCGGTGAAGATACCCTCTTCGATCTCGAGGCCCGCCGCCTCACCCCGCCCGCCTTCGTCGCAGGGGCCAAAGCCATTTATCGCCCTCAATACAATTTTGTGCAGCCTTCCACCAGCTCGCCAGTTACTCCGTCAGCGATGGCATCCTCGGTGTTCGTCGCGCACGCCTGTTCCGCAATGCCGCCCGATGCATTGTTCAAGTTCTGGCCCTGCTCTGCCTGTTCTTAATCAAGCTTCCCGCGGTCCAGTCGTCCAAAGATTGGTGGTGGGCAACGATACCGTTTTTGGTCGATGCGCCGCGTGGCGTCCGCTGCAGCGGCTTCCGGCGAGGGCGCCCGCCATATCGCATCGCCGAGCGCGACGAAATCCGCTCCCGCGGACGCGAGCGTCTCCGCCTGCTCGAGCGTGCCGGCGAAGCCGACGCAGGGCGTCTGGAAAATCTCGGCCCACCAGTCCACGCGCGCCAGCGTCTCCTCGAACGGCGGCGTGTAGCCGTCGGGACGCGGCTCGCCGAACATCACGTAATCGGCGCCCGCCTCGCCCGCGCTCATCGCGTCGTCGCGAAGGCGCAACTCACCCGCCCCGACGATCCGCTCGGGATGAAGGCTCGCGAGCGCCTGCGCGAGTTCCGCCCGGCGCCGGCGACATGCGCGCCGTCCGCGCCCGCGCGCGGGCCAGCCGCGCATCGTTCTCGACGAGCAGCGCGACGTCCGCCGCCGCCGCGATCTCCGCCAGACGCGCAACGATGCGCTTGGCGTCGCCCTCGGACCCCGGCGCGACCCGCGCGAGCGCGCTCGCGACGTCGCCCGCCGCCAGCACGGCGGCAAAACGCGGCGCGAACGCGTCGAGATCGGCAAGGCCGAGCAGCAATACATT
>CAWIVA010000078.1:0-50869 GCA_963839225.1 uncultured Acidobacteriaceae bacterium
ACGCCTCAAATGGAATGCCCGCAGGAGGCTGTGAAGGCCATTCCTTCAGGCCCGTGCTTTCTGGGATATTTGACCTCGTCTGTGCTCCGGCTTCACGCGAGCAATTGATTGCCAATACCAACATGACTAACACAACAAAAAATGCCAAAAAACTTCGATCTTTCAAAATCACACTAATGCTCCTTGAATTGAAGATTCCACTCCGTATGAAGGCAATCATGCGATTCAGCCGTTCCAAAATGGTTAAATCGCCACGAAGCTGTCATCCTGAGCGTAGCGCAGCGGAGCCGAAGGATCTGCGGTTGTTTTTAGCTTCTCTTCAAGCTTTGCGTCCACCAATTCCGCAGCCGCATACAAAATCCTTGCCTCATCACCAAAGCCCTCCAGCCAATGCACCTCCGGCTCCCGCCTAAACCAAATCAGTTGTCGCTTGGCATAGTTCCGGTGCCCCTGTTGTGCGGCCATTACTCCAGTCTCTACACTCAGAGTACCCGCCAGGACGGCAAGTCCCTGCCGGTAACCAAGCGAATCCAGCGCCTTGACCGGCCCATATCGCGCCAGCAAACCCCGCGTCTCGTCAACCAGTCCATCCGAAACATTGCCGCAGCCCCCGGTTAAGCTGTTCATAAAGCGCCTTTCGAGGCGGATTCAGCCCAATCCGCAATAGCCGAAACCCTGTCAGCGGATCACGTCCCAGAACCTCAGAGAACGGCTTGCGCCCCGCCAAGCAAACCTCAATCGCTCGAATCAGCTTGGCCTTATCGTTCGCATGAATCCGCTTCGCCGAAACCGGGTCCAGCCGTCCCAGCAGCCGATGCAGCCAACCCTCCCCGTGCCTCTTGCGACTCGTTCCAGCCGCCCCGCAGCTCCTGCTGCCGTGCCGGCCCCGCAAACAGCCCCTCCGTCAGCGCCCGAAGATAAAGCCCCGTTCCCCCGGTCACAATCGGCAGCCGCCCGCGCCCGGCAATCTCCTTAGCGCCGCCCGCGCCTGCCTGCTGTATTCGCCCGCGGTAAAGGGCTGGTCCGGCTCAACCACGTCGATCAGATGGTGCGGCACCCGCGCCCGCTCTTCGGCAGTAGGCTTGGCCGTCCCCAACTCCATCCCCTTGTAAACCGCCACCGAGTCGCAACTGACAATCTCCCCGCCAAACCGCTCCGCCAGTGCCAGAGAGAAAGCCGTCTTCCCGCTCCCCGTCGGACCCGAGAAGAATCACAACCAGCGATTCGGTATCTGCCCAACGATCACAGCGTAAGCCAGGAAGGTTCTGACGCCGAAAACTGACCACTGTTCTTTAAAGCCGCCACCACCCCTGCGGAAAAATCCACTTCGGATTGGTGTGAAAAATCCACCACAACAAAATCGCCCCCGCCACCATCACCAGCCCAATCGCCTGATTCCGCCGGAAAAACTGCCACTGCTCCTCCCGCCGAGCCTTCTCGGCCACTTCCTGGACATACGGCTTGATCCGCGTTTGCACCATGCGAGCCTCATCCTCGCCGGCACTAGGACCGAACCCGCCACGCCACGCACCAGTATGGGAACGACTGTCTTCACATTCATCCATCCCCGTTTGACTTCCCCCACCCCCATTGCCGACCATAACCTTTCGGGGGAATTATCAAATGTCATGAAAGTCTTGATCTTCGGTTCCGGTGGCCGCGAGCACGCGCTGGCCTGGGCGGTAAAACGCAGCAATCGAGTCACTGAGGTAGTCTGCGCCCCCGGCAACGGCGGCATAGCCCAAATCGCCCGCTGTATGCCAGTTGATCTCAAGGACCTCGACGCCATGGTCCGCCTCGCCATCGCCGAGCAGCCCGGCCTCACCATCGTCGGTCCCGAGCTGCCTCTTTCCCTCGGCATCGTCGATGCCCTCCAGCAGCGCGGCCTCCGCGTCTTCGGCCCCACCCGCGCCGCCGCCATGCTCGAGAGCAGTAAGGGCTTCGCCAAGCGCTTCCTGCAGCGCCACAACATCCCCACCGGCAACTACGCCATCTGCACCACCGCGGCTGAGCTGGAGAAAGCCGTCGAGATCTTCCACCCGCCCATCGTCGTCAAAGCAGACGGCCTGGCCGCCGGAAAGGGCGTCATCATCTGCCCCTCGCGCAACATCGCCATCGAAGCCGCCCAGGGCCTGTTTTCGGGCAAGCTGCTGGGCCAGCCCGAGCAGCAGATCGTTATTGAGGAGTTCCTCGAAGGCGAAGAAATCAGCTATCTCTGCCTCTCGGACGGCAAGCACGTACCCCGCTCGTCCCCGCACAGGACCACAAACGCATCGGCGAGGGCGACACCGGCCCCAATACCGGCGGCATGGGCGTTTACTCCACCGATTCCATGCTCGACCCCGGCATGAACGACTGGATTCTCCACCATATCGCCGAGCCAACCATCCGCGGCATGGCCGAGGAGGACACGCCCTTCATCGGCGTCCTCTACTGCGGCCTCATCATCACTGCGCGCGGACCTGAAGTCCTCGAATTCAACGCCCGCTTCGGCGATCCTGAAACCCAGGCCATCCTCCTTCGTCTCGAATCCGACCTCGTCGATGCCTTGGAAGCCTGCATCGACGGCCGCCTAGCAGAAACTGAAATGCGCTGGTCCGCCGGAGCCTCAGCCTGCGTCGTGGCCAGCTCCGCAGGCTATCCCGGAAGCTATGAAACAGGCTTCCCCATCACCGGCCTCAGCGCCGCCGCCCAGGTTCCGGGAGTCGAAATCTTCCACTCCGGATCCGCCCAGGTGGGCAGACCAACTGCTCACCAATGGTGGCCGCGTCCTCAGCGCCGCCGCCGCCGCGCCCTCCCTTGAAGATGCCCTGGCCCGCGCCTACCAGGCCATGGGCAAGATTCACTTTGAAGGTATCTACTATCGCCACGACATCGGCCATCGCGCCCGAAAGAACAAGTCTTGAAGAGCAAATCATGACGGAGCAAAACATGACCCCAGCCATCACACTCGAAGAATTATTCACCTGGAATCAGGAATCCTCAAACTTCTGGAAAGCCCACCTTGAAGCCAACCCCGCCCTGCTGGCGCTGCCCTGCGGCATCGGCGGCGCAGCCACCGTGCAGGAGTTTGTCCGCCATATCTGGGGAGTCGAACTGCGCTGGGGACAGCGCATCGCCGGCCTGCCTGTCTCGCCCAATGAAGAAATGCCCGACGGGCCCTTGTATGCGATTTTTGATCTGCACAACCAAGCCGTCGAAGATTTACCGCAAGCTCTACTAGACGATCCCGCTCAAAACTGGAGCCATGAGCCATGACCCTGGACTATCCACTGGCTGCCCGCCGCAGGCACGCACTGCTTCCCGGCGCAAGGTCATGGGCCATGCGTTATTCCACAGCCAGCGCCACTGGGCGCAACTAGCCACTCTGGTCCGCGCCGCCGGATTACCCTTCGGGATTCAAGGGAGATCTGCTCTTTAGCTCGGCTCTGGTATAGGATCGCCCAATGATTCAGCGGCTGGCTTCGATTCCATCGGCAGATGGATTCCTGCACAGCTTGGGCATTCTCCTTCCTGTAGCCGGCTTTGGCAGAACTGCCTTTTGCTGCTTGAAGCACACGCGGCACAGCACCGGCCTGCCTTGCGTAGGCTTGAACGGAACCGTCGTGGCCTCGCCGCACTGCGAACAGGTCGTTCGGGTCTCCGGGCGAACCCGGGAGCCTCCGCGAACGCGCTTCGCCTTGCACTGCTTGCAGTGCTTCGGGTCGTTTTTGAATTGTTTATCGTGAAAGAATAATTGCTCGCCGGCCGTAAATACGAACTCGGCGCCGCAATCCATGCACTTTAAGACTCGATCGGCAAATTCCATGACCGGCTTCCCTAAGAACAGGGAAAAAGCCGAAATCGGCCATAACTCATGAAACACTTGCCGGTCCCGCTTCCCTGTCTTCAATCTTCTATCGACAACAAGGGCCCGGGCCGCACCAACTTCAGCGGTTTCACTTGTCTAACCTGTCAAACACAGGGAGACCTGAATAACATTATCACATTTCACGATTGATAACTATAAAAACAAAAAATCGCCACAGCCGCCGCGTTTTCAGCGTAACTCCTCTGTAACTCCTCTAGTTAAGAAGGAATCAACGTGGCGGCATATGTCGCGATTTGTCATTGCCGTTAGTCTTGCTCTTTGCGAGCCTTCTTGCGATTCCGTTTGCGTGCTAAAGCCGCCTTCACACGTTTCTTCTCGCCAGGCTTCAGGTAGTAGGAGTGGCGCTTGACTTCCTTGATGATGTCCTCCTGCTGTACCTTCCGCTTGAACCGGCGTAACGCATTTTCGAGCGGCTCGCCTTCTTGTATGCGAACCTCTGCCAAAAATCCCACCTCCAACCCCGCCAAAGTGGCTACCTCCATGATACCGGTTCCATCGGAGTTCCGGTCAAGCGCAAATTCATTTCCTTTACAAAAACCCTGTTCGCCCACTCGAATTGGGACCGAATCCGCGAACCAGCCCGTATTCCGGCCCTCGTGAGTGCGGACGTGATCTTAAGGAAAGTGAGAAAGGTAGATTAATTTGGTTGGAACCGTGCGCACCAGGCGCCGATGCTCAATGCCTTTGGGGATATTGTTTGATAATTCTAAAGGACTTGCGCAATTCTCTGGTGTTCCTGCTCCTTTCGATCATGGGCGCATTCGCTGAATTTGAGCGGGCCTTACTTCGTGAGCGCCAGCGGGAAGGAATTCTGCCTACTCATTTTCTGAGCCGACCTTCGCATTATCCGCTTCCGCCTCTTCCCGCTCCTTCACTCGCTTTCGCATGACCTCCACGATACCCTTCTTCCCGTCCTTCTTCCACGCCATGAACATCTCTTCGATCTGCTCTTCCGTTGGATACTCCGAGTCCAGATTTCCCACAACCACTCCTTTATGCTCCTTTGTGACTGTCGCCGTTTGTTGATTCGTCTGCCTCTGCCCGCTCCCTTTCTCGCTTGTGCAAGACCTCAAGTATCTTCTGATCGTCCCCCGACTCCAGAGCGGCCCACATCTCTTTTATCTGCTCTTCCGTGGGGTATTCAGACTTCAGCATCTCCATGTAACTTCCCCGTATGGTGGATTTACGACTCACCAGTATGGCATGGCGGAGAGGGGCGGCAATAGGCTGCCAGAGGTTTGTTAATGTATTTCGTCGATAGGAATGCGAAACAGCCTTAAGGGCTTTATTTAGGCGTATTCGGCTGGACTGTGGGAACAATCGGAACTAGCTGTAAGTTGCAGATTCGACTTGTATTATCTTTAATTTCAACAACTTATATCGATTCCTGGTGCCGAAGAAGGGACTCGAACCCCCACACCCTTGCGAGTACGTGGACCTGAACCACGCGCGTCTGCCAATTCCGCCACTTCGGCACAGTGTCCAAATTCAGCGGTCTCCGCTGAACCGGCAGCATCTCCGAGTCTCGCAAATGCGGGACGCAGTGTCAAATCTGCGCCGATCTAGCATCTCCATGTTGACGGCTGAATTCTTCATCTTTAACTTCTTGTTCCCTGTCTTCGCATTGAAACGCATCCATGTGGCCTATGGTTTGTAATCGAGAGTAAAATCGCACGAGAATCCCGGCGGACGGAGAAACTCTTCGCTCCAGAAACCGATCTCTCCCCGCCTCAAAAACGGTACCTATCCTCGGATGGAAAGAGGTCCCTGTGAGCCGTCTCACACGCCGTGAATTACTCATCGACGGCGCTCGCGTCTCAGCACTGGGCGCGGTGTCATCTTTTTTGCCGGCTGCCGCAGCCGGTTCGGGCCGTAATGGCGACTCCCAATCCACACATCCCGATGGCGATTCGAAGAGTGGCGATGCGTTCGTCCATTTCGATGCAGTGGCGCAAAAGTGGACCTGCGGTACGAATCTGATCGAGCAGCGCCTGCAACTCTCTGAGGGTAGGTTTCTGCTCACAGGCCTAACCAACCGGCTTACCGGAACCGACTTTGCCGCGCGAGATAACTCCGATGAGTTCCGGTTTGTGTTTGCCGGCGAGGAGCGGAGCGGGCGAAGTGGCGGATACAGACTTAGGAACTGGCGCGTGGCGCGGATGGATGTGCCCAGGGCCTCCCCCGGCATCGATCCAGGATTGACGCTGAAGATCGACCTTGAGCACGCCGATTTTCTTATCGGCCTGCACTACGACGTTTATGCCTCAACGCCGCGCACTCCAATGGGTATGATTCGCAAGTGGTATACGGTGACAAATACAAGCGGACAAACGCAGCCGCTCACCGAGATCGGCATGAATCATCTCCGCGCGAAGGATGAGCTGGCCAACCGGCTCGACTCCACTACTGGCAGGGCGGCGGCGAATTCGAAGGCGCGAACGAGATGAAGATCGAGCCGCTCTCGAAGCAGCACCAAAGGACGTTTTGCTCCATGGCCGGAGCGCCCGGCTATCGCGTCGATGACGTTTACAGCGGCTCGGCCAGCTTTCATCCCTACTTTGTGCTCGACGATCCGAAGGCTGGGGAAGGACTCTTTTTCGGCTTCAATTATTTAGGTCCGTGGTCGGCGCGTGTGTGGAATACCATGCCCTATCCCGGCCGCAACGGTTTCCTGGCGAGCACCCAGATCGATCTGCATACCGAGCCGCTTGCGCCCGGTGCGTCCTTCGAGGCGCCCAACAGCTTTATCGGAGTTTACAAAGGCGACCTCGACAGTGCCGGAGAACAGCTGCAGGATTGGCAGGCCACCTTCAAATGGGACCTGACGCGCGAAGATTATCTCTGGACCGGCACCATCTACAACGGTTACTGGGACGACATCACCCACCGTCAGCGCATTGATTTGCACACCAAAGAGATGTGGCGGATTGCCGATCTGTGCCGCCGAACCGGCATTCGCATCGCTCACGAAGACGATTTCTGGTTTGACCAGCGCGGTCGCGGCGTGTGGGAAGGCATTGAATGGCGCGAGCTGGTTTCGTATCTCGGCCAGTCGGGAATCCACTTCAGGCTGTGGATGCCGCCCCAGCATTTTGCCCCCGGCACACCGCCGGATGTGAATCATCCCGATTGGGCGCTTGTACCCAAGATTCCCGACGGAGTTGTGGGCTGGTACGGGCTGGGATTTTGCGTCGCCGCTCCCGGCGCACATGAGTATATGAGAAACTTCATTCTGGCGCGCGAAAAGCGCTATGGAAATTTTTATTACCGTCTTGATGGGTGGGTACAGGCGCCCTGCTGGTCAAAGATGCACGATCATCCACCGGGACAGCCGCACGTCCAGCAGTACCGGCACTTTCTCCGCATGATGCGAGAGGTCAAACTGGCGAATCCTGGAATGGCTTTGCAAGGTTGCAACTCCGGCGGCGAATGGGCCAACTGGGACAAAATTGAGCTGGTCGAAAACAACCAGGAATCGGACGGTGGCGGTCCGGACGACCTCTACTATCTGAGCTACTTTTGGCCGGTGTCGAAGATGATGGCCGGACCCAGCGTAGCTTCAAATCATCTGGATGAAGCGGCGCTTGAGAGTCTGCGCCGCGATATGCTCGTTTGGCGCTATCTGCTGCAGCAGAATGTCGTCGGCAGATTCATGCGCGTCTATCATCCGCGCGCGGAGGGCGCGCCAAATTCCTATACCTACCTGCAAATCACCGACTCCGGTCGCACCAAAGCAGCCATTTTTCAGCATGCGCTTCCTGACGGCGAGGCGGTTGTTTATCCCAAACAACTGATTCCCGATCTCAACTACAGCGTGTCATTTCTCTACGAAAGTGCCATGCGCCGCGCAACGGGCGCTGAGCTGATGAAGGATGGCATTCGCTTCCGAGCCACCAAAGCAAACGAGATGATTCTGCTGAATCTCGACACCACACCGGGACGAGGCGCCGATCATACGCCGCCGACGGCGCCCGCAACAGCACGGAAGAAAGCGGAACGCTACAATGGGCGCGCGGGGGTCGCGCTGCGATGGTCACCCAGTCAGGATAATGTTTTGGTGGCCGGCTATCGGGTCATTCGCGATGGAAAGCTAGTTGATTATGTGGGAACCGGAACATTCTGTTTCGACGCGGCCGATGGCAACGGCATCGGCCATCGATATGAGATTGTCGCCGTGGATGGAGACGGAAACGTGTCGCCTGCCACGCTTGCCAGCTAGCAATATCCACGGCGCAAATGGCGTGTGGCATCGGTTGCCCAGAGAACAATGAGTTGGCGTTCTCCGGGCAGTTTTCTTTCGATGCTTAGACCAGTTTGGCGTCTAGCGTGATTTCGGTGTTGTTGGCGAAGAGCTTGGAGATCGGGCAGCCAGCCTTGGCGTCGGCGGCGGCCTTGTCAAAGACTCTCCTGGGTTGCGCCGGGAACGCTGGCGGTGGTGGTCAGCGCGATCTTGCGTGATGGCGAAGCCGCCCTCGACCTTGGCCAGCGTGACCGCCGCGTGGGTTTCGATCTTTGCGGGCGTCAGTCCCGCGCCGCCCAACTGCGCGCCCAGGGCCATCGAGAAGCAGCTCGCGTGCGCCGCCGCAATCAGCTCCTCGGGGGTGGTGCCGCTGTCGCGCCTTCAAACCGCGTGGCGAACGAGTAGTTCGCGTCTTTCAGCACGCCCGTCGCCGTTGAAATCGTGCCTTTGCCTTCCTTCAGTGAACCTGTCCAAACCGCACTTGCCTTGCTAGCCATCATTCCTCCTTGGGGGAAACTCAGTTATTGGATTGAATGCGCCGCCACAGGGAAGTCGCGCGACGCCAGAGAGATCTCACTTGTTATTGATGCAGAAAGCCCCCGCAGCGATGCCGCAGATAGAATGCCTTTCCACTTATGCTAATCTGTCCACCATGCTGCCGCAGCGTCCCAGCGCCTTCGATCCCGATTTCACGCCGGAGGATTTGAATGCCGGTTTATCTGTCCCGGATGAGCAGCCGGTCGACCATCACTGCCAGATCTGCCCCACCTGCGGCCACCGGCTCACCGGCCACCACTGCAAGCTGGTCTGCACCCACTGCGGTTATTACCTCAGCTGTGCGGACTATTACTGAGATTGGCTCGCCCTTCGCGCCGCCTCAAACTCATCTCCGGGATTCCATTCCACGGGTTTCGCCTGCGCAGATGCCAGCCAGCCAAGCACAAAGCCGAAGCGCGCCAGTTTGGCATTGCCTCTGAAGTCCCAGTCGGCCCGATACTCGTCGGAGGGTTGATGATAGTGGTGCTCGTCATAGTCCTCTGCCTGCAGCCGTCCCCATTCCAGCGTGTGCCCCTCGAAAAGATCTCCCTGGTCGACTGAAAAAGCTGGAATGCCCACCCTGGCCAGCGAGAAATGATCTGAGCGGTAATAGCTGCCCGCGCCGGGCCTGGGATCGGGCAAGAGAGCCAGATCGAATGCCTTGGCTACCCTCTGAATGGTAGGCCAAAAGTCGATTCTCTCCGCTCCGCCCAGACTCACCGAGCGGGGAATGCCGATCGGCAGCAGCATATCGTAGTTCAGGTCCAGCGCAATCTGCCCCGTCGGAACGGGCGGATGCATCCCAAGAAATTGCGAGCCCAGCAGCCCCTGTTCTTCTGCGGTGACGGCGGCAAAGTAAACAGCGTGCGGCGGGCGCGCAGGCGACTCTGCGAAAGCTCGAGCCAACTCCAGCAGAATGCCGCATCCCGTGCCATTGTCCGCGGCCCCGTTGTAGATGTTATCGCCCTTGGCGTCGGGATCGATTCCCAGGTGATCGTAATGCGCTGTGTAAAGCACCGCCTGATTAGCAGCGCTCACTCCCGGCACGCGGCCTACTACGTTTGAGCTCACGTAGCGCCGAACGCGGCTCTCAATATGCGCATGCAGCCTGACCGGAAGCTCAACGGCATGGAACGCCCCCGGCCTGCCTGCCTGATCGATTGCCTTATCCAGATCGCCGAGCCCGGCCAGCGTAAGCAGCCGCTGCGCCACATCGTGCTGAATCCACGCAGCCGCGCGCAGCGTGGCGCTGGGATCACCCTCGAGATAGCTCTTCTCCACAGCCTGCGAGTTCCGCACCACGTCCCATCCATAACTGGCCAGGTCGGTACGGTGAATGATCAGCACTCCCACGGCGCCGCGCCGCGCGGCTTCTTCATATTTGTAAGTCCAACGGCCGTAGTAAGTGAGCGCTTTGCCCTTGAAAAACTTCTCGTCGTTCGAAGGCGGCTGGTTGACGATAATCAGCGCAATTTTCCCTTTCAGGTCCACGCCCGCGTAGTCGTCCCAGCTATACTCCGGCGCATGAATTCCGTAGCCGACAAACACAATGGGCGCGTCCAGGTCCGCCGCCGTTTCTCCAGTCTGGTCCTTTGAAACGATCTCCGTACCGTAAGCGAGATCGACCGGCTCTCCCTGTGCGGGCACAAACGAGAATTTAGTCTTGTCCTCTATGGTGTGAACCGCCAGCAGCGGAACGCGCTGGAAATACGTTCCGTTATCCCCCGCAGGTTCCACGCCGTCCAGCGCAAACTGGGTAGCAATGTACTCAGCGGCCAACTCCGCT
This sequence comes from uncultured Acidobacteriaceae bacterium, assembly GCA_963839225.1. GTDB lineage: Bacteria > Acidobacteriota > Terriglobia > Terriglobales > Acidobacteriaceae > Telmatobacter. Next base: position 10,435 of record CAWIVA010000078.1, read on the forward strand.
CCCCGCTTGCCGGGACCGCGGCCCTCCAGCAAATCGAGCGAGAGAAAGCGCACATGGGCGCGAATCTTCTCCGGATTGATTTGAGCGGCCGCGGTGCGCGCAGCCTGCGGCAGGCCCGAAATTTCGGGAACCGAACTGCCGCTGGGTTGTTGAGCGTGAACTACCGATGTAGCCAGCATGCCCGCGGCTACGAAAATGAAGACGAGTTTGCGTTGCATGAAATCTCCCTGGAGTTGATGGTGCTCGACCGAATAGGATCTGGATGAAAAAACAATGCCCATTCAGAGTACGTCCGCATTGCGCTGCCGGGCAATGGGAGCAAGCGGAGCGGTCGGCAGAAGGTGTGCGCGCGTCAAAACCTTGCGCGTGAGGCCGGTGAGCGCTGTTCCGGCAGCCTCACCCAACTCAATCCAGCGCCGCTCGCCGCCTGCAACGGTCATCGCGTCGGCATCGTCCTCAAGAACAGTGCGGATGCGGACGTAGTAATTCACCTGCATGATCGAGTGGCGCAGGGTCATGCGCAGCTCAGCCTCAGGAACCTGAGCGTCGCGCAGGGCGGGCAACTCCCATAGTCCGGGCATCACAGTGAGCGATGCGGGCCGCTGTTCGAGAAGCACCTGGAGGTGCGCCTGCCCTGGCTTAAGGCCGCTGCGCACGATCAGAGCATAAGCCACTTCGCGACTCACCATCGGGGACCGAGGAGGCGTCTTGTGCTCGCCGCGAGTCGCGCAGTCCCTGCGCAACGGGCAGCCTTTGCAATGCGGCTTGCGAGGAACGCAGACCGTCGCACCCAGCTCCATAAGCGCCTGGTTGAAGTCGCCGGGTCGTGCCGGGTCGATAAGCTGAGCCGCACGTTCCTCAACCTTGCGCCGCACTGCCGCGCCGCCGCCTTTCCGGCTGCCGATCTCCAGGCCCTCAAGCCGGCACAGCACCCGCTCCACATTGCCGTCCACTACGGCAATGGGTTCGCCGTGAGCGATGCTGGCAATGGCCGCCGCCGTATAAGCGCCGATACCGGGCAGCGAGCGCAACTCCTCTGAGCTGACCGGCAGATTACCCTCATACTCGCTGGCCACAAACTGCGCCGCCTTGTGCAGCATCCGCGCCCGCCGATAGTAGCCCAGCCCGCTCCACTGGGCCAGAACGTCCTGCTCCGGCGCCAGAGCCAGCGAGAGAAGCGAGGGAAACCGCTGAAGAAATGCCTGGTACCGGTCCACGACCGCAGCCACCCGCGTCTGCTGCAGCATGATCTCAGAAACCCAGACGGAGTAGGGATCGGGTTTGCGCCTCCAGGGCAAGTCTCGCCGGTTGCGCGCATACCACCGCAGCAGCGCGCGGCGCAGTTTGTCGATCCTTACGAGTTCCGGATCGTTTGTATCCATGGGCTCAGATTAAGGCATTTGTCTCGATCTCGGACTTTCGCGCCTCGTGCCCATCCACGCGGCGTTTTTGTGGCATGGGTGGGAAACCACAATTTGGTTGACTGACTCAGCCCAGAAGCCCGGCAATAATCTCCGGCGCCGCCTTGAGCGCCGCATCAATCTCTCCCTGCTCCTTGCCGCCCGCTTCGGCAATCTCCGGCTTCCCCCCGCCCGAGCCGCCTACCAGCTTGGCCACAGCGCCCACCAGCTTCCCCGCCTGGATCCGCTTAACCAGTCCCGGCGTGACACCGGCAATCAGCGCCACTTTACCCTCCGGCTGTGCCGAAGCCAGCACCACCACGCCCTCGCCCAGCTTCTGCTTCAAATTGTCCACCAGCGTCCGCAACTGCCCACGCTCCAGCGAGTCGGCTCTCAGCGTAACCAGCCGCACTCCCTTCACTTCGACAGCGCGGCTGAGCGCCTCGTCCAGTTCTCCGGCAGCCGACTTCATCCGCATCTCATCAAGTTCCCGCCGCAGCCGCTTAAGTTCGTCTTCCTGGGCCGCCAACTTGGCGCGAAAAGCCTCCGAAGGGCTATTCCCCGCCGGAGGAGCTATTTGCGCCGCAATCTGCGCCACGGCAAAATCCTGCCGGAACGCATCCAGCGCGCCCATGCCGGTGATAGCCTCCAGCCGCCGCACGCCTGAAGAAACCGACCCTTCGCTCACAATCTTGATCAGCCCAATCTCACCCGTAGCCGCAGTATGCGTCCCGCCGCAAAGCTCGGTCGAAAAACCGTCGGACAGCTTCACTACGCGGACCTTGTCGCCATACTTCTCGCCGAACAAGGCCATAGCGTGGTACTCGTTCACCGCCACGTCGATGGGCACATCCTCCAGCGTCTCCACCCGCGCATCCGCCAGCACCTCGCGGTTCACAATCGATTCAATTTCCTCCAGCTCCTCATCCGCCACCTGCGCAAAGTGCGAAAAATCAAAGCGCAGCCGATCCGGATGCACCGCCGACCCGGCCTGCTTCACATGCGTCCCCAACACCTGCCGCAGCGCCGCATGCAGCAAGTGAGTCCCGGTATGATTCCGGCGGATCGCATTGCGCCGTTCTCCGTCCACTACCGTGCGCACGTGATCGCCCACCGCAAGATTCTCCTTGAGCAGAGCCTTGTGCGCGCGAACGCCTTGCACCGGCAGCACGGCGCCTTGAATCTCTGCGACAGTCGTATTTCCGTCCGCCGAAGTAAACCATCCTGTATCGCCGACTTGCCCGCCCGAGTCGCCGTAGAAGCTGGTCTGGTCCAGCACCACGTCAACCAAATCCCCAGCATTGGCAGCCGGAACCCCCACGCCTTCTTTGACGATAGCCAAAACTTCCGCCTGTGCGGCCAGCACCTTATAGCCCAGAAACTCCGTCTTCGGCAGCTCGCGAAACGCCGGACTGGCGGATTTCTGGCTTCCGCCCTTCCAACTGGCGCGCGCCCGAGCCTGTTCTTCAGCGCGAGCAGCCTCAAATCCGACTTCATCAAACTTCACGCCCGCATCGCGCGCCGCATCCACCATAAAATCAAGCGGCAAACCGAAGGTTTCGTAGAGTCGGAAAGCATTTTCGCCGGTGAAGGAGCCTTCGAGCTTTTCGTGAGCAGCGCCCGATATAGTGCTGGAGGACAAGCCTGCGGTCTCGTTAGGGTGAAATGCCTTCGTAAGGGCTATCGCCCGTTGTAACTCTTCGTCTAACTTGGCCATGCCCAGTTTCAGCACACGGTCAAACTGCTTCTCCTCCGCCTCAACCACCCTGGCCACGCGCGCGGCAGACTCAATCAGCTCCGGATAAGCCCCCTGCATCAAATCCCGCACCGCGTAAACCATCTGATAAAGAAACGGCTGTTCCTGTCCCAGCAGCCGCCCATGCCGAATCCCGCGCCGCAGAATCTTGCGAAGCACGTAGCCGCGTCCTTCATTCGAAGGCAGCACGCCGTCATTGATTAGAAACGTAGCCGCACGTGCATGGTCGGCGATGATGCGCAGGCTTGCGTTGGCGACCAGGGCCCCGATTTCCGCAGGGGCTAAAGCCCCGTCGTTTTTGGTGGCATCTTCGGCACGACTGAAGTCGTGCCCTGACACAAAACCGGCTTCCCCGCTCGCCGGCTTGCTGACTTGCTGACTCGCTGACTCGCTTCCCCGCAACCCCGTCAACTCTGCCGCCCGCTCTATCAGCGGCGTAAACAAATCCGTTTCAAAATTGGAAACCTTCCCCTGCAGCACGGCGGCCACGCGTTCCAGCCCCATCCCCGTATCGATCGAAGGCTTGGGCAGCGGCTTCAATTTGTACTCAACAGTCTGTCCAAGACCTGAAAGCGTGGAACGCTCGAACTGCATGAAGACCAGGTTCCAGATCTCCACGTAGCGAGCGTCGTCGTGGCCGAAGGGTTTATCGACACCCGCATGCTCTGCGGCCTCGATGCCCATATCGTAAAAAATCTCCGAGCAGGGCCCGCACGGCCCTGTCTCGCCCATCTGCCAGAAGTTGTCCTTGAGTCCGTACTCGAAAATCCGCTCCTTGGGAACGCCAACCTCCATCCAGTACTTCTCAGCCTCATCGTCCCGAGGCACGCCGTCGGCGCCCTCGAAGATCGTCACATACAGCCGGTCCTTGGGAATCCCGTACCACTCTGGACTGGTCACCAGCTCCCATGCAAACGCAATCGCATCCCGCTTGAAATAATCTCCAAACGAAAAATTCCCCAGCATCTCAAAAAACGTGTGATGCCGCCGCGTAAAGCCAACGTTTTCGAGATCGTTGTGCTTGCCGCCGGCGCGGACGCACTTCTGCGAAGTGGTCGCGCGCGAGTACTCCCGCCGCTCGGCGCCAAGGAAGAGATCTTTGAACTGGTTCATTCCGGCATTAGTAAACAACAGCGTCGGATCGTTGGCAGGCACCAGAGAGGAAGAGTGCACCCGGCGGTGCCCCTTCGTCTCAAAAAAGCGCAGAAATGTTTCGCGTATCTCGTTCCCAGATCGATATTGCATGGCGTTATCAGTGTAATTGGAAGCGGTGTTAAGCTGCACCCGGAGATGTGCCGCTTTCTGTTATGGCACGACTTCACAGGCCGCCGGAAATTGACGCTTTGTGTCAGGGCATGACTTCAGTCGTGCCGAAAATGGCGAAAAAAGAATGTGGGCTTTAGCCCCTGAAGAACCACGCAAACCTATTCCTCGTGCGTTCCTTCGTCCAGATTTTCAAGCGCCACCAGAGCCTCTTCCGGCACATCCCACTGGCGCAGAATCTTGTAGATCACCCCGGTCGAAAACCCCGCCGCCACCAGCCGCCGCATCACCCGCGCCGTGTCCTTCGGACTCTCAGGTTTTGGTAGGCGCTTTCGTTCCAAATACTCGCGCGCCAGCGCTTCCTCATTCGTCTGGCCGTAGCGGGCGTCTACTACTTCGCTCACAATCTCGGGTGCTACGCCCCTCTGGCCAAGAGCCTGCCGCACGCGCCGGACGCCCAGCTTATCATTTTCCTGCCGCAGCCGAGCATAGGTTTCGGCAAAGGCCACATCGTTCAGGTAGCCGTACTCCTTCAGCCGCGCCACAACCCTGGTGATGGTCGCCTCGCCGTCTTCCCCCGGCTCCACGCGACTCTTCATCAGCCGCCGCAACTCCGCCTCCGAGCGCATCTGCCGCCCCAGCGCCCTGGCAGCGTACTCAAACAGCCCCGTCTCATTCAAAAAAGCGCGCGGCTTGGCGGATTTGCGTTTGAAAGGCATAAGCGGTGAACTCTAGTCCCTATGTCCCTAGTCCCTAGTCCCTGTCTTTCCCGTCCATTGATCCACCCAATCGTTCACCGTCTTATACCAGAGCTGCGAGTTCAGCGGCTTCAGCACCCAGTGGCCTTCGTCGGGGAAGTAGAGCATCTTGCTCGGCACTTTGAGCAGCTGCAGCGTGTCGAAGAGCTGGAAGCCCTCGCTCACGTCGAGCCGGTAGTCGAGCTGGCCGTGAATCACCAGCGTAGGCGTCTTGAAGTTTTTCGCGTAGAGCGACGGCGACCACTTGCGGAAGGGATTTTCCTGGTCGGGCTTGCCGTAGTAGTCCCACGGATGGCCTTTGAACTCCCAGATGTTGAACCAGTCCTCTTCCGTCGTCCCAAACGCCGACTCGGCGTCGAACATTCCGTCGTGGCTCACGATGCACTTGAAGCGGTCGGTGTGTCCCAGCACCCAGTTGGCCATGTACCCGCCGTAGCTCGCGCCCAGCGCGCACTCGCGCGTCTTTGTCGATGAACGGATAGTGCTGCTCCGCGTAGTCCAGCCCCTCCATCAGGTCGGTAAATGGCTTGCCGCCCCAGTCGCCGTTCACGCCATCCACAATCGCCTGCCCGTAGCCAGTCGACCCGCGCGGATTGATCATCACCACCACGTAGCCGTTGGCTGCAAAGAGCTCGGCATTCCAGCGATAGCTCCACGAGTCGCCCCAAGCCCCTTGCGGCCCGCCGTGGATGAGGAATTTCACCGGATATTTCTTCGCCGGATCAAAGCCCGGCGGCCGGATGATGAAGCCTTGCAGCTTTGGTTTTGTCGGCGGCGGTGAACCAGAAGGATTCCATTTTCGGAAGGTCGAGCTGGGCGAGGAGAGCGTCGTTGAGATGAGTGAGCGACTTGACCATGTGATCCTGTGTCAGATGTCGGACTGTCGTGGTTGCCCATCGTCGAGGTTGAATCTCCGTTCTCGGTATCGTCCGAGCTGCAACAACCTCAGCTGGGCGACGACAGTCATTCTCGTTGCTAGCAGATAATTGATGCTGGAATCGGGACCGGCGAATCGGATGGAGATCCTGAGATCCTCCATCGATCCCAGCCATGCATCTAACGGTTCATTTCCATTCGAGGTCTGCGATAGTAGACCGGCTGCTTCCCCTGCATTCCGCCGTGAGACGAAGTAAAATCCGTTGCGAGTCCGGTGACCACGCAAACTCATCGACCCAGTTGTCGAATTTCGGCAGCAAATCCTTGATCGTCTTCGCCGCGCGGTCGTAGAGAACAAGCCGAAATTTATCGCTCTCATATCCAGCCCGCGCCTGCGACCGCCACGCCAGATACTTGCCATCAGGCGAGTAGGCGGGATTGAAGTTGCCGCCCGCTGAAGTGCTGACCTTCACCGGCTTCGCCGCTGGATTGGTCAGGTCGAGCGTAAAGATCTTCGCGCTGGTGCTGGTCGCCGGCTCGGGGTCGATGTTCTCAGTAAAGGCCAGCTCCTTCGAGTCGGGCGCAAAGGCGCAGCCGCAGCCGCCGCCCTCCAGCGAAAACGGCGGAACGTCGTGCGGATCGTTGGGCGTCAGGTCGCGCATTCCACCGCCATCAACCGAAGCCAAAAAGAGATGGGAGCGTCTTGTCGCCGGTGTAGTGGTCCCAGTGGCGATAGAGCAGGTGGGTAAAGATCTGCGCCTTCACCTTGCTGGCGGCGAGCGCCGCGTCGCGGTCGGCGTTGCATTTGTCGCCCAGCTCCGCCGTCCGCGGGAGTGATCGCCGGGCAATCCGGATAAACCGACGAAGTAAAGACGATCGACTTCCCATCCGGCGACCAGAGCGCATTATCGGCCTCGGTCGAGATGGAGGTCAGCTTCTTCGCGTTGCTTGCCGCGCCGGTCGCCGAGTCAAAATCCGCCAGCCATACCTGTTGCGAGCCATCTCGACCGGAAAGAAAGAGCACGGAGTGCCCATCGGCCGCAAACTGCATCCCCGAGTCGCCCGGCCTGCGCCACGGCCAGCTTCATCGGCTCTCCGCCCGCAATCGCCTGAATCCACAGCTCCGCCGTCTTCGTGTTCTGCTCCAGATTCGACCGTCGTCACGGAGTAAGCCAGCCATTTGCCATCCGGCGAGACAGCGGTTTCGCCCAGCCGCTTCATCTTCATCATGTCTTCAAAGGTCATGGGACGCTTGGGCTGAGCCGCCTGCGCAGAGCAAAACGGCGCAAAACCGAAAGCGAGCGCGAGAGCAAAGACGAACGTATATTTACGCATGGGGTTTTCCTCATCAGCGCGAAGAAACAGTCTCTTCCGCGCGAAGGAAAAGTTTACACCTGCGTTGGTGGCAAAGGCTGAATGGAGTTTGTGTTCCCCCTATACAGCGTACGGCAAGATTTGCCAAATGCGGACGTTGCCAACGGCGCGGTGTCTTTGGACTTCTATAGTTTGTGGAGAGATTTTGGACGCTCGCGATTAAAATATTGATAATAAAGATCTTGTAAGTGTCGACCTAGGTACTAATCGGATCATACATGGTTACTTATGCGGTGGTTACTACTAGGTAGGGGGGGAGGGGGCTACCCGGCTATTCTTGCTCGCCGCGTCCCGTCCCGGATGGGCGCTAGTTTGAAGGCTAGCAGGATGCGGGTATTAATCTGCAAAGCTGCGGTCAGGCTTTCGGAACGAGGCTGGCACTCCTGTTCGCAAAAGTATCCCGCAGAGGCTTAAGCCCGCGAATTTACTTGTCCTTTAGCGGCACGGCTAAAGCCGTGTCCTTTCAAAACGCGGTTAAGAAACAGCTTCTACTTGTTCTCGTTGCCGATGAGACGGAAGGTAATCGTTCCCCAGAACAAGCGCGCCCGCATCTGCACCGGCAAATGCCGCTCGTCGTCGGTATACCAGATCCATATGTTGCCGCGATTCTTTACTACGCCCGCGTCCGCCGTAGGCTGCACGCGCAGGGTAGTGAAGGTGCCCAGCGCGGTCTTGATCACCTCGCGGCCTTCCACCTTCATGGTCACAGGCACGGTTCGTTGAGCGTCCACCACGGGAATGATGAAGCTCTTTCCCACCGCCATGGGCTGCGAGGCGGCATAATAAACGCCCGTCAGCAGATCGGAGAGGCAGCCCGGAATGCCGGTTTCAACGTGCTTGGTCTGCCCGGTAACCAGGTTCTTTTCGTCCAGAATCGATTTGCCCTGCGCGTAGTCAAGCTTTAGCGTGGAGTTGATCTGGCGGCGGCCCTCCACGGTCTGCTTGTCAAACTCATACGTACAGCCCTTCTGCCGGTCAAAGGTGGATTGGAAACGGTCGCCTACATGGAAGATCAGGTTGATGGCGCCCACGGTGTCAGCGTTGGCGGTGATGCGTTCGTTATCGCCTGTGGCCTCGAAGTGCAGCACCGCCGTCCCGGCAGGAAAAACGCGCCAATCCACGGAGTAGGTAAGAGTTTGTTTCTGCGGGAAGCTGTAGCCTGACTGCGGCGGCGCGAGCGGCACCACCCGCTGGCCGTGGGCCACGGGGGCCAGGGCAGCTGCAAAAAGCAATTTGGCTACGGTCGTGCGCGTATTCACCGTCAGGCAGGTCTCCTTGAAATTTGACTCTCTCTGGGCGATAACGCTCAACCTAGCCCATGCACGATTGCACCTAAAGCCGGCCGAAGGAATAGCAAGCCGAGGTACAACAGCGCGGCGCCTATAGCAGCATTGTACTCGCGATGCTGCAAGTAGAGCGCAAAGGAGAACCCATCCCCCGCGGGCTGGGAGCCGGAAGAATCAGCCGGAACCGAACCCGGAATCAGGCGCGGAATCAAACGCGGCACACGGCGGCAATATGCCTCGAATGAGGCGAATGTGGCGCGAAGAAAACGCTCCTCCGAGGCGATCACCGGAATATAGATGACGGCGAATCCGATGGTCAGCGCCAGCGCTACGGGCCAACTGAGTACCGCAAGCGCGAAACCAAAGGCGATAAGCATCGATCCCAGATAGAGTGGGTTGCGGGTGTGCGCGTAGGGGCCGGTTACCGTAAGCTCCTGGTTTTTCTTCACGTACCCGGCTGCGTAAGCCCGCAGCCACAGACCCGGCAGCACCAGCGTTAAGCTCCAGGCAACTGCAGCGGGCAAAGGCGCCCGCCGCCAAATTTCGTAGCAGTAGAGAGCCGCCGTAAGAAAGCCCAGGGCACGCGAATGCGACGGGCGATGCGCTGCCAGCGGGTGATCCAGTCCTTTGAAGGCGGCTGAGTTGGAGGGGTCAAGGAACTGTCTCCTGTTGAGCGCGGCTGGTTGAGGTTTGAGGTTTCCCAGGTCCCAAAAGCGGGAAGTGGGGCACCCGGATCTATTGGGTTACGGAGTGGTCCTCATGTGAAGCAGTTCTTCGGCGGCCAGCAGCACATCTTGTGGTTGGATGGTCAGCAGTCCCGGCTCGGGCGCTGCATGGCGTTTATGGTCGCGGCGGCTCGCCGGGCTGCGCAGTACTTTGAATCTTGTCCCGAATGGCCCGTTGCGGCTGGGATCTGTGGGTCCATAGATTCCCACCACGGGCCGTCCCAAAGCGCAGGCCAAGTGCAGAGGGCCGGTGTCCCCGGCAATCACCAGCGCGACCCGGCGGGCGAGGGCGATCAATTGCCCCAGTGAGCAGGTGAGCGATGAAACCGCGCCTACGGATCGGACGATACCCCCCGCCAGCTGCTCCTCGCCGGGACCGGCGTTGACGAGCACGCGAAAACCGCGATGGATGAGCGACCGGGCGACCGCCGCATACCGCTCGGTTGGCCACCGCTTGGCGCCCCAGCCGGCTCCGGGATTGATGAGCACGGTGGGCCGGGCTGCGGAGGGTCGCAGTATTTCGTCGGCCCACGCCTCAGTGGCCGGGTTTACCGGCGGCCAGGGCTTTACCGCCGTTAGGGCATCGCCAGCCACGGCGGAGGCCAGCTCCACGTCCTGCTCGATCACGTGCGCGCCTCGGGTGGCTACGCGCTCAGTAAATAGCCAGCGCGCCGCCCACTCGCGCGGTTCGGCCTCTCCGATCAGCCGCCGGCAACCAGCCATTCGCCCCACGATCGCCGACCGCCACGCCCCTTGCAGATCGAGCACCGCATCATAGCCGCCGGTCCGGAGCGCGCGCCGCAAAGCTCCGATTTCATTTACGGTTTTCCGGCTCAGCGGCGCTTTCTTCCAGGCCTTGGTCGGCGCGAAGTGAAGGTGATCCACAAGCGGTTGTGCCGGACTGAGCAGGTGTTCCTCGGGGGCTAAAGCCCGCATTGATCCTGTTGATCTTGTGCGGGGATTAAAACCCCCGCCACCTCCATCTCGAACTTTTCCGCGGCCTGTTCAGCCGCCAGCAGCGCCCGCCAGCGCGGTTCCACCACCCAGTCGATCACCCACTCCGGATGGGCCTGGCGCAGCGCCGTCACCGCCGGCAGCGCGTGCAGAATATCGCCCATGGAGCCAAGCCGGACCACAAGCAAGCGAAAGTTGGACTGCGTGTGCAAACTTTGATTTTCTCACAGGGGCGGGTTGGTTTGAGCCTGCTTCAGCCAACCGACCAGCCAGCCGATGGCTTCGTCCTCGCGCTCAATTTCCACATGCAGGCCCGCGGTCATCAACCGGAGAGATTCCGGGAAAGCTGAACAGAGGCTTCCCCAGCCGTACTTTGTCTTTGCCGGTGGTCATAAGCGCGGCAGCTCCGGTTTTTTGAGCCGTACTGATCAGGCTCTTCAGGTCGGCGGAAGTATAGCGGTGGTGGTCGGGAAAGGGAATGCGGGCGGCGATGCGAAGGCCGGCAGCTTCGAGCCCGGCAAAAAACGGCTCCGGGCGCGCAATGCCGCAGAAGGCAACCACCTGGTCATCGACGGCCGGCACCTGCATTGCCCGGCGCAACCGCCAAATTGGTTCCCGCCAACCCCATGCGCTGAGTGCATCCTCCAGTTCCGTATCATCAGCCGGAATCGCGATCACTCCTGCTCGGCGGGCAGCCCTGAGCGGCTCGCGTAAATTGCCCGCCGGCAGCAATCCATCTTCCCAGTCCCACCGATTCAGCAGCAAAACATCCACATCGCGGTGGAGTTGCCGATGCTGGAAGCCATCGTCCAGAAGATGCAAACCGAAACGGGAATCAGCGGAGCGTTCCGCCTCAGCAAGCAAACCAGCCTCGTACCGCTGCCCAGCCACATAAACCGGCACGCCGGTCTCGCGCGCAATCAGAAGCGGCTCATCGCCGAATTCCTCAGCTGTTCCGTCCGGGTTAACGCGGGCCGCGTGCTGGCTGTTGCGTCCATAGCCGCGTGAGAGCACGTCCACGCGCAGGCCGTGGCTCTCAAGTTTTTTGCTCAGTGCAATGGTCAGCGGCGTTTTGCCCGCGCCACCAGTAGAGAGATTGCCGACGCTCACCACCGGCCAGCCAAGCCGCCGCACCGGCTCCAGCCTTGTGCCCAGCCGCAACTCGCGCAGCGCGAGCGCCAACCGATAAGCCGGAACCAGCGGCAGTAGCAGCTTACGCGCAGAAAAAGGATTGCTCATGACGGCCGCTCCTCCGCTGTGTGGGAAGACAGCAGTTCCAGCAGCGCATCCACGCAGCGCCCCGTCGCCCCGGCTTGCCGCTCGAAGACCTGCCTGGCGCGTTCGCCCATCGCCACCGCCGCCGCGCGGTCCCGCAGCAACTCGATCAGCGCCTCGGCCAGCTCATCTTTGGCGGCTATGCGCACTCCCTTGTGCGCCAGCAGATCGTCGGTAATGGCGCGGAAGTTGGCGTAGTACGGCCCCATCAGGATTGCAACGCCAAACTGCGCCGGCTCCAGCGGATTGTGCCCGCCGGCCGGAATCAGGCTGCCGCCCACAAATGCCACGGCGGCCAGCGAATAGACCGAAGCCAGCTCACCGATCGAATCAAGCAGCACAATCTCACTGGCTTGCAGCAGCCTTGAGCGTGCCGGCGCGTTGCGAATCCCAAACTGACCGCCTGAGCCAACGAACGCCGGAGCGATCGAGCAACGCGGCAACTGCGGCAAATCGCTCTGGATGCCGGGGTGCGATGCACCATCGCCAAATCCGGGTCGGCCGCGAGCAACCGTGGCCAAGCCTCCAGCATCGCGGCCTCCTCACCCTCCAGTGTGCTGCCCGCTACAACCAGCCGCAGCCCGGCCGCCAGCCTCTTCAATTGGACGGTAGCCTCGGCCTCCTCGACCGCGCGCACATCGAACTTAAGGTTTCCGGCCACTGAAACCCGCTCCGCGCGGCAGCCGATGGCCTTCAGCCGTTCCCCATCCGTCTCACTCTGCGCCAGTACCCGGCTCAGTTCCTCTAGAAACGGCCTCCACAAGCCCGCGCAGCCGCCGGTAACGCGGCCAGGAGCGGTCAGAGATGCGGGCATTCACCACGGCTACGGGGATTTTCCTGCGAAAGCATCCGCTCAACAGGTTAGGCCAGAACTCCGTCTCCGCCAGCACCAGCAGCCGCGGCTGCAAAGCCTTCAGATAAGCCCGCACTGCCCACGGCAGGTCAAGCGGGCAATAAAAAACACGCTCCGGCCCAAAGCGCTCACCGGCAAGCTCCTGGCCTGTGCGGGTGGTCGTGGAAATTACCAGCTGGTACCCGGGAAGGCGCCATCCAGCTCCCTCACCAGCCGGCTGACCGCCAGCACCTCGCCCACTGAAACGGCATGAAGCCAGATCATCGGGCGTTCGCGGCCCAGTCTGACCAGTTCGGGTGGAACCCGCCCAGCCGCTCCCCCAGTCCTTCGCGGTACTTGTCGCGTGGTAGCCATCCGCCACAGCCACCACGGCGCTCCGGCCACCAGGACCACCAGCAGCGCCACGTTGTAGAAAAAGAGAATCATGCGATGACGGAACTTGCCTTCCACGGTCCCCTCAAATGATACAGTCGAGCACAATGAGAGGCTTGCGGGCAATTCCGCTGATCCTGTTTGGGCTGGCGCTGCCGTGCCGTGGCCAGCGACCACACCCGCCGCCCGTGCAGCCGGCCACCTCCTTTGCCGCGGTCGAAGTGCACGCCAATGAAAACGTGGCCATCGCCGCCGAACCCTACGACACGCGCCGGAAAAAGAATCCATCTTTCGCGTCGATTATCTCAGCCACGGCGTGCATGCCCGTGCGCCTAATCGTGACCAACAACGGCGACCGGCCCATCTCACTGCGCGATGCGCGGATCCTCTTCATGACCGCAGAAGGAGACAACATTCAGACTGCCCAGCCCGAAGACGTGGAGCGGCTGATGACCCGTAAGGAGCGCGAAGGCGCAAAGCTCCCCCTGCCCGCTCCTCTGCCTGACATCAAGCTGAAGCCCAAGGCCAGCAACAAGGCGATCGAGAAGGACTTCAATGCCTTCGAATACCATTCTCTGGTGGTTGAGCCGCACACCACGCGCACCGGCTTCCTGTTTTACGACGTATCGGATCTCGACCATCCATTGCGAGGGCGCCAAGCTGCACCTGCACGAGGTGCGCGACGCCGACGGCAAAGAGCTCTTCTACTTCGAGATTCCTTTCGACAAGTACCTGCAAGTCAAAATCCAGCCAGATGAACTGAGTTCCCGCCGGCTGATCGTGCTACTCGTAGTAGGTTGCCGTAGTGGTATCCGTCTCCCAGATGGTGCAATCCTTTACCCGGACCCGGCCCTCGGTCATGGCGGCAAGCTGCTCGTTGGTCTGGTCGTAGAAGTATTTCGCGATATTCTCGGCCGAAGGGTTGAGCACCGTAAACGGCTCCAGTTCGTTGAGCATCTGGTGGTCGATGCGCTCGACGATGGGGCGCAGCACATGCTTCAGCAGCTTGAAGTCCAGCAACAGTCCGGCTTCATCCAGTGAGGCTCCGGCCAGGGTGACGCGCACCTTGTAGTTGTGCCCGTGCGGGTTCTCGCACTTGCCCTGGTAGTTGCGTAAATAGTGGCCGGAGGAGAAATCGGCCTCCACGGTGACTTCATACATCGGCGTCTGCTCTCGTTCTCTCGGGGAAAGCGTCCCAGTCTCGATTTTAGTTCTTTTTTTTGGCCGGACATCCCGCCCTCGACGGTGCCCCATCCTTCCGCGCCTTTTGCGGAAGCGAGGAAACTACACTTCGGGCATTCTCATCGGCCATCCCGCCGCTTGCTTCCGCCCGCCGGGCCTCTTCGCTGCGCCGGTCCACCTGCTCGAAGAGGTGGCTCAATACGCCGACGAGCGCCGCTCCCAGCCCGAAGAGCAGCATCACCAGCGCCGCCGAGCGCCACAGCGAAGCGTTGGCCGGCAACCCGGGCTGAAAGCTCGAAGGCACCAGCGACATGCCCGCCGAAACCAGCGCAAAGAGCCCCAGCGATGCGGCCAGAATGTAGAAGTTACGTGACATAAGATGTGAAAACGAACCGTCGAAACTGCTGCGATTCTACAAGCCGCAACGGTTTCAGCCGGAAAGTTGCGAACTCTCGATCAGTATCACTCCAGCCTGATCGAATTCTGCTTCTATTTTGGATGCAGAACCTTCATATCGATGGCTCTGCAGGCTTCGAGGAGTACAAAGGCTTCAAATCCCAGACGCCGCGCATCGAGCGCCGAGTAGCCGACGCAATAGTCGTAGGCAAGGCCGGCCAGAAAGACTCGAGTGAGGCTTTCGCTCTTCAAGGTAGCCCGCTAAACCAGTGGGAGTAATGCGGTCGTTCTCAAAGAATGCAGAATACGAATCGATATGCGGACGATAGCCTTTGCGCAGGACCAGTTCCGCTTGCGGCAAGCGGAGCGCGGGATGAAACTGCGCTCCCCTGCTGCCTTGAACGCAGTGCTCCGGCCAAAGCGTCTGCGCTCCATAACTCAACTTGATCTGCTCGAAGGGCTTCTTAAATGGATGGGCGCTTGCGAAGGAGGAATGCCCCGCCGGATGCCAGTCCTGCGTGAGAACAATATGGTCGAATCGCGGCGCAACCCGGTGAATGACTTCGATCACACCATCGCCATCGGCCACGGCCAGCGCACCGCCGGGACAGAAATCGTTCTGCACGTCGATAACTAAGAGAACGTCGTGGAAAGTGATTTCCATAGAATCTCTTCGCTACTACTTTCTCAGATGAATCCCACTTTGACGAATTTGGATTGATTGTGAACGGAGCGCCGCTCAGGACGCATTCTCCGCCAAAAGCTATCAAAAGCGCCACTTTTTTGTTCAAAAACCTGACTCTTTAAAGGGTTTTGTTTACTGATAAGTATATAGGGTCTATTGCTTATATTATTGATTATAGTTGATTTGCGAGGAATCCATTCGCTCAAATGCAGTAGTTTTGCGGGTGGGGGGCAGCGTGTTTTTGGGGTCGGCGTCTGGCTGCGATCAATAAAACTCAGGTTTGTCCTATATTGATTATGCTCTGGCTGGGGATATTTTCTGCAAAAGTTGTGCGCGGGAGCTTATCAAACGCTGACTTCCGGATTGCTGGCCGCTCATCCAGAATGGGCAAAACTGATTCAGTGAGGGGCCAACCAGCAGATTTCGATATAATATCTCCAAGTTCAATCATAGCCGTGACCACGGTCTGACTCGAGGACCCGCTCATCGCGAGATGGCCGCCGACCCAGAGGGTACCCCGACGGGGCACAGTCGCTCAAGGCTCATCACGATTCTTCGGGGTTGATGAGCGGGCCACCTGCGGCAAGTTGTCAATGTTTCTCACAAATAGATAAGTTGCGGAGACTGTTCATGAAATCGAGATTGTTTGCGTTGTTTCTTTGTCTCTCCTTTGCCGCTGCGGCAATGGCCAAGGAAATCGAGTTACCGGATTCCTGCGGTGATCCTAAAACGAAATTCGATGTCACAACCCACAAGAGCACCACAGCCCTGCCCACGCCCGATACCAACAAAGCCTTGATTGTATTTATTCAACCCGCCAGGCAGTTGTCTTGCATTGGATGCACAGCTCAAAAATATGCAATGGACGGCCAATGGGTTGGTGCGACCCAAAAAGACTCTTACTTCTCTTTGCAAGTGGAACCTGGACAACATCATTTCTGCTCTACAGGACCGTTCCCGAACGAAATAGCGATTCGCTCATTCGAGGTGAAAGCCAACACAACCTACTTTCTCCAGGCGAGAGCGATAGTTACTCGTGAACCGATAACCGAAGAGGAGCACGATTCCCAGGTTATCCCAGCAGGGAAAAAGACGTTTCCCTATGGTATGTCTTTGCTGGATGAGGAAAAAGGCAGGTTCCTCATCAAAAGCTATGAAGTGGCGGAATTCAAAAAGAAATAAATCATCCGTCGATTTCGAATTTCAAGTAGTAATGACGCATTTGCCGACGAAAATCATATAAGCAAACCAAGTGCCCCATTCCTTCCAGGGAGAATTTAGAAGGAATGGGGTACTTGGTTTTGAAAATCAGTCCAACTCCTCGGTTTCAACAATGCCTAACAAAAAGAGCTCTGCCATTATCGTCGCCAACTCGTCAATTACGATGGGTGAACAGAATCGAGGCGTCAAAGTTGAGCTTTATCGGGTGACGCATTTGCAGAGCCCGAATAGCAAGAGCGGGGCCTTCCGCTGCGCTCCGCTCAGGATGACAGATTTATTGATTGGGGAGGGTCCGCTGTGGAGGATTGCTGAAGAAGATCTCCACATCCGTGATGGTCGCCGTCATTCGGTAAGGCGGCAGGCTGGCCAGGAAGGTCTGGCCGTATCGCTGCCTGCGTATGCGGGGGTCGAGCAGGACCAGCACGCCGCGATCTTCGAGCGAGCGGATCAGGCGGCCGAAGCCCTGCTTCAGGGTGAGAACGGCCGCCGGAACCTGGTAGTCGAAGAAGGGCTTGCCGCCGGCCTCTTCAATGGCCTTCATGCGCGCCTGGACCACCGGGTCGCTGGGCACGGCGAAGGGCAGGCGGTCAATGATGACGCAACTCAGCGCTTCGCCCTGCACGTCCACGCCCTGCCAGAAACTCGACGTGCCGAAGAGCACGGCATTGGGCGTCGAGCGGAACTCCTCCAGCAGCGCTTTGCGCGGCGCGGTGCCGTGCAGCAGGATGGGGAAATCGAGCACCGGCAGCAGGCGCTCGTAGAGGTCGCGCATCTGGCGTAGCTGGTGAAGAGGCAAAAGGCGCGGCCGCGCGTGATCTCGAGCACGCGGCGGATGCAGTTCGCGCGGCGGCCTCGGGAAAATCGGGCTCGCGCGGGTCGGGCATCTCCGGCGGCAGATAGAGCAGCGCCTGCTCGCCGTACTGGAAGTGCGACGGCACCACCAGCTCGCGCGCCTCGCTGAGGCCCAGCCGCTTGCGCATGTGCTCGAAGCCGCCCTGCACGGTGAGCGTGGCCGAGGTGAGCACGACGGTCGGAATCTGATCGAAGACCAGCTCGTGCAGCAGCTCGGAGACATCGATGGGCGTGGCCTGCAGAAAGGTGGTGCGGGATGCGCTGCGGAGACGCTTGCGCGCCGCTGGCGGTGCGTCCGATGCCGCCGTGAAGTGCGCCGCTCCATCCAATAGACCATGTTGCTGGAGTTCGATTCGAGCAGGAATTCGAGCTCCGAGCGCAGCCGGGCGACGCGCTTCTTCAGGCCCGGCGCTTCGTCGATGCCGGTGAGCCCGTCCATCTCCGCTTCAAGGCGGCGCAGCGTGGTGCGCACGGCCATGTAGAGGTCGCCGGAGGTTTCCAGGAACTCTTCGCGGCCGGTGAAGGGCTGGCGGCCGTCGCCGGCCATGGGCAGTCCGGCAAAGAACATGCGCGCGCGCTCGCGAAGTTGCTGCGTGGCGGCCGGCAGGTTGTCCGCGCCCTCTTTGCCGCGCAGCAGGGCGTCGGTATCGCGCGCCAGCTCTTCAAAGCGGATGTTGCTGACCGAAAGGCCGAAGTAGCTGGACGCGACCTCTTCCAACTCGTGCGCCTCGTCGAAGACCACCGCCGCGGCCTCGGGCAGAATGCCGGCATCGGGCGCGCCGCGCGGCCTCCTGCTTGACGGAGAGATCGGCAAAGAACAGATGGTGGTTGACGATGATGATGTCGGACTCGAGCGCCTTGCGCCGCATCTCGGTGATGAAGCAGCGGCGATAGTCGGGGCAGGTTGTGCCCAGGCAGGCCTCGGTGCGCGCATCGAGCTTTTGCCAGAGCGCGCTCGACTCGGGCATCCGGAGAGCTCGGCCCGGTCGCCGGTTTCGGTGGTCTGCTCCCACGTCGGCGATCTGCCGGTACTGGTCGATCTCTTCCAGGCCGGAGAGAATCGGCTGGTTGCGCAGCGCGACCAGCTTGTGGCGGCAGAGGTAGTTGGCGCGGCCCTTCATGTAGCAGACGCGCAGCGTCGCCCAGCAGCGTTTCAAGGAAGGGAACGTCGCGGAAGTAGAGCTGATCCTGCAGGGCCTTGGTGCCGGTGGAGACGATGACGCGCTGGCCGGTGCGCAGCGCGGGCAGCAGGTAGGCCAGGGTTTTGCCGGTGCCGGTGCCGGCCTCGACGATCAGGTGGCGGCGCTCGGCGAGCGCGCGCTCGACGGCCTTGGCCATCTCCAGCTGGCCGGGCCGGTACTCGTAGGGCAGCGGCGAGCGCGCCAGAATGCCGCCCGGCGCAGAAGAACTCGTGCAGGGTGGGCAGGGCGCGGGTTGGGTTGTCGGCTGGCGGCCATCGGGACCGGGTGCTTCCTCCATCATAGTGATGCGGCGGCCGTCGGCAGGTTGGGCGTGCAGCGTGTCCAGCTGTGGAAGCGACGGCTCAGTCCGGCTCAGCCGAAGTCGGGGTCCATGCCTGATGCGGCGGCGTGGTATTCGTCCGCGCTCTCTATCTGGCTGTGCCGCGAGTCTGTCCATTGGCCGATCATGAAGGCTTCTTCTGGGCTCGCCGCGCCTTCGATCTCTGTGCGCGCTCTTCAGCAGCTTTTTGCGGACATCGGCGGCGCGTTGCGCGGCGGCTGCCTTCTCCGCTCCGGCGGCGGAGTAAAAGTTGGCCGCGTTCATATTCATTGAGTTCGCGTGGATGATGCATCGCTCCCTCCTCAGTGCAGCACGGAGGGCAATTTGCACTGCCGGAATTTTGCCGGGCAGATGAGAAGAAGCTTCAGCAAGGCTGAAACGGGCCACAGACGTATGATGAGGGCAGTGCAGCCTGGATTGAGCGTGCGCCGCTAAGGCTGCGCCGGCTGGAGATATTTTGCCGACGTATCGCAGATCGGTTGTGCCCGGCAGGGCTGGCGCAGCCGCGCTGCCGCTGGTGGCTATTGTGGGCCGGCCCAACGTGGGCAAATCCACGCTCTTCAACCGGCTTACGCACAGCCGCCGCTCCATTGTGGGCGACGAGCCGGGCATCACCCGCGACCGCATCTATGGCGAGTACGAGTGGGCGGACGGCAGTTCCGGCTGGTCGATACCGGCGGCATTGTTCCCGACGATCCCGAGCTGATTCCCACCGAGATCTACAACCAGGCCAAAGTTGCGCTCAAAGATGCCGACGCGCTGGTGCTGGTGGTGGATGCGCGCACGGAGCTGGCCAGCCCCGACTACGACCTGGTGAAGCTGCTGATCCGCGGCGGCAAGCCGGTGTTTCTGGCGGTCAACAAAGTCGAGGGCGAGGCCATGGCGATCGGCCGCGGAGAATTTTCGCCAGCTTGGGCATCCGCAACGTCTTTCCCATCAGCTCCGAGCATGGCGCTGGGCATCGGCGATCTGCTGGACGCCATCTCCGAAGCGATTCCTGCGCCGCCGAGGCGGTGCCGAAGGACGAAGAGCTCGCTGATCAGGAGGCTGAGGACGAGGAAGCTGAAGAAGATGAAATCTCCGAACGGAGGGTTACCGCTTGCGCAAACCGGGGCCACAGCTCCGAGGAAGCTCGCAGCCGCACAACTCGCACCCACGGCGAGTTTGAGCAGCACGAGACTTCGATGGCCATCATCGGCCGCCCCAACGTGGGCAAATCCACGCTGCTCAACGCGCTGACCGGGACTGCCGGGCCATCGTTTCGCCGATTGCCGGCACCACCCGCGACGCCGTGGACGAGGTGGTGGAGTTCGAGGGCAGCCAACTGCGTTTTGTGGATACGGCAGGCATCCGCCGCAAGGGCAAGACGCACCTGATGGCGGAAAAGATGAGCGTGGTGATGGCGCGCCGGCACCTCGAAGCAGCCGACGTGGCGCTGCTGGTGCTCGACGCGACCGAAGGAGTACGGCGCCGACGCCACCATCGGCGGCTACGCGCACGAGAGCGGCCGCAGCGTGATCATCGTCGTCAACAAGTGGGATGCGGTGACCACAGGCCGCACTGACGGCAAGCCGCCCGCCGACCGCGAGATATTCGAGAAGCAGTTGCGCTCGGTGCTCAAGTACCTCAGTTACGCGCCGGTGATTTTCCTCTCCGCGCTTGAAGGCGACTGGGAGCGCGAAAAAAGGATGCCGCGGGTGCTGAACGAAGTGGTGGCCGTGGCCGCGGAGCGCCGCAAGCGCGTTTCCACCGGCCAGATGAACCGCTTCCTCGAAAAGATCGACTTTCAGCGCGCGCCGGTGCCCATGGCCAAGCGGATCCGCATCTTCTATATGACGCAGGCCGCTGTCGCGCCGCCAACGTTTGTGCTGTTCACCGACCGCGACATCAAGCTGCACTTCGCCTTCGAGCGCTTCCTTGAAAATCAGATTCGCGAGTCCTTCGGCTTCAAGGGCACGCCAATCTGGTTCAAGGTGCGGGCGAGAAATGCGGCGAAGAAAGAGTAAGCCGGGCGAACACCGGTCGGAGATCGTGGCCTCCCACCCGGCTGCTTCAGGCGTTCTGAGAATCGTATACACCCTGATTCGATCAGGAACTTTATATTGATCGAGAAATTGCACCAGCGGTCGTGCAGAGCTCGAACATTGCCGGATGGTCGAAGATAGTCGTGTTGATGAGGGCAGAGAGGGCTGCACGGGCGTCCAACAGCTCCTGAATGCGAGTCTCCGGCCCTCCGCTCCAAACGCGTCGATGTCTTCCACTACGAGTTTTTCGATGTCTTTTGGGTGCATGGCGCCCAGTTCTGCCCTCAAATAGGCAGTGATCGCCTCAAATTCTCCTTTATCGAGCCAAACTCCGTGACATTGCGGACACCAATCGATAATGATGGAGGACTTGCCGAAGATGACAGAGACCATTTTGATGGTCTTGCATTTCACGCAGCAGCGGTCTGTCACACGTGCGTTCGTCTTCTCCATGTCCGTGATTTCGTCGTTTAGCCAGCGCAAGGAGCCGCCATTCACCTTGTTCTTAAGTTTTCGCAGCTCGTCTTTGATCAGCCACATTCCCTTGCATTTCGGGCAGCCTTCAAAGTCCATGGAGAAGATGGAATACTCAAACAGATTTTGTCCGCATACAGGACAAATGTCGGTGGTTTCCTCCTTTTGGACCGCGTCCTTGATCGGAGGAACATCCACGGTGAAGTCCGTCTCAGAGCTTGGCTTTTGATTCGCTTGTACCAGTAGGGAACATGGACGTTGTTGACGAAGTCGGAGAAACCGTGGCCTGGGCGGGCATGAGTTTGGCGAAGGACGGAAGTACCTTCTCGATCTTCGAAACTCGGGTGTCCGTCTTCGTGGATGCCTCGGCGAGTTCTTTATCTATCAGTTTCAGCTCGCCGCCATCGAGCCAGAAGCCGCCGCAATTTCTGCAGAGATGCAGTTGGATGTCGTCGGACTCCAGGAACTTGACCTTGCTCAGATTGAAGTCGTCGCAGCGCGGACATTTCTTTGGCTTCTTCTCGGGTTCGTCGGCCCCGATTTCTTCGCAGTATTCGATACTTCCGTCAACTTTGAATGCCATCTTGTCAAGGTCACCGGCGTCGAGCCAGAGGCTGCCGCATTGATCGCACATGTCATAGGAGATGCTGTCCTTCTTGGTGACGACCTGGTTGGTGGTCATCTCGGTCCCGCAGTTCAGGCATTTCATTGGAGGACTCCGGTTACGTCTTTGGGGCGGACGTCGGTGACATGGGATGGAACTATAGTCCGCGTTGTCGAGCCAGGTGACGCCTTATGAACAAGATTGCTATGGCTTCCGATTCTAGCAGGCGGCGGGTAGTCTACCCAAGCGAAGCCTGGATCGCTCGCCGACATTTTGCATGATTATCGTCAGACGAATAAACCGGTCGGCTTGCCCTGGATTAGGACACGCGAGACGATCTGACCGAGTGCGGCAACTAAAGTCGTTGTCGACGGTTTGTTCTATGTGATCCTCGCGTCTGCACGTATACTTGACGTGCCTAATCCAAAGCATTTCGAAGGGACCGTGTTGTCGAGCCTTGCGCTGCCGTTTGCCCAGTTTTGCGCAGGTTGTTGCCGCCGAAGGGGTGGGGAAGGCGGTCCCCTGGAGAAGATCGGCTGGAGGATAGAAGATGAAGCCTCTCTTGCATTCATGGCTGGATGCCGCCGTGTTGATCGTTCTGTTGTGGGCTATGCTGACACGGCCTTGTCTTGCGACAAATTGGAAGGAACTTGGCAATGCTGCCGATTCGCTCGACAAAGTTTACATCGATACCGATTCGGTCGAGCAGCAAGGCGGTTTTCGCATCGTTCGCATCATGACTGTTTATCCTGCGCCAAGACTGAACAGTCACAATCTAACCATGGACAGTCGTATCCAGCAGAACGCATTCGACTGTGAAAGGAAGATGTTTTACGGAATTCAGTTGATCGGATACCTGAACGGCAAGCAGGTCGGGGCCGGCCCGCTGGCGACTGATTGGAAGACGAAGATGGTTCCTGTGCAAACCGATTCCTTTTCACAGCGCATCTTGTCGACTGCATGCAGCCTTCCACTGACGACCGGAAGGGGGGCGCCAGCCGATATACCCCCTGCCATACAACAGCCCGCGCCAGCCCGTTCGCCCTTGCTGGACGGGGAGAATCTACTATTCGCTCCACCCAGAGATTTCAAATTCGGCTTCCACAGCGACCGAAACGGCTCACTGACTGAATATGTTCCGAACGGCCAGACGGTGGAAGAGTGGACGGAGATGTTAACGGTCCAAGTCTTTCGCGATCTCAAGGATATGGAGCCTGCGGCCTTCTTGCAGAAGATAGGGACGAAATGGGTGAACGACTGTCCTGAAACACCCAAAGGCTCCATTAGGAACGGACAGGTGAACGGCTATCCCGCTTCAATGCTGGAACTCAAGTGCCCCAATGTCCACTCCACTGGCAAGCCTGAAACCACAGTATTCCGCGTGATCAAAGGGAAGGACGCGCTCTACTCGGTCCAACACGCTTGGCGAACTGTCCCATCGGATGAGGCCAGGGATTCGCTCTCTAAAACCAACGTGTGCGATACCCGCGACCTAAGCCATCCATGCCCGTCATTCGACACACTGGCGCCCCCGGCCCAAGCCCAACCTAAGCCAAAGTTTTCGACCGGCTCTGGGATTATTGTCAACGACGATGGATATATTCTGACCAATGCGCACGTCGTTAAGAGCTGCAAGAGTATCGCAGTTAAACCGCTGAATGCCGACGCAATCTCCGCGAAGTTGGATGCTGTTGACCCGAAGAATGACCTCGCCCTTATTAAGACAACCGCCGGAAGTGGAAACCCCGCACAGTTTCGTCCGCAATCGAATCCGGCCAGGCTCGGGGAAACCGTTGGTGTTATCGGCTACCCTTTGACCGGCTTTTTATCGGCAGAACCTAAGGCGACATTCGGCCAGATCAACTCTGTCGCCGGGGCTGGCAACGACTACACACTGCTGCAAATCTCAGCTCCCATCCAGCCCGGAAACAGCGGCGGTCCGGTATTAGACGCATCCGGTAACGTAATCGGCATTGTGGTGTCGCAGGCATCGCTGGCTCTGGTTTCCAAAATCGGCGCCATCCCCCAAAATGTCAATTTTGCGATACGAGGAGAACTGGCCCAGATCTTCATGCAGGCACACGGGGTCAGGTTTAAAGCCGGAGAGCATAAGAAAAAACTTCGCACGGATGAGTTGGCGGACGCAGGACAGAAATCGACGGTATTGATTGTTTGCTCTTCCGAGTGAGTCGTAGACGCTTTTGACGGAGTGGGACATTAAATCGCCTAGACGCACAACGAGCGCGCTGGATTGTTGAAGACAACTAAGTTTCACGGCTGCGGCGGGCTGGACTTGCCCGGCGAAGGTGGATTAGCCTCCGGCTGGTCGAGCTTGGTGATGTGCACGCTGGCCTGGGTTTCCGGGACTGTTCCGTCGTTGACCTGCACCTCAATCGGCTTGCCCTGGATGAGGACGCGCTGGACGGCTTGGCCGTGGGCGGGAACCAGAACCCGCTGCGTGGCTGTGTTATCCGCCGAGCGCACCGTGACTGGAACCTCAGCCGCAGCGTAGCCGTTGTTGACTACGTTGACAGCTACCAGCCAGTTGCCGCTCTGCACGGCGTTGGGGAAGACACTCTCAATACTCAGGTCGGGCAGGCCCTTGTCCGCATCGACCCAATCGGCGAAGAACCAGGAGAGATCGCGGCGGGCTCCGGCTTGCAACCCCAAGACGAAGACCTGTCATTGGGGCCGGCCTGCTCGAGGAGCTTTTCAAACTGGCTGCGGCCGGTGTCTTTGCCGAAGTCCTGGGCGGGATCGTAGGCGCGGAGAGCGGCGGAGAGAGATGCGTCGCCGGCTACGTCGCGCAGCATCCACAGCACATAGGTCGCCTTGGTGCGGTAGTAAACGGGCGAGATGGCGAGGGCGAGCGGCTGTCCCGGGTTTTGGCCGGGGCTCTCCGGCTCGGCCAGCGCAAGTGCGGGGCGCGAGGCTTCAAGCGCTTGCAGAGCCTGGGTGCGGCCGCGTTGTCTTTCTACCCACAAGGTGCCCATGAAGTGGGCCACGCCCTCGCTGAGCCAGGCGCGGGGAGATTGCATCCAGGCGTGGGTGAGCGCGTGGGCGAGAATGTTCTCAAGCTGATCGGGTTCGGATTGGTGGATGCTGGTGGCCAGCAGCGCGCCGGTTTCAAATGGGGCGTCTTGCGGATCGGGAAGATCGAGAATCGTGAGCTGGGAACGGGGACTCTGCCCCAGCCAGCTTTGCAGAAAGGGCGTGACCGTGGCTGCCGCGGTGGTCCAGTTCGGGACAGATGGTTCGTTTTCAGGGAGCGCGAAGATGGTGGTGTTTGCGGCCGGGTGGGGCGTGCGGATGGCTACAAACAGGCTGGGCGCTTCAAAGCCGAGGGCTGCGCTGTCTGAAACGGCGGTTGCCACGCCGTCCACTTCCGGGTCAAGACTGCTGGTATCGGTAACAGCGAGCGGGGCTGTGTGGCCGTTGATGAGGGCAACGGTCGGCACATAGCCGTGGGGGAATTCGACCGTGAGCCGCAGGTGGAAGTGCGCGCCAGCCATGCGCAGCTTGTGCTCGCCCATCTCGTCAAAGAGCCGCGCTCCATCACCCAGCATGACGGGAACGCTGGAAACCGGGTACCAGGCCACGTTGCCAAAGCCGCGAAGGCCGGTGAAGGGAACGCCGATCTGGTCCCAATCTGAGTGCAGAGCAACTTCCCCAGGGGTTCCGATGGCAAGCAGGCGCTGCGCATTGGGCGCGATGACGCCGGAGTAGGTTACTTCGAGTGGAAGGTTGGCTCCGGGAGCGAGGGGCTGGATGAGCGGAACTACCGCTTCGTGCAATTGCCCCGTATGGTCGGCGTCGGAGTTGACGGTGGCTACCGTGATGGCCGCGTCGCCGCCGTTGACGCGAATCCGTTCCCAGTTGAGCGAGGAAGAGATTTGCAGCGGGATGCGTGCGAGCGGAGTTTTGCCGTCGTTGCGCACCGTAATCAGCGCACGGACAGCGATATGCTGCTCGGCGCTGAGCAGGCGGAGGTCAAGATCGAAGGCCGTGAAGGTAACTGCCTGGCGCTCGGAGTCCTCAGCCACCTGCGCCACCTGCGGCGGGGCTAACTGCGCCTGCTGCGCGGCGTTGGTGGTCCGGCCTTTTTCGTCGGTCGAGCGCGAAAAGATTACCTGGCCGCCGGGTTGCTTTTGGGCGGTGGGTGAGGTCTGCGCAGCGCACAGGTGAGCCAGCAGGCTGAAAGCAACTATTGCGGCAAAAACCGCAGCTTTGAAAGGGCGAGGCTTTAGAGCGGTTCTCCAATAAACGTGCTCTTGTTGCTTCGTGCAAGGTGGCTTTTTCTTGGGGAAAAAGCCACTTGAGTGCAGTGGTTTCGGGGTATGGCAATTGGAGAACCGCTGTAGCCGCGCCGCACAATCAGTAGAAAAGAAATTGGGCTTTAGCCCCCGAAGGAAAATTGGGGGGGCAATATGCATTCCCTCGGCGGCTAGAGACTTCGTCGATTTTGAAGCGCTTACGGCGCGACTGAAGTCGCGCCCTTTCAAAGCAGCCTGTGATTCCGCTGTTTTTGTGGTTGGGGCGGATAAGAACTTCATGAACCCAGGCCTTTCTGTTTCTTTGGCTTCTGTGCGACGCCTGCGACGGGGCCAACTGCGCCTTGGGCATGTAAAGACGCATTCCTGCGCTGGCGGAAGGCCTCATAGAGCACCACCGCACCGGCTGCTGAAACATTGAGCGAGCTGACGCCTCCGGCCATGGGAATCCGCAACAGATGGTCGCAGGTGCGGCGGACCAGGTCGTGAAGCCCCGCACCCTCGCGCCCCAGCACGATCACGCAGTCTCCGGTCAGGTCGAATTGGTCATAGTCCGTTGTGCCGCGTTCATCGAGCCCGATGATCCATAGATTCTGCCGCTTGAGTTCTTCGAGGGCGCGCACCAGGTTGACCACGCGGGCGATGCGCAGATGCTCGGTTGCTCCGGCACTGGCTTTGACGGCTACCGGGCTCAGAGGTGCCGCTCGGCGCTCGGTGAGCACCACGCCGTCCACTCCGGCGCCGTCGGCAACGCGCAGCAGAGCGCCCAGGTTTTGCGGGTCTTCGACGCCGTCGAGTGCGAGCACCAGCCGGCGGGCCTTGGGATTTTCGGCGGCCGGCTCGAAGAGGTCTTCGATGGAGAGAGACTCCTGCGGGTGGACCATGGCCACCACGCCCTGGTGCGCCTCGGTTTTGGCCAGCACGGTCAACTGCTCGCGCGACTTCCTGGCGAACTCGAACGCCGGCCTGGCGGCACAGATTCACCACGTGCTCAAGACGATCGTCCTGCCGCTCGCGGGCTACAAGCACATGGTCGAATCGCCGCCTTCCGGCCTTCAGAGCCTCTTCCACCGGATGCAGCCCGTACAAAACTTCCATAAGAGATAGTGTAGAAGATCAGCGAAGATGGACGACGGGGCGCCATTTTGGGCGGTGGGTTAGTTTCCGGGTTGGCAGTGACTTGGGGTATGTTGCAAATCTGGAAAGTTCTCTATTTGCCGGCCGTCCTCCGAATTCAGTGACGAATCAGTTCGTCTTCGCATGAGCTTCTTTCAGGTACCGGTAGATCCACGCTGGAGGATCGGGCTCGTCGCTCCCATTCACCTTTACGTTAAGCTCCTTTGCCCAGCGGTACCCCCACATGGGGCCAAACTTCGTAATGTAGGTCTCTGGGGTGGCGTACGCGGGGTCTTGCAGAGCTTCCGTTAGTGTGACAAAACGATAGCCACGTTGCTCGAAGAGCGCAATAATGTCCGAAACGGTGTCCGCATTGAGCTGGTTGTCATGCAAGACCATAACATGGGGAACTTCATAGCCAAAGACTTGCTTGTCGAGCTTGCTGTACCAGTCAATTTCCGCTGCGGTATATGAGAGATAGTCGGCACGGAGCTTTACGGCTGTTTTCTTGTCATGATGTTTCAAGGCGAGAACGTAGGCTGGGTCGAAGTCGTAATCAGAGTTTTCGATGGTGCAAGGAGCGAGTCGATACCCGCGAGCAGCGAGGAAAGCAGCGATAGCGTCATGCTTCTCATTCGTGTCGCCTGTGTGGTTATGGGGAAATCGGAAATACTGTAATTTGCGGGATACGCTTTGCAATAAAGGACCGATTGTGCTCTCACCGCGTTCGATTTCCTGCTCGAATTCATCAAGTGAAAGAGTGTCAAAATCGGCATGCGAGTACGTATGGTTGCCAAGATCAAATCCAGGTCTTGTCCACTGCTTGAGTATTCTTCTGCCTGTGTCTATTCCAATCTGCTCTGCATTCTGTTCAATTACGAACCCCATGACCGGAATGTGCGCTTGCAAGAACGCGTGAAGAATCTTCTTGTTTATCAGTTCAGCAGTCTTGGCGTCTTCCGAGCCAGGAGGTTTTGAACTGCCAGGCGCATACGGAAGATCGTCGACCGTCATTGCGACAGTCTGGGATTGCAATTTTGGCAGGCACATAAGAAGCAATAGCCCAAGGAACGTCAATTTTAACCCTATGCTTGCGGTGTGAGTGCCGCCTAGCTCCCGGGTTTTGCGTGAGGACATAACCGTAATTCTATCTCTTCGGAGATGCATAGTCAGTCACGCCTGAATTATCGCCAATTCGGAAACTGAAAAACCGTACCTATTTCTCTCTTGCTGGAGTACCGTACGGGCTGCATACTGAACTTGCCTGGAGCCTATGCGCGCTTCCACCGCAAAATCATTCACCGCAGTGCTCGAGCCGCTTCGGAACGGCCTCGGCTGGGTAATTGCGCGAATTCCCTTTGACGTTGCCAAGGCATGGCCGGTGCGGAAGGGGTTGCGGGTGCGGGGTGAGATTGAAGATTTTCCCTTTCGCACTTCGCTCTTTGCCGCTGCGGGAGGCGGGGGACACTTTCTGCTGGTGAACAAGAAGATGCAGAAGGGCGCGAAGGCCGGAATCGGATCCAAAGCCAAGATTCGGATCGAGCCGGATCTGGAGGAGCGCTCGGCTCAGGTGCCGACAGAGCTGGACAGCGCGCTCAAAGGCGACCGGCGGCTGCGCAAATGGTTTGACCGGCTCAGCTACTCCTGGCGCAAGGAGATTGGAGACTGGGTGAGCGAGCCCAAAAGCGCCGCGGGCCGCCAACTGCGCGCCGAAAGAATGGCCGAGCGGCTGCTGCTTACGCTGGAGGGCGAGACGGAGTTGCCGCCGATTCTGAACGCCGCCTTCCAGCGCCAACCCCTGGCGCGCCAGGGCTGGGAGGCCATGACTCCCATTCAGCGGCGGAGCCATCTATGGCGATTTTCTACTATCAAAACGTGGAGTCCCGCGAGCGCCGCGCCGAAAAGACCGTGGAAGAAGCCTTGCTGAGGGCGGGAAAACGCGATGCTGTCACCCGGTAGGGGAAGAGACATTTCCTCGGACCGAGACTTTTGCGGCAGCTTTAGGGTCTAATTAAGTGAGATGAGTACCGACGGCACGCTCCTTCGCTCTAATTTCGCTCAATTATCCGCCACTGCAACTCAGGACGAAGTCCGGCAGGAGAGTCTGGCTATCTCCGCGGGGCTCAAGCGTCAGGATGTTGGCCTGCTGGACGAGCTGATCGTCCGCTACCAGCACCGGCTGTTGCGTTACCTGCTCTACTTGACCAGCAATCGCGAGATGGCCGAGGACCTCTTTCAGGAGGTCTGGATGAGAGTGCTGGTGCGCGGGAGCCAGTTCAACGGGCAGGCGCGGTTTGATACCTGGCTCTTTACCATTGCCCGCAACCTGGTGATCGATCAGCGACGCAAACGGACCATGTCAAGCCTGGACGAGCTTTTCGACGGTTCCCAGGACGACGATCGGCCGATGAGCTTTGAGGTTGCCGACGGCGAGCCAACTCCTTTCGACCATTTAGCGAGCCTGGAAGACCGGGAGCGGATTGCGGCGGCGCTGCTGCAGCTGGATACGATTCATCGCGAGGTGCTGGTACTTCGCTTCCACGAAGAGTTGTCGCTCGACGAGATTGCCAAAGTTACGCATACCCCTCTTTCTACAGTTAAATCACGACTTTATAGAGGAATAGCGGCGATCAGGCCTAAGCTGGACAACGCCCTTCCGTGCTTGCAGGGGGCAGTGTGACCACCTGCGGTGGGGCCGGCGATGGCGACCGCGGAGAGACAATCGGTGCCGACGGCAAAGCTGGCGATGCTGGGCCAGCTCCGAGTGCAGGCGCCCACCGCGATCTGGTCTCAGCTTGTGCCGGGAAAGAGGCTGACCGGGAATGCGACGTCGCCCATCGCACCTGCCGCGTGGTCAACGCCTCGCTGGGCGTAATGCAGGAGCAGAAAGCCGGCCGCAAGCGAGTTCGTTCCCTGGCCTTGGCGGCCACATTGGTGATTTTTCTTCTTCTCGGCCCGCTGGTCTGGTGGATTGCAGACACCTTGATCGAGGAAGAGCACATGACCAGCCCCATGAGCGAGTTGAGCGTGTGGATTATCTTCTTCAGCACGGCCTTGTTGGCCGCGGCACTGCTGGCCGGCTGGCTGCGGCGCAAACCTTGAAGCCGCATTCAAGCCTGCTGCAACGTATGCAACTTCCCCGGGGCAATCGCATGTGGATTTGGAATCATGCAAAGTAGCAGCTTTGAAAGGGCACGGGCTTCAGCCGTGCCGAAGAATATGGCAGAACGGCGTCGGCTTTAGCCGCCGAGGGATGGGTTTGCCGCTCAACCCGTCCCTCAGGGCCTGACGACCGACATTTTTTGGGTGATTTTCTATGGCACGGCTGAAGCCGTGCCCTTTCAAAACAAAATCTTTCCATATTTTTGAAATGCGATTGCCTGTGCAACTTCCCGGTCCTGCTTCCCGTCGACCTAAATACAGGTTGAGCTGTGCTAAACCTCGAGTTCGATCCTCCCGCGGGAGGGGTTGATTGATGCACGACCCGGAAACCATCACCGCCAACGAAGACGCGCGCCTGATTCCAATCTGGTCCATCGTAGCTGCCATCGCTGCATTTTTGCTGGTGGAATACTACTTCTGGATGATTCTGCCCACTCAGCAGCATCATGTGACGCCCATCGGCCTGCGCGTTTATCTGAACCTCTCCTGGGGCCTGTTAGCCGCGATTTACTTCCTGATGGTCGGCTTTGTGAGCAAGGACGCACCGCGGCGCGCCATGAGCTCGCGCTTATGGATGGTGATCTGCTTCGTTATGCCGGGCGGCATCGGCGCGGTGCTTTACTTCCTGCTGCGCCAGCCGGAGGTTTCCCGCTGCCCGGCATGCTCCACCCACGTGCAGAGCAACTTTCACTTCTGCCCGCAGTGCAACTATCGGCTGGCGGCCAGTTGCGGCACCTGCTTCCGCACCGTGCGTGCCACGGATCAGTACTGCACCCAGTGCGGCCATGAGCTGGCCCGGGATCGGATGCCGGCGCGGCTGCGCGCAATGAGCGATTAAAGCTCAATTCAGTTTTGAAAGGGCACGGCTTCAGCCGTGCCGCGGGATGGACAGAATAAAGGCCGGGCTTTAGCCCCCGAGGGAATGCATTCTCGACAACTTGCATCCCCTCGGCGGCTAAAGTCGCAATCCAAATTGGGCGATTTACGGCACCCATTCGGCTGCGCTCAGGGGAGGCTCATAAGTCGTGCCCTGACACTTCTTGCCATCCGCGATGAATTTCATACTCCCTGCTAATTCTTCCATTCGGCTCATTCCGCAATTGACCGGGCCGGGTTCGCTTCCTAAAATCGAACACTGGCCCGCATGACCATCTCCGCGCTCATCATCGATGACGAACAACTGGCCCGCGACGAGCTTAGCTATCTTCTCGCCGAGGTGGGCGGCGTGGATGTGGTGGCGCAGGGAACCAACGGCATTGAGGCCGTTGATCTGATCGAGGAGCATCATCCCGACCTGGTTTTTCTCGATGTGCAGATGCCCGGCATGGACGGCTTTGCCGTCATCGAGCGGCTTTTGGCGCGAAGAGCAATGGTAAAGGGTAAGGACGCGCAGCAGGCGCATTCGGCCCCACCCCAGGTGGAGCAGGTGGCGCTGCCCCAGATCGTCTTTGCCACAGCCTATGACCAGTACGCCGTGCGCGCCTTTGATGTGAACGCCGTCGATTACCTGCTGAAGCCCTTTGACCGCACCCGGGTGCAGCAGGCCGTGGAGCGTGTCCGCGGCCGCATCTCCGGGCGCGCTTCCATCTCCGCCGGCGCCGGCCCGCTGCCCGATTCCCCCATCGAGTCCCAACTCGACGCGCTCTGCGCCTGCTCAAAAGTCCACAGGGCGCCTCACGCACCCCCCAGCCGGCCCGGCTGATCGTCCAGGCACAGAGCCGCCTGCTGCTGGTGGACCAGGCCGATATCTGCTACGCCGCCATCGACGAAGGCGTGATTCGCGTAGTCACGCAGACTTTTGAGGGCAGCTCCAAGTGCCGCACCCTTGAGGAGCTGTTGGAGTTGCTTGACCCGGCGCTCTTCTGGCGCGCCCATCGCGGCTTTGTGGTCAATATCAACCATATCCGCGAAGTGATGCCGTGGTTCAAGTCCAGCTACCAGTTGCGCATGAACGACAAGCGCCAGACCGAGATCCCCGTCAGCCGCGCACAGACGAAGCGGCTGCGGGAGTTGTTCAATCTGTAAGGGAAGAGATCGAGTTCCACCCCTAACCACCCGTTGAAGTTAGAGGTTCTTCTTTTTTCGTGGTCGAGGCTTGTGCAAGATTTCCTTTAGAACTCTCCTCCTCTCTCCATTGAGAAACCAGCCCAAACAGGTATTCAAGTTGTCAGTCCAGACATCGTTCGGGACCAGCGCGACCGGCTGATGTATTTCGATCAATGAAGGAGAGTCTGGGCGCTCCAAGGAGCCAGCTACCAAGAGTAAATCTAAATTCTGACCATTTTTTGGTAGCTGGCTGCATGTTTACAGCCAGAATGTCGAAGGCCCCAAAGGGATAAGGGCGTGTATCAACGGGGTTAATAGGTGCCTGCTTGCCAGCTGAAGGAGCAGCCGCACTGGGAATACGTTTCTTTCCGGTTCGGGTTTTCTGGACCTCCACGTCGTAGTAGACCACGTCCTTGTATGAGTTTTCCCAAAATCGTTTGGGCAGTCCGGCTGTCAATCTTTGAAGTTTGACCTGAATGCTGACCCGTTTGCCATCACGCTCCACTAGGCTGTCATAGGGCCAATCTCCTTTCGGAATAGATATCAGCTTCCAACCGTTTTCTCTCACGGAAGGCAGAACATCTCGTTCAAACATGAATTCCGCAATGAGGCCACGAACACCCCTCTTTGAGAGATCAGTCGCTCGATAAAGGGAACTGAGGATATCGTCGCCATCAATTGCCCATTCCACCTCCAAAGGATGAAGAGGCATTTTGGCCTTCAGAAACTGGAAGAGGTCTTTGCGCTCATCGAGGGAACATTCATCGATTGCTTCTTTAATTGCTTCGAGCGATTCTTTCATTTGTGCGCCGTCCTGGTCTTGCAGGTACAAAATTTTCGATCTCGGGGCGGTTCAGCAAAACCTTGCCACCGATACTGAATGTTTGGAGCCGCCCTTTCTTTATTAGCCGAGAAATCGCCTGCCGGGAGACCCCACGGATGCGTGCCGCTTCGGCCTGAGACACCCAATCTTGCCCGTTTTGGAAAATGGTTGACAATGTTAACCTATTGCGACTACCTTTCTTGGTAGGGAGAGTCGTACTATGGCAACAGTCGTGTCATCCAAACCCCAAGTCGTCTACCCCCAGGCGCAGCCTACGCACTTTTCCGCAGAAGACCGCTCTGCAAAAGGTCTCCGGTTGGATCATCCCGCCCGTCTGATTGAGAACCATCCCTTTTTCCAATCCCAGAATGGAGCCGCGTATTTGGGAGATTCCCTTAAGTTGCTCCAAGCTCTCCCCTCCAACAGCGTCAACCTCGTTGTGACCTCCCCGCCGTACGCGCTGCACTTCAAGAAAGCATACGGCAACGCGCACAAAGATCGCTATGTTGAGTGGTTTCTGCCATTTGCTAAAGAGATTCACCGCGTTCTTACGGATGACGGCAGTTTCGTGCTGAACATCGGTGGTAGCTACAATCAGGGTACACCCACTCGTTCCGTCTACCACTTCAAACTACTCATCGCGCTAGTCGAGGAAATCGGTTTTTACCTCGCGCAAGAATGCTTCTGGTATAACCCAGCAAAAATGCCGGTTCCGGCCGAGTGGGTTACGGTGCGCCGAATTCGCGTTCGAGACTCCGTTGAGTACGTTTGGTGGCTCTCCAAGACTCCTTATCCAAAGGCCTCAAATTTGAATGTCCTCAAGGAATACAGTGAGGATATGATCAGGCTAAATCGGAACGGGGTGCGCGGAGCGGTGAGGCCATCTGGTCATGTGATTCGGGCTTCTTTCGACAAGATTAAGGCTGGCGGCTCGATTCCGCCTAATGTAACTGAAGCGGAATTTGAGATCCCAGAAAGCATGATGAAGATGGGCAACAACGCTGCCAACGACATCTATACACAGCGCTGCAAGGAAGAGGGCATTAAAATTCACCCCGCCCGTTTCCCTGCACTACTGCCCAAGTTTTTTATCAAGTTGCTTACTGACCCGAATGATTTGACGCTTGACCCGTTCGCAGGTTCTCTTACGGCAGCAGCAGTTGCGGAAGGGTTAGAGCGCCGGTGGCTTGCTGGGGAAGCGGTCGAGGAATACCTAAAGGCCGGTGCCTTCCGTTTTGAAGAATTACATCGAAATCCTACGTTGTTCTAAGTCAGCCCTCAGTCGTAGCGCTCAAGCACGATCTGCTTTTTTCCAGCCGAAAACCCGCCAGCTATTTTTTCCCTTGAGAAACCGGCAACCGGTTGAGTGAGAGAAAAACGGCGGCCGCAGCCACAGAGAACCAGCCAAACAGGTTGCCGATGCGCGTGTAGAGAGTCGGCACCTGTGCCGCTATCACGACCTTCGCCAGCAAAGAACGGCCGGGCATCGGGCTGCTGGGGACTTCCGCGAGAATTCGCCCATAGGCATCGCTGGCGGTCAGCAGGCCCTCACGCGATGCGCGAACGATGGCATAGCCGTTCTCAACGCCGCGCATCGAGGTCGCGCGCGCCTCGATCCAGCCGTCAAGATAATCGAAGTCCCATGCGGGCACCAGCATCACGGCTGCGTGACGCTGGCCGTAGGCGCGGCCGAGCGAGGCGAAGTGCATGTCTTTGCAGATGGCCAAACCGTAGCTTTGCCCGTCAATGGTTTCGAGGGAGTAGTCCGTGCCGGAGGCGTAGTGTGCGCGTCCTCTCCGGCGGCGCCATGTGGTGTTTTTCATAGCTGGCTGCGAGCGCTCCGTCGGGCGCGAAAAGCCACTCCCAATTCGTGGGGTGATCGCCGCCGACGATTCCCATGCCAACTTCGAGCCAGACACGATTTTGCCGAGCCAGAGCGCTGAAGTGCTGTTGCCGCTCCGCAGCCATTGCCGGGGTGAGCATGGCGATTTTCTCCGGCAATACCACCACCTGCGCGCCCTGGGCGGCAAGCTCCGCGACTCGCCGGTCGTATTCGTTGAAAATCTTGGTAGCGTAGGATGACGAGGCTCTCACCCCGATCGGGTCATCGATGGAGACAAGCCCGAATGCGGTTTCGACGCCGCTGACGGGCTGCTGCAACCGGAGATAGCCGTAGAGGAGCGAAGAGCCGAGCAGAAGCGCCGTGATTGCATAGGCGACAAAGCCATGACGGAGAGAGCGCCCGTAGACGATTGCCACCGCCAGGGTGGAGGGTACCAGGCTGACGAGGAACAGCAGTCCAGCGGTGCCAAAAAGAGAGGCGATCTGCAAGATGGGCAACTGATCGCTTTGCGAATAGGCGAGGCTGCCCCAGTTGCCGTCAGGCAGCAGCGCGGCAGTCAAGGTATCGACGGCCACGCACAGAACGGGATAAGCAAATACTGTCCACCAGGCCTGGTAGCGCACAATGATGCGCCGCGAGGCGAAGAACAGGAATCCCCAAAGCAGGGATTGGGCGGCGATGACTGCGATAACTGCGGGCAGAGGCATCACCAGCCGGAAATAATGGAAGTTGCAACTCGTCCCAATGACAGCCGCAAGAAGGACCATCCAGCGCGCATCGCGGGGGCGGAATCGAATTGCAATCAGAAGCGGCGGAACTGGAGCGAGCCAGACCAGCCACCAGATGGGCCGCAGCCCGACGGCAAATCGCAGCAACACGCCGGCGGCCACAGCCGCCGCAATTTTGATGAGGATGCTTCCCAGTCGTGAGTTCATTGAAAAGTGCTAGTGTCCTGAGTCCAAAGTTCATGTAACAAATACGCTGTCATCCTGAGCGAAGGTCGCCGCGGCGACCGCAGTCGAAGGATCTGCGGTTCGGGACGCTGGGTTACGCGGTGAACTTCAGACTCGCCGCGCTAGTCGTAGCGCTCGAAGACAATCTGTTTTTTGTGCCATCCAAAACCGGCCAGTAGCTCGCGTACGCCGGAGACCATGAAGTTGAGGCCGCAGATGTAGGTGTAAATGTCGAAGTTCAGCTCGGCGGGCAGGCGTTGCAGGATCGACCGCGGGCTGCGGAAGCGGCAGGCCCAGCCGCGCGGCACGCTCCTCTATGATCCGGGTTATATGCGCCTGCACGTGGCCTCGCAGTCCGTCCCAGCTATCCGCTGCACGGCTCAACGTAGGCAGATAGTGGAAGTTCGGCTTCTTCGCCGCGAGCGCCTCGAAATAGTCCTTGTAATAAATGTCCGTCTCATAGCGGGTGCCGTAGACCAGCCAGATATCCTTGCCATTGCTGCGATCGGGACCGGCCACAGGTCCGTTCTCGGGGGGAAACAGCCACTGCGCATAGGCGCGCATGGGAGCGACGCCGGTTCCGGTGGCTACCAGGATCGAGTCTGTGACCGGCTCGTGCAGCACAAAGTGCCCATGCGGCCCGTGAATCTGAATCTTGGAGCCGACGGGCAGATCGGGAAGGTCGGCCAGGTGATTGGAAAAAAAACCTTCTTCGACCCGGTTCACGCACAGCTCAAAGCGGTTGCCCACGGGCGCCGAAGCGATAGAGTAAGCGCGGGTTTGCATCTTGCCTTTCGCGTCCTCGGCCACGGCAGAGACAAACTGGCCGGGAGCATAGGGAAAGCTCTCCAACTCGTCAATGACAAAGACGAAGTGGTAGCACTGCGCGACTTCAGAGATGCAGACTTTGCTTTCGAGACGGGCGGTATAGAGTTCACGTGCCAAGGTTTTCTCGCTGGGGAAGAGATGGGGGCCCAAAAAACGGACTATAGGGAGTATCGCCAGCGGAGGGTCGAACTGGCAAGTGCCGAATCAGGGTGATGATGCAGGCATGAAAACTACTCCGAAGAAAACCAGCCCTGCTGCCAAACGGAATCCGCGCGGGGATGTAAACCAAGTCGCCGCGCGGGCTTGAGCGAGGCTACTGAGATTGTGAAGAAGGGTCCACAGGGAATCCGGTCTTAAGCGCCTCGATAATCTTTTGATTGTCGATTTCCCCGAATTTTTCCTCATAAAGGTCGATTGTCTGTTTGAGACCGTTAAGAAATGCCTTTGCGTGTGCGGGCGTCATAACCACCGAACCATGCACCATGGCGATTGGTTTTCCGCCTTCCGGAGGTATGTTCTCCATAAAGTTAATACGAACGTCCCAGGCTCCTGACAAAACCTCCGCTCCATTGGAGTATACGGAGAATTTCGTCGGGGAATCGATTCGTTCTGGAACTCCTGTAATGAAAACGGCGTTATCCAATGGCATAGGTTCCTCCTCCTATGAGGTTGATTGAAGCCAAGTGGGCTTGGGCCACGAGTTGCGACGAAATCTGTACTTCGGTTACGGGCTCCGATATCGGTCGGTAGATGACTGTCGGAGCAGTCGAGAAAAGCTTTAGTTGTTGATCGACTGGGGCTGAGTTAGTTCGACGACGCGAGTATGCGGCCGCAAGCCGTTTGCGATCCTCATCAAACGGCAAAATCGCAAGGCGACGATGGCTTAGGGACTCCACGAAGTCGATCATCTCTCCCCAAGGAACGAAGCTCACGATAAGAGCAACATCGAAAAGGGATGCGAGCTTCTTGAGCGTGTTGAGCGAGAAGTTTCCATATCCAGGTTTTTCCATAAGCGAGAAACGCGGCTGCTTTGTGCCGGTTTTCTCGGCTACGAAGCTCTGCCTCCATCCGCGCTGTTCGCGCATTGCTCTGATCTGCATTGGCAAACCAATTTCAATTTCGCCGGTCACGAATTCCTGCCGATATTCTTGGTCCTCCAGTTTTTCGAGCAAATCCTTCTTAGACAATGTATTCCTCCGTCTCCAGTCCAAATTCAATTGTTTGCTTGTGAAGCTTTTTAGATTCCTGAATCACGCGATTCTGGGCCTTTTTATCGCTTGAAGTACTCATGATGGTGAAGGTATGCGGCGGAATTCCAAAGAACCCATATAGCCGATGCTCGACCCTCCCAAAATCGATTCGAATCTCCCCGATACCATCCCCGAGCGGGCGATAATACGTCAGTGGCCAAGGTAAGTCCATTACTTTCAATCGCCTGAGATAGCTATCTACTCTCGCCTTTAGCTTGAGGTCATTCCGAAGCCAATCGGACACAACGTTTCCATTCGTCGTTCGCAATGCTCGGAATGTCCATCTACGATCCATAATACATCACAAAAAGATTATACCGCAAGGAAAATGCTCTTGACATGGCCACTATAACATTTATATTATGTATATAGTGGCAAATCAATGAACGTCTTGAAAATGGAGAGTTTGTCAGATTATTGGAAATGGAACAGAAAATCGTTGTCTAGAGGAGGTCAAAATGCCAGTTACCAAATACGAGGGACAGCCGCTCATCAAACGAGTTATTGTTCTCGAAGAATGCTGGATCGTCAACTGCGTTTTGCGGCAATGCGTCGTTTTCTATTCGGGCGGCCCTTTCCGGCTGGAGAATGCGACTTTTGAGAATTGCGAGTGGAAGTTTGAGGGGCCAGCACAGGCGACATGCGCCATTCTATCCATGATTGGCCTGTTACCGAAGCCGCAGATACCCGTTCAAATGACACCGCCGATTGGGCCGTTGAACTAGCCATGGAGAAAACCCCCGAAAACGATATCGTACCACCATGATTTCAAACTGCACCACTACCCAGGCGAGGCAGGCTGCGCGCCTCCCCCTATAATTGATGGGGAGCCGGATGGGATTTTCGGCTTTCCTATTACGACTTTTTTGAGGAATCCATGGCCGCACTGATCGATGCCATCAGCGTCAAACGCAAAATGTACTTCGAGTTTGAAAACACTCCCTACTACTGCCTGGATGTAGAGGTTTCAACTCCCACGGCTCGCGGCGGCCAGACCCTGGTGCGGCTGAAGATGCGCAACCTGCTCACTCGCGCCGTCTTCGACAAGACCTTCAAGGCCAGCGACAAGTTCAAAGAGCCGGACCTGGAGACGGTTGAGGCTTCCTATCTCTATTCCGATGGCGACGGCTCATACTTTCTTGACCAGGTGACCTTTGACACCCTGCAACTGACCGGCGAGATGGTCGGCGATGCGCTGGATTTTCTGGTCGAGGGCGCCATTGTGAAGCTGGACAAGTTCAACGGGAACCCGATTGGCCTGGAGCTGCCCGACAAGGTGGAGCTCGAAGTGACTTACACCGAAGCCGGAGCGCAGGGCGACACCAGCGGCAAGGTGACGAAGCTGGCACGGCTGGAGACGGGCCTTGAGATCAAGGCGCCGCTTTATATTGGGGATGGCGAAAAGGTGAAGGTGTATACGGAGACGGGGGAGTTTGCGGGGCGAGCGTAGACCAAGCGGTTGTTCCGGACGGCAGAGTTGCTTATTGGGATGAGCTAATCACTCATCCCTTTTTCGTTTGCGACAGATTCTTCTATTCCACCGGCTCCAGATGCGCGGTAAAGTGCCGCAGGAAAGGCGCCTCGTATGTCAGGCGCATCCCTTTGATCTGCGCGCGCCGCTCCCAGACCTTCAGGATGATCTCCACCACATAATCGATATGGCTCTGCGTGTAGACACGCCGCGGAATGGCCAGCCGCACCAGTTCCATCTTGCGCGGCGGCGGCGAACATCAGGCTGCCGATCTCGACCGAGCGGATGCCGCCTTCGAGATAGAGCTCCGCTGCGAGGGCGACGCCGGGAAACTGCTCGAGGGGAATGTGCGGCAGAAACGCTTTGGCGTCGATATAGATGGCGTGGCCGCCGGGGGGATGGACGATGGGCACGCCATGCTCGGCGATTTTGTTGCCGAGGTAGGCGGTAGACGCGATGCGGTAGCGCAGGTAGTCTTCTTCGAGCGACTCCTGCAGGCCGACGGCGATGGCTTCAAGATCGCGGCCGGCGAGTCCGCCGTAGGTGGGATAGCCCTCCGTGAGAATCAGCAGATCCTTCTCCTGCCGGGCGAGGATGTCGTTGTTGGTGCAGAGAAAGCCGCCGATGTTGGCCATGCCATCTTTCTTGGCAGACATGGTGCAGCCGTCGCCGAGCGAAAACATCTCCCGGGCAATTTCTTTCGGGGTTTTCGAGGAGAACTCCGGTTCGCGCTCGCGGATGAACCAGGCGTTCTCAGCAACCGGCAGGCATCGAAGTAAAGAGGAATCTTGAAGAGCAGGAGGAACTGAACCAGTTACATA
>CAWIVA010000079.1:0-96952 GCA_963839225.1 uncultured Acidobacteriaceae bacterium
CCCCCCGGTACAATAGAAGAGTGACCAAACCCTCCCCCACCACGGCCCCAACCGTGGGCTTTATTTCCCTCGGCTGTCCCAAAAACCTCGTCGACTCCGAGGTCATGATGGGCCTGCTCGACCGTGCCGGCGCGCGCCTCACCACCCACCCCGAAGAAGCCGACGTCCTCGTCGTCAACACCTGCAGCTTCATCGACTCCGCCAAGCAGGAATCGGTCGACACCATCCTCGAAATGGCCCGCCTCAAAACCGATGGCCGGCCCGCAAGCTCATCGTCGCCGGCTGCCTCGTCGAGCGCTACCGCGACGAAATCCAAAAAAACATTCCCGAAGTCGACGCCGTAGTCGGCACCGGCGAACTCGAAGCCATCCTCGAAGCCGCCGGCCTCCCCCTGCCCGCCCCCCGCTTCCACTCGCCCTTCAACATCCTCACCAGCCGCCCATTCCGCCTCAACACCTCGAGCCCG
This sequence comes from uncultured Acidobacteriaceae bacterium, assembly GCA_963839225.1. Taxonomy (GTDB): domain Bacteria; phylum Acidobacteriota; class Terriglobia; order Terriglobales; family Acidobacteriaceae; genus Telmatobacter. Next base: position 467 of record CAWIVA010000079.1, read on the forward strand.
TCAAGAAGAATCGCAATGCCGGAACCCACAAGATGGCTTCGCCCCGATCCGCTCCAATGACGCGGGACTCAGCCCCGAAGGGCCGCCCCGAAGGCGACCTCCGCGAGCAGCAAGGCCGCTTCAGCCGCGACGACTGGCAAGGCGCAGCCCATCTGCTGCCCACCTATCTCTACGACGAATCCACCCCGCGCTTCCTCACCACCCCACGCTCCTCGGCCTACATCAAAATCGCCGAGGGCTGCGACCACCCCTGCACCTTCTGCGTCATCCCCAACCTGCGCGGCAAATTCCGCTCCCGCCGTTTTGAATCCGTCGTCGCCGAAGCCCAGCGCTCGTCGCCCGCGGCGTCCGCGAAATCACCCTCATCGGCCAGGACACCACCTGCTACGGCGAAGACCTCGGCCTCAAAGACGGCCTCGCCACACTCCTCGACGCCCTCGCCGCAATCCCGAAGGCCTCCGCTGGCTCCGCTTCCTCTACGCCTACCCCAACCGCATCACCGGCCGACTGCTCGCAACCATCGCCCGCCACGACAACATCTGCAAATATCTCGACGTGCCCCTCCAGCACGCATCGCCCGCCGTCCTCAAGCGCATGAAGCGCGGCGCCGGCGCCGAAATCTTCCTCAAGACCCTCGAAAAAGTCCGCGCCGCCGTCCCCGGCATCGCCCTGCGCACCTCCTTCATCGTCGGCTTCCCCGGCGAGTCCTCCGCGACTTTGAAATTTTGGAGGAGTTCATCGGGGAGGCGAGATTCGACTGGCTAGGCGTCTTCAACTATTCCGACGAAGAAGGCTCCGGCGCATTTTCTCTCGACGATAAAGTCCCCAAGCGCACCATCGAAGCCCGCAAGCGCCGCCTGATGAAGCTCCAGCAATCCATCAGCAAGCGCGCCAAGCAGCAATGGGTAGGCCGCGAATTGGTCTGCTAGCCGAAGGCGAAAGCGAAGAGACGCCGCTCCTCTGGGAAGGCCGCACCCAGTTCCACGCCCCGGAGATCGACGGCAAACTCTACATCAACGACTTCGGCGCAAACTGAAGCCCTCGAACCCGGCCGCTTCTATCGCGCCGAAATCACCGAAGCCCACGACTACGATGTAGTCGCCCGCATCCTCTCCGCCCCGCTGTAAAACTGTTTCCGCGAATTATCTGCCCGCCAACTCCGCAATCGCCAGAAGCTTTCCCTGAACCTTCTTCACGCTGGCCCTGAAGCAATACCGCGGTACGATCACCGGCTTGCCGTCGAACAAATGCACCTGCAGCTCGCGCGAAACCGGGATCAGGTTGATGCTGTGCGTAAAGTGCATCAATTGCTTGATCTCGTTCCATCGGAACGCGTATTCGGTCAGCTTGAAGCGCCCAAACCATCCCTGCCTGGGAATTCGGAACGCAATCCCTTCCGGCCCGGCGCGAAAGTAGCAATCCTGTGAAAACGCGCTGACGATCCGACCCGCGCCGCCGGCAATGAATGAAGCTGCAACAAACGCCAGCGCCAGGCCAACCGCAAACATCCACCATGGCCGGCATATCTCCCGGCGCACGCGTCGCGCCCGGCTCGCCGTTCGGTCCAATCCAGAAAATGATCGCCAATCCCGGCACAGCCAGCAGCGCGCCGAAGATTACACGCCAAATCCCCGTAAGCGCCACGCGAATTGGCGAGTACGCAGTCACGTCCTGCATATCGCTTTGCCTTGCATCGAACACGTTTGCACTCTCCTGGATTGCGACCAGCCTACAGCACTCTCCAACACCCCGGCAAGCGCCTAGCCCACGCTGTAACATAAAGATGGACTACTGCCCCAAGGCAGGAACATCTTCAATGCCCGCAAAGAAAAAATCCGCAAAAATCCTCCGCTGCCCCACCTGCGGCATGCTGGTCCGCTTCAACGACGAAGATTTCCCCTTCTGCAGCGACCGTTGCCGCAAAATTGATCTCGGCAAATGGGCCTCTGGAGTCTACAAAATCAGCTCGCCTGTCCTCGATCCTGAAGTCCTCGAAGACCTCGGCGGCCTGGGCCGGCACCACTCCGGTGACCCGAACGATGATCAGCAACCAGGGCAATATCTGCCAGCCGCCTCCCGCCCGCAGAACCCGCTGGGCCTGGGCCATCGCCACTTTCCTTGGCGCAGGCTTCGGCAAGCCCGGCCCCGGCACCTGGGGCTCCGTCGCCACCGTCCTGCTCTGGGCCGCCTATGCCTGGCTCGCTCACCCCGCTCCGTTCACACTCACACTCGCACTCGTCCTGGCCATTGCCCTCTCGCTTGTCTTTGGCATCCCCGCCTCCACCATCGTCGCCCGCGAGTCCGGCCGCCACGACCCTCAATTCGTAGTCATCGACGAAGTCGCCGGCCAGGCCATCGCTCTCATCGGCAGCCAGGCCAACTGGCGTCACGCCCTCATCGCCCTCGTCCTTTTCCGCCTCTTCGATATCACCAAACCCTACCCCGTCCGCCAACTCGAAAAACTCCCCGATGGCTGGGGCATAGTGCTCGATGACGTAGCCGCCGGCCTGTATGCTTTGTGTGTAGCATCTTTGCTTCATTTGTGGATTCATTGATCTGTATTGATGAATTGCAATATACCTTGATGCTGTCATCCTGAGCGGAGAACTAAAATTAGGATGTCATCCTGAGCGAAGCGGAGCGGAGCCGAAGGACCTGCGGTATGCTTGTCTGTCAGCAGACTGTTAAGGAAGAGGTCGACAATGAATGGAAAAAGAGGAATATCTGTTGCGCTTACGTTGGCCTTAATGTATTTGGTCGCACCCTGTCTTCTATGCGCAGGCAGCCTTGATAAGGTCGTATCTTTGTCAGAGAAATGTAAATCTGGCAAACAAAGCGCATGCGATGATCTGGCCAAAACAGCCCTCAATGAACGAGACGAAAAGGTCCGCGATGCTGCCGTGCTTCGACTGACCGATAAATCGTTGCTAGCAAAAATTGCGGTCAACGACGCAGCCGCAGAAGTTCGCAGCGACGCCGCGCGCGGTCTGACCGACCAGTCGTTGCTGGCAAAAATTGCAGTGGACGACCCGGATGCAAAGGTTCGTGGCGTCGCTGTGTTTAGACTGACCGATCAGTCGTTGCTGGCGAAAATTGCATTGAGCGACTCTGACTCAACTGTCCGTAGCTTCGCTATGGTATGTCTGAACGACCAGGCGTTGCTGGCAAATATTGCAATGAACGCCCCGGACGCAATAATCCGCAGGAGTGCCGTGATTCATTTGACTGACAAGTCATTGCTGGCAAAAATTGCAGTGAATGATCAGGACGCAAAAGCCCGCAGAAATGCCCTGCTTAGGCTGAACGACCAGGCGTTGCTGATTAAAATTGCTGCCGAAGATACAGACGCTAACGTGAGAAGCGCCGCCAAGTCTAAGCTGGGTTATATGAGTCTTGACGCAGCAAAACGCGGGGATACAACCGCAGTACAGACCTTGGTAAGCCTCGGCATCGATGTGAATCTGGCAGATGGGCACGGGAGAACAGCCCTTATGTATGCTTCCGAAAATGGCAATCTTGAAACTGTGCGGTTCCTGCTTGAAAAGGGTGCTGATGTCAATGCTATTCACCAGGTTTGGAGTTAGGCTATGTGCAGATGCCAAATGGCGCTAAGGCTTATCCTGGACCCACGACATCTGCATCGCAGATTGCAGCCATGACGGGTGGGACCATACCGCGCGAAGAAGGGGTAACTGCTTTGACTCTTGCCACTCGGAATGGCCATAAGGAAATCATGGATATGCTGATCAAGGCCGGTGCAAAGTGATATCCACTGAAGTGCATCTCGCACTGTTCTCGTTTCGGATTACATGAATGACTTCCTGACGCTCTCATCCATTCAATCAAGCAGGATAAAACCATGCCCCAGCCACCACCCAATCCGCCGCCCCGGCCCCCCGCATCGACTCCGTCGATCCCGCCGCCGCACTGCCCTCCGGCGAAATCGAACTCACCGGCGACCATCTCGGCCCCATGACCATCGAGCAATCCGGCGTCTTACCCGCCGTCCTGGTCGATGGCCACCCCGCCCAGGTGCTCATGAGCCGCCCCACACGCCTCGCCTTCCGCGTCCCCGTGCAAGCCTCCACCGGCCTCATTGAAGTTTGCAATCCCTCCGGTCCGGGCAACCCCGTCCCCCTCCGCATAGCCCACCTGCTCTCCGCCGATCTACACCCCGTCACCAGCCCAGCCGTCAGCGGCTCCGGGATGGTCTACGCCACCATTTCCGGCCCCCGCGGCAAGCAAACCCCGGTCTCCGTGGTTCGAGTCAGCCCTGACGGCCGCGGAACCCCTTCGTCACCGGCATCCTCAACCCCACCGGCCTCGCCTTCCATCCTGACGGCGATCTCTTCGTAACCTCCCGCGCCGAAGGCAACGTCTACCGCATCGACGCCGAAGGCGAACCCAGCGTCTACGTAGAAGGCATGGGCGTAGCCACCGGCGCGGCCTTCGATCCCGACGGCAACCTCTACGTAGGCGACCGCAGCGGCACCATCTTCAAAATCGATCCCCAGCGCCAGATCTTCGTCCACACCACACTCGAGCCCAGCGTCGCCGCCTATCACCTCGCCGTCAACGCTGAAGGAACCCTCTTCGTCACCGCCCCTACCCTCACCTCCAACGACGCCATCTTCGCTATCGACCCCCACGGCGCCACCCGCACTTGGTTCCGCGGCCTCGGCCGTCCCATGGGCCTCGCCCTCTCCAAAGAAGGCGACGTCTACCTCGCCGCCTGTCTCCACGGCCGCTGCGGCCTGGTCCGCGTCACCCCTCAGGGCGAAGCAACGCTCGTCCTCTCCGGCCCCAATCTGGTAGGCGTAGCCTTTTCCCCCATGGGCACCACCATCCTAGCCACCAACGACTCCGTTTATGATGTGGACTTAGGAGTAGAAGGCCAGAATCTGTTTTAGTTTTCAGCCTGATTTGAGCTCTTACCCCTGTTCCCTGATCTCTGCTTCTTATGAACTCCGAAATCATCGCCATCGGCTCCGAGATGCTCACCCCTGCCCGACAGGACACTAACTCCCTCTATCTCACTGAGAAACTCAACGAAATCGGAGTTACCGTCCGCTACAAGACCATCGTAGGCGACCGCCGCAAAGACCTCGCCAACGCCATCCACCCGCCCTCGGCCGCAGCGAATCCTCATCCTCATGGGCGGCCTGGCCCTACGGAAGACGACCTCACGCGCGAAGCCGTAGCTGAAGCCCTCGCCCTCACCCTCCGCCGCGATGCCCAGCAAGTCGCTGCTCTTCACGCTCGCGCTGCCTCCTTTCGCATCACCATCACCGAGAACAACCTCAAACAGGCCGACGTCCTTGAAGGCGCAACCATCCTCCCCAACCCCAATGGCAGCGCCCCCGGCCAATGGCTCGAAACCACCTTCGCCGGCTATCGCAAAATCGTCATGCTCCTCCCCGGCCCTCCCAACGAGTGCCGCCCGCTCTTCGTCGAAGCCTGCCTCCCTCGCCTCACGCCTATCGTCCCTCCGCGGGCCATTGCCCGCCGCACTCTCCGCGCCGCCATGATCGCGGAGTCCCAGGCCGACAAGCTCATCGCCCCAATCTACACAACCTATAAAGATGTAGAAACCACCATCCTCGCCCACGCCGGCGACATCCAGCTCACCCTCCTCTGCACCAAGCCCTCCGCTGAAGCCGCCCAGGCCCGCGTAAACGAGCTAGCCGGCCGAATCGAAGAACTCCTCGACGATTGGCTCTACTCCACCGGTCAGGCATCCGCCGATTCACTCGAGCAAATCGTCCTCTACTATCTCGGCCTCCGCCAATCCACCCTCGCCGTCGCCGAAAGCTGCACCGGCGGCATGATCGCCCAGCGCATCACCAGTGTCCCCGGCAGCTCCCGTTCCTTTCTCGGCGGCGCGGTCGTCTACTCTGACTCGCTCAAGTACGCCTTCGCCGGCGTCACCCCCGAGCTCATCGCCCAGCACGGCGCAGTCTCCGCCCAGGTAGCCAAAGCCCTCGCCACCGGCATCCGTCTCCGCACCGGCGCAACTCTCGGCCTCGGAGTCACCGGCATCGCCGGCCCCACCGGCGCAACAGAATCCAAGCCCGTAGGCCTGGTCCACATCGCCGTAAGCGACTCCCAAAAAACCGAGTCCATTGAAAAAACCTTCCGCGGCGACCGCTCCCGCATCCGCCAATTCGCCACCCAGCAATCCCTCGACCTCATCCGCCGCTGGCTAATGTAAACATCAGCGTACCCTTGGCGAATTTGCTCTTTACCGTCCCACTGCACATAAGGCCGCTACGACGCCATAAACACCAGCCGCGCTCCTTTCACGAGCTCCGAATGCAGCACCGACGGCCCAACCTGCTCCACGCCGTTCAGCGTAACCCGATTCAAAAACGCCCCCGGCCTCTTGCCGTGCGCTTCAATCCGAATCTCCCGCCCATCCGGCAACCGAATCTCCCCCTGATCGAAGAGCGGCGCGCCCAGAACCCACTCCGGCTTGCCGGGGCACATGGAAAAAATCCCCAGTGGTCTCAGCACATACCACGCTCCCATCGACCCTGTGTCTTCATCGCCGGGAAAATTGTCCACGCTGTAAAGCTCATTCAGCACCCGATGCACCCAGTACTGCGTCCGATCCCGCCGTCCCGCAACCGTAAACAGATAGAGCGCATGATGCACCGGCTGGTCCGAATGCGCATACTGCCCGAAATCCACCGCCGCCATCTCCGACATTTCATGAATCTCGCGACCATAGCTGCCCACATGAAAGACCGGCGGCTGGCCGAGCATCTCATCCAAAAATCCAAGAAACGCCGCCCGCCCGCCCATGGCCTCCATCAACCCTTCGGGATCGTAAGGCACCGAAAATCGATATTGCCAAGCCGAGCCTTCCACGTAAGCGCCGCCCCAGGTATGCGGCTCGAAAGGCTCCAGCCACGATCCGTCAGCCAGTTTGCCGCGCAAAAATCGCGTCTTCTCATCGAATATGTTCCGCCAATTCCCCGACCGCTTTTCAAACATCGCCATGTCGTCCTTCATCCCCGCCGCCTGCGCCACCTGCGCAATGCAGAAATCCCCGTAAGCCGAGTCCAGCGTCTCCGCCACTCCATCCCCGGCTACGTCGCAGGGAATGAATCCCAGCTTCGCGTATTCGGCAACTGCGGGCCGTCCGTACCCCAACCCTGGCTTCACCGGCTGCGTAGCATGCTTCTTCAACCCCGCGTAAGCCGCCTGCAAATCGAAGCCTCTGATGCCCTTGGCCACAGCGTCGCCAAAAACAAAATCCAGCGGGCTGCCGGTCATGCAGTTGCGATAACCAGGGCACGGAAACTGCGGAAACCATCCGCCCTCTTTATAAGCATTCACCCAGGCATCGAGAATCTGTCCCAGCCGCTCCGGAAAAGCGAGCGCCATCATCGGATACCACGCACGATAAACATCCCAATATCCATGGTCCGCGTACATTACTCCCGGCTCCACTTTGCCGCTGAACGCGCTCCAATGGATAAACTTTCCCTCCGCATCCCGCTCATGCCAAATGCGTGGAAACAGCAATGCTCGATAGAGTCCCGAATAAAAAATCTTCCTCTGCGCCTCGCTTCCGCCCTCGATGCGAATCCGGCCCAGCGCCTCTTCCCACGCAGCGCCAGCCTCGCGCTTTACCTGCTCAAACGGCTTCTTTCCCACCTCGCCGTCAAGATTGCGTGCGGCCTGCTCAAAGGAGATAAATGAAGTGCCAATGCGCAATGCGACCGGCTTATCCGCCTGCACGGCGAAACGCACCACCGCAACCCGCCGGTCCTTCAACTCCTTCACCTCGAACCCACTGATCCGCGCATCGGTTCGAACCACATAATATGCGGCAAATCCCGCCGGAACTCCGCCGCTGTTGGCCCTGGTCAGCGCGGTAATCGTGCCGGCGGCGTTATCGCAGCGCGCCTCGGCATCTTCACCCGGCAAGTCGATCATCACGCCCGCCTCGCCCGAATCCTGAAAGGTGAAGCGCATCGCCGAGCACCGCTCCGCCGGCGCGAGCTCAACAGAGCAGCGATAGCGGGTAAGACGCAGCTTCAGAGAATAAGGCGAAATCGCCAGCTCTTCCGGCCGATAACTCGATGCGCGCGCAGACGCCTCCGGCGACGGATCTCCGTTGAAAGGCATGAAGGTCGCATGGCCATAATCGCCAAGCCACACGCTCAATTGGTGAGTGCATCGTATGCCTTCGAGTCGCTGATCGCGTGGCTGAAAAAACCAGGCATTGACGTTGCTCGATTCGAGCGCCCAGTGCGCCATCGCGAAAGGAACCGCGACAATCGGCAAGGTATTGCCGCGCGAGAACAGAGCGGTGGAATCGGTTCCCTGAAGAGGATTAACCAGGTCCGCCAGCAGATCGCCGCCAGCCTTTTGCTGCGGCTGAAAAGAACCCTGCCCTTGATTTTGTGTGCCGGATAGAGAGCTTTCGGCCGGCCCGGCAGTCGGCTCCATTGAAGAAAAAATCGCAGCCGCGCCACCAATCTTTAGAAAACTGCGTCTGCTTGTTCCACTCGCATCCGGCATCGTCATCCCCTCCAGAAATCTTCCCCACCGCACACAGACAGAAAAGACCCTGCGACCAGGCGGGCAGTCCCCGAACATCGTATCGGTGCCGCGTTCCCTTGCGCAACAGAAGCGACGATCTCCAAACCAGCCGATTATTCGCTACCCCTCCGCTCTCTCCTACGCTATCCTGTCGAAGAGTAGTAACCCCATCATTCCGCAGCCGGGAAAAACCCCATGGTATCTGCCACGATCGATAGGACTGCCAAGAACATCGTGCTTACCGTTCAGGACTACTCCCTGTTCGCCTGGCGTGCGTTCATGAATCTTTGGAGCAAGCCCCGGTACTGGCCCGATTTCCTCATTCAATCCGACATCATCGGCTTCGGCTCGGCGTCCATCGTATTGCTCTCCGGCTTTTTCACTGGCGGCGTGCTCGCCCTTCAGTCGGCTGCGACCCTGGCGCAATTCGGCGCCATCGCCATGACCGGCCGTTTCGTCGCCCTCACCATGGTCCGCGAATTGGGGCCGGTGCTCACCGGGGTCATGGTCTCCGGCCGCAACGCCTCATCGATAGCCAGCGAACTCGGGTCAATGGTAGTGACCGAGCAGATTGACGCCATGCGTGCCCTGGGCGTGGACCCTGTGCGCAAACTTGTCACCCCGCGCATCTTTGCCTGCATCTCCATGCTCTTCTTTCTCACTATCGTCGCCGACGCCTTTGGCATCCTCGGCGGCGGATTCGTCACCGTCTTTATGAACCATCAGGACCTCACCCAATACTTTTCTTCGGCCTGGGAGTCTCTCCGCTATGCCGACATCATCCAGGGTCTGGTCAAGCCGCTCTTCTCCGGCTACATCATCGCCTCCATCGGCTGCTTCTACGGAATGAGAACCACAGGCGGTACTGAAGGCGTGGGCCGCTCCACCATCGATGCCGTGGTCACTTCGTCGGTGCTCATCATCGTCGCCGACTTCCTCCTTACCCAGATCTTGCTCACCCTCCTTACCTGATGACTGAAACTTTCATTGCCGCCCAATCCGCCCAAGGCCCGGCTCACCAAACGAATCCCGGCCCCGTGGTGGCTTTTCGCAATGTCTCCATCGCCTTCGACGGCCCGCCTGTGCTTGAAGACATAAGCTTCACCATTGCGCCGGGAGAGATGCGCATCCTGCTCGGTCCGGCGGGGGTGGGCAAGAGCGTTTTGCTCAAACTCATCAACGGCCTGCTCCGCCCCAGCCAGGGAAGCATCCTGCTCTTCGGCGAAGAAATCTCCTCCATGCCTGAAGAAATGCAATTTCCCCTGCGCATCCGCACCGGCATGGTCTTCCAGGAGGGCGCTCTTTTTGATTCGCTCACCGTCCGCGACAACGTGGCCTACCAGCTGATCCAGGAACAGGTCCCCGACGACGAAATCGATGAGCGTGTTCGCAACGCCTTGCGCTTTGTCGAGCTTGAAGACACTTTTAGCTATTTTCCTTCCAGCCTGTCGGGCGGCATGCGGCGCCGCGTAGCCATCGCCCGAGCCCTGATCCGCCAGCCCGAGTTGGTGCTCTACGACTCGCCCACCGGTGGCCTGGACCCCGTCACATCCGCCACCATCATCGAATTGGTGATGAAAGAGCGCGACGTCTACCACACCCCTTCCATGCTGGTCACGCACCGCCTGCAGGATGCCTTCACCCTCAGCACACACCGTTTCGACCCCGAGCGAGGCGGCATGATCCCGCTCCCCGCGGGCGTAACCGATTCAAAAACTACCTATTTGATGCTCGATGGAGGCCGCCTCATCTTCGACGGCTCCATCCACGACCTGGTCCACTCCAACAATGAATTTGTGCGCACTTTTCTGGAGTAAACTTTGCAACCGGGCTTATCTGCCGTAACTCATCCCACGCTGCGCCGATGGATCAGGGCCCTCCGTAATCGCCATCCATAGATACCGAGATTCAGGCCGCACACCGCCACGCCTGCGCTGGTTATGATCCAATCGGGAATGTTGGGGTACACAATCGCGTCCAGGTAGTGGAGCACAAAGCCGCCACGATAAGCGGCCGGACCCGCTCCTGATTCGAAGTACTGCTCAGCCAGTGTAAGCGGGCACGGCCATGGGCTGATCTCCACCGCAATCCTCCACAGCAGCGCCAAAATGTGCAGCGCGCTCAATACCGGCCGGCCGCTCGTCCATATTGCGCCAAAAATGATCAACGCGATCCATGCCAGGTGGACGAACATAACGAGAATTGCCATTTGCGCCATCAGTCGCTACCTGGCTTCATCCAATCGCCTCTGCTACAAGAAAATCTAACTTCCAAATTCCACGGCTTCCACTGCTTCCATCTATCAAAGACTCACCCATTCGCCGGAGCTGGCGGAGTTGAAGATGGCTTCGATAACGGCCATGTTTTTGATTGAATCCTCAACCGGAACGGGAACCTCGGCATCTTCGAGAACCGCTTTTGAAAAAGCCTCGCCTTGCTGCGTGTACTGATCGCGCACGGGGAAAATCTCCGTGGTGATTCCTCCGCCAAAAAGATCGCCGCTCAGATCGACGAAGAGGCGAGTGGGGCGGTCGGGAGGAGCATTGAAGGGAATCTCGATCTCGATGCGGCCGCGCGTGCCGATAAAGTGAATGCGCTGGTAAGGGACCAGTTGCGTGCTGCAAGTGAAGATGCACTGGCCATTGGGGAAGTCGAGAATTGCCGAGGTGAGGTGGTCAATCCCCAACTGCGGATCGCGATCGATGAGGCCAACCACCCGCCTGGGCTCCTGCGCGAACGCATGGCGCGATGCGTGGATAAGGTAGCAGCCAATGTCCATCAGCCCGCCGCCGCCGAACTCCACATGAGCGCGATAGTTTTTAGGGTCAAGGCCGGAGTAGCTGAAGTAGCCCACAATGGAGCGCAGTTCGCCGATGCGATTTTCTTTAAGCAGCTCGCGCAGCCGCATCCATTGAGGATGGCAATTGACCATGAAGGCTTCGCCGATCTTGACTCCGGTGCGGTCGCGAACGGCAAGCAGCGATTCAGCTTCAGCCACGGTCAGGCTGAGCGGCTTCTCGCAGAGAACATGCTTGCCTGCCTCAGCCGCCTTGATGGTCCAGGGAACGTGAAGATGATTAGGAAGCGGATTGTAGATGGCGTCGATATCGGGGTCGGCGAGCAGTTCCTCATACGAGCCGTAGGCAGTGGGAATCCCCAGCGCGGCTGCCGCAGCCTGGGCCCTGGCCAGATCGCGCGATGCGATAGCCTCGACGCTGCGTATTTCGGCCCAGCTGCATGGCCGGGATGACTTTCTTGAGGCCGATATTGGCGGTGCTGAGTACTCCCCAGCGAAGCTTTTTTGACATGCTGAAAATGATAAATGACCCGCAAGCCGCGCTGTCAGCCGATGGTGAGTTAGTTTGAAGCCGGGCTGCCCATACCGCGAATATCCGCCAACAAGTCCGGGTGGCCCAGGTCTCGCTTTTGAGACCTGGCCTCGAGAAGGGAAGGCGCTGCACATGCTGCGGAAAAACTCCTTCGTGCGGCAGGTCCGGGATTTATCCCGGACATAACCGCAGTGAAAACAATGCGGGCTTCAGCCCCTGAGGTGTGATTACTTTCAAAATGACACCCAACCACCCGTGGCGGATCGAGACCCGCACACAACTCTCGACAACCCCCAACCATATCGGGCATAGTTTACCCATGCCGAGGATTTTTCCAGTGCGTTCGTATCTATTCCCCTTTGCGCATCTTCGCCCTCGTGGCCGTCGCTTCGCGCACAGCCCGCCTCCACGCCCATCGTTCTCCACGCCGCGCGCCTTCTCCAGGTCGATACCGGCACCCTCCTCCAGCCCGGCGAAATCCTGGTCGAAGGCGACCACATCCGCGCCGTCGGCTCCTCGGTCGACCATCCCCAGGGCGCCAAAATCATCGACCTGGGCGACGCCACCCTGCTCCCCGGCCTCATCGACGCCCACGTCCATCTCTTCCTGCATCCCGGCGCTGAAGACCTGCAGACCGTCCAGGAATCGGTCCCCTGGCGCACCATCCTCGCCGCCCAGGCCGCCAAGGCCGACCTGCTGGCCGGATTTACCGCCGAGCGCGACATGGGCACCGAGGGCGCAGGCTCAGCCGACACCGCCATCCGCGACGCCATCGACCAGGGAATCATTCCCGGGCCCACGCCTTCGCATCAGCGGCAACGCCATCGATATTCTCGGCGGCCACGAAGACGCCAACGGCTTCAACCCCGCCCAGCAGGTGCTCTCCAACGCTGATTACGCCAACTCCGCCGACCAGCTCGTCGAAGTCATTCGCGCCCAGCACAAACAAGGCTCCGAGCTTCGTCAAAATCTACGAGACCGGCCACGACAAAATGGTCGACGGCGTCTTGCACACGCCCTACCAATACACTGAGGCGCAACTGGCCGCCGCCGTCGAAGAAGCCCGCCGCCTGGGCACGCGGTCGCCGTCCACGCCATGGGCGAGCCGGGCACGCTCTACGCCGCCCAGGCCGGCGTCGCCTCCATCGACCACGCCACCCAACTCAGCGATGAGACCATGCGCCTGATGCGCGAAAAACACATCCCCGCCGTCCCCACCTTCGCCATCTTCGACTACTTCGCCCGCAACCGCACCTCGTCCGCCGAAGCCGCGAGCGAAGGCGCTTCTGCTCGACTACAAAATCCGCGAATTCAAAAGCAGGTCGCCGCCGGCATTCCCTTCGCCGTCGGCTCCGACGTAGGTCCCTTCCCCCACGGCACGCAGGCCATCGAACTGGAGTTGATGGTCCGCTACGGCATGAAGCCGCTCGCCGTCCTGCAGGCCGACATGATCGAGGGCGCGAGGCTGCTCGGCTGGGAGGGCCAGATCGGCCAGCTCAAGCCAGGCTTCTTCGCTGACGTCATCGCCGTCCCCGGAAATCCGCTCGAAGACATCAAAGCCACGCAGCACGTTAGTTTTGTGATGAAAAACGGCGAAGTGGTGCGGCCTTAAGGAACCTATCATTAAGTCGCAGTTTGATTCACAGGGTGCGGAAAAATTCGTGCGGGCGGTAGGTCCGGGATTCGTCCCGGACATTACAGCAACAGAATAAATGCGGGCTTTAGCCCCTGAGGAAATGCAGCCGAAGCAGCAAAACTAAATCAGGGCGGCCCTAATCCGGCCCACTTTTCACCAAGCGGCGCTGCGCCTTAACTTTGCGAGCAAGCACTCTTTCCATCACCTCTGTGTACCGCTTCGGCTTTTCCGGCTTGAGAGAATCCTTGATCGCCCTCCGGTACCCGCCCAGATAGATCGAGTAAAGAATTGCCACCGAGCAACCGATGCCCCACAGAAAACCCCAACAGGTTCCAACCAAAACAGCTCGGCCAAAAGCATCCATCGCTCGACCCTTTCTAACATCCTTTATACCGCAACCATAAAACTATCCTCGGTGCGCGTCACCGCGTGGTACAGCGTATCCCGCTCCACCGGAACTCGCCCTGCTTCGGTAATCAGCCGGCAGAGTTCCTTGCGCGTCATCCCCTGCGGCGTGGTTGCGCCGGCATCGTGATAAATCTTCTCCTCAATGACCGTGCCGTCCAGATCGTCTGCACCAAAACGAAGAGAAATCTGCGCAATCTTCGCCGTCATCATCTGCCAATAGGCCTTGATGTGCGCAAAATTATCCAGCAGCAGCCGGCTCACCGCGATCTGGCGGATATCGGTCAGTCCTGTCGTCACCGGCAGATGATCGAGTGGCGTGTTTTCCGGGTGAAAAGCCAGCGGAATAAAAGTCTGGAAGCCGCCAGTCTCGTCCTGCAACGCGCGCAGCTTCAGCAGGTGATCCACGCGATCTTCGTCGTTCTCAATATGCCCGTAAAGCATCGTCGCATTCGACCTGAAGCCCAGCTTGTGCGCCAGCCGGGCAGTCTCCAGCCATTCATCGCCGTCGATCTTGTGGTCGCAGATGATCGACCGCACCCGGTCCGCAAAAATCTCCGCGCCGCCTCCCGGCATCGAGTCCACGCCCGCATCGCGCAGCTTCATGAGCGTCTGCTCGATGCTCAGCTTCGCACGCCTCGCCAGGTACGCCACTTCCACCATGGTGAAGGCCTTGATGTGCACCTTTGGAAATCGCTTCTTGAGCCCTCGCACCAGGTCAAGAAAATATTCGAGAGGCAGATCGGGATGCAGCCCGCCGACGATATGAAACTCGGTAACCGCCTCCGAGTATCCCTGCGCGGCCGTCTCCCACGCCTCTTCGAGCGCCATCGTATAGCCTGCCGCATCGCCCTTCTTGCGGCCGAAGGCGCAAAGCTTGCAGGCTGCCACGCACACGTTGGTTGGATTGATGTGGCGATTGACGTTGAAGTAGGTCACGTCGCCATGCAGACGTTCGCGCACATGGTTGGCCAGCCAGCCCACCGCCAGCACATCCGGCGACCCGTAAAGCACCAGCCCGTCGTTGAAGTCCAGACGTTCCCGAGCAAGCACCTTGGCTGCAATGGGCTCAATCCGTGGGTCATGACTTTGAAAGGCGTGGCCCGGAAAAACTCGATTTCGAGGGGAAGCTCCCATCTCACTCTGCATATTCTAATGATACAGAAATCGAGCCTTCCGTTCGTCGCGTACCCTACTCCCTCTTCCCTATTCCCTGTTCTTTCACCTCTGACTGGTTTGCACTCCAGCAGCTGGAGATTCCACCACCACCCCGTCATAGAGAGAGGCCCCCAGCAGCCGGTCTCCTGCCGCACGAATCAGCTGAATCCGGTACCCGCCAATCACGCGCCACTTCCACGTCAGCTTATTGGGATCGATGATATAGACGAAGTCGCTGTTGCGGGAACTCGCCATCAACCGGTCGTGCTGGGCATTGTAGTAAAGATCGTGCACGTTGCGGAATGGGAGCCGCTCAAACCACTCCCATGTCTTGCCCTGGTCGCGAGTAAAATAAACCCCTTCGCGTGTCCCCAGCCACAAGGTCCCATCCGCTGAGAACGTGGCCCGATAGATGCGCGTTAGGCTGGTCGGAAGCTGTGTAGGCATCCAGGACTGGCCGGCATCGGTGGAAATAACCACTCCGTCCCGCCGAGCCGCCGCCATCGTCGTTCCATGCGCGGCAGCCGTGATGTATTCGCCGGAGCCCATCACCGGGCCTCCCTGCCAGCTGGCTCCGTGGTCCTTGCTGGTGAGCAGTCCGCTGCTGGTTGATGCGAGCCAGACATCTCCCGACAAGTCCAGCGCGTAGACGCGCCCGTCCAGTTCGCGAGGCCTATCCTTCACCAGCTTTTTTGTCTCGACCCCCTTGCCTTTCTTGATCAGCGTGACCTTCTTGCCGTTAACAGTCTTCGTGATCTTCGTGTCTGTCGCAGTTTCTATGACCTTGACCACCGAATTCTGAATGGTGTTCCTCGGCTGCCAAATCGCGCCAGCGAGATTCGGTCCCGCGCTCAGCGCGAAGATGCCGCGATTCGTTCCCGCCAGAATGGTTCCATCCGCCGCCTGCGCCAGCGTAAAGACATCCCCTTCGTTCAGGCCCGCACCGACATGCTCCCAGCTTGTGCCGCCATCGCTGGAAACAAAAACGCCGCCATAACTCTTGTCGTTTGCAACTCCCGCAAACAGCCGGGCGGGATTGCTCCTGTCCACCAGCAGCGCCTCCACCTTTCGTCCGGAAAATCCGTCATTCGCAGCACTGAAACTCTTCCCTCCATCGCGGCTAAAGAGAACTCCACTGCGATCGGTGGCCAGCAAAACATGCTCCGTGTCGTTGGGATCGACATATACATCGTTCACAATCACATCCGGCCCCGTCATGCGCGAGAAAGTCTTGCCCCCGTCCAGGGTCTTGTAAAGTCCCTCGGTAGTTCCTGCATAAACCACCTGGCGATTCACCGGATCCTGCAAAAGTTTGCGCGTTCTGCGAGCCGTCATGGGGATCCCTTGAATTTTGTGGAACAGCTCCCCCCCGTTTTCGCTCTTGTAGATTCCGCTGCAAGCGCTCAGGAAAGTAATATTCGGATCCACCGGGTCGAGAATGATTGAAAATACGTCGGAGTCCACAATCAGTCCCTGTTTGATATTCCGCCAGTTCTTGCCGCCGTCCTCCGTCTTCCACGGCAAATGCCACGTGCCGGCATAGAGAATATTCGTATTCTTCGGATCGATCGCCACCGATTCAATATCGCGCATTTCGTTGTTCCCCGGCCGGCTGATCTGCGTCCACGTCAAGCCTGCATCGGTGCTGCGGAATACGCCGTCGCGAGTCCCCGCAACTAGCATCTTCGCATCGGTCGCCGCCTGCGCCAGGGCGCGAATCGACTGCCCATGCATCCCCATCGACCTCTTTCCAGCACTTGCCTGCATCTCGGCTGATCCACAGTCCGCCGTTAGTCTGGCTCACTTCCCACGCAGCCACATACAGAACCGAGTGATTGGTGGGATCCACAATGATGTGGTCCACAACCAGGTCATCTGAGTGGATCGATCTTCGAGAGCCGATGCCATGTTGACCCCCGATCGGTGGACTCGTAAATCCAGCTGTTGGTGGTGCCAAGATAAATGTGATTGGTCTGCCCAGGTTCCGCGGCAAACGCGCGCGCATCGCCGCCCGCCGGTCCGAGAGCGCTCCAGAAGGTCTGCGCCTGAACTTTCAGTCCAGCGAGCAATAACAGCGTCATGAATAGAAATGGCGCGATGCCAATGTGTCGATGAGAAAAGTTGTGGGTGATTCGCAAGCTATTCATAGGAGCAAATTCTAATCTCGTCGCTGACAATAGGCAAAGAAAGAGGCTGACCGTCACTTTGGTCAGCCTCTCCTAACTGCATGAAACTACTGCTCGGGCGATTTCACTCGAGCCCTTCCTGCTACTTAAGTTGTAGCGGCCCGGGTGTGTCTTTTAGTGGGCAGCCGCCTTCTTCTTGGGTTCGGGCCGTGTCGGCAGCGCTTTGCGCGTCTGCGCCTTCACCATGCTCTCATCCACAGCGCTGGTTCCTGGTACTTCGGTTGCAAAATCGGCTCCGGCAGGCACCAGGTAGTTTTGCACTTCCTGAGCATCCGCAGTTCCGGTTTTGACCGTGATGCGCGAGGCATCAATGCCCTTCTCCGTTACCAGGTAGTCCTTGGTGTTGACGGCGCGCTGTGCAGCGTCGTTCCCGGCCTTGGCGTGCTTCCCCTTCATTGGGGTCTTTTCCGCCGCGGTCGCATCGCCCACCACCACAACCGTAGCATCCGTCTGTTTCTGCAAGTCCAGGGCCACTTCGTCCAGGCAGGCCTTGGCATCGTTGTCTACACGGTCCGGACGCTTGGGGTCCTTCTCGAAGGTGATCGAGCAGAGCGCCTGAGTGTGCGGAACAGGCGCCACATACGGGGCAGCGATGGTCACCGTAGTGGTCCCCGATGCCGTCCCGCCCTTGTCGTCCGCAACATTGCAAGTGATTGTTGCCGCGCCCACCGCAGCGCCCGTTGAATTGTACGTCGCCGTGGTACCGGTCCCGGAGACCGTGCCCGTATCAGTTGAATAGCTGTAGGTCAGCGGACGGTTCTGCGGGCTCTGGCCGACAGCGGTAATGGTGCTCGTGTCGCCCGGCTTGATGGTGCTGGGGTTAGCCGAGCAACCTACGGTCGGCGGCTCGAAGCCCTTCACCGTAAAGCTGGCCGTGCAAGTGGCGACCTCGTAGGGCCTGTCCCCCTTGCCTTCCGTCACCGTAGCCTTCACATCATAAGAGCCAGGCGCCAGCGAACCTGTGGCCACAGTTGCCGTGGTTCCGTTGCCCGTTACCCCATTGCCGGACCATGCATAAACCACGGCCTCCTTGGGATTCAGGCTGCCCGCCGTAGCCGTAACCGTGATCGGATCGCCCGGATAGACCCAGGTTGGACTTGCTGAGCAAGCCAGTGTCACCGGTGGAGGCGGTGCGAGACTGCCGAGGTGGAACACCAGGCCGGCGCTCAAACGCAGTGCATTGACGTCGACCGCGCCGCCATCCGCAGATCCATAATTCTCGTCCATGTACTGATAATCCGCCTGGAATACGCGAACGGCCAGATGATTGTTAAACCATCCCGTCTCCCAGTCCAGGCCGCCGCCGCCCGTGACCACCCAGCCCCAGGTTTCCGGCTGCTGCAGTGGTCCGATAACCTCTTCGATACCGCCCAGAGCGTGCACCCAGGGAGTGAATGACATATGACCGGCGTACGTCCCCCGAAGGGCCAGCGGTAGATTAAGCCCCCCGATGTGCCATAGAAATCATTCGCTGTTGGCGTTGCCGCATAGTCGCATGCTGGGTTGGATTGCAGGGGGCGCACAGCGCCCCCTCGCACCGGCTGAGCGCTGCTGCCAATGGGAGTGACTGAACCCGCGGCAGGAGTGCAGGGCGGCAAGGCCATTACGTGCGCGTCGCCTTCCACCTGCCAACCTGCGTGATTATTGAAGTAATAGGCAATGCTTCCGATTGCACCCCGGTTCACCGACACATAGTTTGTCGGCAAGGTTCCGCTTGGTATTGGTGTTTGCACCGTGCCGTAAGGCGCAAGATAGCTGTACCCAAGGAAAATGTCCCACCGGGACGGAGAAGTCGTAGCCATTGCCGAAGGCTTGGCGGCCGAAGCGGCTGAATCCTGGGCTGAAAGGGCAACGGGCGCCATTGCCCCAATTGCCAGCGCTATAACACAACTCACTGTCTTCAAAACACGAACGTTCATGCGTTTATCCTCCGCAGTTATGCTGTTAACCAATGGAAAGGAAAGTATGCGACCAGATTTTCGGCTCGTACTGACTCCGCCGCTAACATCGCTAAGGGATATGGCTACGGGCCGTACTTCATTCATACTTCACAGTTAAACGTATCATAGGACGATTCGGAAAGAGTATCTTTTTTTCATGATTCAGCCCTTGAGCCAGTGCCGGTACGCCAACTGATAAGCCGCTGGGCGCGAGAGGACGACTGAGGCTGGAGAATCATGGCCAGGGTAACGAGGAACGGAAGTTTCAGCCCGAATCCAGCCTGTCACGCCAGATTCAGCGTCTTCACCAGGCTGCGCGGCTCGCGTTGGATCTTCTCCTGCAAGAGCGTGATGGCATAAATCAATTGCTCAGGCCGCGGCGGGCATCCAGGAACATAAACATCCACGGGAATCACCTGGTTGACCCCCTGCACCAGCGCATAATTGTTAAAAACTCCGCCCGAGGTCGCGCAGGCTCCCATCGAAATCACCCATTTCGGCTCCGGCATCTGGTCGTAGAGACGGCGAATGATCGGGGCCATTTTCTGCGAAACCCGTCCAGCCACTATCATCAGATCTGACTGCCTGGGGGAGGGTCGGAAAACCTCGGCGCCGAAGCGCGCGATATCGAACCGCGAAGCGCCCATCGACATCATCTCAATCGCACAGCAGGCCAGCCCGAAGGTCATCGGCCAGATCGAGTTCTTCCGTATCCAGTTCACAGCAAAGTCCATCGAAGTCAGAATGATGCCCTCCGGCGCTTCGTAGCCGTAGTTCACCTCCCTCACCTTGGCACGGTTCACCGCACTGCTGTCCAGCGCCCCGAAAAGATACCGATCCCGCTCTGCCGTAACCGCCATGCTTCTACTATACTGCGAGGCGGATAGAGACGAGAAAGACCCTCCTTCGACGACCATCGGAGATAAGATATTCTGGAAAAACTCCGATAATGCAAGGACAATCAAATGTCCATAGCCTTTGTCGCTTTTTCCGCCATCCTGACCCACTCTTTTTAAAATTTTGATGAGTTCCTTATACCGGAAGCCATATCTTTGTCGAGAGAACCGTACAAAAGGCCTAAACCACCGTCATCGTTAACTCAGGAGTGGAATTGTATGTGCCGTCGCGCATTGCAACTGATCGTCCTGCTTGCTTCCCTGGGTCTCCCAACTCTGGCGCAAACTGCGCCGGCCCCAGCCGCGCAGACCCCCGTAACCCAGGCTCAAATCACCGCCCTCCAGCAGGCCATCCAGAATGCCCAGTCCGCAGGCGACAACGCCTGGATGCTGGTCTCCGCAGCCCTCGTACTGCTCATGACCGGTCCCGGCCTGGCGCTCTTCTACGGCGGCCTCGTCCGCAAAAAGAACATCCTCGGCACCATGATGCAGAGCTTTGCCATGATGGGCCTGGTCACCATCCTCTGGGCCATCGCCGGCTACTCGCTCGCCTTCGGCCACGGCAACGCCTTCGTCGGCGGCTTCGAGCACCTCTTCCTGCGCGGCGTTGGCCTCACCCCCAATCCCGACTACGCCGCCACCATTCCTGAGCAGACCTTCATGGTCTACCAGCTCATGTTCGCCATCATCACCCCCGCGCTCATCACCGGCGCATTCGCCGAACGCATGAAGTTCAGCGCCATGGCCGTCTTCCTCTCGCTCTGGTCCCTGTTCGTCTACTGCCCCATGGCCCACATGGTCTGGGGCGTCGGCGGTTTGCTCAACGCCACCGGCGGCCATTTCCCCAGCCTCGACTTCGCCGGCGGCACCGTAGTCCACATCACCAGCGGCGTCTCTGCCCTCGTCACCTGCATCTACCTCGGCAAGCGCATCGGCTACCCCCACACTGCCTTCCCGCCCCACTCCATGGTCCTCAGCTTCATCGGCGCCTGCCTGCTCTGGGTCGGCTGGTTCGGCTTCAACGCCGGCAGCGCCCTGGCCGCCAGCCCCCTCGCCACCTCCGCCTTCGTCAACACCCACTTCGCCGCCGCCGCCGCAGCCATAGGCTGGACCGTCGCCGAGTGGTTTCACAACGGCAAGCCCACCGCCCTCGGCGCCATCTCCGGCTCGGTCGCCGGCCTGGTCGCCATCACCCCGGCCTCCGGCTTCGTCCAGCCATTCGCCGCGCTGATCATCGGCCTCATCGCCGGCATCTTCTGCTGCTTCATGGTCTTTGAAGTCAAGAGCCGCCTCGGTTATGACGACTCCCTTGACGCCTTTGGCGTGCATGGAGCCGGTGGAACCATCGGCGCGCTGTTCACCGGCCTCTTTGCCGCCAGCGTAATCAATCCCATCTTCAAAGACTCTGCCGGCAATCCCCTCCCCTCCGGCGCCATTGACGGCCACTGGGGCCAGTTGCTTAATCAGTCCGCCGGCGTCGCCATCGCCTGGGCAATCTCCATCGTCGGCACGCTGGTTCTGCTCTTTGTCGTCGACAAAACCGTCGGCCTGCGCGTCTCGGCCGAGCACGAATCCGCCGGCCTCGATCTTTCCCAGCATGGGGAAGAAGGCTACGACCTGAACTCGTAAATTGTTTGTCATCCTGAGCGATCCTGAGTCCGCCGTGGCGGACGAAGGGGAGTCGAAGGATCTGCGGTTGCATTTTTCATCCATCCAGATTCAATTCAATCGGGGTGGAAGCTCAAAAACTTTAGCCGGGGCACTGCCCAACCGGTATCCCCGCCTGTTACGCTGTCAAGCGAGGCGTTAGTATGCTCAAGATCGAAGCGATTCTCCAGCCCTCCAAGCTGGACGCAGTCAAGGATGCGCTGCTCGAGGCAGGCATTGAAGGAATGACCATTCTCGAGGCCCGCGGCCACGGTCGCCAGAAGGGCCACACCGAGTTCTATCGCGGCCGTGAATACACAGTCGACCTTCTGCCCAAAGTAAAAATCGAGATGGTAATTCTCGACGAATTGAAGGACAAGGTCATTGAAGCCATCGAAGGCGCCGCCCGCACCGGCCGCATCGGCGACGGAAAAATCTTCGTCAGCCGCGTCGACGAAGCCATCCGCATCCGCAACGACGAACGCGGCGAAACCGCCCTCTAGCACCTTTCGCAGCGATCCGGTTGCCCCAGGTCTCGTCCGCCGTGGCGAATGAGGCCTGGGATGACTAGCCGAATCGCATCCTGCTCATTTCGCCGCGGAAATTGGAGCTTTCACGGCCACAGACTGTGCAGCCGCCCCGCCGGCGCTGGCTCGTCCCCTGCCTGCCGGCGCCGCCACCCGGCAAACAGAAGGAACGTTTGCCATCTGCTTTGCAAAAACCCGGTGGCTCATCGTTCCCGGCCGCAGCGTGGACCAATAGCTCGAGCCACTCAACAGCGGCTTTCTCTTGGCAATAAGTTGATCGCTCAAGATATAGACGCCGCATGTCAGGTTGTTTTCCGGCCGCAGGATCGTTCTTGCCGGATCCTTCTCTGGGAGCTGCTTGTCCGCCGCCCAATCGAAATGGCATCCATAGCGATCGGCATCCATGTAAGTCAGTTGCAGCAAACCCTCGCTCCGTACCGTCCGCTTGGTCACCGTATCCACAACGGCAACCTGAGGCTCGGTATGGCGCACATTCGTGGTCGGCTCCAGCCCCGCTTCAGAACCGGCAAGCGCCTGCACGAGATAAGCCCAAAAGGCCCGCTTGTCAGCCTCGTTCATGAGTGTGAATCGCGGGCAATAGGGCCTGACCGCCCGCGCCACTTTATTGGACAACATGGCCGGGGGAACAGCCTTTTCGACGATCAGGTCCCATTCCGGGTTCCAGGTCCGCTTGCCAAGCTCAGCCTTCTCTTCCGCAAGCGGCGTCGGAGCGGGCGTCTTCAGTTGCGGCTGTGGCGGTGGCGGCGGAGCGGGCGCTTTGCACCCCGCAGGCGCTCCAATCACCATGCAAAGAAACAGCCCTGTCACTGATGTTCGCTTCATAGGAACCGCACATAAAATCAGATGCCGGAGGCGCCATCGTTGGCCCGTCTTTGTTTTTTTGCCGCCAGCGGAATTCCCTTGAAAACTCGCCGCCCCACCGTCAGACGCCACCCTCTCCCCGCTGCGCGCGCCATACTCGTTCCGCGAGTTGTAGTTGTTAATTCCGTCGGCGGCCACACTTTGCTTCGGTATCTAACTCTCTTAATTCATTCATTAGCTTTCCCAACATTCCCATGCTCTATCGCCTCAGTGACACGCGAGAGCCCCCCCTCTTTAGCCGACGGCCATCGCCCTGTCGCCGATAGTTTGCAGATGATTACCCTCCCCTCCCGCACAATGAAGAAAACGACAAAAATCCAGCCAAAAGGGAGAGTCTCGCATGACTGAAACCACCCAACCCCCACCCGCCCCAACAACGGAAGCAAAACCCGCCCCAGACCCCCAAAACTCCGCAGTGGAACTCTGCGCCCAGGCCTATGAGCGAGCCTATAAGGCCGCTAGAAGGCAGAGCGAGAGCAAGTCATATGCAGAAGACCGAGCCGAGATGGCTTTCCGCAAAGCTATGCCCCGGCTCTCGGGGCAAGGAAGCATCCGCGACTTCATCGCCTGCGTCGCCTATGGCATCCTAATCAAGGCAATCGAAGGCTCTGAAGGAGCCAGGCTCCTCTACGCCGCCCAGGTTGCCAATTCCACCCTCCGCAGCCAGCGCGCTACCCCCCGGGGGTCACTTTCCCCTCTTGTTCGCCAATATTATGGCCTAAGTGATTGATTATAATAGAGAATGCATTGACAAAAACATGTAAAATATATGCCCAAAAATACCGATTTTGTCATCACTCTGTCAGTAATCGACCGTTTCGACATCAATAGAAGACAGAGGGCAGATACGCGCCTTCGGGCTCATTGTAGAGCCCCATGGTCATCAGCGTCATGGGTTGGGCGATGCGCAGGCCGTTGGCGAGACACCAGCGAAGAAGCGCGCTGTTGCGCGATGGCACCAGGATTCCGGCGCCGGCGAAGGAATCGGCGGAGACGATGAGGGCTTGCAAGTCGATATCGGTTTCAGCAGTGGAATGGCCAAAGGAGCCAAGCAAGGAAGAGTATCCGGTAATCCGGCCGCTCCGCTCTACGACCACAGCAGTGCCATGCTCAATACCCTCAGCCAGCTCCTCACCGCGATCAAAGCCGTGCACCTGGAGCGCCAGCGTCTTAAAGGCATTCAAGTCGGTGAATTGAGCAGGACGCACCGTGCATCCAGGCACCATCCTTTGCACTGTCCGGCCCTGCATGCAGGAGAGCGGCTCCCGAATGTCAAAGCCGAGGCTTGCGTAGAGCGATAGAGACCGGCTGTGAAATGCCGCCTGTACCAGACGAACACCCGCGGCTCTGCTTTCGCTGGCCCGATCGAGCACGGTTTGCATCAGTAATCGCCCGGCGCCGCGGTTTTGCAGTTGGGGATCGACAATGACGGGTCCCACACCCGCGATCGTTGTCCGTTCATTGAGGCAATTACTGCCCACAACGCGCCCATTGCTTTCTGCGACTACGCAATAAAATCCAGGGTGCGAGAAGAGCAGTGAAATAAATTGGGTGGCGACATCCACGCTGGGGAAGTCGCTCGGAAAACCGTGGCTCT
Organism: uncultured Acidobacteriaceae bacterium; assembly: GCA_963839225.1. GTDB lineage: Bacteria > Acidobacteriota > Terriglobia > Terriglobales > Acidobacteriaceae > Telmatobacter. The sequence goes on from CAWIVA010000079.1 coordinate 25,223, forward strand.
GATTGATGGTGTTGAAGGCGTCGAAACAGATTTGCCCGCAGACAGCCGCGTCTTCGGTGGTTGCCCGGCGGACTGTCACATTTCCCAGTAGTTGTTCTGAAGACACCAGCTGATCCTCCATGACGGGGTTACAGTATAGCTTTCGACGCATGCTGGGACAATCTCTTCGTTCGGTATCCGGTTTCGACGACCGGCCCCAAAGCCCTCGTGGAGCGTGCGGCGCCAGGCCGCCATTTTTCCGGGCTGTGGAAGCAAAAACTCCCGCTCCCGGCGAATTTGTCTTATGCTGTTAACAATCCTTTCTTGCTTCGGCGAGCCACACACCAACACTCATGAATCCAGTCGCTTTGGCGGTTGACGATCTTCGGGAGCAGTATCTGCGAGAGATGGCGCTCGTCCGCCAGACTTGCGAGCGAACCGGCGACGGCACCGCCGCCATCCGGCGCCGCTCTGCCGTTGTGGACCGCATCCTCATTGAGATGTGGCGTCGCGCCTTCTCCGGCCAGCCCGCGCAGAACGTCTCCCTTCTGGCACTTGGAGGCTACGGACGCAAAGATCTCTTCCCTTACTCCGATATCGATGTGCTCTTTGCCTTTGCCGATGAAAAGACCGAAGAGCAATCCGTAGAAGCCGTCCGCGCCATCATCCAGGGAATGTGGGACATCGGCCTGCGCGCCAGTCCTAGCTCCCGCACCATCAAAGAAGCCGGCCGCTTCGACCCCGACAACCTCGAATTCACGCTGGCCACGCTCGACCGCCGCTTCCTCGCCGGCCAGTTCCCTCTCTACCAGCAGCTCCACCAGACCATCCTGCCCGGCCTGGTCCTGAGCGAGTGGAACACCATCACCCAGAAGCTCGGCGAGATGGCCCGCGCTCGCCACGCCAAGTTCGGCAACACCATCTTTCACCTCGAGCCCAATATCAAGGATTGTCCCGGCGGCCTGCGCGACTACCACCTCGCCCTCTGGTTCGCCCTGCTCTTCCACCTTAAGGAGACCAAGGAGTGGCCTCGCCAGCGCGGCGGCGTATTCCAGAGCGCCCGCGGTGACGCCGAGTCTGCCTTCGACTTTCTCGCCGCCGTCCGCTGTTTCCTTCACTTCCGCCACGGCCGCGACGACAATATCCTTGACTGGCAATCCCAGGATGAAGCCGCCGCCAACTCCATTGGCCTTGAAACCCGCGGCACCGCCGACCCCGCTTACTGGATGCGCACCTACTATCGCCACGCCCGCATCGTCTATCGCCGCGCCGCGCTCCTGATGGAGCATCTGCCCGCTCCGGTCAGCTTCTATCGCCAGTTCCGCCGCCGCCGCACCCCCATCGCCGGCACCGACTTCCTCCTCGACCAGGGCCGCATCGACATCGCTCCCGGCGCGCAGTTCAACGACACCGGCGCCATCCTGCGCATCTTTTCCCTGATGGCCACCCACGGCTACACGCTTTCCCAGGCCGCCGAAGACCGCATCACCGACGCTCTGCCGGCCCTCGCCATTCACATCCCCGAAGGCCCCTACCTGTGGAATGCCCTGCGCGAAGTGCTCCTCGGGCCCGCACGCCGCCCATGCTCTGCGCACCATGCATGCCCTCGGCGTTCTTGAGATGCTGATCCCTGAGTTCCACGGCATCGACGCGCTGGTCATTCGCGACAGCTATCACCGCTACACCGTCGACGAGCACACCTTCCTCACCATCGACAACGTCCACGGCCTGCGCCAGCCCGCCCACGACTACGAACAGCGCCTCGCCCAGCTGCTGCCGGAGATCGACCGCCTCGACCTCTTCCTGCTCGCCCTGCTGCTCCACGACACCGGCAAGGCCCGCCGCACCGGCGAACACGCCGGCCAGAGCGTCGAGCTGGCCGACGCCTTCCTCGCCCGCCTGGACTTCGACGCCGAAGAGCGCGAGTCCGATCCTCAAGCTCATCCGCCTCCATCTGGAAATGTCCAACGCCCTGCGCCGCGACATCTTCGACCTCGAAAACGTCCGCGCCTTTGCCGAGAAGATCGGCAGCCCGCAGCTGCTCAAGATGCTCACCCTGATGACCTTCGCCGACATCAAGGCCGTCAACCCCGACGCCCTCACTCCTGGAAGGCCGAGAACCTCTGGCAGTTCTACATGTCCACCGCCAACTTCATGGACCGCTCCGTCGACGAGGTCCGCTACCACGCCGCCATCGATCCCACCCTGCTCAACCGCATCCGCTCCATGGTTCCCGCCGCGCAGTACGACGCGCTCAAGCAATTCCTTGAAGGCCTGCCCCAGCGCTATCTGCAAACCCGCCTGCCCGAGCAGATCCGCAATCACTTCCAGATGGCTCTCAACCTCGACAAGGACCCCGTCCAGCTCGATCTGCGCCCCAACCGCCAGCTCTTCGACCTCACCGTCATCACCCGCGACCGCACCCGCCTCTTTGCCGACGTGGCCGGAGCCCTGGCCGCCTGGGGCATGAACATCGTCAAGGCCGGCGCCTTCTCCAACGAGGCCGGCGTCATCGTCGACAGCTTCCACTTCACCGACGTCTTCCACACCCTCGAGCTGAACCCCAGCGAGAAGGACCGCTTCCTCGCCAACATTCACGACGTGGTGGCCCAGAAGATCTCCGTCCAGCAATTGCTTGAAGCCCGCCGCCACATGAACCATCCCGCCAACCTCAAAGTCGAAGTGGCCACCCGCCTCGAGTTCGATTCCGAATCCTCCACCCACTCCACGCTCCTGCAGGTCGTCGCCCAGGACGTCCCCGGCCTGCTGCGCCAGATCGCCCTCACCCTCAGCACTCACCAGTGCAACATCAAGGTGGCCCTCATCGACACCGAAGGCGAAACCGCCATCGACGTCTTCTACCTCACCAGCCACGGCGCAAAGCTCACCGAAGAAGCCCAGCAATCCCTCGGCCAAAGATCTCACCGCCGCCCTCGACTCCATGCGCGCACCTGTAGCCTGAGTTCACAATTCGTTGCCACGGCGGCCACTAACTACTTAGCTTCTCCGCCCTGCTCCACGTTGTAGAGTTGGAATTCTCGAATGGCTGCGGCATCCGTACTGGAGAGGATATTTAGCCGGACTCGGCTGGCAGTGACAGATGGAAATACGTCTATCTTTTTGTGGCCGATGGCATGGGCTGCACGACAGTCTTCAGGCTTTACCTGTCCACACATCGATGGAGTACTTCTGGATTCGCTGGCCGTCATTGAGCCACTCCATGGTTAACGCGCGGTTGAAGGTGATAGGGCGGAGAAGCTAACCTCAAGACGTGGAGTGATGGGAGCCTGCGGGCGCGGTCCAGAAGGTGTCAGGGTTGCCGTCGAGCGCGGCTGAGACTTCAGAGGTTGCCGTCGCGTGCGTGAGTGCTAGATTGTGAGCATAGCGAATGCGCAGTGCCTGGCCAAACTCTTCAAGGCGGGCAACGTCACTGTCGGGCAGCAGGCCGCGCCGGTCGGGAGCAAGACCGAGCATTAACTGGGCGCCACGGCCAACGGTTTCTTCATAGGTAGTGAGCAGTTCGTCAAGGCTCTTGAGGGAGGATTCATCGTTTGGATGCCAGAACCAGTGCCCGTTACGCAATGGGGTATCGGCTTCAACTGGGCGCCAGCGCAAATAGCCATGACGATCAATGACATCCCAATCCTCATATGGAACACGGCCATCTTCGTTGCCAACCCAGCGAGCATCGCCATATTCAAAAAGTCCGGTGTCTGCAAAGACAATCGTGTTGGGCTGGTAAGTTCGCAGTGTTTCAATGATCTTTTCGAAAGTTATAAACGTGGCCGGCGCTGCCTGCTCCGTCGAGCCAGAATTCAACCAGCTCGCCGTAATTTGTTGCAAGTTCTGATAGCTCGGCCTGGTAGTAGTCGTCATAGGCCGCGGAGTTTTTGTATTTGGGTTCATGACGATCCCAGGGGGAAAGATAGATTCCAAATTTGAGTCCATATTTGCGCGCGGAGCGGGCTACATCGCTCACAACATCACCTTTGCCGTCCTTCCAAGGACTGGACTTGATGCTGTAATCGGTTTGCCCGGTAGGCCAAAGACAGAAACCATCGTGATGCTTGGCAACGAGCACCACGTATTTTGCGCCGGAGTCGCGAATGGCCTTCATCCACTGATCGGGATCGAACTGAGTGGGGTTAAAGATTCCGGGATCGGCTGTGCCGTCGCCCCATTCGCGATCGAGGAACGTGTTAGTAGAGAAATGGATGATGACGCCGAACTCGAGATCCTGCCACGCAGTCTGTTGCGGTGAAGGTTTGACTTCGGAAAAGCTCTGAGCGGAAGAGATGTACGTACTGAAAACGACAGCGAGACCGGCAACGAATGATCGATGATGAAGAATGTTCATCGCTAACTCTCCGATAGCACACAGCTTGCTTCGACTTATTGGGAGTCTCGTTGGCGCTTCGCCTGAACGCGCTGGGGAAGGAACTTCCAGATAGCGGGGTCTTCTTCTCCCAGGACCCAGGAGCAGAATCCCTGCAGGCCATTTTTCTGGACAAGTTCGTACCGGTCCTGAAAAGTGTGCAGATCGGTAAAAAAGATCCATTCGCGCATCTGGTCGCGGTAGAAGTAGAACCAGGCGCTGTGCTCCTCAGCATCCCATTGAATCTTTGCCGTTGTAGGCTTCAGCTAGCTGCAACGCGTTGGGAGTGCCGATATAGTCAGCCGATGGATTCGGTTTCTCGCTGCTGGTTTCGTTCTCCTTGATAGGTGCGCCGGTGTACCAGTGGTAGCCGTAGAGGGGAATGCCGAGAGAGAGCTTTTCTTTGGGAACATCCTTGAGTGCGTAGTTGAGATTCTCGACGGTCCAATCCCAGCCGGCGACCGGCCCAGGCACTGTCCAGCGGGTATGTTGATCGTAGGTCATCAGGCAGACCAGATCGACATATTTCGCGATGGCGGCAATATCGTAAGCACCGCGCCAGTCAGTGTAAATCCACTTGGCAAAGCCGCCGGCGCCAGGGTAACCGGGAGCATTAGGCACTGTGGCGATGGTCAGTTGCAGGCCGGCTTTGTGCATGGCTTCCGCTGAAGTTTTAACAAGCTCCGTCAGTAGTTCGCGGTCCGTCCAATCGATGTTTTCAAGGTCAAGCTGGAAGCCGGTGTAGCCATGAAGTTTTGACTCGCGAATCATCGCCTCGTTCATGCGGGCCTGGGCGGCGGGATTTGAGGCCAGTGTGTGGAAGGACTTCTTATTGAAGAGAGCAACGATCGGCATGACCGGCAGTTTCTCAACCTGGGCACGTTTGAGCACGGTGGGATCGGGAGCGCCGGTAACCAACCCGTTCTCATCTACCTGGTACCAAGTGGGAACCAGCAGATCGATCTGCAAAGAATGCGCAAGAAAGGAACGAACTGAGTCGGGGTTGGGGGTCAGGTAAAAGAGCGCTACCGGCGCTGCCTGAACACAGGATGCGGATGCGAGAGCGACATAAAACAACGGAAGGAGTCGTTTGATCATGATTCTCCAAGCAATACCCTGGAGGAACTTCGCTGTCCTGCCTGATTCAAACCGCAATCACCTCAACGCCGTTAGTTTTGAATCCGGCGAGAACTTCCGGCGCAATTCCTGAATCCGTCACAAGAATGTCGATATCGGTGACCGGGCAGATGAGAGCTGGACTTACCATCGCGATCTTGCTCGAATCAGCCACTACAATCACCTGCTTGGCCTGGCGAACCATGGCGCGAAAGACCGCGGCTTCGTCTGGCTCGATGGTCGTGGCACCGCTCACTACATCCACTCCACAGGCGCCAATGAAGGCCTTATCGAGAAATACCCCGCTCAACGTCTCCATCGCCGTCGGGCCGGTAAGCGAGAATGCGCCTGCCCAGCGCATCGTCCCTCCTGTCAAAGTCACGTTCAAAGCAACCTGGGTATTCAGTTCCATGCCGATGTTCACCGCATTGGTGATGACGTGAATGCCGCTGCGATGGCGGATGCAGCGCGCCACCTGAGTAGTTGTGGTTCCGGCTGTGAGTCCCACGGTTTCATGCTCGCGGATCAGCTCCGCGGCCGCAAAGCCAATGCGGCGTTTCTCCTCGGCAAAGCGTCCTTCCCGCTCCTGGAAGGAGGAGTCGAACCGGAACGGCACGTACTGCGTCTGTCCGGCAAGCTTGGCGCCGCCGTGGGTACGATGCACCAGCCCACGCTGCTCGAGCCGTGTGAGGTCGCGGCGCACGCTGGCCGCCGAAGCACCCAGCTCCTCGGCTAATTCATCGACGGAATATTGCCGTGGCGCAGCAAAACCTGGAGGATGCTCTTGGCGCGTTGATCGGTCTTTATCGACATATCTTTGGTGAACTATATCCTTGCTTCTCTCCGCATTTTACATGGATCCGCACGGATGTTATCCGCTCGGTGATGCATGCGGAAACCGCGCCTCAAGCTAGTTCCATCGCTGGCCGCTTGTGGTTCAAGCGTTCAAGAGCATGTCACCAGCGCGCGCACGCTCTTTTCGCGCACTGTAAATCGCCGATATTCGCGGTTGCGAAGATCACCCATGGCCATGCCCTGCTTGCGAAAACTAACCGGGCTGGGAAAAGCGGTCCGGGCGCTCGCATGGAACTCAGTGGCGCCGGTCGCCTGAGCGATCGCAGTGATTGTGGTGGGCGTGATGCCTCCGCCGGGCATGATGGCAATGCGTCCTTTGGCTGCCCGCACCATGCCGGCGAGTTCGTGACGCCGCGGGTGACGCTGGGAGCGCCGCCGGAAGTGAGGATGCGGCATGCACCCGTTGCGATCACATCTTCCATCGCCGCGGGCAGATCCGGCGTCATGTCGATGGCGCGGTGAAAGGTGATGGGCAAGGGCCGTGCAAGATCGACCAGATGCCGCATGCGCGCTACATCGACGCGGCCTTGCTGGTCCAACAGTCCGAGGTAATGCCGTCCGCTCCAAGCTGGCGCGCATGGGCGATCTCCTCCGCATCACCTCAAACTCGAGATCGGTATAACAAAAATCGCCGCCTCGGGGACGAATCATGACGTATAGGCCGATGGCAATTCGGCGGCGAACCGAAGCGATCAATCCCGCGCCGGGAGTGATTCCTCCTTCCAGGAGATCGGAGCAGAGTTCAACGCGTTGCGCGCCTCCGCGCTCGGCAGCGATCGCAGACTCCACCGAATCAACACAGACTTCAATTTCCATAATGCCAGTATCCCATTCCCAAAAGTCCGGGCCCTCACTGAAGGTTGAACCTTCGAGCGAGGAGCCCGGGGGTGAGCAAAAGCCACGAAATACGGGCTGCCGCGACAGGTCGCGGCAGCCCGTTCGCCAGCTAGAAAGTGTACTTCAAAGAGAACTGCAGGTGGCGCTCCTGAGAACGAGTGCCTTGCAGAGAGACATTACCAAAAAGTGAATCGGTGATGCCGATATCCGGGTTGCCGTAACTAACAATGTTGAATGCGTTGAACGCATCGAAACGGAAGCCAATGGTCTGTTCGCCGATAATGCGGAAATCCTTGAACGCCGACAAATCGTCGTTGAAATAACCCGGGCCGCGCACGGCGCCATTGCGCGAGGTGCCGAAGACATTGTTGGCGGGAACGCCGAAAGCACAAATGCCGTTGTCGACTCCCGCAGTGAGGCATGGAGTCGCCGAAGGGTCGGTGCCGAACCAATTCTCGATTGTTGCGGCCGACGACCTTCAGTTTGCGGTACTGGTTGACGCGGTTGGGTCCGTAGCTGTTGGAGTTGTTCGATCCGCCCAAAATGGTCTGCGGGAAGCCGGAGTAGGCGACGATAGCGGTGGAGAGTTTCCATCCGCCGATCGGCCTCATCCATAACGCGGTTGGCATTGGAGTAATACTCCTTGCCGTCGCCCAAAGGGGAGTGCGTAGACAGCGGTACCGGAGAGGTTGTGCTTGATGTCGTAGCCGGCCGGTCCGTTGCTCGCGCCACTGTCGTAGTAGTTCTCGAAGGCTCCGGCAGCGCCATAGCCGCCTACGTTCAAGGAGTAGTTGCCCAGGCTGTTGGTCATGGCCTTGCCGTATGTGTAGTTGACGGTAAACTCCAGGCCATGATCGAGCCGCTGGCGAAGAGATCGCCTGCAGCGCGTTGTAGTTCATCTTGGCGCGCGACTCGGTAATCAAAAGTCCGCCGTTGCCGCCTACTCCCAGCGCGGAGTCAACGCCGTTTACGCCGATGTACGTGGCTGTTGTAGAACGGGGCCGAGGTCTGAACATTGTTGACGGTGAACTGGTTGACGTTGCCGTAGTCTTCAATGTGCTGGCCCGACTCTCCAACGTATCCCGCTTGCAGTGAAGCCGTGCGGGTAAGCGCATATTCTGGCGTGAGGTTGTACTCCTGAACGTATGCGGGCTGGATGTTCTGCGGATACGCGGTGTAGCCATTGTTGGAGCTGCTGTATTGAACGGAGGTGTCGGAGCCGGTAAACCCTCTTCGGCGGTGTTCGGTGTGGGCTCGATTGGCCAGGTCGCGACGGTCGGAGAACTTACCGAGAATCCCGCCGCCTGCAGGAAGGGTGCAATGGCCGTCAGGCGCTGATTGAATGAGTTGCCTTCAAAGAAGCTGGTTGCTCCGTAACCGCCGCGGACAACTGCGCGATCGGTAAACTGGTACGCAAATCCAACGTGCGGCATCCATTGCTTGTAATTCGGCTGGTAGCAGGCTGCTTGGGGCAGATTCGCCGCATCCGGTAGAGCGCCAGTTGGAAGGTGAACGGCATAGATAATCTGCCCTGTGGTCAGGTTGATGTTTCCGGTTCTGTTCTGCTCTTCGATCCATGGCTCGTCGAATTCGTAGCGGATGCCGAAGATTAACGTCAGGTTGGCTCGGATTTTATAGTTATCCTGGGCAAAACCTGCAACACGCCATTGGCGTTGTCCAACGTTGACGCTGGAAAGAGTTACCCCCGGACTGCACTCTGTCGAGCACAAAATCCGCCGGACCGTAGCCGCCAGAGCCGTTACCGTTCGAGGTGAAGACGCCAGAGTAGTTCAGCGAACCCAGATAGCCGTCGTTATTGCCTGTGGGGTAATTATTCTGGTAGCGACGCGCGTCCATGCCTGCAGCTGATGAAATGCCGGCCACGCTGCCACGTCAGGTTGTCAACGTAGCTGTAGGTGTTGTCAATGACGCCGCCATTGTAGGCCGTTGTGCCCACGTCGCTGATGTTGGCGTTGAAGCCCTGGTTGGTAAAGCCGTTAAACCTCTGGTTGGGGAATGCGATTCCAACTTTGGCATTGCCCGAAGTTCCGAACTGGCCGGTTGTATCGACAGGAAATCCCTGATTCCAGTCCGTCCGCGTAAATCCGATTCGCGCCGAATTCACCAGGGATGGCGAAAACGTATGTACCCAGTTGGCGCCCGTAATCCACGTGGGGTACAGATTGACTCCCGGAAAGCTGATAGCCAAAACCGCGACGGAACCATCATAGGCGTGGGATACCGAATAAAATCCCGTGAACTTATCCGCCGCACGCGGATCGTATTCAATTTTTACATCACCCTGATTGTTGCCTTTGTACTGGGGATTTGGGGCCTCGTAGTTATTCTGCGCGATTCCATCCGTGGGAGGTACGCACTTGCCGTTGCTGGGAGTGACTGGATTGTCGCCGCCGCAATCAGGGTAGAGTTGAGGATTGGCAAAGAGAAACTTAGCGACCGGATTGATAATTGGAACGCCCTTGTTTCCCACATATCGGGGAAAGGGGTTACAGTGTTCAGCGCGTCGTAGAGCTGAATAGGGCTAGGTGCGGTGAGCAGCACCGAAAAATCGCCGTTCCGCATGGCGTCTGGAATTACGCTCGCGGTGTTCAACCCCCCGACGTGCCAACGCGAACCCAGATAGTCGCCGAAGAAGAATAATTTGTTATGCAGGATGGGCCCGCCCACCGTGCCCCCGAATTGGTCAAATGAATACGGGCTGGTTGGAAGGTTTTCATAGCCATGCGAGTAGGAGTTTGCGTCAAACCTCCAATCCTGCACGAAGCCATAGGCGGACCCGTGGAATTGGTTGGTCCCGCTCTTGAGCACGCTCACCACGCCGGCGCCATTCACGTTACCGTAGTCGGTGGGAGAGTCCGCGGTAATAACCTTGATTTCCTCGAGAGCCGCCGGAGCCGGGCTGTAGGAGATCAGGTTGTTATAAGTTTCGTTCATGTCGATGCCCTCAAGCGTGTAGTTGTTCGCCTGGGCACGATTGCCATTGAAGTTGGGCGTGTCGGAGTTATAGGTGCTGCGCTCAAAGCTAGTCGGGCCCGAGGTTCCGTAAGTCGTCACGGCGCCCGGCATATACAAGGTCACGGCCGAGAAATCGAGGCCGTTCAGGGGGAAATTCTCGATCGTGTTGGCGGTAAACGTGCTGGCCAATGTAGTGTCGCTGGTGTCCAGGATGGGCGACGCAGCCGAGACGTTCACGGACGTCGCAGAACTCCCCACCGTCAGCTTGATATTGAAGTTCGCGGTCTGCAGGACCTCCAAAACAAAGGGAGGGAGGGTCTCAGTATTGAATCCGTTTGCCTGAACCGTGACTTGGTAATGTCCGATGGGCAAAAATAAGATGTGGTAGAGTCCGGTCGAATTGGTATCGGTGGGGGTATTTACACCCGTATCGAGGTTGTGGGCGGTAACGTGAGCGCCGGAAATGAAAGCGCCACTTTGGTCTGTTACTACCCCAGTGATCGACCCGGTTACAGTCTGTCCGATTGCGATGGATATGCCCACCGTCATGGTGAACACACATCCAAATACTAGTCTGAGAAAATTCGTCTTCATGGGGCCTCGCAATTTGTAAAGTGTGACGCTGTGTGGTCTCGGCATGAGGTGACTGAGATCAGCTCTATGCAGAGACAGAATGTGTACTTCGGATATGCCGGCCAGTGGATGAGAACCGTGCACGATGCGCGTCGAAACCGGATCGCGCGCTTTTTGACTGCAAATTTCCTTCTTGAAATCCTTTTCCGAGATTCCGGAGCCGCTTCAGTGCTCGTTGCGCGAGTGCATCTTACGCAGTTCGTTTTCGAGGCAGCACAAGTACCGGAAATCAATATGAACGAAATAGTACCTTTATTTTGGCTAAATGGTCAAGATATTTGTGCATATAGCTATATTAGCGATCGCCAAGAATCCTTTTAGGCAAAAATAAAGCGAATATTGGCGTCGATCTAGCTTGCGTAGGGAGGCCAAGCATCAGTTTTCTTCGATGATTGCCAGATCCCAGGGGGCCAGCGTTAGGGAGGCAGATTTGTCAACCGATTTTCTATTCAGAAGATTGGATCCGGCCGCGTAAGTATATGGCAGTTTCACCTCTGCGCTGCTGTAGTTGAAGTAGTAGTGCAGACGTTTCCCGAAGCGGTTGACTCCATGCTGCACATGGACACCGGTGGGGAGTAGCTGATCGGGTCCGGTGAGGCCGAGCTTATCAAGGGTTCTGCGCAGCACGGCGGTTTGCAGCTCGTCAGAGAGATAAGTCCCCTCGTAGAGCAGGGTCCCTGCACCGTACTCGTTTTCAGTGATGGCCGGCCACTTTCCGAAGAAGGGATGGTCGTAGTATGCGATGGCTTTGGCGTGCTCGGGAACGAGGAATTCAGCCCAGTATGAGACTAGATTGGCGTTTTCAGCTCCCACGTGGAAAGGATCGCCTTTGAGTGCCAGTGGGTGCTCGAGATTTGAAAACTCCTGGTAGCTGAAGCCGGCGGCTTCACGCAAGGGACCGGGAGCGCGCACCCAGCGAACGGCAGAATTTTCATTGGCGAATCCGCTTTTGAAAGTCATTACTACGTGACCGCCGTTTTTGACGTAATCGGAGATACGTTGGAGCAGGGCGTCGTCGGCAATGTAGAGCGCGGGAACGATGAGCAGTTTGTAGGCGGAGAAATCCTGGGTAGTGGGAAAGACAAAATCCGAGCCGATGTTGAGGTCGTAGAGTGAATGGTGAATCTGCTCGACCAGCGAGCCGTATCCGGCCACAGGCGGCGCGCCGCTCCATTGCTTTCCTGAAGCAGTGAAGGGCATGAAGCTGATGGCGTTGCGCGAATCACGGCTCCAGAGAATAGCTACCTGGTTGTGAATCTGCAGGCCCGTTAAGTGGGAACCTATCTTTTGTAACTCATGGGCGGTGCGGCTAACTTCAGCATAAGCGCGGTTAGGTTCCAGGTCATGCGATAGCACGCCCTTCCAATATGTCTCCTGGTTGGCTGGGATAGAGGCCCAATGCCAGTACTCGACCATGTTAGCGCCGTTGGAAAGATGGGTATAAACATCTTCACGGAGTTGCCCGTCGTAGGGCGGAAATTGGAAGGCCGAACTCCAGTCCGTGGTCTGGGCATTGGTTTCAGTGATGAGGAAGTTGGAGTGTTTGAGAGAACGGGTAAAATCTTCCTGGATAGATTGAGTTGAGCCATCAAAATGATCCTGGGTCCCGTGATAAACGTTGACGGCGGGAATATCGAGGGCAGTGGCGATGGCTTCTTCGTTGGCGTCCGGATGCATCATGCCACCGTAGTCCGTGGTGACGAACTGGCGGGGCGAAGCGCACTCGCGAACCAGGGCTGCCTGCCAGTGGAGAAAATCGGTGACGCGCATCTGGCTCCAGCGGGTCCACTCCAGCTTGTAGCCCGTGCTTTGGGCGCCGTCGCGGGTGGGAAGGTCTTCCCAGCTGTGCAGGTTTTCGCCCCAGTAGTTGAGGAACCAGGCCTTGCTGAGAGCTTCAGGAGTGACAAATTTCTTTTCGAGATAATGCTGGAAGCCGATAAAAACATCGGGATTGGCGGCATCGTAACTGGATGTTTCATTGTCCAGCTGCCAGCCTATTACGGTGGGATTGTCCTTGTAATGGGCGACGATATGGCGGATGAGGCGTTCGGCATAGAAGCGGTAGGCGGGAGAATCGGTATCCATATTCTGCCGCATGCCGTAGGAATTCTTGTGGCCGTCGGCGTAAACCGCCAGGATCTCAGGGTGCTGGTGGGCCATCCAGGCGGGAATGGAATACGTGGGCGTGCCGAGAATAACTTTGATGCCCGCCTTGCCCATGGCGTCGACAACGCGGTCCATCCACGCGTAATCAAATTGGCCGTCTTCGGGCTCCCACAGGCTCCAGGTGGATTCGCCCATGCGAACCACATTCAGGCCTGCATCGTGCATCAGAGCGACGTCCTTGTCCAGACGATCGTAGGGCATGTACTCGTGGTAGTAGGCTGCGCCGTAGAGGACCGTGGGGAAATCGAGATCCGGCGCGGTTGGCGACTTCTGGCCGGCCTGCTGTGCGTTGGCCGCGAGCCCTGCCAGCATGGTTGCCATTGCCAGCAGTCCAAATATGGTTTTGCTAGTTAGCCGCATAATTCGCCCTCTTTTCGGTTGAACAAACAAGTCTAAATCAAGAGGACTGCGGTGGATATTTTTGCAGACGATTCGTTTACCCGAGCACCAGACTGAGATAGCTACCGGTAATTTCCAATCAAGACAAAGGGCGCCCAGTAAAACGGATGCGAATAAGCAGCCTTGTGCGCTTCAGCCGTTGTATCCTGACGGGACTGAAAACCGCGCTGGCCGTCTCCATTTGGTCCTGCGGCAGGACCGTGCAGGAGCGCCAGCTGCGCCTGCCGCAATGCCTCCGCTTTGCCGTCGGCGGGATGCTTCACCCATCGTGCGTAGAAGTCGCTCATTAACCGGCTTGTGCTGGAGTCATTTACGTCCCACATGGTTGCAAGTACCGCCTCCGCCTCTTTTTGCTGTGCCACCATGCCCAGGCTGTCCATTTCCAGTCCGTCCCTGGATTTGTAGTCTTTGGCCGTGCTGCACGCCGAGAGGGTCAGAAGGTGCGTTCCGTGAAAAGCTACCGCGGAGTTTTCCATATCCGAAAGACTCCACTCAAATCCCTTGGCATCTCCGGCGTCCTCTCCGCCCATCATCAGGTATGGCTCCTCACCTTTGCCTGTCTCCACCACAAAATGGCTGGCAATATGCACTACGGAAAAACTCTTGCCGGGTCCAAGCTGGGTCTTCAAAGTAGCCAGAGTGAATTGATCGTTGGGAAACAACTTGCCCTCCATTGCGCCATGCGAGTCAGGCGCGGATGGGTCGTGGACAACGGCATTCAACTCCGGCATAACGCCGGGCAGCGCAGGCAGACCGCCATAACTCCGGGACAGTCCCATGGCTAGTACGTTGGGGCTGCTCCCGTTCATCAGCGGCGTATCCGTCATATGTCCGTAACTCTCTGGAGTAAAGAGTACGTTGTTGAAGCGCTCCAACATATATTGATGGCCGTCAAAGAGAGCGGCCATCGGCAGGTAGCGCAAAGCGTCGTCTAAAGACCACAGCAGCGTTGGCACACCGCTCCCGGATGATGCCTGCAGCGGTTTCAACTCCTCTTCAATAGGAGCCACGATCATTCCGTATAGCTTCCTCGAGATGCGGCCTGGGATCGATGGCGCGCGAGTCCAGAGTTTCAAGCACCTCAAAAGCTTTGCTGCGTAACTCCGCTGAGGTGGCCCTCAGCTGATATTTCTTTCGTGTGTTAGCGGTGACCGCAATCGCATAGGCATGATTCTCGCCCAGCAGCAGACGGATGCCCATCACACGTGGTCCCAGTCTAGCCAGCGTGCTCTGCAGATAGCTTTGCGTTGAGTCTTCGCCGATTGGGGTGCCGTTCTCTTTACCCGCGCCGGGCTTCTGTTTCAACTCCGGATCGACGGTATTTTTGAAGTAAGAAAGGATCTCCAGGATACCCTGCTGAATGCTTGCTCCCAATGTTTTCATCTGCGCGTCTTCCGCAGAGGTACGCGACGTTTTGGCCTGCAGTGCAGCATATTCAAGACTGAGCTTTTCGAGTTCCAGCGCCTTCTTCTCCGGAACGTCTAACTCGCTCTGTGCTTTCTGCTGCGCAGCGGTCAGATTGAGCGGCTCGACCTTAGCTTTGCTATGCTGTGCCGTGCCATGCACAATATCTTTCAATTCCTGTTCCTTGAGGAGGTCGAGAACTTGTTCGGCTTCGCCCAAACGGTCGGTCTCCACCAGCAATTCCGCCAACTGGCGATAGGTATAAGATTTCGATTGCGCAAATACCGCTTGTAGATCCTTATCAAGGTCGGAGATTTCCTTGCGGATTTGCTGGTAAGAGTTGACCGCATCAGTTCCGAATAAAATTGCTTCTTCAGGACGATGTTCGTCGCGGAAGCCGATCATCAGCGCAGTTTCAATGCCGCCTTCGATATCGGGATCTCCCGCATCTTTGGCTAAATATAGTGCGGCAAGTGAGTTTGGAAAGGCATATTGCGGCTCACCTAGAGCGTGATAGACCTTGCTGATGCTGCTTAAGGCGAAAGCTTCGCCACGATGGTCCTGCACTTCTCGCCAGATCAGCAAAGCCTGGTAGTTCGTTTCCAGAGCCTTTTCCTTCTCACCCAGATCCAATTCATCTCTACCTATATTGTTGAGCGTTGCAGCTTCGCCCCGGCGATTCCCTGCTGCACGCCAAATGGGCAAGGCCTCGTTATAGAAGTCCAGAGCTTCCTTTTTCCTGCCAATTTCTTCATTGATGCGGCCAATGTCGTTGAGCGCCAGAGCCTCGCCGCTGCGATTTCCAACCTCACGCCAAATGGGCAACGCCTGGTTGTAATTTTCCAGCGCCTGCTGTTTTTGTCCCAGGTCGGAATAGACTCTGCCCATATAGTTCAAAGTGCTTGCTTCTCCCTGACGGTTGCCAGTTTCGCGCCAGATAGCGAGCGCTCCCTTATAAGATTCCAGCGCCTTCTGCTTTTTCCCCAGATCCGCGTACGCCTTGGCCATATTATTCAGAGTCAACGCCTCGCCGCTGCGCTCTCCGGTTTCGCGCCACACCGGCAACGCCTGGTTGAAAAAATCCAGTGCTTTTAGTCCCTGCCCCATATCGGAATAAGCTGTTCCAAGATTGTCGAGGGTGCTTGCCTCGCCATTGCGATTCTTAATTTCACGCCAGATAGGCAACGCCTGGGTCAGAGTATCGAGCGCCTTCTCCCGCTGCCCCAGGTCGTTATACACTCTGCCCATATTGTTCAGGGTGGCCGCTTCGCCCTGACGGTTGCTTAATTCGCGCCATACAGGCAGAATCTGGTTGAACAGATCCATCGCCTTCTGTTCCTGCCCCAGATCCGTATAGACCCGCCCAATCAGGTTCTGCGTCAGCGCGATTGCGCCGCGACTGCCGGCGGCTTGTTCAATCTGCAATGCCTGGTTCAGGTCGTCCAGCGATTTTTGCGTCTCGCCAGCCTGCCGGTATAAGGAGCCAAGAGTATTCAGCTCGATTGCTTCGTCTCTCTTGCTGCTCGTGGCGCGCGCCTGGGTAAGTTTCTGCTCGTGCTGGGTAATTTGGGTCCGCAAGGTGGGAGTTTGCGCGGCGGCGAACGTGCCAGTTAAAACATAGAGCAATACGGATAGAGCGGTAGACGACTGTTTCACTTTCATCTGTACTCCGTACCAACATCCCGAATGAATATCCCATTCAGTTGTCAATTATGCTGACGTTACTTACCGGCGAAAGTTGCATCGGATGCAAGATGCTTCATTTTGTTCTTACCTGGTCGCCCGGACCATTTGCGATCTGCAGCCATCGAACAAACATCTACAAGGCTGAGACCTGGGTCAGATTTGGAACTTCACCGATTTTCTCGTATCTTATATCTGAGGTATGCCATGGCTAACATATTACCGGCCGGAACTCCGGCGCCGGAGTTCAGTCTTAACATCACACCCGACCAGAAGCTATCTCTGAGCGAGCTACGGGGAAAGCCAGTCATTCTCGCATTTTATCCCGCAGACTGGAGCCCGGTCTGCGGGGACCAGATGGCTCTTTACAACGAGGTTCTGCCTGAGTTTCAGAGGTTTGGAGCGGAGTTGATTGGAGTGTCGGTCGATGGCGCCTGGTGCCATGAGGCTTTCGCCCATGATCGACACCTTCACTTCCCACTGGCGGCGGACTTTGAGCCGAAAGGTGCGGTCGCAAAGTCTTACGGCGCCTATCGGGACGAAGATGGAGTCAGCGAACGGGCTCTATTTGTGATTGACCGGAACGGGGTGATCGCCTGGAGCTACTGCTCGCCGATCGCAATCAATCCCGGAGCCGACGGTATCTTGCAAGCTCTTGAAAATCTTCCCAAGTAGGAGAAATCCATGAGCAAGCTTTTTGTTGCGGTCACAGAGAACGACCACATTCAAGGAGACCTTGGGGCAGAGTTCAGCCTGGTCGAGTACGGCGATTATCAATGCCCGCACTGCCGAATGGCGTATGCAATCATCAAGAGACTTCAGAAGCAATTCGGCAAACGGCTATCTTTTGTCTTTCGCAACTTCCCTCTCAGCCAGATGCATCCGTGGGCGGAATCGGCGGCCGAAGTTGCCGAGTTTGCCGGTGCTCATGGCAAGTACTGGACGATGCACGACCAGCTCTTTGAAAATCAGCAGAACCTGGGCAACGCCCTCTTTCTGGAGTTGGTCGAGTCGCTTGACCTCTCCCCCACGGATTTGCAAACCGCCCTCTCAGAGCAAATTTACCGCGCCCGCGTACGGGCCGACTTTGCGGGAGGAGTGCGCAGCGGCGTGAATGGAACTCCGACTTTCTTCATCAACGGTCAGCGTCACGACGGAACCTACGACTACGAATCCCTCAGCGAGGCAATCGAGCACGCGACGAAGCTGCATATGTCCAAGGGTTGAGTGAGTTTGAAACCAACGGCTGCCGATTAATGGCGGAAGCGCGACAACAGATAAAAGATAGCCGACAGCACGACGCTGATCAGGACGCACGTACCAAGAGGAAAGTAAACTGAAAAACTTTTGCCTTTGTATGCAAAGTCCCCCGGCAGGCGTCCCAGGGGCAGGCCAATGCGTTCCCCTAGCAGCAAGACTGCTCCGATAGCGGCGAGCAGGAGTCCGAGGCCGAGAAGCATTTTCCCAATTTCGTTCATTGATAGCCCTGGATTACCAATCTCATCAAGAATACCGTGAATCGGCGTACGCAAGAAATCGGTTGCAGATTCCATCGCAGGAGGATCGATGCGGATTTTCACTTTGATCGCCGGCATCATTTGCCTGATTGCCGTGCTGTTCGATGCCTTCCAGACCATTATTCTGCCACGGCGGGCTACGGGCCGATTCCGGCTCACCCGCATTTTCTATATTGCCACCTGGCTACCCTGGAGATTCTTCGCCAAACGGATTCATCATCTCCGCAGGCGAGAAACGGCCTTCAGCTTCTACGGACCCCTATCGCTGATTTTTCTCCTCATGTTTTGGGCCGCCGGGATGGTACTGGGTTTTGCGCTGGTTTATTATGCCCTGGGCAGCCCCTTCAACGACCCCACTCAGGGGCCTGGTTTTCAGTCCGATCTTTACGTGAGCGGGACTACGATCTTTACACTTGGCCTTGGCGACGTGACGCCACATAGTGGTTGGGCGCGCGAGCTCGTCATTCTGGAATCGGGCACGGGACTTGGTTTCCTGGCTGTCGTGATGGGGTATTTCCCAGTCCTCTACGCTGCGTTTTCGCGTCGGGAGGTAAGCATCTCATTGTTGGACGCGCGGGCGGGATCGCCACCAACGGCCGCGGAGTTGTTGCATCGCCATTCCTACGAGGGCGGTGATAGTGCTCTCTCGCTGCTGCTGGTAGAGTGGGAACGATGGTCGGCAGAGTTGCTGGAGAGCCACATCTCTTATCCGCTGCTCTGCTACTTCCGTTCGCAACATACCAATCAAAGTTGGATCAGCGCCCTGACGGCGGTGCTGGATACATCGGCCCTGCTGATTGCCGGCGTGCGGGGGCACGAAGCGCGCCAGGCGCAGTTGACCTTTGCCATGGCGCGCCACGCCCTGGTCGACCTGTCACAGATCTTCTCACTGACTCCAATCAGCGATGCTCCAAACCGGCTCCCTCGCGAGCAATATGAAAGGCTCTACCGTCTGCTCTGCCAGAGCGGCGTCAGCGTGTGCCGCGACAGTCTTTCCTACGAAAGGCTGCAGGATATGCGCGCTCTGTATGAGGGCTATGCCCTTGCGCTGAGCAGGCATCTTTACATGACGTTGCCTCCGTGGATTTCAGATCAACCGCACAAGGACAACTGGCTGACCGTGGCCAGATTGCGCGCCCAGACCGAGGCGGCCAACTCGCCGGATCCCACGGCGCGGGCCGATGCTGGAGAGCAGACGATTGCCGCCCTGTTGGACGATCATCACGAATTTTGAGTCAATCGACGGCTGCTGCTTCAGAGAGCCAATTTGTCCGGTTCCCGGGTTGCAAACCGGTGTAGACTATGTTCGCATCCTGAAAGCGAGAACGGGATGTCCAATCAAAATCCAATCAAAAATCCACTCAAAGAGAGGACTCTATGTGCAAAGGACTTTCTGCGATGGGGACGACGATCGGACTGTTGTTCACCACGCTCGCCGTCTCTGTCACTCCCTCTGTCTCTCCCAGACAACTAACATTTCCAACCAATACCAGATCGGAACGTCGCTCGAAGCCACGGCCGATCCGCCAGTGCCACGCCCGCATACAAAACCCTGCGTGGTGACGCTGCTTTCCAACCAGGCATTTGAGAATTTCAACAACGCCCCTTTCAGCTATTCCCCACCGCCAGGCTGCCCCGGGCCATGGTCGAAGGTGGTGTTTGAGGGCGACTTTTCCATCCAGGCAGGAGTGCAGTACGACCGCACCGCCGAGGTCTTTCTGGGCGACGTGGACCTGTACTTCGGCACCACTGCCGAGCCGTTGCAAAACGAAACCGATACGTGGCATGTGGAACGCGATGTGACCGATTACAGCGCTCTTTTCACAGACCCGCAAACGGGATTCGCCAGCCTGGGCAACCTGATTGAGCCGGGCTTGAACTCGATCATCTTTGGAACATTCACGCTGGAGTTTTACCCGGCTAATTTTGCGAACCCGGCGCCGAGGACCGCGGATACTGTGCTGCCGATCCCCGACAATTCCAATGGCACGTTCGCGATCGACTCGAGCAATCCGGAACTGACCCAGACGTTTACCCTGCCGACGAACATTGAGGGCGCCTACCTGGATGTTTACGCGCAAAGCCAAAACCAGGAAGAGCAATGGTTTCTTTGCGTGCCGGATAGCCTGGCTTCAACGCTGGGGGATTGCCATAACACCTCGTTCCGCGAAGTGGAGATCAGTATCGACGGCACCCCTGCGGGCGTAGCGCCGGTGTATCCCTGGATCTACACGGGCGGGATCGACCCCTATCTTTGGATTCCGATTCCCGGAGTGCAGACGCTCAACTTCAAGCCCTATCGGGTCGATCTGACACCGTTTGCCGGAGAGTTGAGCAATGGGCAGCCGCACACGATCGGCATCAGCGTTTACAACGCTTATGAATACTTCAGCACGGATGCCGTGCTGCTGCTATTCCAGGATCACGGCAGCAAGAATGTTACCGGCGAAGTTACAAGCAATACGCTGACTGCTCCTAATCCGACCGTCGTGAACACCATGTCGTTCAACTCCAGCGGTGTTGGGTCGGGAACTATTACGACGACCAACTCGCACAATTTCACGATAGAAGGGTATGTGAACACGTCGCATGGCCGTGTAGATACCAAACTCGATGAGGCTGTGAACTTCAACAATGCAACCTACGTCGCGCTCACGGCCAGCAACGAGGAGATTCAGAACGAGGTGCAGAGTTCGACCGTGGATGCGAAGACGACCACGCGTTACGGCTTCCTGTTCGACACCAGGGAGACTCATTTCTCCTATCCTTTCACGATCAACCTGTCTGATACCTTCCTGTCGAACGGCGATGTTCCTCAGGTACCTCGATCAACCAGCAATTTGAGAAGACCGAGCTCGACACTGTGGAAGGATTAATCCCCGTGTTTCAGTCCAGCGAGAAGAACGGGGTGACCACCCGGCTTACAGAGTTTGTGTTTGCAAACGGAGGGTATTCTCTTGGGCCGAGCACAGGTCAAAGCAGCAGTCAGACTTACACCTACCACAACTCACTCGGCGACTGCTACAGCCGTAAGCTGAGTGCAGTAAACCTGTTGCTGACCAATGTGGAGAGCGGGCAGGGGTGCTGGTGATTTTTAGGCTGTTGAAGTCCGTAGTACGGCGCAATGTCCTGTTTACTGCAAATGGCTGGATTTCCCAGGTCTCGATGTTGAGACCTGGGAAACCTGAAAGCATGCCATGAGACAATCCATTTCTGCGCGGCCCGGAAGCGCAGCGGACTGGGAAAGTCCCCGGGTGTGCAGTCCATCGCACTCGCCATCAAGCTCAACGCCGGACTAGCGAGTGTTCGTCTTGCTTTTCTGCTCCCATCGCTTCACCAGCATCACGATGATTACGCAAAGGACGAACGCTCGCAGAGGATAGAGCATGGCAAGATAATCGTGGCTACCCGTAGCGTCGATGATCACTCCGATTAGCGCAGCCAGTGCGTTAATGCTCCACGTTTCGACAGGTTCGGGTGACTTGCCGGGCTTCCATTGCCAGACGCTTTCAATCGTGGGAAAAAATGCGGTCACCATAACCACCTGGAATCCCGCAAAACCAACCCATGCAGTCTTCGTGATCGCCCATGCCGCCAGGGTGATGCATGAAATCACCAGACAAAGCTGCTCATTCCTGGTGAAGAGGATTTTCCCACCGCGCTGCACGATGAAAAGCGCCCCGAGAACGACGGTAACCACGATGCCGTCTGTCACATTAAGCGCGGACTTCACGATGCTGTGCTCGTGCGATGCGAAATATGCGGTCAAACTCATGACCACGCCGATTTCAAAGATCAGCCAAGTCGCGATCCGCGGAGAAGTTTCCTTACGAATCAGTTTCGCGCAATAGCGAGCGCCCACCCAGAGATCCAGCAGGGCAACCACGCTTGCTGCGTAGACTGACACCGTCACTTAATTGAACGCTTCCTTTCGGCTGCCGATTCCTGTTAGCGGTAAACAAGTTCTGGTCTTTTGCTCCCTGCCGAAGTGAATCGCTCTCAGCGGGTTTAGGGCAATCGTAGGGACAGCTCGGAGGGGGGAGCTGAGATTGTGCTGGGGATTGTGCGGGGAAATAGATTGGCTCCTCAGGTAGGACTCGAACCTACAACCCTTCGGTTAACAGCCGAATGCTCTGCCATTGAGCTACTGAGGAGTGTCTTATAGCTGAATTGTCCTTTACTAAGGTAGCAGAGAGCGCGCGGCTCGTCAAAAATTGAGCCGGATTCGACGGCTCAACTGTGGACTGCTGCGGTGCGGGCACTCAATCGGTGCCCGCAGCGTGGCAGAGGCCGGCGGTTGCGATAGGCTGATCAGGAGGGCCTCATGTCCCGTATTTCCCGGCTCGACCGCAGCGAAGTGACCCCTGAAATGGCCGCGCTCTACGACAAAGTCTTTGCCCATCGCGGCAATGTGCCGAATATGTTCCGGGTGATGGCCCACCGGCCGGAGATTTTTGCCACCATGCAGGCGCACTTTGGCGCGGTGCTCAATACCGGCACGGTGCCTACCAAACTGAAGGAGCTGATCATCGTCCGCACCAGCCAGGTGAACGGGACGCCCTATTGCCTGGCCAGCCACACCATTCTGGCCAAAGGGCTCGGATGGAGCGACGACCAGCTTGCCCACCTGGCCGACTGGCCGCAGCGCGAGGACTTTACCCCTGCTGAAAAGGCTGCCCTGCGGCTGGCCGAGACCGTCACCCGCGATGCCCACACCGTCAGCGACGAGCAGTATGCCGAGTTGCGCAGTTTCTACTCCGAAGGCGAGATTGTGGAACTGCTCTGCGCCATCGGCCTGTTCAACTACTTCAACCGCTTCAACAACGCCCTCAAAATGGAGCCCACCAAGCCCGGCGAAGGCGGTTGTACTGCGCCTGCCGCAGAAACTCAGGGGCTGAAGCCCGGTGTTTCATGACCATTTATGGCACGACTACAAGTCGTGCCCTGATACAAGCTGTTTTTTGAAACTCGCACCAAAAGTGAACCAACCTAAAAAATCCAAGCCATCCAACGGGAGCTCCTTTCAGCATGAAACTGCAAATTCCCGCGGGCTCGTTCCGCGCTTATCTCTTCGACTGCGACGGCACCATCGCCGACTCCATGCCGCTGCACTACATTGCCTGGAAAAAAGCACTGGGTGAATGGGGCTGCCCGTTCGACGAAGATCTGTTTTATTCGTGGGGCGGCAAGCCTGTGGAGGTGATCATCTCCACACTCAACGAAAAACATGGGCTGAAGATGCCGGTCGAAAGAGGTTGGAGTGCGCAAGGAAAACCTCTACTACGAACTGCTGCCGCAACTGAAGCCCGTCGCTGAAGTGCTGGAGCAGATTGAGGCTCAGTACGGACGGATTCCGTTTGCGGTGGTTTCGGGTAGCAGCCGCGAGTCGGTGGTCTGCTCGCTTACTGCACTCGGGTTGCTCGACAAGTTTCCCATCATTGTTGGTGCCGAGGACTACAAGAATCCCAAGCCTGCGCCGGATGCATTTCTTATGGCTGCTGAAAAGCTCGGCATCGAGCCGAAGGATTGCCTGGTCTTTGAGGACACGGCGTTGGGAATTCAGGCGGCGACTGCGGCTGGGATGGCTTCGGTGATGGTTCCGTTTGACCAGCATAGAAGTTGAGCTGATGGTGGCCGGAGGCTGGGTTGGATGTAAGATTATGAAAAAAATGACGTTATTTGAATATACTCTAGCTATTTTTTGTTAATAGATGGTTATTTCTGGATGGTTACTACCGGGTAGGGGGGGGAGGGGGCCTGAAGGTACAGAGACTGGATCCTTCGTTGAAGTGCTGGAGTGTACCTGGCTTCTCCACTCGTCTTTTCATATTCCGATTGTGCTCCTGCGGAGGGATATTTTCTGCAAAAGCGGGGAAGAAAATTCGAGGGCTATCAATATAGGAGTACAGCTATGCGGTAGGCGGTGAAGGCGCCTTCAACGCCCTGGGCGGGCAACTGCCTACGGCGGCCTGCTTATATTCCCCTGCAGCTATCTTATCGACTATCTGCCTGGGAAGAATGGTCAGGTCGGCTTCCTGCCAGAGCATTCGAAACCTGGCGTGACTACTGTTTTCGTCGGCCTTGCCCTGGGTGCAATAGGCGCGGGCTGCGGTGGGATCGCTTCGCAGGGTCGCGCCCAGGCCGCGGAGGAGTTCGGCGATGGAAGCTTCAACCTGGACCTGCGAAAGAATGGGCACCGAGCGCTCGAAATCGGCGACGGCATAGAGAACGCCTCGGCTGGGGACCAGGGCGACTCCCACGCGATCGACCTTCGGGTTGAGGAGATTGGCACGATGGTCGGGGGAGCTCATCCATTCTTCGTGGATGCGGGCGGGGGTGGGGCCTACAGCTACGTTCTCTTCAATCAGGCTGAAGCGCGCGCCTGCCTGGCCGGCACGCTGGTCGAGATCAGGCTCGTTTCCGTAGCGATGGGAGATTGGTCCCTCGGCGGCCATGCGCAGGCAATGCTGGCGGGCGGCCGCTGCCAGTGCCGGATCCCATGTCAGCGGGCCGGCTCCGGCGGCGGCGCGGGCTTGATTGGCCAACTGCAGAATCTGCCAGGCCTCGGGCTGAATAGTGCCCGAGCGGCCATCCGGCGTCCGCCCCGCCTGCGCCGCCACACACGACGGATAGATGAGATGCAAGAACCAGCAATATAACTCGCATAAGATCTCTCATGCCTTCTTAGACACAGGTTCTTTGCCGGTGTCGCTCTATTCTTTTTGTAGCCGCTGGAATTTCCCCATCACCTCACGGTAATTGACGAAGACAGAAGAGGAACTCAAGGGAAATTATCCTGAGGTTAGCACTGCAGTTGTATTTAGGAAAACGAAGCAAAGGCCCGGGCCTGAAGGCCCTTCAAAAATCACTCTCTTTCAGGGGGCTGAAGCCCCCTGCTCCCTCCAAAATCTTCCTTTTACAACGGTAGTATTAGTTTAGATATTTTCCCCAGGGCCTAATCTTCCGGCGTTTCATGCGTGCTTTCGAGTGCGGGCTTGAGCCGGGTTTTGCTGAAATCGTCGTGCGGTCCGACCCAAAGGAACAAAATGATAGCCGGCAACCCGACGACCGTGGTGAGCAGGAAGAACCGCACCCAGCCGAGGTTCTCAGACAATACACCTCCCGATGAGGCCACCACTGTGCGGCCGAGCAAGGCAAGCGAGGAAAGCAGCGCGTACTGAGTGGCCGTAAAGGCGCGCGAGCATAGACTCGATAGGTAGGTAATCAATGCGGTCCCGGCCATTCCGCCGGTGATATTTTCTGCAGTGACGCATAAAGCAAGGTAGCCGATACGATGCCCGCCGACAGCCTGCAAGACAAAAAACAGGTTCCCGATTGCCTGCAAAATGCCGCAAATTACAAGCGAGCGCCGGATTCCGAACCTGGCCGTCACTACACCGCCTAGTAGAACCCCTGCCACGATCGAGAAGAATCCGAATAGCTTCGAAACCGCGGCGATCTCAGGAAGCGTAAATCCCATCGCTATATAAAGCGGCGTTGACATCACTCCTGCCATGGCTTCGCCCAGCTTGTATCCGAAGATGGCGATCAGGATAACGGGCCACAGCGGCCGGCGCATGAAATCACGAAAGGGAGCGATCACGGCGGTTGAAAACGCGTGGCGAATCGCATCCCATCCCGGTCTCGCAGCATAGGGAGTCTCCGCCGGGGCCTTCGGTTCGGGACCGAACAAAAACACCAGCAGTCCTACAGAGAGCAACGCCGCCATCGTGGCATAGGCCGCGAACCACCCAGCATAGTTTGCGATCAAGAGGCCGCCGGCCCCGGAAACCAGCATACCGATCCGGTAGCCGGCCTGGATCATGGCTGCTCCGGGAGCCTGGCTATCGCTATTCATGCTCTCCACCCGCCAGGCATCGATCACGATGTCCTGGCTCGCGGATAGAAATGCGACAAGAACCGCCAGGGCGGCCATCAGGGCCAGATTCTGTTTTGGATTGCACAACCCCAGACCGAGAATGGCGCCGATCAGAAGGATCTGGATGGTGATTCCCCAACCGCGCCGGCGTCCTAAAGGCAGTGGCGGAGGTACGCGATCCATCAGCGGCGACCACAGAAACTTGAATGCGTAGGGGGCGCCAACCAAGGCAAAGGCGCCGATGGCGGCGCGCCGCACGCCGGCTGTCGCAAGCCACGCTGAAAGAGTTGAGTAGGTCAGCAGGAGCGGCAAGCCGCTCGCGAATCCCAGCGCAAGCACCCGCAGCACGCGCGGTTCAGTATAGGCTGCGACCGCGTGACGCCAGTTTGATTGCGCGTGCTCTTCGCCGCTTCGGGAGTTTTCAATCATTGCGATATTTGGGCGCCCTGTTTCAGCCTAACTCACCCGCTTCGCTGACGCCGCTTATTCTGGATTGATGAGGATTGGCGTGGTCAGCGATACGCATGGGCTGCTGCGGCCTGAGGTTGCGCCTGCGCTCGAAGGGGTGGAGCGGATTCTGCACCTGGGCGATGTGGGGAAGGCTTCGGTGCTTAAAGCTTTGGAGGAGATCGCTCCAGTTACCGCGGTGCGTGGAAATGTGGACCGCGAGGGGGCATGCGGCAAATTGCCGGAGACGGAGGTTTTGCTGCTGGAAGGGCGCTACATATATATGTTGCACGACCTGAAGACGCTGCACCTTGATCCGGCTGCCGGGAAGTTTGCCGCGGTGCTCTCCGGGCATACGCATGTGCCGAATTTTTATAAGAAGAAGGGCGTGCTGTATTTCAATCCCGGATCGTGCGGGCCGCGGCGGTTTGAGTTGCCGGTTACGGTGGGGGTGCTGACGATTGGAGCAGATGGGGAGCTCGCAGCGGAGATCGTTCCGCTCTCCCTGGCTTAGGCTAGGATCACTTCCGGATTGGCGGTTAACGGCCCGGAGCCTCCTATGGCCCTAGAACGTATCTTCGTGGCCGAGAGGCAGGGAGCAAGGGGAGTAGTAAATAGAAACAAAGGCCTGGGAGGTTGAGGATGGGGTACGAACTCGAGAACGTGATTGCGCTGCTGGAACGCACGCCAGTCGCGCTCGATGCACCGCTGCGCGGATTGCCGGAGGTATGGACGGAGACGAACGAAGGCGGGAATACCTGGAGCGTGAGAACCGTGATCGCGCACCTGATTCACGGCGAACATGAGGACTGGATGCCGCGGACCCGGCACATTCTGAAATGGGGCGAGACACAGCTCTTTGCGCCCTTCGACCGCGAGGGTCATGTTCGCTATGAAAAGGGCAAGACGCTGGGGCAGCTACTGGACGAATTTGCGAAAGCGCGAGCGAAGAGCCTGGACGAACTGCGCGGACTGAGGCCATCGCCACAGGATTTAGCGCGGCGGGGACGGCATCCGGCACTCGGCTCTGTCACTTTGTCCGAGCTGCTGGCCACGTGGGCGGCACACGATTTGACTCATCTGCATCAGATTTCAAGGATCATGGCGCACCAGGTTCGCGAAGCCGTGGGACCGTGGGCGCGGTTCCTGGGCGTGATGCGGTGCGCGGGCCACAGCGAAGCGGCCTGAGACGCGCGGCTGCCCGTCAATGCTGCTGATAATTCCAGCGGCTTCAGCCGGGCCCCATAAGGGGCTTCGGCGGCGCGAGCACGATGAAGACTACGCCGATGACCACTAGAATGGCCACACCGATTAGTTCTTCACGCTCAATCATGTTGCGCCATGCCTGAAAACCCATCACCGCGGCGTGTGCAAAGCTGGACCATGCTGTGAAGGCGATCAGGCTGCGACTCGCAAACGGGTTGCGGATTGCCAGGAGCAAAAAGATCCCGAGCGTGACGTACAGGCTGAGCAACATGGCCAAGGCAGGCTCCTGTCGAATCATCATCACCATGGGGTAAACAAGCACGACAAAGAGCGCTCCCACCAACGCCAGCACGATCTTTAAGCCCAGTTCTCGATTCATATGCGTCCTCTTGACTTTTGTGTAACTCTTTTTCGACTTTGAGGAAGTCTGCGAAGTTGACCGGTTCGATGGAGAAGTATAGCGCGGCTTCAAAGCTTAAGTCGAAACATAAATAAACCATCGGCGCGAGGCTCGGCGAAGAATCGTTTTGTTGCCGGGGTAATCTGTTGAATAAGCGAGAATAAAGCATGACTGAAGTTTCCCCACGCCCGCGCAATCTTCGCAGCGACATTGTCTTCGCGTTTGCCCTTGCGCTGGCTTGTGTCCTGGCGTGGCAGTTGCGCGACGTGCTGATGCTGCTGTATGTCAGCGCGCTTTTTGCCGTGGTGCTGACACCCGTGGTGCGGTTTATCTCGAGCCTCCGGATGGGGCGTTGGCAACCGTTCAAAGGCTCGGCCGTTCTTATCCTTTTGCTGGCGGTGGCGGCCGCGCTTACCACCTTCGGCTTCCTTGCAGTGCCTCCAGTTGTTCGCGACATGCAGCAGTTCGGCGGGGAAATGCCGGCTCGGTTACCCCCGATTCTGGCAAATCTCAAGAGGATTCCTTTTGCCGACCGTTTGGACACCGGCGAGATTATTTCGCGGATTCAGGATTTCGCCAGCCAGGCGGCGACGTATCTGCTGCTTTCTATCCGGGATTGGGCGGGCAAACTCTTCACCCTCGTGATGGGCGTTACCCTCACTGTTTATTTCGTTCTCGAAGGCGACCAGGCTTACTATTGGTTCCTTTCGTTTCTTCCGCATAAAAGCCGCGTTCGGCTCGACAAGACGCTGCGGCGGGCAGAGGTGCGCATGGGCAAATGGCTGCTTGGGCAGGCCAGCCTCATGCTCATCCTTGGGCTCACCAGCACGCTCGTCTATATTTCCCTGGGGGTTCGCTATGCTTATGCACTGGGCTTTCTGACCGGATTGCTGAACATCATCCCGGTGATTGGCGCCGCGGTTTGCGTGTCGCTCGCCTTGCTGGTGGCGGCGGTCGACTCCTGGAGCCGCGTGCTGGGTGTTGCCATCTTTTACCTGATCTATTTACAGGTTGAAAACTCATTCCTGGTTCCGCGGATTATGAAGAACAGCGTAGGTCTTCCCGGCCTGGCGATCATTGTGGCCCTGCTGCTGGGCTTCGCGCTGGAAGGCGTTCCGGGGGCCATGGTCGCGGTGCCCACGGCAGTATTGGTCACCGTGCTCATCGACGAGTATTTCGTTCACAAAGAGATGGCTTGATTGTTGCGCGGCGTCAGTCCTCGGCGAAGAAGCGTTTCCTGGCTGCTTCGTCTGCCGGCATATCGGGACCGCTGAAGATTGAGTCCGGCTGGCGGGTTGGGTCTTCCGCAATGAGCGGCATGGCGCGTGCGCGGCGGGCATCGGCTTCAGGGCCCGCGGTGATATACAGGCCTCCGTGTACCACTGGTTGAAGGTGTGAAGACGGCCGGCATAGGCATCGTGGTCGGCTGCATAGGCGTGCGCGGCCGCGTCCCAATCGCCGGAGCCCAGAAGATGATCGCGGAGCACGCGGGCGTCGCGCAGGGTGAGGGAAAGGCCCTGGCCGTTGCCGGGATCGCTGGCGGTGGCCGTGTCGCCCAGCAGTGCTACTCCGTCGTGGTAGGGGTGATCGACCCAGCTATGCGCGCCGCTGAAGGTCGCCAGCGGGCCGATCTGCCCGGCATCTTTGAAATACGCATCGTTCGCGCCTGTCTTTACGCATCCCTCAATGAACCTTGCTAGATCTTCCGGGCCCTGAAACCGATCTTGCGTGCCGGCGTGAAAATCGAGGTAAATACGCGCGCGACCGCCCCCCTGGGGAATGACGATGGCGAGTTGTCCGAGGCTGAAATGATAGATAGCTTCCAGAGTGTCTTCCGCCGCCGGCACGTTTTCAAGCAGGACGCCGGCGATCATCATATCTTCAGGATCGCGCCGGACGGAGAAACGCGCCGAAGAACGCACCACAGAAGATCGTCCTTCCGCGCCTACCACGAGGCGCGCGGGGATGGTTTCGACATGGCCATTTTCCTCAACCACCAACGCAGGCGCCCTGCCCGGCCGCACATCGCGAACGGACGCTCCGCGGCGCACCGTGGCTCCGGCGGCTGCGGCAGCGCTGAGCAAAGACTCCTGCATGGCGGGGTGATAGCAGGCCAGGCAAGGAAGTTGCTGCGGCGTGGTGGGGACGACCTCGCGATGGTCCACTCGATCGGTCACGGCATAGGAGTCGACCCAGTGGATATCGCGGCCGCCAGCAGCGGCGATCGATGCGGCAACTCCCAGGGAGTTTGCTTCAGCATAGCCCCAGGGAAACATCAATTCGCCGCGGACGCGGTCTTTGAATTGCCGCTCGCGCTCAACGATCAGGACACTTGCGCCACGCTCGGCCATGTTTTTGGCAAGGGCAGCGCCGCCCACGCCGCCTCCGGCGATGGCTAGATCATAGGATGCTGGCATGCTTGCTTCCTCCAGATGGGGATTTCTCGGGGATGCTGTGATTCGGATCGGCCCGGAACACTGCCGGGGATGCTTCATCATAACTGTAAAAAGCGAACAGTGAGCCTACTAAACCGGTCGCTCACAAAATCATCGCGCAAGTTTTCTCGGTTCCCTGATCAGTCAGGTTCGCGGTACAATTCGGTAAAAACAGGGCCAGACATTCAAACTCCAGTATCCGGTGGTGGAATAGCGCAAAGGTTTGTCCTTTGCGAATTGCTGAAACTGGAGCCTGGAGTCCACACGAGGATGTGAAACTATGCGCAATTCGCCTATGTTCTTGAAGCCATGCACGATTCCCGCTTTGCGAACTCCTGGCAGGGTTTCCCGCTTAGCATGCATCTGCCTTATGATCTGCTGCCTTGAAACGATGTGCCTGGCGCAGCAGATTACCCCGATACAGCGTGACCAGGCGCAGGACATGCTCAAAGATGTCGCCAAGGACGTGAAGGAGAACTACTACGATCCACATCTACACGGCGTTGACTGGGACGCTAAGGTTCGCGAGGCAAAGGAAAAGATCGACAAGGTGGATTCGCTCAATCGTGCTCTTTCCGCTATTGCCACCGCCTTTGGCACTCTCAATGACTCCCATACGATGTTTCTGCCTCCACCCCGGCCTTATGTGCACGACTACGGCTTTCAGATGCAAATGATCGGCGATCACTGTTACGTGACCCGAGTGAGGCCTTTCAGCGATGCAGCGACCAAGGGCCTTAAACCCGGCGATGAGGTCAAAACCGTCAATGGTTATAAGCCGACGCGCGAGAGCTTCTCAAGGATGACGTACCTCTTTTGGACCTTGCGGCCACAGCAGAGCCTTCTGCTGAGTCTTCGTGGTTCGGACGGCGGTGAACGGCAGATTAACGTGATTCCACTGTTTCGCCAGCTGCCTAAAGTCAAGGATCTGGACGCAATGAATAGGTTCGATTTTTACCGGGAATGGCTCGAACAGGAACACTTCATGGGGGTGCGTTATGCCAATCGCGACTACGATCTGCTGATCATCAAACTCCAGTCATTTATACCTTTCTCATCTGAAACGGACGATATTGTTTCGAAAACGCAGGGTTACAAAGCGGTTATCTTCGATCTTCGCGGCGATCCGGGAGGCACGGAAGAGATGGCCAGATCTCTCCTCGGGGCAGTATTCGAACGCAAGGTGGAGATTGGCAAACGGGTTGAGAGACGCAAGACCACCCCGATAGAGACCGGGCATCACTTTCACAGGTTTACCGGAAAATTGGCGGTCCTGGTCGATAGCCAGTCGGCATCCGCATCGGAGATATTTGCGCGCACGGTCCAACTGGAGAAACGTGGGGTTGTTATCGGCGACCGAACCAAAGGCGCGGTTATGGAGGCGAAGCGCTATTTCCATATAACTGACGGCACTACGGAGGATTCGATTCTTGTCTATGGAGCGGAAGTCACTGACGCCGATATCATCATGTCCGATGGAAACAGCCTTGAGCATATCGGCGTAGTTCCGGATGTAGTGGTTCTACCCACGGCATCTGACCTTGCGAGTGGACGCGATCCCGCGCTGGCTAAGGCTGCGGAACTGCTGAATGTGACAATGACTCCCGAAGAGGCCGGGAAACTCCTTCCCTATGAATGGCCGAAGGACTAATTCCTTTGACCCACGCCAGTTGCGGCCGTAGTTTATCTACTCATGCGCGGCTTGACCGAGCGGTAAATTATCTTTGCAGGGTCTCGGCGTAGCTCTAGTTTTGTGGTTCTTCAGGAGCTGGGCCGGCTTCCTTCTCATGGTGATGGTGGAATAGTTTGCCGATACCCCGGCCCGTACCCTTGGCGATTTTGCCTGTGCCCTTGGCGGCGCCGACGCCGACGTCCTTTCCGGCGATGGCCGCGCCCTTACCGACATTGCCGGCGGCGTCGAGTGGGTGAAGTGTGACCAGGTCGGCTGTCCCTTTTCCAACCCCCTTGGCTGCCGCTCCAGCGCCCTTGGCAGTTCCCTTGCCGATGTCTCCGGCGCCGCTTCCGACGTCGCCGGCGGGGCTGCGTTCTGGCGGCTGCCGCCAGGTGGAAGGCTGCGATGTTCCGGCGGCCTGGGGCGGCGGCTGGGACTGGCCGTACTGGCCGGCAGCGTTCTGGCCGCAGATGGCAAAAGCGAATGCGAGGAGGGCGATGGATGGTTTGGGGAATGTGGTTCGCACGGGGTTAGACCTCCTGCCAGTTAGACTTCGATGCGCCGGCGCAGGTTTCTCTGTCAAAGACAGAGAAATCGGCAAAGAGGGGCTGGTGAGACCCTCTGGCAGCCGGCAATTGCCGGTAGCTGCGTCTTTGGAAAGCCGCCGCGGTGCCACCTTTGCAGTACTCGAGCCCCCTAAAGACTCATAGAGTCCCCGAAAAGGACCATTGCTTGCCGCGCTGCAATCGGGCAAGTTGTTGTTGTGTATGGATGATGGGGCCGAAAAACGCTCGAGCTGAAAGCGTCCCCCCCCCCGGACCGGATTGATGGATCGTTATCTCTGGCGACGCGTTCTGATCTCGCCCTCGGCAACCATCGCAATGGTGGCGTGTGCGTCGCTGGCTGGCTATCTGCTGGGCCGAGCAATTGTGATTCACCAGACCGTCACCTCCCTGGATCAGTACCTGAAGCTCACGGCGGCCCAGGACGATGCGTCCTTTGCTGAAGCGCGCAGCGTTTTGAATGCCTTGAAAGATTCTCGCTATCCTTTCTGCTCAGGCGCGGAAATCGCCTATTTTCGCGCGGCTATCTTCCGCTCGGAATATCTGAAAGACGCCGGGCATATCCGCAGTGGAAAAATCGACTGCTCCGCCACCGCCGGAAGCCTACCGGAGCCCCTCGGACCATTCAAGCCGCATTCCCGTCAAGACGACGGCATCATCGCTTACAGCAACCTCGTCCCGATAAGTGATCCCAGTGTCAAGAGAGCGGCGCTGCAGCTAGGCAGTTTCTACGTGGTGTTAGACTCGAACCTACCTCCCAGCCCCGGACCTGTTACCCTGCGGCTCTCTCCATCGAGGCAAGGCGCTGCCTCCGAGCAATCCAGCCTTCCAGAAAGGAAAGCACCTAATGAGGATGAGCCGAATCTGTCCGCCGACAGTTCGGGCCGGGCGGGAAACACGCTCTATTCGACACGGTGTTCGGCTCTTCACTTCAACTGCGTGACGGCCTCTACCACTGTCGCCCAGGCGTTGCACGATGGTATCGTCACGCTTTCGTTAAGCACTTTCGCAGGAGGCATATTAGGCATCTTGTTCGGATTGGCGTGTGCAGTCGTGTACGAATACAACCGGGACCTGCCTCAGCAGTTACGCCGGGCTATCAAACGCAATGAATTGGAGGTGGTCTATCAACCCATCGTCGATTTGCCCACGCGGCGGATTGTGGGAGCTGAGGCGTTGGCGCGCTGGACTGATGAAGAAGGCAATGAAGTCTCACCGGATATTTTCGTCAGAATCGCCGAGAGCCTCGGCTTCGTGGGAGGCATTACGAAGCTGGTGTTGCGCCGGGCTCTGCAAGACTTCGAATCAGCCTTCCGAACGCATGCCAAATTCCGTCTCAGCCTCAACGTGGCCGGGGCAGACCTTGTCGATCCAAAGTTTCTGCCCATGCTCGAAGAATCTCTGAAGAGGGCCAACGTCAAGCCGGAAAAGGTGGTCATTGAGATCACTGAAAGGTCGGCCACAACCGGCGACGCCGCCATGGACACGATCCGCTGCCTGAGCCGCAACAAACACAGCATCCATATTGACGACTTCGGCACCGGCCAGTCGAACCTCGATAAGCTTATGTATCTGTTTGCCGATACCATTAAGATCGACAGAACCTTTACAAAGGTCATAGGCACCGATTCGGTCACCATAGCCATTCTTGCGCCGATCCTGGCCATGGCCAGATCGCTTAGTCTTGAAGTGATCGTGGAAGGCATCGAAACCGAATACCAAGCCGATTATTTTTTCCGGACCAAGCAGAAGCTATACGGCCAGGGCTGGCTTTACGGGCACCCAGTTTCAGCTGAGGAATTTCACGCCCTTCTGAACGACGACCTGGTGCCGGCACACTTTACCCAGAACGCCGTCGCTTCCCTCGACGCGAAGCCGCGGGGCTTGTATGTTATGGGCTCCGGGGTCCAATGACCCCGCGGGCAGGTGAGCTGCCACAGAAAGCGCGCTTAAACCAATCTGATTCAGGAAATGCTGGGCGAGGGCGCAACCCCGGCCGATAGCGCCGCCTTGCGCCACCAGTTCGCCTCGATCTGCCTACCGGAACGGTGACGCGAGACAGGCGAGGATCCGCTTCCTGGCCTGAATTCATTGATCTAACAGGGATCAAAGGGTCAGGAAGAACGGCAGATTGCCGGCTTTCGATCTGAACTTGAATTTGCCTTTTAATTTACCTAGAGCAACAGTTTCCAGAAGCTTCCGATCAAAAAGGTTGCCTCTTACGTGCCGAAATTGAACATTACTAAAGTTTGGCAATTCATTAAAAAATATTGATACCGAGGCTATTTCTGATTGTATTGTTTCCCCACAGTGAATTGTTTCAGGGCCCTGGTGACTGCTTGAGCTGACCTGCTGCTGATATCCCCTCGGCCCGCCGGAACCAAACAAACACGCCGGAACCAAACAAAAGGAGCATGTATATGTCAATCAGAGGGTTTCTATCCGATTGGGTGAAGTCCTGCCTTCACTCGCATGCGTTGAGCGTATTCAGCTTTGTCCTCATTCTGGTCGGATTCTGCGCCAGCGGAACCATGGCTTCGGCACAAGCGGCCTATGTGCAACAGTGCAGTTCATTCGGCGATTATGTTGAATCCGCCTCTTGCACGCTCTACTGGAGTGGGTGCAGGACATGCGCTAGTGATTGGCGTTTATGTCTCCGGCTCAGTTGCGCCGACGGTCAGCTCCTCTTCCGGGACGCCGTCGAGCTGTGATTTCAAACCTGGCCGATTATCAAGGCTCGATGGACACAGCCATTCTGGCGAATACCGCATCGGGAAACATTACGATTACAGCCACTACAGGCGGCTATGAGAATATCTGGATCACGGTAACCGAGTTTTCCGGCGTGGCCGCTTCTCCGCTGGATACCAGCGCCACCGCATCGCTGGTAGGGGGCTGGGACGCCACAACCGTAGTTTCAGCAAACTTCACCACCACGGCCGCGAGCGACATGCTGTGGTCGATGTGCTACGGCATTCCGTCTTACGTGCAATGGTCCGCGGGCACCGCTCCAATCACGTGGACCTCAATGAATAGTTACAGTGCGTCGGGCCTTATTGCGGAATACGGCGTGGCCGGTTCCGCTGGGTCTTACTATGGGCAATGCAACAGCACGATCACCAATGGGGGCGCCGATCAGGCAAGCATTATGACCGTGGCGCTGAAGCCTGCGTCAAACATTGTGGCTACGCCCACCTTCAGCCCGGCAGCGGGGACCTATGCCTCGGCGCAGACTGTCACCATCAGCGATTCAACCTCCGGCTCGACGATTTATTACACCACCAATGGAACCACTCCAACGACCGCTTCAAGCGCCTATAGCTCGGCGATCACCGTATCGGCTAATGAGACGCTGGAAGCTCTGGCCACGCACAGCGGCGATACAAACAGCTCGGTAGGTTCGGCTGCATATGTGATCAACGGCCCCGCGGCCACGCCCGGCTTCAGCCCCGCGGCAGGCGCGTATGGCCCGGCTCAAAGTGTGACCATCAGCGACGGAACCGCGGGTGCGACCATCTACTACACCACCAACGGAACTACGCCTTCGACCAGTTCGAGCACCTATAGCTCACCCATCACAGTTTCGGCTACAGAGACATTGAAAGCTATTGCTGTAGCGCCACTCTACATGACAAGCGCGGTGGGCTCCGCGGCGTACACCATTAACGGTGCGGTAGCCACACCCACCTTCAGCCCGGCTGCCGGCGCGTATGGACCGGCGCAGAGTGTGACCATCAGCGACGCAACCTCTGGCGCAACCATTTATTACACCACCAATGGGACCACGCCGACAACCGCATCGGCCACTTATAGCTCAGCGATTACGGTTTCGGCTACCGAGACGCTGGAGGCTATCGCCACACACAGCGGCTACTCGAACAGCGCGGTTGGTTCTGCGGCATACACCATTAACGGCGCGGCGGCCACGCCAGGCTTCAGTCCAGCGGCAGGGACTTATTCCTCATCGCAGACGGTGACCATCACGCGATGCAACTTCAGGCGCGACGATCTACTACACCACGAACGGCACGACGCCAACGACCGCATCGAGCACCTATAGCTCAGCCATCACGGTCTCAGCCACTGAGACGCTGGAGGCCATCGCAGCCAAGGCGGGCTATTCAAACAGCGCAGTGGCTTCGGCGGTTTATACCATCGGCTCGCCCGGCACGCCGGCCTTTGTTCAGCAGTGCAGCAGCTACGGAGGCTACGTGAATACCGTCAGTTGCACACTGAACGGTGTTGGCGCGGGCCATGCTTTGGTGATCGGCGTTTATATTTCAGGCACCACAACTCCGACGATTACCTCCTCTTCCGGCACGCCGGCGACTGTGATCTCCAACCTGGCCGACTATCAAGGCGAGATGGATACGGCGATTCTGGCGAATACTACATCGGGAAATATCACGATAACGGCCACCACAAGCGGCTACGAGAATATCTGGATCACTGTATCCGAGTATTCAGGCGTGGCCAATTCTCCGCTGGATACCACGTGCACAGCATCGCAAGTCGGCGGGTGGGACGCGACGACTGTGTCCACGGGCAACTTCAACACCGACCGGCGCAAACGACTTGCTGTGGTCGATGTGCTACGGCATCCCGTCTTACGTCCAGTGGTCCGCAGGCACTGCGCCGATCGCATGGACCGCGGCGAATAGTTACGCGCGGGCAGGCTTGATCGCGGAATACGGCTGAGCCGGCACAGCGGGGACTTACTACGGGCAGTGTGACACAACAACGACCAATGGCGGCGCCGACCAGGCAAGTATCATGACCGTCGCGCTCAAGGCTGGATCTGGCGCACCTGCCGCGGCTACGCCGACATTCAGCCCGGTGGCTGGGACATATACCTCGGCGCAGACGGTTACGCTCAGCGATTCCACCTCCGGCGCGACGATTTACTACACCACCAACGGAACTACGCCAACGACCGCTCGACTGTCTATAGCTCGCCGATCCCGGTTTCGACTTCCCAGACATAGAAGCTGTCGCAATTGCTCAGGGCTATTCGCAAAGTGCGGTGGGTTCGGCGGCTTACACGATCAATCTGCCGGCGGCCGCAACGCCAGGCTTCAGCCCGGCAGCAGGAACATATGCCTCGGCGCAGACGGTGACCATCAGCGATGCGACTTCCGGCGCGTCGATCTACTACACCACCAACGGATCGACACCAACAACCAATTCCACGCATTACACCAGTGCGGTCGCCGTCTCTGTCACGCAGACGCTGGAGGCTATCGCCATTGCGAGCGGCTATTCACAGAGTGCGGTGGGTTCGGCCGCGTATACCATCACCGGCGCGGCAGCTACTCCGGGGTTCAGTCCGGCGGCGGGAACCTATACTTCGGCGCAGACGGTGACCATTACCGACGCGACCACAGGAGCAAGCATCTATTACACCACCAATGGAACCACGCCAACGACCGCCTCGACGCATTACACTTCGCCGGTCACGGTGTCCACTACTGAAACCCTGGAGGCTATCGCCGCGGCGACCGGCTATACGCAGAGCGCTGTCGGTTCGGCGGTTTACACCATCAACCTGACGACGGCCACGCCGACATTCAGTCCGGGAGCGGGCAGCTACGGATCGGCGCAGACAGTGACGATTAGCGATACCACCTCAGGCGCGAATATTTACTACACAACGAACGGAACTACGCCTACGACCGCATCTACGCATTACTCTTCGCCGGTTACGGTTTCGGTCACAGAGACGCTGGAAGCTCTTGCAACCGCCAGCGGATATGCAAACAGTGCGGTGGCTTCGGCGGCCTACACCATCGGAGCGAGCAGGGCGATCGCGACGGTCCAACACAATAGCGGATCCACTGAAAGCGGCACCACGCTTGCAGTCGCGTTCCCCAGCAACGTGACCTCAGGAAACGTAATACTGGTGGCCGAGAGCACGTACGACGCCGAGACGCTCGGTACGCCGACAGACACGGAGGGCAACAGCTTCACGCAGTTGGTGACGGCCGGCACTTCAGGCGATTCAGTGGCTGCAGTCTACGCAGCCACGGCCAAGAGTTCCGGCGCAGACACCGTGACCTGCAACATCAGCGCCTCAAATAACATTCACTGCCACATCTACGAGGTGCAGGGCATCACAACCACGGTGGACCAGACGGGAAATTCCACTGTAGCCAGCACCTCGCAGACCGTCTCCACATCCGCGGCAACGACGAATGCGGACGATTTCGTTTTCGCGTTCTTCACAGACAACGATAATGGGGCGACACTAACATCGGGGCCGGGGTTGGGTGACACCGATACCTCCAACGATGGCGGCGACACCGCGTTGACAGAAGACAAGGTCGTGATCTCGACAGGAGTCCAGACGGCGACGGCAACGTCAAATACATCGGACGCTGACGTCAACGTGATCGTGGCTCTGAAGGCGACAGGAACGCCTACGGTATCGACGCCTTCCTTCAGCCCGGCGCCTGGAACCTATACCGCAGCGATAACAGTCACTCTCAGCGATTGGACCTCTGGCTCAACCATCTACTACACCACCAACGGAACCACGCCGACGACCAGTTCGGCGGTGTATTCCAGCCCCATCGCAGTCTCTGCCACGGAGACGATCGAGGCGATGGCCACAGCCAGTGGTTTCGCCAACAGCGCGGTGGCTTCAGGGGTTTACACCATCGCTCCGCTGGCGGCCACGCCCACCTTCAGCCCCGGTGCCGGTACCTATACGACGGCGCAATCGGTAACCATCAGCGACACGACCTCCGGCTCGACCATCTACTACACCACAAACGGCACTACGCCGACGACCGCCTCGAGTGTTTATAGTTCGGCGATCACGGTTTCGGCGGCTAGCGAAACATTGGAGGCCATCGCAACAGCCAATGGCTACACACAGAGCGCGGTGGCCTCCGCGGTCTACTTCATCAATCCGGTGGCGACGCCGGCCTTCAGTCCTTCCGGCGGGACTTATACGTCGTCGCAGACGGTGACCATCAGCGACGCAACCTCCGGCTCGACCATCTACTACACCACCAACGGCTCCACGCCGACGACCAATTCGAGCGTCTATAGTTCGGCAATCACAGTCTCGGCCACGGAGACGCTGGAGGCCATCGCCACGCACAGCGGCTTTACGAGCCTGGTTGGCGAGGCGGTGTACACCATCGACTCGGGAACGGCCGGGACGTGCGACGGCATGTCGGTTGGCACGTCAGTAGCCGGAACAGCGAACATGAACGGATTTGTTCCATTCCAGAACGCCACAACCGGCCTGGTCAACCAATGGAACACCAACATCGCCAACGCGCCGATTGACCCGAATAACGCGGCGATCCAGACCACGGCAGGGTTTGCCGGGGAATCGACGCACGTAAATTTCGGGTCGTCACCCAGCGACGGCGGCATTCCGTTCATGATCGTCGACTCGTCTTCAACTCCCAAGGTGGCTATCAACGTGATCGACTACGCCAACCAGAGCGATAACGTTGTGGCGCCGTATCCCAATAACGTTCCGATTGAAGGCGCAGCGGCTGACTGCTCGGGCTGGCCGGATACCTACCAATCCGACTCGCATACCAACGTGCTCGACCGTTATACGTGCTGGGACTATGAGACGTATAACACCAACCGCTGCAACGGTCTGTACGATGCATCGGGCGAAGCGATCTGGGATATGCAAAATGGCGAACTATCGGCCGTGGGGCTGGACTTCAACCGATGCTGCCGGATTGTCTGTGATGGCAGGACTGTTGAAGTATGACGAAGCGGCATTCGGGGACGATCAAGCATGCAATCCGCTACACCATGCAGCAATCGAAGAACGACGCAAATGCGGGGTATTTTGTAGAGCCGGCCAGTCACGCGGCGGGCACCAGCTATGGTGCGCCGGCTGTGGAAGGAATGCGAATTCGCCTGAATTCGACCTTCGACATCTCCAGCTACTCGGCGATCAACCAGACAATCTTGACTGCGTTCAAGCAGTATGGAATGATTATGGCGGATAACGGTGGCTATCTGTTTATCCAGGGCGCCACCGATTCGCGCTGGAACGACAGCGACCTGGTGAACCTGGCAGGAATCCCGGCATCGGATTTCTCGGTCATTCAAATGACTCCCGCATATCCGGGCTACGATTCCGTAACCGCTCCAACAGGAGCTGCGCCGGTGATCAGCAGCTTTACCTCGACGGCAACCAGCGTATCGTCAGGATCTCCGGTCACGTTCAACTTCAGCGTGAGCGGCGATTCTTACGATTACATCGACATGATCGGGCCGGTACGCCTGACGGAGGGTAGCGGCAGCGTAACCATCAACCCCACGGCCACACAGACCTATACGTTGTACTCAGTGAATCAATACGGGAACAACGGAGCAGGCGATGGCTATGGCATTGTCCAAAGCACTCCGATCACGGTTGTGGTGCCGGGTTCGACGGTTGTGCCGCCGACGTTTACGCCGGTGGCCGGCACATATAGCGCGGCGCAGGTGGTTACGCTGAATACGACAACGTATCCATATGCGACGATTTACTACACCACTGACGGATCAACGCCTACGACCAACTCTACGATGTACCCGCAGGTGCCTCAGCCCATGAGCTCGCAGAGCGTGGGAAATCTCGAGTCGATCACTGTCTCCACTTCGTCGACCATCAAGGCCATCGCCGTCGCGCCGGGTTATTCGTCCCCCAGCGCAGTCAGCTCGGCGACGTACACCATCAACTGAAACCAACCACTGGCATAACAAAGTGCGAGAGCGCCCGGGCAACAACCCGGGCACTCTTGCATTTGTCTCGATCGCCGCACTATTTTCCCGGCTGCCATTGAATCCCGAAACGACCCAGGGAGTGACCATTCGGTTAACCCCGGCTTGCCAACCAGCACCCCACAGTGACATTCTGCATCGAGTCGCGATACCCTGATATCTTAAGGAGCGTTTGAACATTCATGCCTATCCAACCCACATCTAAAATCTGGCACAACGGCGCACTTATTCCCTGGGAACAGGCCACACTCCACGTGATGAGCCACGTAATTCATTACGGCTCAAGCGTATTCGAGGGAATCCGCTGCTATGGACAACCGCACGGCTCGGCAGTTTTCCGTTTGCCGGAGCACATGCAGCGCCTGCTTGACTCAGCCAAGATCTACCGCATGGACGTGCCTTTTACCATGGAGGAGCTGTGCGCCGGCGTCGTAGATGTGATTGAAGCCAATGATGTAGCGCCATGCTACATCCGGCCCATCGTGCTGCGCGGCTATGGCGAAATCGGCGTCAGCCCCAAGGGCTCGCCGATTGAGGTCTATATCGCCAACTTCCCCTGGGGCAAGTATCTGCCCGGCCTGGCAGGCGCAGACGTCTGCGTCTCCAGCTGGAACCGGTTGGCTCCCAACACCATGCCAGCTCTCGCCAAAGCCGGCGCTAACTACATGAATTCGCAGCTCATCCATATGGAGGCCGAGATCAACGGCTACCAGGAGGGCATCGGACTGGATGTAAATGGGCTGGTCAGCGAAGGCTCCGGCGAAAACGTCTTCATCGTCCGCAACGGGGTCATTTTCACTCCGCCGCTGTCGAACTCCACCCTCTCCGGCATCACTCGCGACAGCGTGCTCACCATCGCACGGCATCTCGGGCTCACGGTCGTCGAACAGTCGCTGCCTCGCGAACTCCTCTACATTGCCGACGAAGTTTTCTTCTCCGGCACCGCGGCTGAAGTCACTCCCATTCGCTCGGTTGACCGGATCGCTATCGGAGACGGAAAAACCGGTGAGATTACGAAGAAAATCGCCGATGAATTCTTCGGAATCGCAAACGGGCTGAAGCCCGACCGCTTCGGGTGGCTGACGCCGGTCAAGGTGAACGCAAGCGAGCCGGTCACCGCATAGCGTTTCCGCAATTAAATCAGGGCGTCCGCTGCGGCGGGCGCCCTT
Organism: uncultured Acidobacteriaceae bacterium; assembly: GCA_963839225.1. Lineage (GTDB taxonomy): Bacteria > Acidobacteriota > Terriglobia > Terriglobales > Acidobacteriaceae > Telmatobacter. The sequence goes on from CAWIVA010000079.1 coordinate 67,679, forward strand.
TGCTTTTGCATTCGGTCCAAATCCGGTAGATTTAGAGAAACTTCGTATTCAGATCAGACTGTAACCACTCACTAATCGGAGGAAACACTTGGAACTCGAATGCAAGCCGAACTTCGAAGAAGCTATGCAACGCATCGAGGCCTGGTTTAACCATGAAACCCTAGATCGCCCTCCCGTGCGCTTTTCCGAGCACAACGCCGAGTATGCTGCTCCGCCAACTCTTGCAGGCCGCTCGTGGCCGGGCCTCAAGGAGCGCTGGTTCGATGCCGAGTTTCAGGTGGATCTGTTCCTTGAATCCATCCGCGGCCGCACCTTCCACGCTGAAACCTTCCCTGTTTTCTGGCCCAATCTCGGACCCAACGTCTTCGCGGCCTTCCACGGCGCGGAATTAATTTACGGCGAAGTCACCTCCTGGATTCAACACTGCGTCCAGGACTGGGACGACATCGAGCGCCTCCAGATCAATTCCGAAAACGAATACCTCCTTGGCATCGAATATCTCACCCAGGTCGCTCTTGAGAAGGCTCCCGGCAAATTCATGGTCGGCTATACCGACCTTCACGGCAGCCTGGATTGCGTAGCCGACTGGCGTGATCCGCAACAACTCTGTCTTGACCTTTCTGACGCTCCTGAAAAAGTGAAGCAGATGCTCGAAGTGGCCAACAGAAACTTTCTGCCCTTGTTTGACCATTACGACCATGTCCTCAAGGCCCACGGTCAGCTATCGGTCACGTGGATGGCCATCCCTTCGCGCGGCAAAATGCATATCCCCAGTTGCGACTTCACGTCTATGATTTCAACCCGGGACTTCTGCGAATTCTATCTTCCTTCTCTGCAGAGCGAAGTCAGACACATGACCCACAACATCTTTCACGTGGACGGAAAGGGCATGCTCCGCCATCTCGACCGCATCCTGAGCATCCCTGAAATCCACGCGATCCAATGGGTGCAAGGCGTCGGAAACGACCTTCCCATCCTGCAATGGCTGCCGGTCATCCGCAAAATTCAGGCTGCCGGCAAGGGCGTGATCGTGGATCTTCAATTGATCGAACTGGAACCCTTCATCGCCGCCATGAAGCCCGACGGCCTCTACCTCTGCATCCCCGCCGAAGAACAGGATCAGCCCGCCATCCTCAAGCGCCTTGAGAAGTGGTGAGGAGAGAAGTATTCCTTGCGTAAAACAAACTGTAACCATCTGCCATTTAGAATCAATGCTTTGAAAACGCGGCTTCGTTTCCTGCTCTGCTCGCTTGTTTCGCCGCTCTGCTTCTAACCGCTCTCTTGCCGGTTCCTGCATCGGCCCAGGCCCACGTGGGCCAGCCCAAGCTGATCGTGATTGTGGTTATCGACCAGTTTCGCGGCGACTACCTGAACCGCGACCACGCGGAGTTCAAGGGATGCGGATTCCGGCTGTTCACAGACGAGGGCGCGTGGTTTGCCGATTGCTACTTCCGACTACGCCAATACCAAGACCGCGCCCGGCCACGCAACCATCGGGACCGGCGCTTATACCGATGGGCACGGCATTGAGACCAACGAGTGGTGGGACGCGTCCCCCCTTGACAACAAAGTCTTCTTCAGTGGAGGACGAGCGCTACCAGTTGGTTGATTTGCCGGCGGCATCGATACCGGCGAACCAGCCCGGCGCTCCCGATACCGCTTTGAAATACGTGATCGGCGCTTCGCCGCGCAATCTGCGCGCCACCACCGCTCGGCGATGAACTGAGGCTGGCCACCAACGGACGTTCGCGCGTCTACGGCATTTCGCTCAAGGACCGTGCCGCGATTCTGCCCGCCGGCCAGTCAGCCAACGGAGCATTCTGGATCGATAACTCTAGCGGACAGTTCACTACCTCAACCTATTACATGGAGCACCTGCCGGAGTGGGCGCGGGCCTTCAACGCCGAGCGACCGCCCCGCCCGGGCGGCACGCGAAGCCCAGCGGGGGGAACTCACGCAGTTCTTCGAGACTGGTGGGGAAGAACGCCGGCCGCCAACAGCTACGAACTGGACTTTGCCAAGGCGCTCATCATGGGCGAAAAGCTGGGCCAGAACGGAGTCACCGACCTGGTGGTGATTTCGCTTTCGCCGAACGATATTCAGGGCCATCAGTTCGGCCCCGACTCAGACTCCGAGGAGCAGATGATTCTCGAGCCTCGATCGCGATCTGGACAGCTTCAATACCTGGCTCGACCAGACCATCGGCCTGAAAAACGTCTGGCTGGCGCTCACCGCTGATCATGGCATCGCGCCCATCCCCGGCGAGGCAGCGAAACTGGGCATCCACGCAGCCGCGGTCGATATGAACAAGGTTTACGCGAAAGTCAATGCAGAGTTGAACAAGCGCCATCGACCGGGAATAAAGTGCAATATCTGCTGCCGGGCCCCGATTTGCCTTACGTGGTGCTGGACAAGCGGGAGTTCAAAAAGGCGGGAATGAATGAAAAGGCGGCCGAGGACGAAGTGGCGGCGCTGCTGCCAGAGGCTGTGGCCAGCCTCGATCCGCATCCGCCGGCGTTCGTTCTCGAGTTCGGTGCGGCTGCGCAACCCTCTCAGCAGCGGTTGCCCACCTGCCCGCATGTGCAGTTCGTTTATACCCGGCTGCAACTGGCTAGTGGACCGCTGCCGCCTTCAGAGTGGGGCCGGCTACTGGCCCACAGCTACGCCGAGCACGGCAACTGGTACGTGATGCTGGTGCTGGACGCATACCAGATGCAGGGTACCGGGGCTTTTGCCGGGACCACGCACTTCAGCCCCTGGTCCTACGAACGTCATGTGCCGCTGGCATTCTATGGAGCGCCATTTCTTCCGGGCGAGTATCATGAACGTGTGGCCGCAGTTGATCTGGCGGCCACGCTGGCCTCGCTTGCCGGCATCAATCAGCCCTCGGCATCAGTGGGCCGTGTGCTGAAAGAGGCCATCAAGCCGGCCGCCGGAAAGTAGAAAGCACATTGTCAGAAGCAAGAAGTAGTTGCATAAATGTTTTCGGCAAAACGGAGCATTTCCCTCAGGGGCTAAAGCCCCGCATTTTTTGGGGTTCTCATCGGCACGACTGAAGTCGTGCCCTTTCAAAGCCCGGTTTATGCAACCAGTTCTAAGGGAAACAAGGGCGAACTGACCACTGGTAGAAGGAAGATTGCCGCGCGTGAAACCCGACATGAAAGTTTCGTTGGCCGGCCTGGAACTGGTCAACCCGGTCATCGCCGCCAGCGGCACCTTCGGCTACGGCATCGAGTTTGAAGAGATCGTCTCCCTGGAGCGGATTGGCGGATTTGTCACCAAGGGGATCTCGCTGGAGCCAATGGCCGGCCACGCCCGCCGCGCATTGTGCAGACGGCGGCCGGAATGCTCAATGCCATCGGGCTGCAAAATGTTGGGGTCGAGGATTACCTTAAACGCAAGCTGCCCCCGCTTAGCCGTTATCCCAACTGCAAGGTCATCGTCAACATCTTTGGCTATACGGTGAGCGAATACATCGGGGTCATCGAGCGGCTCAACCAGGCCGAGGGCATCGCGGCCTACGAATTGAACGTCTCCTGCCCCAACGTCCACGCGGGCGGAATGGCCTTCGGCGCCGATCCGGGTTCACTGGAATACCTGGTAGGCCGGGCCAAGGCCGCCTCGCCGGCGGCCGCTGATCGTCAAGCTCTCGCCCAACGTTACCTCCATCGCGCAAATGGCCAAGATTGCAGCCGGCGCCGGCGCCGACGCGGTCAGCCTGACGAATACTTTTCTGGCCATGTCCATCGACGCGGAGACCCGCCGCCCGCGGCTAGCAATATCACCGGCGGCCTCTCCGGCCCTGCCATCAAGCCCATCGCCCTGCGCATGGTTTACGAGGCAGCGCGCGCCGTCACCATCCCCATCTCGGCATGGGCGGCATCACGACGCCGGAAGATGCGGTGGAATTCCTGCTGGCCGGGGCCACCGCCGTCCAGGTGGGCACGGCCAGCTACGCCGACCCGCGGGCCGTCGAGCGGCTGGCCAAGGGCCTCGAGTCCTGGTGCCGCAGCCACCAGGTGGAGCGGGTTGCAAGCCTCACCGGCGCGCTGGAGATTCCGCGCGAGTGAGCCGGATAACTCTTGTGCATAGGTCAGTTTCGGCGAGATGGATCTAAATCAGATAACAATTGAGCTGAAAATAATTGATTCGCACACCTCGCGTCGATTTATGCACCACAAATTGTGAAATCCACAAATCTTTCTCTTTTTTGCACTTGCTTCCACAGGTTGAACCGTCCTAAGGTCCATAGCAGTTGGTGACCCGCAAGGGAATTGGGAACGCAGTTCAAGCCTGACAAAACGATGCAGATTTGATTCGGAAGTCGATAGCTGGCTAGAACAGCCATCGAAGACCGGTTGAAGTTGATGCATCCAAAATCAGACGGGAATGTGCAAGACCTGATTGAGACGAAGATTCATCCGCGGTCTAGCACGAGGATGCAAAGTTCGATTCAAGTCGGGGAGTCATCATCGACCCAACCGTGTATGCAGGATTCAGGGACGCTTGAAGACGCATAAACGGAGCAGCCGTAGGGTGCGGTAACCGGGGAGACCCGGAGATCGACCAGACGGCGCAGCCGATGGAGCGAGGTTCGGGGATACCCGGAAACTCACCGTCGGCGCAGCCGGAAGATGCAGAATCCGGGGGAGACCCGGAGACTCATCAGCAGGCGATGCTGCAGGAGCGAGGACTCGGGGCAACCCGGAGCTTCACCCCGCCAGTAGCGCTGAAGGATGCGGATCGGGGAAACTCGAAGAACCATCGCCGGCAAAGCCGGAAGATTGAGGAACCGGGGAGACCCGGGGAATCATCGAGAGGCGATGCTTGAGAGGATCGCCGGGGAAACCCGCAGGTCGACGAAGGCAGAGCTGAAGGATGTGGGACTCGAGGCAACTCGAAGAACCATCGCCGGCACCCGGAAAAAGAGGGTGTCGGGGAAACCCGGGGACTCATCGCAAGGCGAAGCTGAACGTGGAGGAAACGGGGAAACCTGGAGAATCAACCGAGGCAGCGCTGAAGGATGTGGGATTCGAGGAAACTCGATGAACCATCGCCGGAAGAGCCGGAAGATGCTGGATTCAGGGAAACCTGAAGACTGCATCGAGAGGCGAGGCAGGACAGTTGAAGACGCGGGGAAACCCGGGGATTTGCAACCTGCAGCGCCGAAGGATGCGGACTCGAGGAAACTCGATGAACCCATCGCCGGCACAGTCTGGAGACACTGGAGGCGAGGAAACTCGCAGCCAAGTCAGAAAGACTGAACGGGACGATGCATGGTCCGATGCCCAGCGAGTACACCCTATTGAGGCGCCAGAGACTCAGGTTTCTGGCGTCTTCGTTTGTGGCCGGTTTTCTGCCGGTAACTTATAACAGGATGAGTTGGCGTCCCTGCTCCCTTTTCCCTAATCGCCTACCCTCGCTCCATTTCCCAGTTTCCCTATCGCCCGCCCCTTAACAAAACTTCGTGTGACGCGCGTCTTGATAAACAGCTCATATAACGCCGAAAATCCTAACCACGAATATGTGATGTGTATCACAGCGGGTGATATATCAGGTGAGTACCGTCACATAAGTCAGACGGCGAGCCCCTGGCGGCCTATTTATAGGCTCTTATTCCGCCGCCAGGGATCTCGCTGATTTCTGCACAAGCGAGGTGGGCATGGGTCACTCAATTTGGGATTCAATGCAGCAGAAGGGCTACAGCCGCAGAGACTTTATTCAGTTCTGCGCCGCGGCCGCAACAGCGGCCGGGCTGGGTCAAACCGGCGTGGCCCAGGTCGTCTCGGCCTTCGAGAAGAAAGAAAAACCGGCCGTGGTGTGGATGCACTTTCAGGAGTGCACCTGCTGCAGCGAGTCGTTCATACGCGCTTCGCACCCCATCGTGGCGGATGCGCTGCTCGATGTGCTTTCGCTGAACTACACCGAGACGCTGATGGCCGCCTCGGGCTTTCAGGCCGAGAAGAGCCTGAACGACACCATCGCGAAGAACAAGGGCAAGTACATCGTGCTGGTCGAGGGCGCGGTGCCCACCAAGGACGGCGGCGTTTACTGCATGATCGGCGGCAAGACCGCGGAGTCGATTCTGCAAACGGTGGCCAAGGATGCGGCCGCGATGGTGGCCTGGGGCAGTTGCGCCTCCAACGGTTGCGTCCAGGCGGCCAAACCGAATCCCACCGGCGCCACACCGATCTCCAAGCTGATCGGTAAGCCGGTGATCAATGTGCCCGGATGCCCGCCCATCGCCGACGTGATGATGAGCGTGGTCACCCACCTGCTGGTGCTGGGGACGTTCCGGCGCTGGACTCGCAGGGACGGCCCAAGGAGTTTTACGGCCGCCGCGTCCACGATACCTGCTACCGCCGGCCCAATTACGATGCCGGGCTGTTCGTCGAGTCGTTTGACGATGAGAACGCGCGCAAGGGCTATTGCCTTTACAAGATGGGCTGCCGAGGTCCGGTCACTTACAACGCCTGCTCGGTAACCAAGTGGAACGAAGGCACCAGCTATCCCATCCAGTCCGGTCACGGTTGCATCGGCTGCAGCGAAGCGGGCTTCTGGGACAACGGTCCGTTCTACCAGCATCTGGCCTCCTTCCCCGGCTTCGGCATCGAAAGTACGGCGGATACAGTGGGCGCGGTGGTGGGAGTAGCCACGCTGGCCGGAGTTGCGGCGCACGCAGTGGTCACCAACATTCGCAAGCGCAGCGTGATTGCGGAAGTCCACGCTGAAGATCAAAAGGAGTCGTAAGGCCTATGACACGCGTAGTCGTCGATCCGGTAACTCGCATTGAAGGCCACCTGCGCGTTGAAGCAGTGGTGGAAAACGGCGTCATTACCGACGCATTCAGCTCCGGCACCATGGTGCGCGGCCTGGAGAAGATTCTCATGGGCCGCGATCCGCGCGATGCCTGGGCCATCACCGAGCGCGTTTGCGGCGTTTGCACCACGGTGCATGCGCTGACCAGCGTGCGCGCCGTTGAAAACGCGCTGGGCATCGCGATTCCTCCCACGGCCGAGCTGATCCGCAACATCATGATGACCACGCAGTACGTGCAGGATCACGTGATTCACTTCTATCACCTGCACGCGCTGGACTGGGTTGACATTGTGAACGCGCTGAAGGCCGACCCCAAGAAGGCCGCGGAGCTGGCGCAATCGTTCTCCAAGTGGGACAAGAACACGCCGGCTTATTTCTCCGACGTGCAGGACAAGATCAAGGCCTTTGCCGCCAGCGGCCTGGGCATCTTCGCCAACGGCTATTGGGGCCATCCGGCCTACAAGCTGCCGCCGGAGGTGAACCTGATCGCCGTGGCGCACTATCTTGACGCGTTGGAATGGCAGAAGGAGATCGTCAAGATCCATGCGGTCTTCGGCGGCAAGAACCCGCACCCGAATTACCTTGTGGGCGGCGTTCCCTGCTCCATCAACATGAATGAAGTGGCCGCCATCAACTCCGAGCGGCTGAACCTGGTCGCGCGGCTCATCGGCCAGGCCGATGAGTTCATCAACCAGGTCTACATCCCCGATCTGCTGGCCGTTGCCTCCTTCTACAAGGACTGGGCCAAGTGGGGCGGCGGGTTGACCAACTACCTCAGCTATGGCGAGTTCCCCACCCAGGGCTACGGCAAGCCGGAGGCCTTCAAGTATCCGCGCGGCGTGGTCCTCAATCGCGATCTCAGCCACGTGTATCCGGTCAACGCAACCGACTCCCAGGAGATCAAGGAATACATCGCCAGCTCCTGGTATAGCTACGAGGGCGGAGACGAGGTAGGCATCCATCCCTGGGCCGGCGAAACAAAGCTGAATTACACCGGACCCAAGCCGCCCTTTGAAACGCTGGCAGGATATGAGAAGTATTCATTCCTGAAGACTCCGCGCTGGAAGGAAAATGCCATGGAGGTGGGCCCGCTGGCGAGGCTGCTGGTTGCCTTTGCCTCCGGCCGCACAGACGTGCAGGAACTGGTGAAGGATACCCTGGGCAAGCTCAATGTGCCCGTGGCCGCGCTCTTCTCCACGCTGGGCCGCACCGCGGCTCGCGGCCTGGATGCTGCGCTGGCCATGATCTGGCTCAAGGAGTTCTACGGCCAGTTGATGGAACGCGTGAAGATCAACGAGGTCTCCACATTCAACGGCGAGTTCTGGGAACCGAAGAGCTGGCCCACGGAAGCGGAGGGAGTTGGCCTCACCGAGGCTCCTCGCGGCGCGCTGGCGCACTGGATCAAGATCAAGAACGGCGCCATCGACAACTATCAACTGGTTGTGCCGACCACCTGGAACGGTTCGCCGCGCGACGCCAAGGGGCAGCGCTCGTCGTTTGAGGCGGCGCTGATCGGCACGCCGGTGGCGAAGCTCGACGAGCCGGTCGAGATCATCCGCACCATCCACTCCTTTGACCCGTGCCTGGCCTGCGCCGTGCATTTGTACGATCCGCAGGGACGGCACCTTCACCAGGTTTCCTTCGAGTGAGGGCTATGAGTACCCAAGGCATTGGCGTAAAGGATGCATTTCGAACGAACGGCAATGGGCCAGTCGAGTACCGGCGCGTCTACGTGTGGGAATTGCCGGTGCGCGTCTACCATTGGATCAACGCGGTGGCCCTGGTCGGCCTTTGCCTTACCGGTTACCTGATCGGGGCGCCCATCCGCGCCTTCTACGCGGCTGAGGCTTACCAGCAGTACTGGTTCGGATGGGTGCGCTTCATCCACTTCGTGTGCGCGTTTGTTTACGTTTTCAATTTTCTGGCGCGGCTCTACTGGGGCTTCGTCGGCAACAAGTACTCCAGTTGGCGCGCCTTCTTCCCGTTCAAGAAGTCGCAGCAGCAGGAGATCGTCGACGTCATCAAAGCCGACGTGCTTGAAACCAAGATGCACGGGCCCATCTCCACCGGGCACAACGCGCTGGCCGGCCTGATTTACTTCGGCACTTTCCTGGCGTTTGTCTTCCAAACCATCACCGGCTTCGCGCTTTACTCCAGCATGAGCAACTCGTGGCTGCCGCAAATGTTCAACTGGATTGTTCCGCTGATGGGCGGCGAATTCGGCGTGCGCTTCTGGCACCACACGTTCCTGTGGTTCTTTGTCACCTTTGTCATCATTCACGTCTATCTTGCCTTCTATCACGACTACATTGAGGGCCGCGGCACGGTATCCTCGATCATAGGCGGATGGAAGTTCGAGCGGGAGAAGAGTGGGAAGTAGCCAGGAAGAAGTAACCGGGTAAAGACGCTGGTGCTGGGGCTGGGCAACGTCCTGATGGGCGATGAAGGCATCGGCGTTTACGTGGTAAGGGCTCTCGAAAAACACACGCTCCCGGCCGGCGTGGAGTGCCTTGACGGCGGCACCGGCGGCTTCACGCTGCTGGAGCCGCTGGAGGATGCCGACCGCATCGTGCTGATTGATGCGGCAAACGACGGCAATCCCGGTGGGCACCGTTACGCGCACCACGCCCAAATTTTCGCGCGACTATCCGCCCACGCTCACCGCGCACGATGTCGGCATGAAAGATCTGCTCGATATGTTCTATATCCAGGGCGGCACGCACGAAATTATTCTCTACGCCATCACCATCGATCCGAAACAGCCGATCCGGATGAGCCTCTCCGCCGAAGGAGAGGAGGCGGCAGCCACAGCCGTGAAGCAAATACTGGCCGAACTGGAATCCAATTCGCCTTCCGCGCCGGTGTAGAGTAAGTACTATGAACCCGCACGAAAGCAAAACACCTGCGCTCGCCTTCACCCTGGCGTTTGCTGCCGTAGCTCTCTTCAGCTCTGGAAATTTGCACGCGCAGAGCGCCCCCAGACAGATCGCCGTGCCACCGCCTCCTATGGGCTGGTCCTCCTGGAACAGCTTTTCCAATACCATCGATTCCGAGATAGCTCTCCGGCAAGCCAAGGCCATGGTCTCCACTGGCATGCACAAGGCCGGCTATCAATACATCAATATCGACGAGGGCTGGTGGCTCGGCGAGCGCGACAAGGACGGCAACATCGTGGTCGATCCCAAGGCCTGGCCGGCGTTGGCTCCGGGAGAGCGCGCGGGAGACATGGCCAACATTGTCCGCGCCATCCACGCACTGGGATTGAAGGCCGGCATTTATACCGATGCCGGGACGGATGGCTGCGGCACCGTGGGGCCCGATCTCGGTCCCGGGTATCCCGGCGAAGGCAGCGAAGGCCACTACGAACAGGATTTCCTGCAATTCGCAAAATGGGGCTTCGACTACGTCAAGGTCGACTGGTGCGGCGGCGACAAGGAGAAGCTGGACCCCGCAATTCAATATGCTGAGATTGCCAGGGCTATTGCCAGGGCTGAATCCATCACCGGACACCATCTCTACTTTTCCATCTGCAATTGGGGCGTGAACAGCCCCTGGACCTGGGCGCCCGGAGTTGGTGGAGTGACGGCCGATATCTGGCGCACCAGCGGCGATATCGTCGCTCCCATCGTGGCCAACAGTAAAAACAGCGGCCGGATGGCCAGCTTCCCCAAAGTCCTCTCGAACTTCGATCAGGGCGTCCATCCCGAAGCGCAGCATACCGGTTTTTACAACGATCCCGACATGATGGTGCTCGGTATGCAAGGGCTGAACGATGCGCAGAACCGGGTGCACATGAGTCTCTGGGCCATCTCGGGCGCGCCACTGCTGGTGGGCGCCGACCTGACCAAACTAAGCGACGCCACTCTTGCCACGCTTACGAATCCCGCCGTGATCGCGGTCGATCAGGACGCTCTTGGTCTTCAGGCGGTCAAGGTCGCAGAGCCGGCCAAAGGACTTGAGGTGTGGTCGAAGCCGCTATCGAAGCCCGGCGAACGCGCCGTACTATTGCTCAACCGCACCGCCGCCGCAGCGTCGATTGCAGTCAATGCAAGCGACCTGGGACTCGTCAGCTCATCCTCCATCGCCGTGAAAGATCTATGGACCGGCAAGGATTCTACCGCCTTCGATGCCTCTTACTCGGCGATGGTCCCTGGCGGGGACGCAGTTCTGCTTCTCATGCGCGGGAGAGAAGGCAGCTTCAAAACCTACAAAATCGAGCGACTAGAAACAACCCAAGGATCGAAAGCCCCAGGAACCAGAAATGCCGAGAAGACGGAAAGCGCCGGAATTCCGGTTACCAAGGATCGCCCGGTCACTTTCACCCACGTTTCCTCGCGCACTCCGATGGCCCGAATTGAAATCGCGTATACCAATCCCGGCCGCACCACGCGCATCGCCGAGCTTCGCGTGAACGGTAAGATTGCAACTCGCATCGCATTTCCTTCCACTCGAAAAGATACCAACGCGGGCGCCATCTGGATTTATTCTCTGCTCGATCGCACGGGTGCTAACAATGTGCTAAGCTTCTCAGCTCTCGACGAACCGGGACCGGCAATTGAATCCGTCTCTCTCCAATAAGGAGGTTTCACGTCCGCATTTGCTTTTTGTCAAGTTGTTGGCTATCATCCTGCTATGCAAGGTTGCACCTGTTGTCGCCGCTGTTCGCTGCTTCGCGCGCGCGGGTAACCTTGGCCTGAAATTTCGATAGACAAACCAAGTTTCTTCGATGCCCGCGTTACAGCCAAGCTGTCGCGGGTTTTCCATTTTTGTTTCCAAAAGGAGAGCATGACTCAAGCTATTGAAATAAAAGAGACCAAGGCCCAGAAAGCTGAGCGCATGAAGCGCGAGAAGAATCCCTGGGAGGCCTTTGACGAGGTGCGCGCCTTTGCCCGCGAAGGGCGCTCGAGCGTGGTCCCCGAATGGGCGTCCACCTACTTCAAATGGTGGGGAATCTATACCCAGGGCGACGGCGTGGGCGCCACCGGCGGCAAGGGCGGCGAAGGCCTGGTCTCCGATTATTTCATGATGCGCATCGGCATCCCCAACGGGATTGTCTCCGCCAGCCAGCTTCGCGCCATCGGCGGGCTGACTCGCAAGTACGCCCGCAATCTTGCCGATATAACCGTGCGCCAGAATATCCAGCTTCATTGGCTTACCATCGAATCGCTTCCTGAGATTGTGGATGCGCTCGACGCGATCGGCCTGTCGCCCAAAGGCGCCTGCGGCGACGTGGTGCGTAACGTAACCGGCTGTCCGCTGGCCGGGGTTGCCGCCGATGAGATCGTTGACGCTTCGCCGCTGGCCGAAGAGATTTCGAATCTGCTCAAGGGAAATCCGGAGTTCTATAACCTGCCGCGCAAATTCAAAATATCCGTTGCCGGCTGCCCCTCGTGGTGTTCTTATCCGGAGATCAACGACATCGGCCTCACGCGCGGTGAAACACAACGGCGAGGTGGGCTACTCGCTGCGCGTTGGAGGCGGGCTCTCCACCGAGCCGCATCTCGCCGTTCGTCTGGATGCTTTCATTCTGCCGCACCAGGCCGTTCGAGCGGTTCGCGCCATTGCGGAGATCTTTCGCGACCAGCAGGGCCTGCGCGAAAATCGCGAGCGCGCCCGCATGAAGTATCTCTTCCTTAAAGAGGGCTGGACTCCGGAGAGCTTTCTGGCTGAGCTGCAATCGCGGCTCGACTTCACGCTGCTGCCCGGCGTGCCCGAGCAGGTTCCCGACGAAATTTTGCGCGACCACGCCGGCATCCATCCGCAGCGCCAGCCGGGCCTCAGCTACGTTGGCGCATCCGTGCTGCGCGGCCGCATGACCGGCGAGCAGTTGGAAGCAGCCGCGGAGCTGGCCGAGCGATTTGGCAGCGGCGCGCTGCGCGCCACCGTGGCGCAGAATCTCCTTTTCATCGATATTCCCAACAACAAGACCGCCGAACTGGCCCGCGAGCTTAACCAGATCGGCTTGCAGGTTGAGGGATCTACTTTCTGGCGCGGCGCGGTGGCTTGCACTGGCACTGAATTTTGCAAGCTGGCGATCACTGAGACCAAGGGCTTTACCCGCTGGCTGGTGGAGGAGCTTGAAGAGCGCCTGCCGCAGTTCGATCAGCAGCTCAAGCTGCACGTCACCGGCTGCCCCAACAGCTGCGGCCAGCACTGGATTGCCGACATCGGCATTGAGGGCAAGAAGATCAAGCACGAGGGCAAGCTTACCGATGCTTATTACTTCTGCGTCGGTGGAGCGGTGGGCCAGCACGCATCTATCGCGCGCCCGGTCGGTTTTCGCTGCCCTGCTCCGCTGGTGCCTGAAGCCATCGAGCGCCTGCTGCGCCACTACCTGGCCACCGCGCTGCCAGACGAAAATTGCGTGCATGGTTTAGCCGCTACTCGAACGACGAACTGCGGGCGCATCTGGCCGGTGAAGCTGCTGGAGCCTGTTGAGCGCGATGCACCTGCCGGCCGCGTTCCGCACGGAGTCGCCGAATGAGGAACCAATCGATGAGTCTGTTGCCGATCTTTCTCAAGCTCGCCGGCCGCCGCTGCCTGCTGGTGGGCGCGGGCAACGTTGCGTTCGATAAGATCGGCAGCCTGCTTAAGACCGGGCCGGTGCAGCTTCGTCGACGGTGGTAGCTGGTCCGCAATGCGTCGTGCTCCGGATGGTTCCGGAACGCTTGCCGCGGAAGGCAAAATCGAATGGATCGAGCGCCGATTTGAACTCTCCGATCTCGACGGAAACCACCTGGTCATTGCTGCCACCGATTCGCCCGAGGTGAACGCGGCTGTTTATCGGGGCGCAGTCGAGCGTGGGATTCTTTGCAACAGCGTTGACGATATTCCTAACTGCGATTTCTTTTTCGGATCGGTGGTCGGCGCGGCAGATTTGCAGATCGCAATCTCCACTGCCGGAGAAAGCCCCGCATTCGCGCAGCATTTGCGCCGTGAGATCGACAAACTGCTGCCAGATGATCTTGGCCCTGGCTTGAGAATCTGGGCGCAACTCCGGCGCGAAATTCTCGAGACCCTTCCCCGCAGCCAGGACCGTAAACTGTTGCTGCATCAACTGGCGCAACGCCCGGTCTTTGCACTTAATCCGGGTGAGCCCATCCCCGGTATTTCTGCAGCCGGTTATGCAGAAGACGCGGCAGGAGGTTCGCGCTTCCGCACAAACGGTTTATCTCGTGGGCGCAGGCCCCGGCGATCCCGATCTGCTTACTGTCAAGGCCGTTCGTCTCATTCGCAGCGCGGACGTAATCCTGCACGACGATCTTGTTCCGCAGGTCATTCTCGATTACGCTTCGCCTTCAGCTGAAATCGTAAACGTAGGAAAACGCTGCGGCACGAAGACCATCACACAGGAAGAAATCAATGCGCTGATGATCGAGCACGCGCGCAAAGGTCATTGCGTAGTTCGCCTCAAGAGCGGCGATCCGCTCATCTTCGGCCGCGCTGCCGAAGAGATGGATGCTCTTGCAGAAGCGGGCATCGCATTCCAGGTGGTCCCGGAATCACCGCGGCATTTGCTGCCGCTGCGGCCATCGGCTGCTCGCTGACCGATCGCCGCAACGCGTCAAACGTAATTTTCTCCACCGGCCATCACGCGCAATCGCACAATGAGTCGCCACTGCCCGAGCTGGAAGACGCGACCCGCGTGGTCTACATGCCTGGCCGCGACTTGACGCTGCTGGCCCAGGAATGGTTACAGCAAGGCCTTCCGCCGGAGTTGCCTTGTGCCATCGTCTCCCATGCTGCACAACCAGATCAGAGAGTGGTGCATACCACTCTGACTGAACTCGGCAACGCAGCGCCCACACTAGCGCCTAGTTTGCTCATCGCCGGCTGGGCTGTGAGGGAGATTATTGCTTCGATTTATGAGCGATCAATCAGTGCTCAAGTTACCGCATGAATCAAGATAAGTCAGTCTTTCAGCCCCGAGCGCATTGTATTCTTATTTAGATAGATGGCCAGAGGTAGATATGAAAGATTCACCGCCCGGAAGTGACTTGGGCCATTCACCGCAACTTCCCAAAGAGCGATCGCTCGATCCCGCGGATTGGGAAGCATTCCGGAAGCTGGCGCACCAGGCTCTCGACGAAGCCATTCACTTTCTGGAGACGGTGCGCGAACGGCCCGTTTGGCAAAAGGTGCCGGAGGAAGTTCGTGCAGGTCTTTCAGCGCCCCTGCCGAAAGATGGAGCGCCGCTCGCGGAGGTCTATCGGGAGTTCGCTGAGAATATCCTTCCCTATGCCACTGGCAACATACATCCCCGTTTCTTCGGGTGGGTGCATGGTTCTGGCCAGGCAGGCAACATTGTCGCGGAACTTTTGAGCGCGGCCATGAATTCGAATTGCGGCGGCCGCGATCATGGCGCGATTTATGTGGAACGCGAGGTGATCGGCTGGTTCAGGGATTTGTTCGGCTTTCCCCGTAATTCCGCTGGCTTGATCGTGAGCGGTACATCGATGGCCAGCCTCATCGCTCTCGGCGTGGCACGAAATTCCGTGCGCGAAAATATGCGTAAGGACGGTTTGAAAGGACTGCCGCGCAGCCTGACTGCTTATACCTCTACCGAGGTGCACGATTCGGCAGTGAAGGCATTTGAAATTCTCGGCGTTGGCAGCTCTTCATTGCGGAAGATTCCGGTGAAGCCGGATTTTACCATTGATACGAATGAATTGAAGCAAGCCATTGCCAATGACCGCGCCGCGGGCTATCAACCTTTCTGCATAATAGGAAGCGCGGGCACCGTGAATACGGGAGCGATCGATGACCTCGATCAGTTGGCGACGCTTTGCGCAGAGGAGAAATTGTGGTTCCATGTCGACGGCGCATTCGGCGCGCTGTGCATGATGAGCGAACGGCTGCGTTCGCGACTGAAAGGAATTGAACGGGCCGACTCGCTTGCATTCGATTTTCATAAGTGGGCGCACGTGCAGTACGATGCGGGCTGCCTGCTGGTGCGGGATGGTGAGGCATACCGCGCCGCATATTCGATGAAGCCCGCTTATCTCCGGCGTGCGGAGCGCGGACTGGCGGCAGGCGAGAACTGGCCCTGCGACTACGGACCTGAGTTATCGCGCAGTTTTCGCGCTCTGAAGATCTGGTTTGCGATGAAGGAACATGGTACTGCCCGTTTCGGTGAGCTGATTGAGCAAAACTGCGCGCAGGCTGAGTACCTGGCGCGGCGCATTGAAAACGAGCCGCAGTTGGAGCTGCTTGCGCCCGTCAGCCTTAACATCGTTTGCTTTCGGCTGCGAAGAGAAGAACTCGATGCGGCCGCGCTCGATCAACTGAATAAAGATATTGTGGCTGATGTTCAGGAGAGCGGAGTTGCCGCACCATCGACGACGCGCATCAACGGAAAGTTGTCCATTCGCGTGAATATTACCAATCACCGCACACAACGGGGCGACCTGGATATCTCTGGTCGATGCCGTTTTGAAGGCCGGGCAAATGCGCTAGATCGGTTCTTCGATTTTCCCGCTTCGAGTAAGTCTAGAAATCCGCCGCATCGAGGTGGGTGCTGTACTTATCAAGATAAGCGAACGGAGTATCGCTACAGATAAACACAGTTACTATCTCGCCATCCGCATTGCGAAGCTTATCCAGAAGAGAATCCTTCTTCTTTTCCTCCAGAAACCTTTGCAGTGCGACCAACGCAAAGCCGGAGCTTGGGCCCGCCACGATTCCTGCGCGGCATAACTGCATGCTCCGCTTATAAGACTCGACGGTTCCTACTTCGACAATCGCATCAGCCGCGCTCTTCCAATCGAATTCAATTTCGCGCAGGCGTGCCAGCGACCTTACTCCGGGCACCGCTTCGCCTTGGCGGCAGATTCCGCCAACAGTGCTGACGTTTCGCTTATTTCGTTCTAAAGTATCTGCTTGCGCCTACGAGAGTTCCCGTCGTGCCTAGCCCAGCGGCAAAGACCGTGATCTTGCCTTTTGTCTGCTCCCAGATTTGCGGCGCAACCCATTTTTCGTACGCCGCCGGATTGGCATCGTTTCCATATTGCCCGGCATTGAATACTCCTGGTTGCTCGCCCATAGCGCGCGCATCGGCAATGCCTGATGACCCCGAAAGGATCTTCTCTCTTCAGCGTGGTTTCGACCCCGGCCACGCGCAGAAGCTCAAGTTTGCCGGGCGCAATATCCCAGGGCAGAATGGCCATTGTCCGAGGGATATCGAAGAGAGTTGCAAGCACAGCCAGAGAGAATGCGGCGTTGCCGGATGAGTTCTCAACCAACGTATGCACGCCATCGAGTTTGCCGGAGGCTTTAGCTTCGACCAGCATATTCAGCATGGGGAGGGACTTGATATTCAGGAGCGGAAGAAGATACATCAACTTGGCGAAGATGCGAACACCTCGGCACGGAAGGGATTAAACATCTCGGGCAACTCAACGAGAGGAACAGGGGGAGAATTATCTGGATTGAGAAAATCCATGATCGCCGTGCTGCCCTCGAACAAATTCAATCCAAACTTGGTCGGTCGGCGAAGTCATAATCTGCTCCATAGATGGTTCGGTTAAGGGGTTAGGCCTTATCAGAAGTCGAATTCATCGGCCATAACTTTCCTATTTCAGCGTCTGCGCTCTCCGGATGAATCTGGAATGCGCGCCATTGGGATAAAAGGTGAATTCGCCAAAGAGCGGCGAGCCGCCAACCGCGTATAAGTCGACGCGCACAAACGAAAATGGGGCGCCCAGGAGCTCGGCGGCCCAAATCATCTTGTCCAGCGACTGTGGAGGCGAAATATCTTCAGGCTGTGCCGGGCGCAGCATACTCGAATGCCTGCCGTTTCCAGTTCCTGTCATAAAAATATTGCTTATGTTCGACATACCGGTCAACATCGACCTGAATCAATTCTACTTTGCCGCCAAATACCCAGAACTTATAGTCAGTTAGATTGGCCGAAGCCTCTTTGAGATAAGGTTCAACGAGAAGCATTGGCTGAATATTAAAGTATGCCCACATCCAAGAATTGCTTTTCGAAGACGGTCCCGAGCCAGTTGTTTGTAATTCGCTCGATATCGTCCCATTTTTCATCTTCGCGCGATCGGATAAAAGGTTCCAGCCGCTCCCGTGATTCGCCTTCAACACATAAGGCAACGGCCATGTACGATCAGACCGGGGAGGCAGCCTTTTCCGTACCAGATGGTCGGTATGATCCATTCAGGACCAAGCACTTTGGCAACATGCTCCTTGGCCAGGATCTTGTCGCTCAGTTCAGTCATCGCGGATCGCGGTCGTGACAGTTTTCGATGCTGTATTTTTTCATTGAATGTGACGGGGCTGTTCAAATGGAGGAATCGCCGCTGATACATGAAGAAATCGAGTTTCAAAGCCGCAGGCGCCGGCAGTGAATAAAGTACACCGTCTCGAATTTTCTTGAGCGCTTCCTTGATAAAATTGGGCATCAGAGACTAAGAAGAACCTCATTTTCACAAATATATGAGAGCCGCGGGATTAAGGTCAAAAGAAACGCGCGGGGGACTCAGGCGCACAAGGCTGCGGGCTTCTACGTCACAACCTGTGCAAAGCTAGGCAGAAACTTTTAAATATTCTCCAATTTCGCATTGCCTGATGAGGATTTTCCAAGAACAGGAATTAAGGCCTCTCTTATCCACAAATACACCGTTTCTCACCGTTGACCCTGCCTCTCAACTCTCCGTAGAGTTTGTAATCGGGTGGCAATATTTCCCCTCGCCGCAGCGGCGCGAGGCGATTTGCCGCAGTCTTGCTTTAAGAGCAGTCTTTGCGCAGCCCTAACCATTCGGAGTGAAGATGCTGAAACTAAAAAAGATCCATATCCTCGGCTTCAAAAGCTTTTGCGACCGCACGGAGTTGACCGTGCCGGGAACGGGGATTGCCGTGGTGGTGGGGCCCAATGGATGCGGCAAGTCGAACATCCTGGACGGGGTGAGCTGGGTGCTGGGCGAGCAGAGCGCCAAGAGCCTGCGCGGCACGCATATGCAGGACGTGATCTTTGCCGGTACCCGCGACCGCAAGGCGCTGGGAATGGCGGAGGTGACGCTGACCATGGTCGATCCCGCGGCTTACGAGGGGCCTGTTCCTGTGGAGCCGGAGGTGACGGTGGAGCACGACGGCCCGGCCGATTGGGACGAGGACGAGGTGCGCCGCCAGCGGGCAAATGAGGCCGAGGAGATTATTGCCAACGAGCAGCCGGGCCAGGTGCTCGATGAGGATGCGCCCGATCAAAATTTGAATCAGCCGCAAGCGAGGCGCAGCCGTCGAGGGTCCGCAGCCGGTGGTGCTCAAGATTCGCCGCCGCAAGTTCCATCGCACTCCGCAAAAGGGCGAGGTGGTGATTACCCGGCGGCTCTTCCGCACCGGAGAGAGCGAGTACCTGCTGAACGGCAAGCTGTGCCGCCTGCGCGACATTCAGGACATTTTTATGGGCACGGGGCTGGGGCCGGACAGCTACGCCATCATCGGGCAGGAGCGGATCGGGCAACTGCTCAGCTCCAAGCCGCATGAGCGCCGGTCAATCATCGAAGAGGCCGCGGGCATTACGCGCTTCAAGACCAAGAAGCGACTGGCCGAATTGCGCCTGGAGAGCGCCAAGCAGAATCTGGCCCGCGTGGACGATATTTTCGAAGAAGTCACGCGGCAGATGAACAGCCTGAAGCGGCAGGCGGCGAAGGCGGAGCGGTTTGCCGCAGTGCGCGACGAGTTGCGCGGACGGCTGCGCGTGGTGCTGGCCAGCCGCATGGCGATGATGGATGCGGATCTGGCGAGGCTGGAGCAGGAGATTGCCGCGCTGACGGAGCACATCAACGGTTCGGCGGCGGAGATTGGAACGCTGGAAGCAAGCCAGCACACGCTCACTGAGCGTGGCTATGAGCTTGACCGCGAGGGCCAGGAGGCGCAAAACCGGCCAGTGAAGCGGCACTTGAACTGGAACGGGCCACGGCGCGGGAGCGCAGCAACGCCGAGCACGTGGGCGAGTTGGAGACGCGGATCGCGGTGGCCGCCGCGGAACTGGAGCAGACGCGGACGCAGTTAGGCTCGATTGCCGAGGAGCGGACGCAGCATCACGCCTTTCTTGAGACGGCGGCAAGCGAGGCCAAGGCCTTCCGCCAGAAGGTGGAGGCGAGCCAACAGGAGGCGCGCAAGGCGGCTGAAGAGGTTTTTGTCGCGGAGAGGGAGCTGGAAACCAGCCGCCGGAAGGCCATGAACCTGCTGACCCTGGCCGGCAATGCACGCAACCATACGGCCCAGGGAGAAGAGAGTTTGGCCGCACTTGAACGCGAGGCGGAGCGATTGCAGGCGGAGTTGGGCCAGGCGCGGAAGGAGCAGGAAACCTTAAGGGCGCAAAGCAGTGAGGCCCGGCGCAAATTTGAATCGGCGGCTGAAGCGCTCAAGCGGCTGGAGAGCGAGATTGCGGCCCTGCGCGAGACCCTGCAGGCAAGGCGTACAGAGGAGAACACTCAGCGCACGCGGGCAAATGAACTGCGCAGCGAGCAGGCTACCGTAACCGGACGCCGCGAGTCGCTGGAGGCACTGATTCGCAATCACGGGTACTCGTCCGATACGGTACGGCGACTGCTGAAGCCGGGTGCGTTTGCCCCCGGAAGCACGCCGGTAGGCACGCTGGCAGATTTTCTTGAGGTGAGCGGCGAGCATGAGGCCGTGGTTGACGAGTTCCTGCGCGAGGAGCTGAATTATGTAGTGGTGCAAAGCTGGGGAGCTGCCGAGGAGGGCGTTCGACTGCTCAAGTCAGGAGTAGATGGCCGCGCCACATTCCTGATTCACCCCCCTGGCCCGGCCGGAGGCAAACTTTTTCCTGAGAGCAAGGATTCGATTCAAGTTCCCGGCGTGACCCCGCTGAAGGATTCGATCAAGGTGCTGAATGGTTTTGGGCGGTCTCTGGAAGAGATTCTGCCCAAGCTGAGGAACGGTTATTTGGTGGAGAACTCCGGACTGGCGCAGCAACTGGCCGCCAGCTACCCTTCAGCCTATTTCCTTACACCGGAGGGGGAGTGCTTCCACAATGCGACCGTTACCGGCGGCAAGCCGGCCAGCGAAGGCCCGTTGGCGCTGAAGCGGGAGTTGCGCGAGATCGAAACCCGGCAGGCAAAGCTGGAGACGGGAGTAACGCAAGCAGAGGCTGAAGCGGCTGCACTGACCGCGACCATCGAGGAGCTGACGCAGAAGCTGGAAACTCACAGCGAGGAACGCCGGCATGCAGAGAGCGATACCGCCAACCAGGGCGCGGCGCTGAAGCAGATGGAAAGCGAGGCCCAGCGCATCGAGCGGCGGATTGCAGATTGGGAAGCGCAGGCTGCGCGCAACAAGGACGCACGCGAAGCCAAAAAAGCTGGAATCGAGCAGAAACGCGAAGAGGCTGCGCGGCTAGAGGCCGAGCATGCTCAGGCTGAGGCCGGCCTGGACGAATTGCAGGCGCAACTGGCCACTCTGCGCCAGAAGCGCGAAGGATTGCAGCAGGAGGCGGCGCAATTGACTGCGGAACTGGCTGGCCTGGAAGAACGCCGTCGGGGCGCTGAAGCAGCCTTCCAACGCATTGACCGGCTCCATGTGGACCTTGAGCGCCGGATGCTGGCCGTTGAGCAGCAGCGGATGGCCGCGGAGCAGGAGCGGGAACAGCGCATCGGCGAGAGCGCCGCTCTGGCCGCGCGGCAGAAGGAACTGGAGGCTTCGCGGGCCGAGGCGCTGGCCCTGGCGCAGACCATCTCCGGCAATGCACAGGCACTGCGCCAGCAATTGACCGCCATCGAAGCGCAATTGAAGACCGGCCGCGCCTCTCTTGATCAGTTGCGCGAGGATCGCGCCACGCGGTCCAGCGAAGTAGCCAGGTTGAGCTCCGATCTGGAGCACCTTGAGGCCAACTGCCTGAACGAAGTAAATGTCGAGGCTGAGGTATTGCGCGCCGACGAGCAGATCGAGCGCATAACGGACCAGGTCCTGATCGTCGAGGAGGAGACCTGCCGCTCGCTGCGCCAGCGCATCGAGCAGATGGGTCCGGTGAACATGATGGCTCTGGATGAGTACAAGGAGACGGCTGAGCGTCACGGCTTCCTTGAAATGCAGCGCAAGGACCTGATGGAGTCCATCGAGAATACGCAGGATACGATCAAGGAGATCGATCAGATTACGCGCGCCAAGTTCGATGCGGCGCTGACAAAGATCAACGAGAACTTCGCCAGGGTCTTCGCCGGACTCTTTCAGGGCGGCCAAGCCTTCCTGCGCGTTACAGACCAGGAAAACCAAGCCGAAAGCGGGCTGGATATTGTGGCGTCGCCGCCGGGCAAGAAGCTGCAAAATGTGCTTCTGCTCTCGGGCGGCGAAAAGTCGCTTACCGCGCTGGCGCTGCTGGTGGCCATCTTCCAGTTCCAGCCCAGCCCCTTCTGTGCACTCGACGAAGTGGATGCAGCGCTGGACGAGACCAACGTTGCTCGGCTGGGCATCCTGCTGAACTCCTTGAGCCGGGATACTCAGTTCCTGCTGGTCACGCACTCCAAGCGCATGATGCAGGTCGCAGATATGATTTACGGCGTAACCATGCAGGAGCCGGGCGTTTCCAAAGTGGTGAGCGTGCGCCTGGGCATCCACGGGCAGCAGCGCGCAACAGCATAGTGACTGTCTGAGGATAAATAGATGGGCTGGTGGCCCAAGGTCTGAATGGCCTTGCTGCTCGACATCCCCGGGTCCCAAAAGCGAGGGACCGGGGGCACCCTCAACTTGATAGAACCCTTTTGAGACCGGGTACACCTGGCTGACCCCGGCTTTTGAGACAAAAAATCGCCCCCGAAGGAAGTCTACGCTTCGGAGGCGCTTGCATTATGAAAAAACAAGATAAAGACGGGAACTAGTAGCCGGCGCTGGAGGTCGGTAGCGCGCGGCTACTAGTGTTCCCTGTACTAACGAAGCGAGCTGCGGCTTCCCCTTTCCACGGCTACTTCGTGTCGCCCGGCTCGAAGAGAACGTGCTTACTGCTCTCTGAACCTTGTTGACAGATGGAGTTTCTCCCATATGGAAAGCCCGGTCCGTGATGGCCGTCACACAGGTGTGTGCTTTTTTCCCCCACATGCCTCTCCCAGCATTCGACGCTGATTTCATTTCAATTACTGGTCAAATGGGCACATTTCTTGCACGAAAATCATAGGTTTGACAAAATGCGGCCCACGCTGGAAAAATCGGAGCTTCAGTTCCCTCCGAGGTAAGACTTCCCATGAATGCTCTCTTGACAACGAATCTGGGTTCAACGCCCCTGCTTGGTCGAGGCAAGGTGCGCGATCTTTATGCGGTAGAGGATGACCTGCTGCTGGTGGCCACCGACCGCATTTCGGCGTTCGATCATGTGCTCGCCACCGGCATCCCTGGAAAAGGTAAGATTCTTACCCAGATTTCGCTGTTCTGGTTCGATCTGCTGGCGGATCTTGTGCCTAACCACCTGATCGCCTCCGAGGTCTCCAGATTTCCCGCTGCGTTGCGCCCATACGCCGATCAGCTCGAAGGCCGCTCCATGCTGGTCAAGCGGGCAAAGATGTTTCCCGTGGAGTGCGTGGTGCGGGGCTACCTTACTGGTTCGGGCTGGAAGGAATACCAGAAGGCCGGAACCGTATGCGGCATTCCGATCCCGGCAGGCTTGCTGGACGGATCGCGTCTCCCGGAGCCGCTGTTTACC
The DNA here is from genome assembly GCA_963839225.1 of uncultured Acidobacteriaceae bacterium. Lineage (GTDB taxonomy): Bacteria > Acidobacteriota > Terriglobia > Terriglobales > Acidobacteriaceae > Telmatobacter. Next base: position 91,164 of record CAWIVA010000079.1, read on the forward strand.
CCCTCCACCAAGGGCGAGGCCGGTGTGCACGATGAGAACATTTCATTTGCCCAGGCTGAGGAACTCGCCGGGCCCGGAGATGCTGCGGAACTGCGGCGGCTGACGCTCGAAATCTACAAGCTGGCTGCCGGCCATGCCGAGTCCCGCGGCCTGATCCTGGCCGACACAAAATTCGAGTTTGGCAAAACTGCGGAAGGGATCATCCTGGCCGATGAGGTATTGACGCCGGATTCCTCCCGCTTTTGGGAGGGCAAGACCTGGAAACCCGGAGGGGCGCAGCCTTCCTTTGATAAACAGTTCGTACGCGATTATCTGGAATCCATCCACTGGAACAAGCAGGCCCCCGCGCCAGGGCTTCCCGACGACGTAGTAGGGCGCACACAAGAAAAGTATCTTGAAGCTTTCCGCCGGCTGACGGGGCGGGATCTTGCTTTGTAGAACTTATCAGGAGTGCATCATGGCTTGGGTGAGTAGCTTGACGATAGTCGATTGGGGCATCGTGATCATTATGGTGATCGCTGTGCTCGGCGGCATGTCACAGGGCTTCTTCCGTTCGTTTTGCTCGCTGGCCGGGCTGGTGCTGGGTTTGGCCATAGCGGCCTGGAATTACGGCCGCGTGGCAGCCATGCTGATGCCCATTGTCCGCATCCATGCCGTTGCCGACACCATCGCATTCCTGCTGCTTGCATTGCTGGTGATGGCGGTTGCAGCCATTCTCGGGTCATTTCTGGCCAGGGCATTTCGCTCGCTCGGATTGGGCTGCCTGGATGGATTTGCCGGGGCCATCTTTGGGTTCTTTCAAGGCGTAATTCTGGTCACATTGGGCATGATCGCCATTGTGGCCTTCTTTCCCCAGGCGCGCGTTCTGAAGGAAGCCCGCTTGCCCAGGCTGTTTTTCGGAGCCTGTCACCTTAGTACCCAAGTAACGCCGCATGAACTGGCGCTGCGAATCCGGGAGGGCCTGAGGACCCTGGAAGAGGAGACGCCAGGATGGATGCATCCAGGAAAGATTAAATCGTAATATTTCATCATGCAAAGACCGCGAAAATGGGTCATGATAATGAATTAGGCAGCTAGAGGTGAACGTGAGACGAGAACTGGATAGCCTGGTGACGCAAATGCATTCCAGCGGCATTTCCTACGAGGATGCCGTGCATGATTTCAAGAGGCAGTATCTGCGCGAAGTATTGATTGCACACCGGGGGAACCAGTGTAAAGCGGCTGAAGAGCTGGGAATGCACCGCAACACGTTGAGCCGCACCATGGCGGAGCTGGGGCTGGAACTTGCCGAAGTGAGGGCCGGGCTCAAGCGTCCGCCGCGCAGCGAACGTCCTGTATTCAGCACGGCACGCCAAATCTACCGCCAAGGCTGACCTACTATTCAAAGGGACATGCTGACAACGCCAGCTACCAACGAAGCGCGAGTCGCCATCGAGCCGGGCTTTGCCTGGGACGCGCAGGACGCCTATCTGTTCGATATCGACGGCACACTGCTGCGCAGCCGCGACCGGGTCCACGTCGACTCCATCGTCTCCAGCGTTCAAAGGGTAACGGGATTCGAGATCACGCTGTCCGGCATCCTGCTGCACGGGAGCACGGATACGGCCATCCTGCGCGAAGCCTGCCACCAGGCCGGCGTTCCGGCTCAAGTTCTGGAGCAAAGCACCGAGGCCATCCTGGAAGCAATGCGCCACGCAGTTGCCGAACGGCGCCATGAGCTGGACCTGGTTCGCATGCCGGGGGTGGAACAGGTGCTGGACTACCTGGCGAAAAAGGGCGCTCTGCTGGGCGTGGCCTCAGGCAACCTGGAGACCATTGGCTGGATCAAGGTTGAGCAGGCCGGCCTGCGCGAATGGTTCCGTTTCGGCGGCTTCAGCGATAGTTTTTCTGTCCGCTCAGAACTGATCGGCCACGCGGGAGTCATGGCCAGGGAGCTATCCGATTCAGGAGCGCAGATCTGCGTGGTGGGCGACACTCCCCGGGATATTGAGGCTGCGCGCGCCAATTTTATGTCTGTCATTGCCGTCGCCACCGGCAGATACAGCTTTGACGAGTTGCTGGCGCTGCAGCCGGAGGTTTGTGCCTCCACCCTGGCTGATCTGCTGGCGCTGGCACGGACCCCGCAGTGAATCTTTTCAGGCAGAAAACGAGATCGGCGAGAGGCCCATGGATGAGACGATGGGTCCGCCAATCCACGGCTTGCCTCCTGCTGCCGGCTTTTGTGAGCGCCGTATCAGCCCAGGCTGCGAATCCCATCCCGCCCCAACAGGCGACGCCTCAAAAGACCCCATCCTCGCTCCCTGCAGCCTCACCAGAGAGCCAAAGCGCCGCGCCGACTGTCGTTCCAGCGGAGACGACCAAGCCGTCGCGCGCCACCGACCGCCGGCGCGCAGCCAGGCTCTACCTTCTGGCCAGCAAGCTCTTCGACAGGGAGATTTTTGAAGAAGCAATGAGCGACTATCGCAAGGCAGCCGAGCTTGACCCCTCGAACCGCGATTATTCGCTGGCGGCCGATCTTGCTCTCAGTCACGCGGTAACGGCACTGATTCAGGCTGCGACCAAGGACCGGCTTAAAGACGATGTGGCAGGCGAACGCGCCGCATTGGCTCACGCCCTGGAACTTGATCCAAAAAACAAAGAGGCCACCGAACTGCTGTACGAGCTAAGCGACGAAGCCGTGCGCGGTCAGGAAATCCCCATCTACCAGCAAACTGCAACCACAATGGGTGAAACAGTGAAGTTGATGCCCAGGAGCAAGGCGCACAGCTTCCACGTCCACGAGGACCAGGCCAAGGTGATCAAGGAAGTATTCAGCGCCTACGGGCTTGAAACTACCATCGACCAAAGCATTAAGCCAACACAGTTGCGCCTGGATATGGATGACGCTACCTTCGAAGAGGCAACGCGGGTTCTGGGCATGGTCACCAATTCGTTCTATGTTCCACTCGACCCGCACCGTGTGCTGGTGGTCAAAGATACCCGCGAAAACCGCACGCAGTTCACGCGCCAGGAGTTGGAGACCATTTATCTTTCCGGGATGTCCGACCCCGAAATGACCGACGTGATCAACCTGGCAAAAAACGTCTTTCAGATCACGCAGGCAGTGAAATATCCCGCCGCCGGAACGCTGACTCTCCGTGCGCCGGCTGCCACGCTCACCGCCTTCAATGCGACCATGCGTGAACTGCTGCAAGGGCGCAGCCAGGTGCTGATCGACGTGCGCCTGATTCAGCTTGCGCACCTCAGCCTGCGCGATACCGGAGTCCAGCCGCCACAAACCTTCTCCGCCATTAACGTCTATGCCGAGGAGAAGTCCATCCTGGCCGCGAACCAGAGCCTGGTGCAGCAGATTATCTCCTCAGGGTTGGCTGCGCCAGGCGACACACTGGCGATTCTCGGCATTCTGCTTGCTTCCGGCCAGATCTCGAGTTCCATATTATCCAATGGCATCGCACTTTTCGGCGGTGGGCTCACGCAATCGGCATTGTCGCCGGGTTCGCTGACACTCAACTTCAACTTGAACACATCTGACTCGCACGAGTTGGAAGAACTTAAGTTGCGCGTGGGCGACGGCGAGGACGGAACCCTGAAGGTAGGCGAGAAGTATCCCATCCAGACCTCATCCTTCTCGAGCCTTTCGGGCAGCGTGCCCAGTATCCCGGGGCTCACTGGCGCGGGAGCTTCCGGCGGTTTGAGTGCGCTGCTCAACTCCTACGCCAGCAGCGTGCCCAACGTTCCGCAGGTGGAATACCAGGACCTGGGCTTGACCCTGAAGGCCACCCCCAGGGTGATGCGCAACGACGATGTCTCCCTGAGCATGGACCTGAAGATCGACGCGCTCTCCGGAACTTCCATCAACGGCAATCCCATCCTCAACAATCGCGCCTATTCCGGGGTAGTGATGCTCAAAAAGGGAGAGAGTGTGATGGTGGCGGGCGAGCTGGATAAATCGCAGATGCGCGCCATCAGCGGCCTTCCGGGGTTCAGCGAGATTCCCGGGCTGAACGACGTGACCGACAAAAGCACCACCAACAGCTCGTCGACGCTGCTGATCATCATGACCCCCCACGTCGTTCGCGCAGCACACCCCGCCGGCCATTCTCCGATGATGCGCATCGACAAGGGCGCGCAGGCGCACTGAAGAATCGTGATCCTAATCACACGGGGGCAGTATCGGCGACGGCACGGGAACTAAATCCCTCCGTGAAAGTGGACGCAGGAAGTTCGCAGCAAATGTTGAATTGATTTGCTCAGTTCTTATGCAAAGACTTGCAGTGCGCATTCCCCTCCAACGAGCAAGTCGTTATTTTTCAGGATGCCGAATTGGCAACATTCGTGCACGGGTAACCCCAAGACTCTCTGTCGGCTTGGGGCGCGATTCCTGCCACGGGGACCCTGTTCGAAACTAGATTGGCTTGACTGCGACTCGCTCTTCCAAGCTTGCAGGGCTGGAGGAAAGAGATGCACGTCAAGCAAAGTTGTCACATAGCCAGTTTCTCGTTTCTAGTCCTCGCACTACTCACTCCGTACAAGCTTCTGGGCAATTCACTTAGCTTGGCTGTTGGCTATGCCTCGGCAAGTTGCACGTTTTTTGGTGGTCCCGTCGCGGTCTCTCCCATCAATAACGCAGCCTCAAGTACGAATACAAAACTGAGACGACCTGTGACCTCTCAGCAGCATGGTCGAATGGGCAGTCTTGGAATGCAGGACAATCAGTGGGATCCGCTATAGCGACGCTGGGCGAACCGGGGCTTTCAGAAGGCCCAATGGCAGACGCAATCGGGCATGCGAGCGGATTTCGGATACAATCCCAAAGTGACTCCGAATTATTCTGATGCTACAGTTTCCCAAAATGTGATAGCCGCCGTGAGTTTCTCCACTTCCATCAACTTGTTAAAATACATCCCCTCTAATCCGGTCGACGGCATTCCAGTGATATTGACCTGGAACGGTGAAAAAACGTAACTGGAGATGGGTATGCGCAGATTAGCGCCTCAGTCGGCGGTGGCGGCGGCTCTTACTCCACCACCCCGGGACCTCTGAACTACACGGCTGAATTCGGTGAACCCTTCAGTGTGACTCCTAAATGCCACCTGCTATGTGGGAAGGCTATTCCGAAATCAAACCTCGCAATGCCAGGCCGTTGTCGACCCAGGTGTTCACGTTCGATCAAGCCACGTTCAACGAGGAGATGGGGGCGGCAACACCTTCCCGCTGGACGAGCATTACGCTTTCGAAGTACAGCCCGAACCTGACGCCGCCCCCGCCACCCCCGAGCCGTCAACCCTCATTCTGCTCGGCACTGGATTACTGAGCCTGGCGTGGAATGTCGCGTGACGCAAAACGCCGTGGGCGAATTGATTGCCATCCTGCGAATCAAAGAATCCCGAACGCCTGGGGCTTACGCTTAACTAACCCTAACCTGAAAATCGAAAAGGTGTTTCTATGAGAAATCGAGTGCTTCGGTAATTGGGTATCTTTCTCCTCCTCAGCAGCAGCATCGTGAGGGGGGCGGCATAACCCTCCTTTCGGCGACAGGGTCCATCACCCCTCAGCTGCAATGCCAATGCCGTATCGAACGGTATGTCCGGTTCGGTGAATAACGCTAGCCCGCTCGCGTCTTGCGATTCCTCTGACACTGTGTCCACTTATGTTCCCGATCCTCTCGGCGGCGGTTACTACATTGGTATTGACACATCTGCTTACGGTGGGGCCAGCGCTTATTTTTCTGAGGTGCCCAGTGTGGACGTAATCGGAGGAGTCTACGCCTCAGAAGCAGGGTACGGGAC
>CAWIVA010000080.1:0-6589 GCA_963839225.1 uncultured Acidobacteriaceae bacterium
CGGTCAAGATCTTCGGCGTGGAAATCCTCAACGAGGGCATGGGCATCTCGATCGACGATGCTGTGACCGAGATGCAGGCCACCTTCGTGGCTCGCGTGGTTGAGCCTATGTCGGCTGTGACGAGCCCGTTCCTATTGCAGACTAGGTCTTGCCGTCCTGCCGGACCCAAAACCTCTCGCGCGCGTGCGCCAGGCCGAAGCCCCGTTCGTGATCAGGCTCAACACTGTCTCTCCTGCCGGTTCTCCCGCCCAGGTGTCCGACGCGCCCCATCGAAGCAAGGCAAACTTGTCCAGCCTGACAAGCTCTCCGTTCTCGACCATACCGACACTTCGCACGTGGGCGAACCAGAGCCGGTCTCCTGCACTCAGGCTCGTCACTTCATTGCTTATCTGGACTGTCAGTGTATTGCTGATGGTTGATGCTGATTTGTTCTCTGGCCTGGCATTGAGGTTGAATGGATTTATATATGTTGATGATTACTGGATAGGTTGATTGGCTCGATGCTTCTTCGTTGCGCCCGCTCGCTCTCTTTGACGCCCCGGAATCCCTAAAACGGCCTCTGCGCCGGCGGCGCGACGGCCCAAAACTGCCCGAATCTGTCCCCACTATACCCCATAAATCGTGACCTCGCATCTCGGTCGCGTTTTCTGTATTTGAGAGCTAGGGGAAGGCGTTTTCCCTACGTAGCCTTGACACTTATGGACGGAAATCGGGGTATAACGGGGACTTAGACAAACACAGCCAAAACACAATATTTGACCTCTAAATGACTAAAAATGTCCCCCGTATACCCTAAACAATCGACGCAGGCATTACTGGAAAGTGCCTCCGCGGACGGAATGCGTCCAGAATAGACCGGTGCAACTGATCGGCTTGGGCGCTTGGGGGAATCGACGAAGTGAGTCAAGTACGGATTGGCGTAAGATAACTGCTGATCTGCATCCCTGTGACCCGGAACGCATGGTTTTCTCTATTCAAGCAGCCTTTGCTTTTTGTTCAATCTATTTTCCATATCTTCTGCCTTATAGGGGGATTGAGATAGAGGAGATTCTTTGTTGCTCGATGTTTTCTTTATCGCCGGTAGAACCCCTGAAAGGGGGATTATTGCACAGCTAGCCAGTTGAGAAAATCAACCGATGTGGGACCGGAGTCACGTTGCAGGACGCTTATTCTGCTCCTCGCATGGAGAACCAGTAGTATCGCCGCCAGCAAAACATACAACGAACCGGGCGAAGAGCGAACATACCGAAGAGGCCATCGAACGAACGCAACTCGGCCGGCTTGAATCGAGTAGAATTGCAGCGCGGACATTCGCGCCGAATCCATAGTAGCTGCGGGATCCAGTTGGGCCAAATCCAGTTCGTCTCGCTCATCTCGCCGGCTCCTTTCGATCATGCCATCGTCTAGGCTAAAGAGAGCCCGCTTCTGCCGGACTCGAATGCGCGTTAAGCCAGGAAAGCAGGCAACGGATGCTGCCCGTGGCTAAAGCTACGCTCGAATCGGCTGCTCCGTAATACAGGTAAATGGTGTCTCCATCTGCGGCGATCGTTTGCCCGCACGGAAACACGACATCTTTCACGTCGCCGTTGCGCTCATACGATGCTTCCGGACCGAACATCCAGGAATCTCCCCGCTGCAGGCAGATTTCCGGATGCTCCAGGTCAAAGAGCGCGAGGCCCAGGCGGTAAATGCTTCCCGATGCGGTTTGCCGAACTCCGTGATAAATAGTAAGCCATCCGTTGGCGGTTTCAATCGGCGGAGAGCATAGGCCAATTTTGTTCGCATCCCACCATCCGCCGCGCCGCGCCGCCAGCATGACTTTGTGGCTGCCCCAATGCCTCAAATCGGGCGAGTAGGAGATCCACATGTGCGCACCCAGGGTGGTGACCGGCCGATGAATGAGGGCCCAGCGGCCGCCAATTCTCCGAGGCAGCAAAGCCGCGTCCTTGTCCTCCGGCTGCATGATGACCCCGAAGCGCTCGAAGCTCCGGAAATCCTTGGTGAGCGCCAGCGACACTCCCGGACCTCCCCGCGCAAAAGAAGTGTAGACCACTGCGAATTGCTCAAGCTCGGGGACGTAGGTGATGCGCGGGTCTTCAATGCCCCATATTTCCTCGGGATATTCCGAAGGGTCCGCTCTCAACGTCGGTTGGGGATCGATCCGCCAATTATCGACTCCGTTGGTGGAGCGCGCCGCACATAGGTGCGACAGCCCGGTCCGGTCTTCAACGCGGCACAGAAGCAACGTTTCCCCTCCGGGCAACGATACAGCTCCGGCGTTGAGTACACTGTTGATCGGATACGGCCAGTGTTCCCTGCCAAGTATCGGGTTGCCTGAATATCGCTTAAACAGCGGATGATCGGCATATGGCCCGGGACGTAACCCGTCGTAAACGCTGCGCTCCTGCGATTCAGTCGGCGGAATGGATGGATTCAAAGAGAGACACTCGTTTCCTCGTGCAGCTCGTCTGCGTTTGCCACTTTGGCTGTCTGCATTTCCAGCAGCGCCATGAGGAACGAAAGCGTCGATTCCGCCCCTGGTTCTGGTTGATGCGGTCGGGATGCAGACCGTCTTTACACCCCCCGGTGGTTGCATCGTATAGCGGCAATTGCAAATCGTTCTTGCCGAGAAACCAGGCAAATGCTCGCCGGGCCTCCTCAAGCCATTGCCTCTCTTCCGTCAGCCTGTAAACCTCGAGGCAAGCCGAGACAGTCGCGCAGGCCTCCACAGGCTGCTGATCGAAACGCGCCTTGTCACAGCCTTCTACGAAAAATCCGTTGGAACCAATGGGCACGAAGATCTCAGCATCGCCGCAGTGTTGTTCGGCAACGAGCCACTTCAGTGAGTCCATGCCAACTTCTATCATCTTATGATTGTTGCTCCGCCATCCAGCGAGAATAAGCGCCTGCGGAAGTCTGGCATTCGAGTACGCAAGGCTCTTCTCAAACCAATGCCAGGTCTGGGAGTGACTGCGCTCGTAAATGTCGAGAAGGCGATTGGCGAGCGTGTTGCGAACGCCTTGAATGGCTCTGTCACCGGGGAACCAGTCCAGATAGGCCTGCATGCCCAGGATGCAGTATGCCCAGGCTCGTGGACTGGCAAACGTTAGCGTTGCAGGGACCGCGGCCTCGAAGAGCCTCCCAGCCGCTCCTCTTAATCCCGCATCTCGCGAATGGCCCAGGGCTTTTCCCAGAGACCACAACGCCCTGCCATGACTGTCATCCGAGCCTACTTCTTCACGCCACTTGCGGTCGTAACTAAGGAAGTTTCTGAACCTGCCCGTATCGGCATGAAAGGCGAGCCATAGAAACGACAAGTAGCGATGGGAGAGGGTTGGATACTCCCGTCCGCCCGACAGCGCCTGATCTTCATCCAGAAGTGTGGACACAATGAGCGCGCGTGCATTGTCGTCAGTCGTGTAGCCTTCGCGCGTGTTGGGCACGGAGAAAATGGCGTGCTGCAACATCCCTGTGTCATCGGTCATAGTCGACAGATGGCCGGTGTTCAGTTCCGGCAGTTGGTCCATCGGATCGATCAAGCCGAGAATGGCATCGTCTTTTCGGGCGGCCCTTGGATGCAACGAGCGCTCGAAGCGCGCACGCTGAAAGCTCGCCATGTAGGCACGCGCCGTGTTCGACCATGTGGTTTCGCGTGAGTGCAGATAGGCGCGCTTGCGCATCGCGTGACGCTCCGCATCGTTTTCCAGCAATGCGAGGACCGCCTCCGCTATGGCGCCGGGATTCTCAAAAGGAACAATTACGCCACGCTTCTCCGCCAGCAACTCCTTAGCGTGCCAGTACGGGGTGGAGATAATTGCCTTACCCGCTCCCAGCGCAATGGCCAGCGTGCCGGAAACAACCTGCGCCTCCTGTTGATAGGGCGTGATGTAAATATCCGCGGCGCCGACGTGCTCCACCAGTTCTTCGGCGCTCACAAAGCGATTGTTCATGATCAGATGAGATGAAACGCCCAGCTGCTCAGCCAATGCTTGCAGCCCTTCGCGGTAGCGTTCGCCCTCGTGCTTGCGGATATGCGGATGGGTCACTCCGGAGACGATATAGACCACGTTCGGATGCCGAGCCAAAATGGCGGGAAGCGCGCGAATGACGTTCTCTATGCCCTTGTTGGGAGAAAGCAGGCCAAAGGTGAGAAGAACTGACTTACCTTCAGTGCCAAACTTATCTTTGAAATAGTTGGGATCCATGAACGGCAGATCGGGCACGCCGTGCGGGATTACATCAATCTTTCCGCCCGGAACCGCATATACATCGCGCAGCATTTGCGCAGCCAATTCACTCATCACAACCATTCGATCGGAGAGCCGTGCGATCTCTTCGAGAACGCTCCGCTGATCTGAGTCCGGCTCGCGAAGAACGGTATGCAACGTAGTTACCAGTGGCATCTTCAGCCTGCGCAGCAAGGCCAGAATGTGACGGCCTGCGGCACCCCCATAGATGCCGTATTCATGTTGCAGACAGACGAGGTCGTTTCCATTGAAGTTGAGGAAGTCAGCGGCTCGTTCGTAAGAGGCTAAATCTTCCTGCGTAATCTCCAGGCGCACTTGTTCCGGGTATTCATAACTCGAATCGGGATCGTTGACGGGAATCGCAAAGAGGCGTCCCTCTCCGTATTCGGTTGCAAGTGCGGTGCATAAATCTGTCGTAAAGGTGGCAATACCGCACTCTCTCGGCAGATAGTTTCCTATAAACGCGATGCGTGTTGGCAAAGGCAGACTGCACGCCTTCAACACGAGGGGCGACAAGGATGTTGGAATGGAACTTGCGGCAGCTTTCTCGGGATGTGAAGTTTCAGTGAATAGCATCTTATCCTGCTTTCGCTTGCGCCACGCACACGCACTCTGCAAAAACTTGCGCACCTAAGCACGCAGCAAAGTGGATCTTTGCGTGGCTATTCTATGTGATACATGCCAGCTCAAGTTATTCGGTTGCGTACTTGAACGGTGCTCGTCTGGAGCGAAGCCTAGAGGACTTGAGGCGAGGAAGGGAAGAACCAACTACTATGTTCAGCATACACCTGCTTGAGCTTATCTGCTAATGACCCTCACCTTATGCTCATGTGAGCGAGAGCCCTAACTGATCCGTTCCGAACTTGAAAAAACATAGTGGACAGAAAAGTCCCGGGCCCTTACACGCCGCCTCTGGCCCAAACCATAAATGCTCATTTCTTCACACCCCAGAGACACCCGGCAGGAAATCCAAATTCATTCTCCGGGTGTCCACTAGCATTCACAATGGGTTACCTGTTGGAAGCGATCGACTGCGCCTTGGCATCGCGAACGGCATCGAGGAACGCATTGGTAGAGGCCGGCGCAGTAATCTCGCCGTGCAAAAGGGCACGGGTGGTTACGTCGGTTCCGTAGATCGCTGCAGTGGCATCAGAGTCGTGGCGAATCGCAGACCCGGCCAGAGAGATTCCGGCAAAAAGGCCCTTGGCGCGCGAGTAGGTGAGGATTTCAGTATCCAACTTCCAATCGGTATCGGCGGTGGCGTGGCGTCCAACGGGTCCGGCTGCCGCGGAGGCGTCGGCTCCGATTTCAAACTTGCTGGAGAGCAAACGGTTCATTCCATGGTCCTGAATGATCAGGACCAGATCTACGCCTTCGACGCCGATCTGCAATCCCCAACTTCCGCCCGTGATGTCAAAGAACGCCGGAGCGCTCCAACCATTCTCGGTGCGACAGGTGGCAACACCCTTGCCGTTTTCCGCGCCGAAGACAAAGCCAGCCTTGAGCATGTGGGGAACGACGGCGATGCACTTGGCGTGATCCAGAACCTCCTCTGGAATGCCTTTGTCCGGAGCGGCCATGATCTCGTGGAGGATTCGGGCCGCCATGTCCAATCGGTCTTGCGCATTTTCGCGAGCTGTGCCCGCCCAGGCGATGCTTGTCATACCGAGGATTGCCGCAAATGTCATAAGCTTTTTCATGAATCTCACCTTTTTCTACCTATGCGCAGCGTCAATTGAAGTACGCGCGCTAAGGCGCATTAGGTACTTTTCACAATAGCGATCATGCCATGATGCAGTCTGAGCAATACGGCTCTACCGAAGGTGCGACTCGTTGGGCGCACGATCACCGGTTGACCTGTTCCAAATTGAACAGCTTTATAGATTAACGAATGGGATACTCATTCCAGTTTCCATAGGGATGCTGTTGACGGGGTGAGAGATGCACGAATCAAAGGCAAGCCTCCTCATTGTTGACGAGAAGACACAATGACTATTCTGCAAATGGCGCTTATCATGCTCGTCTTTCACAGGGCTTTGCGTGTTCCCAGGAACCTGGAAGCGGACCGCATCCGCTCGCGTGCAACTTGCGATAGAACTCACCCCTCCGATGGTCCGGTTCCGCCGGGCGGCGAATTATCACGTAGATATTTCTCAGGCGAATTGCCTATATCTTATGCACTCCACATGATCCAAACTGCTCAGACCCTGATGAGTTAGGACGCTAAGCTGAATAACATTGAAGCTGCTTCATGTTTGATCAGGGCGCCAGATATCACTTCGGTCCCTCGATTGAACCAACAAGAGTTGAATCCACGGAGGTGTTATGAATAAGGACCAAGT
>CAWIVA010000081.1:0-5183 GCA_963839225.1 uncultured Acidobacteriaceae bacterium
GTTGAAGATCTTGAGCGCGAGATAGGCCGTGGTGAGGGTGCCGGGCACGGCGATCTTGATGCGGCCCAGGTCTTCGGTGGCGAGCAGCTTGCTGGAGACGATCATGGGGCCGTAGCCCTCGCCGACACTGCCGCCGCAACCCATCAGGGTGTAGTTGTGCTGAAGGTAAGGGTAGGCATGAAAGCTGATGGCGGTTACGTCGTAAAAGGCTTCATCGCAGGGCGCGCAGGTTGAGGGTCTCGATGTCGCAGAGGGTGTGGGTAAAGCGATAACCGGGGACGCGAACCTTGTTGGTGGCCAGGCCATAAAACATGAAGGCGTCATCGGAGTCGGGACTATGGGCGATGGAGATGTCGATGATTTGGCCGGCTGATTCAGCTTGGTTGGTGCTCACGGTGTGTAACGATCCTTTCAGCGAAGCAAACAGGATCGGCCAGCTGATGCGGCTGGGGGTTGGGCGGCGCAGGCGCTGGAAGCCGACGGCCAGGGCGGCCGCGGCCACGATCTTAACGCGTCGCCGGGCAGGAAGGGAAACACGGCCAGCGCGAAGGGGCCTGGGCGAGGCGTGTGTAAATGACTGAGAGCCAAGGGCGCCGCAGAGGAGAATCCGCGTCGCCGGCGGCGGCGCTGAGGGCGGCAGCGGCAAATCCCCGGCCGGTGCTGCGCCATAAGACAGCGAGATCAGAGCGGCAGCAAACGGGTAGGCGAGCAAGTAGCCACCGGTGGGTCCAAGCAGATGGGTCAGACCGCCGGGGGAAAGCGGAGTGGGAGCAGAAGACCGGCAAGCCCAGGGCGCCTTCAACCAGGTAAGCGCAAAGGGTGGCAGCGGCCATGCGCGGGGACAGCGGAGTCCAGCAGAAAGCACGGCAAACGGGGCAGACGAAAGCGGCACGGGGGTGAAATAGAGCGGCAGGGCGATGTGGGCGCAGACGGCGACAAAGGCGCTGCCGGCCAGAACGATGCCGGATGCGCGCAGCATGAAATGATGGCCGGGGCCGGAGCGGAGGGGCCGGCGGATGGGGTCAGCGGTACGGAGATTCTTTCTCAAAAATTTCCTCCGGAAACCATGGTCTTCGTCCAGGGAGCGTTCAGGGTTCCAAATCCTGGTCGGCTTCATCGGCCGGATCGGGGACACTTCCGGCCTCCTGGCGAACTTCGGCGGAGTTCTGTGCGCTTCATAAGGATGTGACCGGCTACGCCCGCGGCCGCAAAAAGCAGCGCCAGGAGGAGACGAAAAGAACAACCATGAAGCGCATGGAAGTAGACTAGGGCAAGGATACCAGAAGCGGCTGGCAGATGGCCGGGGGCTAGGGCTGCAGGGCTGGACTGGAGCCAATCGAGATAGGGCTGGCTGGCGGGGTCGACGGGGAGGACGAGGAACTCGGGGGTCTGGTAGGTGTGGAGCTGGTGGAGGCGGGCCTCGAGAGCGGCGAGTTGATCGGGGCCGGTTTTTAGCAGGAGCAGGGTTTCAGTGGAGGATTCAATTCGCCCTGCCAGCGGTATATGGACTGGACGGCGGGAATCATAGTGGCGCATGCGGCCAGGCACTCCTCGACCAGGGTGCGGGCCAGGCGGTAGCTTCCTCAGGGTTGTCCGCGGTGGTGAGGACGAGGCGGGCTGGAGGAGCGGGCGAGGGCATGGGGCGGTTCCAAAGTCAGTTTACGAGTGCGGCGCAAACTGTGAGGAATATTTTGTAAGGATAGAATCCTAGATGGTTTAGTGGTTTCCCGCCCTTTCGCCAGAAAACGAAATCCGTCACTTGGAGCTGAGTTGGCGGAGTTGCGGGTGCAGGGCTGCGATAACGGCGTTGGATCTTTGGCGATGACGGTGAGGAAGGCTCTGGCTGAAGACTCCGGCGTGCGCCTTCCACCTTCCCAGTGCTTGACCGCGTCGAGGAGAAACCAAAGTGAGGAAAAGCGGGCTTGCGTCATTTTCAGACGCTTTCTGATGCCTTTCACGTCGACTTCGGCGGGTAAAGTGACCTTATAGCCAGCCGTTTGCCCAGCTAGAAAGGCATCTACTTCGTCGAATCCTTTCATCAAGTCTTTAAACAGTTTTGTCATTGGTTAACCTCCCGTAATTCTTGAAGATTTCTCGGCGCGTTTGGCCAGATAGGTTGCGTTCGCGCTTTGTCAGGTTTTCTTTCTCATTCTTGGCATAAATCGTTATGAGAAAGATCGGAAAGGCATCGCCGCGAAGGATATAAATCAAACGCGCCCCGCCGCGCTTTCCCATGCCCCCGCGCGCAATCCTAACCTTGCGGAAGCCTCCGGTTCGCTGTATGACTTCTCCACACTCCGGGTTTGCCGCAATCATGACTACTATCCGATCACGTTCCGCCTGACTGAAGATGGTTTCGGCTGCCCTGAGATACCCCGGCGTCTCAAAGACAGTCTGCATATTCATCTTGTACTCCAATGGACACCTTTTGTCAAAATCGCGCGGTAGGTATTCTAGGGTGGTCAATATACGGCTGGCGGGGGCGAATTCATTAATACGGTGCTGTGGTTGGCCTTCTCACCTGCTTCTGTATAATTCCCGAGACCTTGTATGAAAGTCGTGGCTTCGAGTTTTGAAGGGTGGGGAATGTCGAGAGTTGCAATTGGGCGGGACAGGAACGAAAGCTTGGGGTTTCGGCGGGGGATTTGCGCGTGCTGCGGGGGCTGAAGACGCCGGCGCGGATTCAGAAGTTTGTTGACGGGCTGGAGTATCAGTATGCGGATACGGCGTGGTCACCGCAGCGCGTGCTGCGCGAGCGCAAGGGACATTGCCTGGAGGGTGCGCTGCTGGCTGCTGCGGCTTTGCGCGTGAACGGGCGACCGCCGCTGGTGATGGATCTGGAGGCTGTGCACGATGACGATCACGTGGTGGCGGTCTATCGCGAAGGCGACTTGTGGGGGAGCATTGCGAAGTCGAATTTTGCGGGGTTGCGTTTTCGCGCGCCGGTTTATCGCACGCTGCGAGAGCTGGCGCTCAGCTATTTTGACGACTACTACAATTTGCGCGGGGAACGGACTTTGCGGTCGTACTCAGTGGCGGTGAATCTGAAGCGGCTGGACGGGAAGCACTGGATGACCTCAGAGGAAGACGTTTGGTGCGTGCCGGAGTTGCTGATTGAGGCGAGGCATTACCCGCTTTTTCCCGACAAGGTGGCGCGAGCGCTGCCGCGGGTGGACCGGCGCAGCCTGGAGGCGGGAATGCACGGGTGGGTTAAGCACTGACGAGGATGGCAATGGGCCGGCTTGAAAATCATTTCTTCCCGAGGCGAAAGCCCGCCCTGATTCTGCGGGCTCGATGCGGGGGTTGAAACCCCCGCCTCCCTCCGATATTATGCGGTTGATGTCCGGGATGAATCCTGGACCTACCGCACGGACGAACTTTTCCGCAGCCTTTGAAGACCCCTCTTTCTCCGCACGGAATTCGGTATAAGCAGCGCAATAGAGAATTTGGTTTTGCTTGTCCTTTCGGCGGGAGTGAGGGACGCGGGATTAACGAAAGGATTGGAGTGGGGCGATAAGATGATCATTGTGGTTTGGCTCGCACAACAATTATGGAGAATGAGATGACGACAGCGATCAAGTTTGGGACTTCGGGGTGGCGGGCGATTGTGGCGACGAGTTTACTGTCGCCAATATCCGGCTGGCGGTGGCGGGAATCGCCGAGTATGTAAAGACACAACCGGAGCCACATCGGGTGCTGGTGGGGCGCGATCCACGGTTTCTTGGCGAGAGCTTTGTGGCGGAAGCGGCGCGGGTGCTGGCTGCGGCCGGGGTGACGCCGATTGTGATTCCGGAGGCTGCTCCGACGCCGGCGATTGCTTATGCCGTGCGAACAATGAAGACCTCCGGGGCGATCAACTTTACCGCTTCGCATAATCCGCCGAAGTATAACGGGATTAAATTCTCTACGCCTGACGGGGCGCCGGCACTGCCGGAGGTGACGGGGAAGATTGAGGCGGCGATTGCTGCTAAGGGCGGCGACAGGAAGCGCCCAGCGAGTTTGCGGGGCGAGTTTGAGAAGGTCGACGTGAAGCCGGCGTTTCTTAAGCGGCTGGCCGAGCTGGTGGATCTGAAGGCAATTGCGAAGTCGGGGATCAAGGTGGTCTACGATCCGTTCTGGGGCGCGGGGCGAGGGTACCTCTCCGATTTGCTGCGCGATGCGGGTGTGGCTGTGGAGACGGTTCACGATTATCGAGATGTGTTATTTGGCGGACATGCGCCGGAGCCCTCTGACGAGTTGCTGAGCGATGCCAGGGCGAAGATGCGGGAGATGGGCGCGGAACGGGCGTGGCTACGGATGGAGATGCGGACCGATTCGGCGTGGTGGATGGGGATGGAACGTTTATTCAGCCTAACTATATTATTGCGCTGCTATTCGACTACCTGGTGGAGACGCGGGGCTGGCGGAACGGGGTGGCGAAGAGCGTGGCGACTACAAATTTGATAAACGCGCTGGCTGATTATCACAAGGTTCCGCTTTACGAGACACCGGTGGGGTTCAAGTACATCGGTGCGCTAATTGACGAAGACAAGATTGCGATTGGGGGCGAGGAGTCTGCAGGACTGACGATCCGCGGGCACGTTCCGGAGAAGGATGGGGTGATTGCCGGGCTGCTGGTGGCGGAGATGGTGGCTACACGAGCGAAGAGCCTGGGAGTGCAACTGAAGGAATTATTTAGCAAGGTTGGTTCCTTCTATCCGGTAAGGGAGAACTTCCGCTTGACCCCGGAGGTGAAGGCCGCGTTCACTGAAAAGATGAAGGCCGATCCCACGGAGCTGGGCGGTCGCAGGGTTGTGCAGATTGTGCGGACCGACGGGCTGAAGCTGATTTTGGAAGATGGATCGTGGGTTTGCTACCGCCTTTCCGGGACTGAGCCGGTGGTGCGGGCTTATGCGGCAGCGGCGCAGCGAAAAGGATATGGAGGCTCTGCGGGCTGCGGCGGAGAAGTTTGTGCTGGGCTAAGAAGCGGATCGAGGTGGAATGCCGGAGCGTAAGTTGCAATCGGTGAAGAGCGCGTCTGAGGCTGGTGTTGGGGGGGCCCGGCGCACAGGCAAGCGCCCAGCTTTGCGCAGCGGGCGTGGCGGCCGGCAGGGACCGTGGTGGCTGTTGGGCTGGCTGCATTGCTAATGTGGCACGTGATTAACGGCAAGCATGGACTGTCAGTGTGGCAGCAGAAGCGCGCT
>CAWIVA010000082.1:0-6817 GCA_963839225.1 uncultured Acidobacteriaceae bacterium
GCGCTCGGCCGCCAGCGCCTGCGCCTTTTCCATTCCATGAAGTCACCAGCCCACCCAACTGGTAGGCAAGCCCCGGCGCCGTGGCTCGCACCGGAGCCGGCGAAAGCTCTGTCAAATAAGCCGGCACCACCCCCCACGCGCCCTGCACCATAAACTGCATCAGCACCGCGCCCGCGCCCAGCGTCAACGCCGAATGCCCATAGGCATAAAGCGGAATCACTGGAATGGCCAGCAGCGCCGCAGTCACAATCGCCCGCTTGCGCCCCCACCTTTCTGAGAGCGACCCAAACACAATGCCGCCCGCCAATGGAGCCGAATCCATACAGCACGCCGATCGTCCCACCGTTCCCGGCGAAAGCTTTGCCGGACCGAAAGGAAGGTCGGATACACGTCCTGCGTGCCATGCGAGAAGCTCATGAAAGCCGTCATCAGCAGCACCAGGAAAAAAACGTGGGCAGAAATGCCAGCAACCCGGGCCACGTCCCAGCCTCAGCCTGCCAGCAACGATCTCGCCGCACTCGCTCGGCTCTTTCTTGCCCCTGCAAGCCACACCGGCGACTCCTCCACACGCGCCTGCACGTAGAACACCAGCAGGGCCGGCGCCGCGCCCAGCATGAACAGGCCCCGCCAGCCGATCCAGTGGAAGAAAAGCGCAAAAGCCGCCGAAGCCAGAATCGACCCCACCGCATAGCCCTCTTGCAGCAGCCCGCTGAAGGCGCCGCGGCCCTCCTTGGGCAGCGTCTCAAAGGCCAGCGCTGCGCCCACGCCCCACTCCCCGCCCATGGCGATGCCAAACAGCGCCCGCAGCACCAGCAGCACCGTCAGTGAGGGCGCAAAGGCGCAGGCCAGCTCAATCACTGAGAAGCTGAGAATATTCACCATCAGCACCGGCCGGCGTCCATAGCGATCAGCCAGCATGCCAAACACCACCGCGCCCACCGGCCGAAAGGCCTGGGTCATAAAAACCGCCCCCAGCACCGCCGAAGGCTTGGTGTGAAACTCCCCTGCAATCGCCTTCACGCAGAAGATCAGCAGGAAAAAATCCAGCGAATCCATCGTCCAGCCCAAAAAAGCAGCCACAAACGTATGCCGCTGCGGGCCGGTCAGTTTGCGGAAGGCGCAAGTGCCGACATAGGCGGCAGAATACCAGAGTCGAGTCGAAATTTTTGTCGCAACGGGCAAATGCTCCACCGCATCAAATCTACAAAAGCGTATTCACCGCGGAGCAACCGGATAATCCCGATCCCCGCGCATCGGTCAGAGTTCATCACTCTACCAACCGGGAACGGGCTCAACGAAACAGGTATCGAAAGGAATTTCTCTCATGAAGCGTTGAGCTCTGATAACCGGCATTCTGGCGCTCGCGGCTCCCATGGCTCTTGCGCAATACTCCACCTGGAACTCCGATCCGAACCACAGCGAGGTCGACTTCAGCATCCGCCACGGCGGGGTCTCCAACGTCCATGGTCGCTTTGGCAACGTGGATGCCACCCTTGTTTACAACGAAGCCGATGTAACCAAGTCAACCGTCACGGCCACCATCGACGTCAGCACCGTAAACACCGGCAGTTCCTGCCCGCGACACCGACCTCGCCAGCGACGAAATACTTCGAAGTCGCCAAATTCCCCACCGCCACCTTCACCAGCACCAATGTGGCGAAGAACGGCAACAAGCTCACCGTCTCCGGCAACTTGACCGCGCATGGCGTGACCAAGCCGGTGGTCCTTGACGTGGAAGGTCCCAGCACCCCGGTCGAGGGCATGAAGGACCACAAGGCCCACTCCGGCTTCACCGCCACCACTACCATCAGCCGAACGGCCTTCGGTATCGGAACAGCATCCCCCCAGCCCTGATAGGCGACGACGTCAAGTTGACCATCGAGTTGGAAATTATCAAGCAGTAAACCGCACCAATAAAAATGAGGGCGGTTTCCGCCGTCCTCATTTTGAAAGCGCAACCATTTAATTGAGAGGAAATTGTCTAATGGATCTCTGAAATAAAATATTGTGCAGCAGCGATCTAAATCTACTCCTGCGGCCACTAGTTTTTGCGCCACTAAAACTTCATCCGCATCCGACTGAATGATCTTATTGTGCAGGCAATAGAGAGCCAGCTCAAGCCGGTCGCTCACGCCCAGCTTGTCATAGATTTTGCGCAGATAGTTCTTGATTACCTGCTCCGTCGTGCCCAGTTGGAAGGCGATCTCCTTGTTGCGCTTGCCCTGGGTAATGCAGGTAATAATGGCCATCTCTTTGGGCGAGAGCCGGGGCAGCGTTCGCGGACTCACCAGCGAAGCGGCCTGCGCCCGGTAAGCCTCGATCACCCAATTCACTGACTGATTGTCGATCCAGGTTTCACCCGCCGCGATGCGCCGCACGCACCGCACCAGCAGATCCGGCGAAATGGAGCGCGAGATGATGCCCCGCACTCCACGGCGATAGAGTTCCACCGTGTGGTTCTCATCCGCGGCCACCGCCTGCACAATCAGCTTCACGTCCGGCGAGCGCGCAACATATCGGGGATCGCGTTGGCCGTGCCCGCCAGCAGGCTTCCCTCCAATAAAACAATGTCAGTTGGGTAGCGTTCGATCGCCAGCTTCAGATTCTCCAGTGAATCCGCCTGCGCCACTACCCGCAAATCGTCTTCCAGAGCAAAGACCTTGCGGATGCCAACACGATAAATCGCCTGCGAATCCGCAAGAATAATGCGAATCGTACCCGGCTTAACCGGTGCATCGACTATCTCACCATCGGACGATTCTTCCAGGATATCCGTCATAGGGGCCTGCCAGGCTTCACCTGCGCCGTCACTGCTCAGCGAATTGGTATTCGTCGATAGTGGCGGAGGCCAGGTATAGCGATTGGCTCTTTGAGCAGCGTATCACACGTCCCAGACAGTGAACCAGAACATCGTGGGGAGTGCCGAGACACCGCGCCCGGCATGCGCAAGGAAAATCGAATCGCCTGCCCCGCTTCCAACTGGCCGGTCCAGCTCAAAAAGAACTCCGCTGGCCGAAACATTCCGGGTAAGCGCAGCCGCCTCCTCCTCATCGACCCATAGCACCACAGGCAGCGCCAGCGGAAAACGCACCGCGCAACGCACCTCCTGTTGAGAGGCGACGGCCTCGCGCAGTGCAGTCGGCGGCGTTTGTTTAGG
Organism: uncultured Acidobacteriaceae bacterium; assembly: GCA_963839225.1. Lineage (GTDB taxonomy): Bacteria > Acidobacteriota > Terriglobia > Terriglobales > Acidobacteriaceae > Telmatobacter. Next base: position 3,158 of record CAWIVA010000082.1, read on the forward strand.
CTTCAACACATTCATGAGTGGACCCCACTATCAAGTTGAGGGCTTAAGCCACTCTAATCAAATTTCGCCTCCTTCCACCGAAATTTCCTTCTCGCAGCGGCACTAAAGTTTCTCGAAACTAAACGGTCGTACCGTACAGGATGCCTAAAGTCCCATCCGAGCGCCAGATTACCCCAAGGATAAGCCATCTATATTGCTCATTTAAATAAGTTTACAGTCATTTTGAAGCACCTGCACCGGTCCGGTTTCGCTGCGGATTAAGAGTCGTCGAAGCCAGTCCCCATGGATAGCGATTTGCATTTTTAATGAAGAAAAGGCGAAAAATGGCACTTTTGTTGTAGACTCCCTACATATTTAGCGTTAGGCTGTCCTATAGCAGTTCCAGACAGGAGAAGTACGTCATGAACGCGAAAGTTCGTTTAATAGCTGTTATTGCCTTTTTTATTGCATGTTCTAGCTTTGTTCTCGCCAGCACATATCCTGAACCCGTTTCCGACGCCGCCTCCGCCGCCAGGCATGGTTATCGCCAGTGCATATCCTGAACCCATTCCCGACGCCGCCTCCGCCGCCAAGCATGGTTGCAGCTAGCGCATACCTTAACCCATTCCCGACGCCGCCTCCGCCGCCAAGCATGGTTGCAGCCAGCGCATATCCTTAACCCATTCCCGACGCCGCCTCCGCCGCCAGGCATGGTTGTCGCCAGCGCATATCCTGGTAACCCATTCCCGACGCCGCCTCCGCCGCCAGGCATGGCCATATAATCGCATTTTTCTTGTTGCCATCTGACGCGCTGGGTTGACTGCTACACTCAACTCAGCGCGTAGTTCTGTGTGCATGCAATCCCAGCGATGAGTCTGGACAATATACTTTGGTTTGTTTCGATCGTGGCCAATGCAGCCGTCGTCGCGCTGCTCATTTATCGACGCGCCTGGAAAAGCCTGCCGGTCTTCTGTGCGTATTGTGCCTGGGATCTCTTTAGCACCGCCGGGGCATTCGTAATCCTCCGCTTCTTTCCGGCCAGCTATCTCACAGCATATTTGACCCAGATGATTGTAGATTCGGGCCTGGTTTTCGGGGTCCTGATCGAGTTGGCTTGGTCCGTATTCCGTCCGCTCCGGGCCTCTCTGCCGCGTGGCTCGTTGGCGATGGTTGCGGGATTGGTCGTGGCGCTCGGCGCCGCAATTTGGCCCTTTGCAACCATCCCGGGATTCGGCTATCTACCGCCGCAGTTCCATCTTCTGATGCGGTTACAGCAAACTGTGTCGATTCTCCAAGTTTTGTTCTTCCTGGTGTTGGTCGGATGCGGCCAGTTGCTCTCGATCGGCTGGCGGGATCGCGAACTGCAAGTGGCCACCGGTCTTGGCTTCTTTTCCCTTGTCAGCCTTGGCGTTGCGATGTTGCATACACACCTTGCTGAGTGGTCGCTGTACGCTCACCTGAACCAAGTCGTGGTAGCCACCTACGTCTGCTCTTTGATGTATTGGGTTTACAGTTTCGCGCAGAAAGAAGCCGTACGGCAGGAGTTCACTCCCCAGATGCAGAATCTTCTCCTCGCTGTCGCCGGAGCTGCCAGATCCACTCGCGTGGGTCTGGCCGACTCCATTGCCGCCAAATCCAGTAAATCGCGAGAGCGTTAGCGCTGATCGGGACGGAACCATATAATTTTTGGGGCGCATTTTCTTGCCTGATGTTGTTGGCAATCGCCCGGATAGGTCGGCTCGTTACTTTGGTACGCCCTTCATGATGCTCTTTTGTTCTGCAACTAAAGTGGTATTCCCGCCATTTTTCCACCCACATCCAAGCAATATTCTGTTACAAGTTGAATGTACGGAAAAGCTACGTTCAGGCTGCTATGAATGACTTGCCGCTGACCGTACACGGGCTGTCTATGTTTTTATACTCTCTACAATTCGCGGCGATTGCGGGAATTGCGTTCTACTTTGTTAAGTGGCGCAATGGAGTAAGGCGCCGCAACGCGCAAACATGGGATTCACTCCTGCTGGCGGCTGCGCGCCGAGTGGAGCGCCCGCGAGTTGACCGACCATTTCCTTTGGAAAGAAGAATCGACGCCACCCCGGAAGACGCATGGCAGCGCATGGCTGGCCCCAGGGGCCTATGGGTAATGTTCCAAAACGCTAAGGTGATGTTGGAGATGGCCGACTTTGCCGCCGACACTGTCCAAGGACGTGGATCGCCTGCTGCTGGAAACCCTGCGCAGCGATGCCATGCAGATCCGCCTCTGCGTCCTGATGGCCCTGGCCCAGACGGCTTTCTCGCAGGCCAGCGAAGGCGTCCGCATCAACGCATTCCGTGCCGCATCAATGTATACCGGCATGGCCGCCCGCATGACCCAGTTGCTCCAGGAAAACGCCGCCATCGTTGATTCCCGATTTTGTCGCTGCCATGTAGCTGTTTCCCCTTCCAGACAAAGCCCCGGCTGCTACTGGGGTTTTTCATTTATATCCGCCAATCCGTGACCTCATTTTTTGCGGCCTGTGTGAGAAATTATACCCCTGACTAAATGCTGGGGCAAAATTGCCTCGCCAACTCTGCAACGCGTTGCGCTATAATCTGCAACCGCAAGCGAATTACTTTGTGAGCGTAGCGTAACTGTAGCGAGCAAACGCGTAATACCTCAGTCCGATGGACGGGAATCAGTTGGAAGGGGGCAGAAATGAAATATCGGGTATTGACGGTCAACCGGGAATTCGGCAGCGGCGGAGGCCGGATCGCTGAAACCATCGCCGGCTGGCTCGGATGGAAATTGCTCGACCGCGATATCATTGACGCCATCGCCTATCAGGCCCACGTCAGCCCCAATGTGGTCCGCCACTACGACGAGCACGTCGACTTAATGGCTTCGCCGTTTCACGAGTAGGCCATGCGTTCCGCCGCCCTGGCCGCAGGCCTCGAGCGCCTCGCGAAGACTCCGTCTTCGATGCCGACCAGACGGTAAAACTCACCCAGAAAATCGTCGAGCAAGCCTAAGACGGCAGCTGCGTCATCTCGTGGGTCGCGGCGCCCAGTGCGTCCTGCAGCACAAGCCCGACGTCTACCACGTATTCGTCTACGCCCCGCTCAAGGAGCGCATTCTGCGCCTCAAGCAGCGCCTGGAAAAGGGCGCCGATATTGAGGAGCGCATCCGCACTGTCGACGGCGAGCGCGCCCGCTACCTGCAGCAATACTGGGGCAAGAGCTGGTGCAATCCCCATCTCTACGACCTCATGGTCTGCTCCCACGACGACGAAGACTCGGCCGCCCGCGCCATCGTCTACGCCATGACCGGACAAACAAAAGAGGAATTGGGGGAACAGAGTATAAGTAAAAGTGAATATGAAAAAGTCGGTTGTCCCAGGTCTCGCCCGCCGCGGCGGATGAGACCTGAGAAAGCACAACCCTCAACCGGCAGCCTTTCGATTCCCTAATTCCGGTCCAGTTTGACCAACGTATTCACCGGTCCGTGTTCCCGCACCTCAAGCGGCGCCGGTTTCTTGCACGTGCTCCTGAAACTATTCGAGAGAGAACCGCTCGTGATTTAAGACACGCGGGTGCCCAGGCCTCGGCCGCTGCGGCGGGATGAGACCTGGATGTACAGTTCTTAGGCTATTTTTCCTCGCTCATTTGCATGGCCAAATAGCGCTCATACCCCAGCTCTGTTAT
>CAWIVA010000083.1:0-16668 GCA_963839225.1 uncultured Acidobacteriaceae bacterium
GGCCTGGTGTATTCCGGCGAACGGCAAAGATTACCAGGTGAAGGAAAAGGACGCCGTTGATATCGCACCTGAGGTTGAGGGCGGCGACCTCCTGACCGACATTAAGATCCGCGTGCTGCGCATTCCGGGCAGCGGAGCCGGAAACATCGTTGGCTACGAGTACGAAACCGAAGAGCAGCCGATGATTCTCCAGGACCAGTGGGAATTTCAGAATCGAACTCCCGCCCTCACCACGCGATACTCCCTTGAACTACCTGCTGGATGGTCCTACGTCGCAAAGTGGGAGAACTATCCCGAGAGCGCGCCGATGCAGGCGGGGAACAACCACTGGCAATGGACGCTGACCGGCGTGAAGCGCATCCGCAGAGAAGAAGACATGCCCCCGGTGCAGGGTGTAGCCGGCCAGATGGTCGTCTACTTTGTGCCGCCCGGTGAAAACGGCGTCCAACGCGTTTACGAACTGGAAGCAGATGGGCGACTGGTATCGCAGCCTGACGGCGGGCCGAACCGATGCCTCTCCCGAGTTGAAGCAGACGGTGGCGAAGATCACCAGTTCAGCTCCGACGACCTTGGCGAAGATGCAGGACATCGCCGCCTATGTGCAGCAGAACGTCCGATATGTTGCCATTGAGCTGGGTATTCAGAAGGCGGGCGTCACGGAGCTGAAGGAGTTTGGCCGCGAGTTCGGGTTTGGCGTGAGCGTACATAACGCGGTGCGCGTTCATGGACTTGAAGTTTCGAGCTCGGCAATTCGTGCGTTGGTGGCGGGGGGAGATGTGCGCAGGGCGCGATGGATGCTGGGGCGGCCATTTGAAGTGCGCTCGACGCCGGCCAGGGGACGAGGAATCGGGACACGGCTGCTGGTGCCTACCGTGAATCTGGCGCCGTATGAGGGATTGCTGCCGGGGCTCGGGGTTTATGTTTCGCGGTTGACGATAAACGGACGCTGCTTCAAGGCGGTAACCAATGTGGGCAACAGGCCTACCTTTGGCGAGGATTCGTTTGCCGTGGAGACGCACATTCTGGACTTTGAGCCGGTGGAGTTGGATGAGAAGACTCCGCTTCAACTGGAGTTTCTGCTGCGGCTGCGCGGAGAGATGCAGTGGCCATCGCCGGAAGCGTTGAAGGCGCAGATACTCAAGGATGTGGCGCGGGCGAAGAGATACTTCCGGCTGGCGAACAAAGATTGAGTTCCATGGTTTCCCATCCTTCGCCGCAGCGGACGGAAAGGATGGGGGGCGGACTTCTTTTGACCACAGACGTGGAAACAATTGCATTGAACAAGCTGGTCGATTCCTACCCGATCGAATCGACCAGCTTGTTCATTTTTTCTTCCTGCTGCTCGATGGATTCGACCAGCTTGAATTGCGTGCGGGTGCGGTCAAGGTTGTGGCCTTCGCGATGCACCTTGAAATATTTGTCTCCTGCCAGATGATCGGCCAGGAACCGGATGCCGATTTCGAAGGTGATCAGCTTGCCGGAGAAGGCCAGGAACTTTTTCTCCTCCTTGGTCAGGAAACCTCCCGCCGCGGAGAGATAACCGCGTACCAGCGCCTCGAACATGGGGAACTGCATGGTCACCTTGGAGAGATCCTGCTCGTCTTCAAGCGCCGGACTCGTGGTGGTGCGCACCATGTCGCCGAAGTCGTAAAGCGCCAGCCCGGGCATCACGGTATCAAGGTCGATGACGCAGATGCCTTCGCCGGTGACATCATCCAGCAGGACGTTGTTCAGCTTGGTGTCGTTGTGGGTGACGCGCTCAGGCAGATTCGCATTGAGCAGAACGCCGGTGATGGATTTGTGCGCCAGCGCGAATTCAATCTCGGGTTTTGCGAGGGCTGCGCGGCCGGCAGCATCGGCGGCAATGGACTGCTCCAGGGCCATGAACCGCTTCGGCGTGTTGTGAAAGTCGGGGATGGTATCGTGCAGTCGCGGCGGCGGCAGGCTGGCAAGCAGCTTCTGGAATTGTCCAAAGGCCTTGGCGGCCTGAAAGGCCTGCGCGGTGGTCTCGACGGCTTCATACGAGCGGGCGCCGTTAATAAAGTGATATACACGCCAGTGGTTCCCTCCCGCATCCACATACCAGCCCCGCCCGTCCCGCGTGGGAATGAGTGAGAGCACGCGACGGTCGCGGTCCGGCAGGTCTCTAACCTGCGCGGCAAGATGTGCGGTCACACGCTGGACGTTTTCCATCAGAGCGACCGGGTTCTTGAAGATGCTGTGGTTGATGCGCTGCAGGATAAAGGATACTGGCGCGCCCTGCTGCTCAAAGACGGCGCGATAGGTATCGTTGATGTGGCCGGTGCCGTAGGTTTCAGCACTCTTGAATTCTCCGCCGATCTGAAATTGCGTTGCCGCGGCGGCAACATTCTGTTCTGGGGTCATGACCATAGTCTTTCTGGATAGGTACCGTCTTGAATGAGGCGGCCAATGCTGGCGACGACGCGCGGGTGGTCTTCGCGATAGGTGATGCCGAACCAGGAATCATTGGTGGGTAAAACCTTTACCCCCGCCCGCCCGGACGAAACCAATTCATTCACGGCGCTGGGAATGAAAAACTCTGACTTTAAATCCTGGGAATTCTGCTCAAGGAACTTTACAAAATACTCCTTCAGTTCCGCAAATAGCCGGGGATTAAATCCCCACATGTTCATTGAAACTGTCTCATCGCCTGTAAGCGCGGTAACCTGGCCGTCCGCGCCGGTATTTTTGGCATGCGTGCCGTCGGGTTCGATTTTTGTCAATTCAACAACATCTTCGAGGTATCCGTTGGCGCTCACCCGGCACACACCGCGTGCGACCGATCCGAATTCCGAGAGCGTATTGCGCAGAACGAATCCGACCATCGCGTAATCCGGCGAGCCGGACTGCAAATGCTGCGCCAGCGCGCGAAAGCCCTGGGCCCCATAAAAATCGTCGCCGTTGATCACGGCAAAAGGCTCATGAATGGCATCGGCGGCCACCAGAATCGCGTGCCCCGTTCCCCACGGCTTGGTGCGGCCGGCAGGCACTTCAAACCCCGGCGGTAGCTGGTCGAGTTCCTGAAAGACATACTCGACCGGAACGCGCTTTTCAAATCGCGAGCCGACGATCTCTTTGAACGGCTGCTCGATGCTCTTGCGAATCACAAAGACAAGTTTGCCGAACCCTGCGCGGAGTGCGTCGTAAATCGAATAATCGATGATGGTTTCGCCCCCCGGACCGACCGGATCAATTTGCTTCAATCCGCCATAGCGGCTACCCATGCCGGCAGCCAGGACGAGCAGGGTAGGAGATGCTGCCAACTTCATTTACAGGAATCCTCTTCTTCGGTAGTGTTTCTATCGATCAATACTAATACCCAGGGCGGGCTTTACGGAGGCTGCGGGTTTGGTTGAGACGGGTTGAGCGGGCAATGCCGGCTTTACCCGCGGCTTGAGGGCTGGCTGAGCCGGAGGAGCTGCTGCCGCAAGCGGGAGTGCCGGGGCCACTCGCGGCCTGACAACTGAGCCGGATGCCTTAGTTGGATTTGTTCCCATGTGATTCATTCCAGTGCCGGATTTGGCCGGGGTCTCCGCGTCGGCTCTGGAGAGCGAAGGGCTCTCCTCGTCGCCCAGGAATTGCTCGTCGTCCTTGCCGATGATTGCTTCGCGCATCACGGCCATCCAAATGGGCAGCGCTGCCTTGGCGCCGGTCTCCTGCTTTCCCAGGGACTGGTTGCTGTCAAAACCTACCCAGACGCCGCAAGTGACCGAGGGAGAAAATCCCAGAAACCAGGCGTCGGTATAGTCGCTTGTGGTTCCGGTCTTGCCGCCCAGGGGATGATTGAGTTGGGAGGCAGCTGCGCCGGTTCCGTATTTGGTAACCGCGCGCAGCAGGATCATCATCGTGCGCGCCGTGGACTGGTCGATGACCTCAGTGACGCCGGGCGGCTCTTCCCACAGGGTGACGCCGTCGAAGTTGGAGACCTTGCGGACCATGCGAGGGGTGACGCGCAGGCCGTCGTTGGGGAAGACGGCGTAAGAGGCGACCTGCTCCTCCAGCGTGATTTCAACCGCGCCGATCGCAATGGGCAGGTAGGCAGGAATGTTCGAGGTGACCCCAAAGCGATGGGCAACATCGATGACCTTGTGAATGCCAACGCGGGCGGCCAGCTTGAGGGCGGGAATGTTGCGCGATTCGGCGAAGGCGTTGGTCAAGGTCATCGCGCCCTTGTAGTCGTTTTCGTAATTATGCGGGGCGTACCCGCCAAAGTTGACCGGTCCATCGACGATGATATCTGTGGGCTTGGCGCCGTCTTCAATGGCCGCGGTATAGACGTAAGGCTTGAAGCTGGAGCCGGTTTGTCTTTGTGCCTGCGTGGCGCGGTTGAACACGCTGAGCGCGTAATCCCGTCCGCCGACCATGGCCAGAACGTCGCCCGTGGAGTTGTCCATGGCCATCAGGGCGCTCTGTGCTCCGGAGTCCTGCTCCAGGGTAGCTCGGCGCGCATTGCCTTCCAGGGTTTCGGCAAGGTGGACGTAGACGATATCGCCGGGTTTGACCAGCGCATCGCCGTGACTCTGGCCGGTCCATTTCCAGTCTTCGGGCAAGAGGACGATCTGGCCGTCGCCGATGCGGGCGCGAATTTCGAGGGGCCGAGCCGCGGTGACGAGCGCATGGACATATTCACCGGGGTGGGACTGCATAGCCCAGTCCGGATGCCGGTAGTCCTCGATTGTCGATCCGCCGACGAGGACATTTTGCAGCTTGTCCTTCCAGCCATGCCTGCGCTCATAAGCCGCCAATCCATCGGCAACGGCGCGGTTGGCGGTTTGTTGCAAGTCGAGGTCGAGGGTGGTTTCCACGCGCAGGCCGGCCTCGTGAACCTGTTCCGAACCGAAGCGTTTTTCGAGCTCTCGCCGCACCTCCTCCTGAAACCAAGGAGCGGCAGACATTTCCGGCTGAGCAATGTTCAGGCCCAGCGGAGAGTTGCGAGCCTCTTCGGCCTGGCGGTGGGAGATCGCCTTGTCGTCCTCCATCTCCGTAATCACCAGGTTGCGGCGTCGCAGGGCTTTGTCGGGGTAGAGCAGGGGTGAATAAGCAACGGGCCCCTTGGGCAGGCCGGCGAGCAGGGCGGCTTCGGTCAGGCTCAGATCTTTAGCGTGCTTGCTGAAGTAGTATTCCGAGCCGGCTTCAAAGCCGTACATTCCGCTGCCCAGGTAGATCTGGTTGCCGTAGAGGGTGAAGATCTGCTCCTTGGTAAAGGCGCGCTCGATCTGGATTGCCAGATAGGCCTCTTGAATCTTGCGGCTGGCGGTGCGGTCGCGCGAGAGAAACAGATTGCGGGCCAACTGCATGGTGAGCGTGGAGGCGCCCTGAAAGCGGCCATGAGAGCGAATGTCATGCCACACGGCTTCCACGACGCGGAAGACGTTGATGCCCCAGTGGGATTCGAATTGCTTGTCTTCAATGGAGAGGACAGCCCGGCGCAGCACCGGGGCAAAGTCGTCATAGCCGACCACTTCGCGCCGCTCGAGAGCAAAGGAGCCAATAATGCGGCCCTTGCGGTCATAGAGTTCCGTGTTGGTGGAGGGACGGTAGTGTTCAAGATCGTGGATTTGGGGCAGATCGACAGAGTAGACCAGCGTGAGGCCAGCCAGCGAGCCGGTAACGACGGCAAGCAGAATGAGTATGACCAGCGTAAACTGGCCGGCGAGCTTACGGCGGCGGTGCAAGGGAACCGGCTTCACCTGCTGCCGGCGGCGGGGCCGGGCGAGGAAGCGTGGTTCGACCGTCTGTGGGGGAATAGCCAAACGACTCAAGCCTCATAGAAATTTTCGTTCAGATACCGGGCGAGAACTCGCCTCAGCTAATGCTCCATTTTACTGTCAGTTGCAGTTAAGCAGAACAACGGAGTGAACCCGGCGGTGCAAAAGGTCACTGCAACGGCACTTTGCTGCGTATCGAGACCTGGGAGCCAGGAACTCACGCTTTGCGCCGGTAGTAGTATTCTGAGAATTGCAGGCAAACCAGATGGAAGCAACAGGGAAGGCTATCAAAAGGCCTCAAGGAAAGCCTTACTCTGGCCGGCTTCACAGGTTGGGAACATATAGCGATGAAGGAAGTTAACGCCAAAAAAGTCGAACTGTTCGATACCAGTCTTCGCGATGGGATGCAGCAGCCGAATATCGAGATTTCCGTTGGGAACGCCGTCGGCCTGCTGCACCGCATGGCCGCATTCGGGGTTCGCTATGCCGAGATCGGTTTTGCCGGAGCCAACCAGTTTACGACGGATTTAACCGGCGCGCTGCAATCGGCGAATACCGGAGCCATGAAGCTGGCGCTGTTTGGCAGAACGCGCGGCCGCGGCGCCAAGGTGAAAGATTGGCCCGATGTGCAATTTATTGTCGCCAACAAGCAGAGCGTTCCTGTTGCGGTGATCGTGGTCAAATCCCGGCTATTGGACGTGACGAAGTCACTGGAAACTACGCCGGAAGAAAACCTGCTGATGGCTCTCGAAACCATTGCCTGCCTTCAGGACAACGGCCTTGAGGTGATCGTCGATCTTGAGCATGCCATGGATGCCGCCTGCGGTCGGCGCGAAAACGGTTTGATTTGCGACGACGATTTCAGCAAACGCACCCTGGATTATTTCCACGAGGTCGTGGAGCAATGCGCCGGGCAGAAGGTGAGCCGGCTGGTGGTTTGCGATACCACCGGCGGCGCCAATCCTGAAGAAGTGGGCAGGACGATCGCCGGCCTGACGCAAAGGTACCCTGAAGTCAAGATCGGATTCCACGGCCATACTGACCGCGGCCTTGGAGTTGCCAATGCACGCGCCGCCGTCCTTGCCGGGGCGAGTCAGATTCAAGGCACGTTGCTCGGAACGGGGGAGCGCTGCGGCAACGTGAACCTGACCACCGTGATTGCCAGCATGCAGCTTCGGGGCGAAGCGGAATTTGTAACGCCCGAAGCGCTCACCGGGCTCACCAGCCTGGCGCAATCAGCTTACGCGGCTTTCTCATCGATGCACCGCACGGAACGCCGATCGTCGGTCCGGGAGCATTCGGCACCTGGGCCGGCATGCACGGAAGCAGCGAGCGCAAGAATCCCGGGGCTTACCTGTGGTGCGATCCGGCCAAAGTCGGGGCCAAGCCCGTGATCGGCGTAAATGCGCAATCGGGAAGAGCCAACATCATTCTGCTCTCCGAAGAGCTTGGCGTCCCGCTTGATTCCATGCAGGCGCAGGCTTTGATGGACGCTAACCAGGCGATGATTGACGGCGGCGGCTTCACGGCCAGCGACGTTTCCTTCCAACTGGCCTGCATGAAGGTGCTGGGAATCCTGGAGCATCGCTTCAGCATAAAAAGCTGGAGGGTTTTGGACGAATCCGACGAGACCGGGAACAGGTATGTTCAGGCCTCCATGCAACTGTCGGTGGGCGACTCAGCCATCGCTACAACGCGGGCAGAAGGCTCGGGCCCAGTGGATGCCCTGACCAAGGCCATGCGCAGCGAGCTGGAAAAATGGTATCCGGCGCTGGCGGAGATGCGGTTGGGCACCTTCAGCGTGACGGCCCTCGATGTTTCAGCCCACGATACGGCGGCCCACGTGCGCGTTACGGTAAGCTTCCACGCCGACGGCAGGGAACCGTGGATCACAGCGGGAGTCAGCAGCGATTTGAACCAGGCGGCGCTGATGGCCATTGTGGACGGTTTTCATTACTGGCTGCTGACAAATCCTTAATACCGAAAGTGAGCGAGTCAGCCTCGGAGCGATGCTTCGGGGCTGTTTATGCAAGAGACCAGGATGCTCAGCCGTAAAATTCCTAACTGGTTTTCGCCTTTAACAGATCGAGGGCCTTGTTGAGGGGCTCGTCGCTTTTGTTCGCTGGGGCTGGGGCTTCTTCTTCGTCCTCGTCGAGGTTCTGCTGCTGGCCTACGACCACGGTGGGAGTGACGGCATCGTCCTGAATCTTCTTGCCGTCCGGGCCCTCGAACTTAGCCACGGTCAGGAGCAGAGCGGCGCCGTCGGGCAGGTCGATGGTCTTCTGCACCGATCCCTCGCCGAAGGTGCGCTCTCCCACTACATCGCCGCGTTTGAGCTCCTCAATGGCGGCGGCGGCCAGCTCAGCCGCTCCATAGGTGCCGCGGTTGACGAGGACGGCCAGCGGCGCATCGGTGAGAAATTTGGCCGGGTCGGCGATGAAGGTCTGCTTGGTATACTTCTGGCCTTCGAGCGTTGCCAGAGTGCCCTGTTTGACGAAGAAGTTGGCCAGGCGCAGGCCTTGCTGAGGATCGTCGCCGGAAGAATCACGCAGATCGAGAAGCACTTTATGGCCCTTGCCGTCGTCCTTGAGCTTGGCCGCGATCTCGTCCACGCGGTCCTGCGTGAGCTGGCCGGGCTTGAGATAAAGAATGGTCGAGTTCTCAAACTGCTGTTCGCCTATCGAGGCGGGGGTGGTGACGGAGCGGGTGAGGGTGATTTTGTCGGGATCGGCCTTGCGCGGACGAACCACCGAGATGGTAAGCGTGCTTCCAGGCTTGCCCTCAAGTAAAAGGCGGATGACGGCCAGCGACAGTTCGCGGGTGGATTGTTCGCCGATGGATTCAATGATGTCGCCGTCAGCAAGGTGCTCCTTGTCGGCGGGCGAACCGGGCAGCACGCTGACCACGGTGGCGTATCCGAAACGCTTGGAGACCAGAATGCCCACCTGGGCTGCACCTGTGGCCGGGCGTTCGCTGTAAATCTTGTATTCGGTCGGCGTCAGGTAGCTGGAATCGGAGTCGAGCGATTCAAGCAGGCCGTGCAGAGCGCCGGTGGTGACGTCGTTCATGTTGGGCTCGGTCACATAATATGCCTGAACCTTGCGCAGCACGTCACCATAGACGCCCATCTGGCGATAAGCGCCGTCCTGCACGCCGCCGGCATGAACGCCGAGCAGGCCGAACTCGCCCAGGCCGAAGCCAAGGCCGAGGGTGACGAGGATCGCTATCGAAAACACAAACACTGAACGCTGCAGGAATCGAGACACACTCACCACCGAGGACGGCTTTTTGGGGATCGGGCCGCTCACCTATTAGACGTTAATGATAGCGTAAGGGACGCGTGGGCCGCTCCCCCTGGTGTTTGGAGCAGGAAAAGGGTGTGTTTTCCGGGTTATCCCTTCCAGAACGCGATCACCAGGCCGCCAGCCACGATGAGCCCGCCGCCCGCGTAGATGGGCAGAGGGGGAGATTGGCCGAAGCGGACTCTGTTGAGGATTTGAGCCATGAGGAAAAACAGCACCACGTAGACCCCCAGCAGCCTGCCGAAATCCCAGCGGGGAACGTTGACCACCGACCCATAGGCGGCCAGGACCGCGGCTCCGGCCAAAAAGGCCAGTACCCGGCCGAGCCCTGACGAACGATAGAAGCTGACCTGGAAGAAGGAATCACCCCAGGCCTCAAGGAACGCGGCCAGAGTGAGGACGGCAAGCGCGCCCAAGGGGTTTGTGACCAGCCGGTCAGGAGTATTCATGAGGATGACCTCCAGAGAATTTGGAAAGCAAGCAGAGAACGGCAAACGAGCCTGAGCCTGCGATGTGGAATGAATAAGAACTTGCAAGGCAAACACGATGGGCCCGAGCCGTATAGCCAAGATTAACAACAGGATGCTTTAGAATTCATAAAGAAGTGACAGCCGGTTGCCCTCAGTTCAAATCAGGTGCAGAGCGGACCCGCTCATAAGCCAACAACGGCCCGGAGGATGGGCGCTCATCCATAAATTGCGCGCCGGTCCCTGAGAAGCTGCGGAAAGGAAAGTCAATGAAACTCGCCGGATTGCTGGTGATGCCTGCCGGATTCTTTCTCACCATTGCCGCGCTGGTTCTGTTTCCGGCGCCGGCGCCGCGGGCGGCTTTCGTGGTCTGCGGGCTGGCCGTCGAGGGGCTGGGGTTAGCGGTTGCGATGCGCGGGCACATGGAAGCGCGCGGAGAGAACCGGCCATGATTCCAGTTCCCATCGCACCCGCAATGCCCGACGCAATCTTTGCGCTCACTCTGATGCTGCTGCTTCTGGCTCCGCTGGCCATCGCCGGAGCAGCACTGATCAATACCGGCCTGGGGCGCTCGCGATCGGCAGCGCAATCGCTGCTCGGGAACCTGGCGATTGTGGCCGTAACGGCGATTGTTTTTGCGGTTGCGGGTGCTGCCTGGGCAGGGACAGCGGGGTATGTGGATCACTCATTTCAGTTGGCCGGGAAGCCCTGGGGTTGGCTCGGAGCGGGACCGCTGCTGCTGGGCGGCTTCAGCACCGCGCCGCCGCAGACCCAACTGGCGCTGCTCTTCGAGTTTCTGGCCGTGGCGCTGGCGGCAGTCGTGCCGTGGGGTTCGGGTGCGGACCGCTGGCGGTTGAGTGCCGGATGCGCCTCCGCTGCGGTGCTTGCCGCAATTGTTTTTCCTCTGCTGGCGCATTGGGTTTGGGGCGGCGGCTGGCTGGCGCAGCTGGGAGTGAACTTCGGCCTGGGCGCTGGATTTCTGGATGGAGGCGGCGCGTCGACCGTGCATATGCTGGGCGGGCTGAGTGCGCTGGCCGTGGTGTGGATTACGGGATCGCGCAAAGGCAAGTTTCCCAAGGAAGGTTTTTCAACTGCTCTGCCCGGCCACAACGCAGCCTACGTGCTCTTTGGCTGCCTGCTGGCGCTGGTGGGCTGGCTGGGGTGGAACGTAGCGGGTGCTGTGATCTGGCTTCATGCGCCGCTGGCCGGGCTGCCAGTTACGGCGATCAATACTCTGCTCTCCGCCTCGGGCGCGCTCGCGGCTACCTTCACCGTATCCCGTGTGCGCTTTGGCAAGCCGGACGCCAGCCTGTGCGCCAACGGCTGGCTGGCCGGGCTGGTTGCCTCGTCTGCCTATGCAGGACTCGTCACACCGGGCCAGGCGCTTTTCGTCGGCCTGGTTACGGGCATTGCCACGCCATTGCTGGTGGAATTAATGGAACTCGCGCTCTCCATCGACGATCCCTCAGGCGCCATCGCAGTTCATGCTGTGGGCGGATTGCTGGGCGTGTTGGCGGTGGGCATCTTCGCTTCGCAACCGGGGCAGCTGGTGGCCCAACTGGTGGGCATCGCCACGCTGCTCGGAGTGATTTTGCCCGCTGGTCTATCTGCTTTTCCGGCTGCTGAATCGCGTGGTCCCATTCCGCGTGGACCCGGACGGCGAGCGCATCGGCATGGACCTGCACGAATTGGGCGGCGGCGCCTATCCCGATTTCGTGATTCATCGCGACGAATCGTACCGCTGAATGACGAGCGCGAAATTCGGCTTGAGCATCGTCGCGTCTGACTGCGGATGAAAACATACGCTGCGGTTTTCGGCCTGTATCATGGACTCCGAACCCCAATTAGGAGAAACCTGATGCCCGACTCATCCTGCCGCAAAACGCGGCTTGCTTTTCTGCTTCCAATTATTCTTTTGTCCGCGGTTGCCCAGGCACAGACTTCGTTCATGCCCGGACGTGTGTGGTCGGACGAGGCGGGGAAGCCGATTCAGTCCCACTCCGGCGGGCTGCTGTTTGAGAAAGGGGTCTATTACTGGTACGGGATGGACTATAGAGGGCCGCGGCTTGCGCCCAACACTTTGCACGGGCAGCCTTTTGCCTGGTTCCTGAACCTGGGAGTAACGGTATATTCCTCGCGCGATCTGCATCATTGGAAACCTGAGGCGAACCAATTGAATGAAATAACTTATGGCCCCGGCGGGCTGTTGCAGGCGGCCAACCTGCTGGTGCGGCCAAAGGTTATCAAGAACGATTCGACTGGAAAGTACATTTTGATGGCCGGGCTGATCTCTCCGGATTTTGAGACTCTGAACGACGTGGTTTATGCCGTGGCTGACAGGCCAGAGGGTCCATTTCACTTTATGGGCAAGCTGAGCTGGTGTGGCAAGCCCAATGTAACCGGACTTTGGACGGGACCGTGGGCAGAGGGTACGGGTTTCAGGAATTCCGAATGGGCTGCCGCAGCCGGGGATGCGCCGGAGCGCATTCGCGCCTTCGATACCACGCTCTACAAAGACGACGACGGCAAGGCATACCTGATTACTGCTCACTCGCGCGTCCTGGCTTATGAGCTAAGCGCCGATTACACCTGCGCCACGCACGTGGAAATCATGCGGGGAGCGGAAGGCGAGGCACCGGCTTTGTTCAAGGATCGTGGAACTTATTATCTGCTGGCTTCGCGGCTCACGGGATGGTTTCCCAATCGCAATTCCTACTTCACGTCTTCTTCCATTCATGGTCCGTGGACGCCGCAGGGAGCGTTTCCCCAAGGGCCGGGCGAGCAGACCACTTTTGACGGCCAAACTACGTTTGTGCTGCCGGGTTGAAGGCAAGCCGCACGCATTCATTTTCATGGCCGATCGATTTGGAGCGTCTTCTGACGATAGACATTCCGGACTTCACTGTTGCAACCCACATCTGGCTGCCAATTGAAATCGATGCCGGCAAAGCACACGCTCACGGTGAAATGGAGAGACGCATGGGATCTGTCTGTATTTTCCTCGAAAGCGGATTGATTGAAACATTAGTTATTGAGCTCTTACGCACAGACGAAAGCCGCACAAAAGTGACGCCGTGCGGCGCAACTTCCGAGGAGAGCGTCCCGGAAACGGAGCCGATCTCCTTCTGCCGCCACAGATCGCGAACCTTCCAACGGCCATCGAGACCAAGGTCCGTCAGGTTCACGCTCATCTTGAGCGGGCTTTCGCTCAGGTTGAAGAGTCCCACGGCGACAGAGCCGTCTTCGAGCGGCTTTTCAAGAATGAACTCGCCGGCGGACTGGCGCACTACGCGGCCCTGCCAGCCCAGCGCATCCTGATCCACATCGATGACTTCGCTGTTCATAGAATGCCCAGAGTAAAGTCGTCGAGCGCGGACATATCTCCGCCGAAGAACAGCGGCGAAGCCATCAGCGCCCACATGGACATATAACTGTATTGCTCATCGGCGGTGAGCGAGACCAGCACAGGCGTTTGCGGCTGGTTATACTTGGCCGGGTCGTCGATGGCGCCGATCAGAATGTAGTCGGGATCGTTCCAGTGGCCGGGGCCTGCGTAGCTGGCATGGCTGGCGTTGGCAAACGCAATGAATAGAACCCCGGCAGCCGCTTGCGCTTTTCGTCGCCGAGGTCGCCGGTGGTTCGCCAGGAGTGGCCGCCGAAATCCGGCGCCCAGGTCCATACGTCGCCCATGCCGTATTGGCAGAGGTTGAGGACAATATCGCGGTCCTGTTGTTTGAGAATTCCGCCCATCAGGTCGTAGGGCTTGCGGTAATCGGCAATGGTGGGATTTTTCGGCGCGATCGTGCCATAGGAGCACCAGTCGTACTTGAGGAAGTCAAACTTCCATGCGGCAAAGGTCTTCGCATCGAGCTCTTCATGCTGACAGGAGCCTGTGAAGCCCGCGCAGTTGAGGGGACCGGGGGAGGAGTAGAGGCCCGCTTTGAGACCTTTCGCATGGATATAGGCGGCCAGGGCGGCCATATCTTTGAAGCGGTCGTTGGGGCGAATCACTCCCTGCGGGTCGCGCGGGGCCCCGCTCAATTCGGGATCTTTGAGCCGGGCTTCATGGGCCAGCCGTCATCGACATTCACATACTGATAGCCGAAGTCGGCCATGCCGGAAGAGATCATCGCATCGGCCGCCTGCCGAACTTTTACGGCGGTGGGATTTCCGTAGTCTGAGTACCAGGTATTCCAGCCCATGGCGGAGTCAGCGCGAAGTATCGCCCACGACGATGCGGAAGAGACGGGAGGATTTTCCACTTGCGTTTGAAGCCTGCAACGTAACGGGATAAATGCCGGGCTTGTCCGGCGTCGTTCCCGTGACGATGCCGGTTGGGGATCGAGGCTGAGCGACGAGGGCAGACCCGGGCGGAAAATTGAATCGGCCGCACGCCGGTGCAGGGAATGCGGTAAAGAAACGGGTGACCCGGCCGCGCGCCATAAATTGTAGGGCCGTTGATTTTCGCCGCAGCCGGCGGTTTGGGAGTGAGGATCGGGCGAGCGTCGTCGGCAGTACAGAACAAAGGCGCTGAAACGGCGGCGAGAAGAAGAGTGACGCGGCAAAAAATATTCATGCTTATAGACTCCCATTCTGGATGCGCTCTCATTTTACGTCTCGAGGCCGCGGAA
Organism: uncultured Acidobacteriaceae bacterium; assembly: GCA_963839225.1. Taxonomy (GTDB): domain Bacteria; phylum Acidobacteriota; class Terriglobia; order Terriglobales; family Acidobacteriaceae; genus Telmatobacter. The sequence continues at coordinate 14,130 of CAWIVA010000083.1, forward strand.
GGCGGTTTGGTCCGCAATTCAAACGGCGACGCAAATAGAACCATCCCCCTAAATGGTTACCTGCGGACGGTCCGCTCGACCCCAGGCTGGGGTACACTCATCTCAGACAATCTCTGCAATCTGCCTTGCTGCGCATTCGCACCGATGTAATCTGGCGTGAGGATTGTGAACCCATGGGAACTTTCATCTCCCTTTTCTACCCGTTAGGATTGCTGCTCGAAGTATTGGCCATCATCCACTTCATCCGCAGGCGACCGAGCTACTATTGGCTTTTCATCATTGTGATGCTGGGACCCGTCGGCGCGCTTGTCTATCTCTGCGTCGAGGGTCTTCCCGATATTGGAATGCTCAGCGGGTCGTTCCGCGGCTTTCCGCGACGGAAGCGCATTGGTGAACTCGAAGCCATGATTCTGGATAATCCGTCGGGGGGAAATTACGAGGAACTCGGCGACCTCTATATGGATAACGGCAACCTGGACCTGGCGCGAGCAACTTTTGACAAGGCCATTGCCGCACGCGTCGATTCTGAGAATGTCTTTTATCACCGTGGCCTGTGCGCGCTACAAATGGGGGATTCCGCAGCCGCCATACCCGACCTCGAACGTGTGATCCAAGAAGAACCGGCCTACGATTTCCATCGTGCTGCCGGATTGCTGGCCCAGGCCTGCGCCCTGGCCGGACAAAAGGAAAAAGCTGAGTCTCTATTCCGTAGGGCGATTGACTGCTCCACCCTATCCGAGACTTATTTGAATTTCGCTGAGATGCTGGCCACAGAAGGACGGAACAGCGAAGCGCGCCAATGGGTGCAGAAAGTGCTCAACAAGGAACGCACAATGCCCGCCTATCTGCGCCGCCGCGAGCGCCCATGGTTCCAAAAAGCAAATGAAATGCTCAAGCGGCTGCCGGCTTAAGAAGTTATCCCGCTTTCGGGGGTGCCCATTCGTTCCGTCTTACAGCCGGGCCAGCAGCAGCATGAGACAGAAAAGCAGGCCGGGATCAGGGCCAGGCTGGTGTAAAGCAGCGACGGCGGGCGCCGGGCTGGCGGAGACTAAGCGAGACCGGGCGGCGTGGGGCATCGTCGACGCCGACTTGCTCCTGGTGTTCCAGGTCCCAGGCCATCTCGTGGCGGTCGAATAGCGATGCCGGGGGTCGCGCTCCAGGGCGCGATTGAGAATCTCCTGCAATGCGGGCGTGATCTCAGGGTTCAGTTCGCGCGCGGGCAGGGGATCGTTCAACACCCGCTCATTCATCACTGCCAGCGGATTGGGCCGCTGAAGGGCGGCTGGCCGCTGAGCATCTCGTAGAGCATCGCTCCCAGGAGTAAATATCGCTGCGCTGGTCGCCGCGCTGGCCCTTGACCTGTTCGGGAGAGATATAGTCCGGCGTGCCCAGCGTAGCCGACATATCGACGAAGGTGATGCGGCGCGCGTCTTCCTTCATGGCGATGCCGAAGTCGATGATCTTGATGCGGTCCTCCGTCGTCGACCATGATGTTTTCCGGCTTCAGGTCGCGATGGACCACGCCGTGCTTGTGCATGCAGTCGAGTGCGTCGCAGATGCCAGGGTGAGGTTGACGGCGCGATCGATGGGCAGCTTGCGCTCCTGGTTCAACAGGTCGCGCAGCAGGCGGCCCTCGACCCATTCGATGACCATATAGGCCCGGCTGCGGTACTCCGGCTCGAAGGTTTTTACGACGCCGGGGTGGTCCAGCTGCTGCCCGATCTCCTGCTCGCGGCGGAAGCGCTCCGCCAAGAATCGGGTCGGCCTCCATCTCCGCATGGGGAATCTTGATAGCCACCTGTCTGCCGTCGCGAAGGTCGGTGGCTTTGAAGAGCGTCGACATTCCGCCGCGGGCGGCGACCGCGTCCAGGCGGTAGTGGTCCAACGTTTCTCCGGTTTCCTGCGTGGTCATCGGTGCGTACAGCATAACAACCCAAGTCTTGCATGCAAATCGTAAGAAATTCGCAAGGGAATCAGAAGGGAACCGCACGGCGATTAATCCCTTGCAGTCGCATGCTGCATGATTGCCGAGCCAATGTCCGGTAATTCGTGTAGATTGCCGAATTGAGCGTCGATCAGGCACACTGAGGCATCCGGTAGAGTTGCATCGCCCATTTGTGGGCATTGTGTGGTTTGATTTCTATATGCTCCATTTTTCAAAAATCTTCCCGGTTTGCCTTTTGGTTGCCTGGGCCATGGTACCCGGGAAGGTTTATGCCGTCCGCGGCGAAGTCCATCGTGCCGTGTTGGAGCCGGCGCAGGAGACGGGATTTCTGAATCGCCGCATCGAGTTGCACGGGGTGAGCTACCGCTACCAGGTCTACCTGCCCGAGGAGTGGCGGCGTGACGATCATAAGCTTTGGCCGATGATTCTGTTTATGCACGGCCGGGGCGAGCGTGGATCGGAGGGGATGTGGCAGACGCAGATCGGCCTTCCCCAGGCGGTGCGCGACCATCCGGAGCGCTGGCCGTTTGTGATCGTGATGCCTCAGTGCCCGCTACCCAGCTACTGGACCGACGCGGATATGCTGGCGCTGGC
>CAWIVA010000084.1:0-50590 GCA_963839225.1 uncultured Acidobacteriaceae bacterium
TTCAGCACGTTAAAGCTTTCGAGGCGGAACTCCAGACTCTGAGCTCCCTCGAACCTGGAATAGCTTGCGAAGCGAAGCATCCAGGTTGTTTTGATCAGGGCCGATAAGAATGTTGCGGCCGGCATTCCCAAAGGTATACGGAGCGGGGAGCGGAAATACACTGGCGTCAAACCAGTTATTGGGGCTGCGCTGACTCCGTGGCAGATTCCCGTTTCCAGTTCGGTCTGGACGTGTCATCCCTTGATCGCCGGTATTTGACGGGTCATATCCAATCTGAGCCGAAAACGGGAAGCCGCTATCCAACGTATAGATTGCGTTGAAATGCCAGCCGCCTGCGATCAAATTGCCCGCGCGGTTCGTGCTCAGCAGGTTGTGCCCCTTCCCGAAAGGCAGAGCATAGTCGGAGCTAAAAACCCAGCGGTAGGTCTGGTTCGTATCCGACAAGCCTTTCTCAGCGCGAAGATTCCAGTTGTTTTGAGCCCAGGGCTGCTGGCAACAAATCTCGGGCAGGTTGTTAATCATCTTGCTGAACGTAAAGGAACTAAGGAAGTAAAGGCCATGGCTTTCCTTTTTCTCGACCTTGACTTGCAGAGAGTGGTAGGTTGAGCTTCCAATGTCCGATATCGACTCGAAAGGTCCAAAGAGTGGCCAGGGACGACGGGGTTGGATGGCTCCCGGTCCTGGCACCTTCACCTGGTTATTATCTGTTAGCACTTGAAGATGAGTTCCGGCCGATCCAGCGTAGGAAGCTTCAAGGGAGGTCTCGAAGGGGAGTGCCTCCTGGATAGAAAGGTTCCATTGCTGGTAATAGGGTGTCTTTAGTCGCATGTCAAGACTCGTCACTGCCGGAAAAGGCGCGTTTGACAGGCTGAAAGGCGGAAAGCCTCCAGAGACGGTGACAACGGGTGTGATTCCATCGCTTTGATCGATGGGCTCATAATAAAAGGGCAAGTTGTACCCCAGCTGCAGAGTGGCAGCCGTTTTTATCTCCTGACCGCTGTAGAAGATACCATAGGCGCCGCTTAGAACCGACCGGCTCGACAACTTCTTGGCAAATCCCACGCGTGGTGAAAAGTTTTTATGATCAACGGTGGTAAGGCCGCGCGAGTTTCCATCTTGACCTGCCACAATTAATTGCCCGGTTTGATAATCAAAGTTAGCCTGTTCATTGTTTGACGAGACGATGGGCGAGAAGTAGTCGTAGCGCAATCCCAGGTTCAACGTCAAAGTTTTTGAAACTTTGTAGTCATTCTGGATAAACAGCGAGGGTACATGCTGTCTGTTTCGGATCTTTACTATTGTGTCGTAAGTGGCAAATATAGGAAGGCCAAGCAACATATCCGCCATGGCGTCGCCTCCGTTTCCAGTGCTCGGGTCTTGCGTAAACTGGCCCGAAAAGTTAAACACTCCCTCCTGCGCAGGCAATTGGAAGATGTTAAATTCGGTCCAGCGCATCTGGCCGCCCAGGGCGATTGTGTGCTTGCCGTGAATCCAATTAAGCGTGTCGTCAATCTGGCGCTCTTCGCTGCCAGCGATGGAGGGGGCGAACTGAGGGTCACCGATTCGGTGGTAAACACTTGTAGGCACCATCGTGGCGAGCCCAACCAGTCCAGGAATGTAATCAATACCAGGAATGGACAAACCGGGCGGTGGGGTCACAGCCCCGCCAACAGGAATGCCTGTGTCAGCGCCCTTCCAGTTGAAACCTACACGGAACTCGTTGACGATATGTTGCGAGAATGTATGCGTCTCGCCAAGTGCGGCGCCCATAATTTGAAAGGAATTGAGACCTGTACTGCTTTTCCCGCCATTTCCCTCACCGGTAAACGGAGGTGGATTGAGAATCGTTTCTCCGCTCTGCGACCACCGGAAGAAGAGTTGGTCCACGTCCGAAGCATGGTAATCAAGCCGGAGATCTCCCTGGCTTTCGAAATCGTTATGATTCGGCGTGATTAGAAAGTTATTTGCTAGAGCCGGCATCGTTGGGCTTGGAAAATTTGGAAGTGGATAAAGATCTACATAATTCTGCGCAATCGGATCGATGCCGGTTGTAATTTTGTTATATGGAAAAGGCTGACGCGTTGAAACCTGGGTCACCGGGTCGGTGACAGTGGTAGCGGGATTGTAAAGTTGATTGCTGGGATTCAAACAATTGCCGTTGGTGTCAAAACCCGCTGAACAGAGTACGGAAAAATCGCCAGATTGTTCAGCCTGGGTTGGGACGGTGGATATGAAGGGCACAGGTTGGTGAATGGATGTACCTGGTAATCGCCGAACCAAAAGAACTTATTGCGCAGGATCGGGCCACCGAGAACTCCTCCAAACTGGTTTTGCTTGTAGGAGGCTTTTTTCGACGCCGGATCTTCGAAATAGTTGCGCGCGTCCAATGCTGCGTTACGGAAAAACTCAAAGAGGTCGCCGTGATAACTATTTGTACCGGACTTGGTGACCGCATTGACCGCAGCTCCCCCGCTTCGGCCAAATTCTGCCGAATACGAGTTTGTCTGAATCTTAAACTCCTGGAGTGCGTCCACGTTCGTAATCACCAAAAGGGTTCCGTACGTATTGTCGTTGTTGTCTATTCCATCCAGAAGAAAGTTGTTGAGGTCGCCTCGGGCGCCGTTTGAGACGAAGGCAGTAACGCCGCTGATCGCGTTCCCGTTTCCTCCCACGGCTGTATTAACCACGCCGACGGTCAGGCTGGCGAGTTGGACGTAATTGCGTCCATTCAAGGGAAGGTCGGTCATGGTCTCGGCTGAGATCACCTCGCCAAGGCTCGAAGTCTCCGTTTGAATGGCAGGAGTTTCATCCTTGACAACAATATTCTGATTGACCTGTCCAATGACCAATTTGAAGTCCAGACTGAGACGATCCTGGACCTGAAGTGTCACGTCAGTTCGGGTCTGTGACTCAAAACCAGGCGCTACGACTTTTACCGAATAGGTGCCCGGCAGGAGTGGCGCAGATATGAAGGTGCCTTGTGGATCTACTGTCGCGGCAATGGAAATCCGGGTTGACTGGTTAGTGATGGTAACCGTGCCGAAAGAAATCGTCGCACCCGCCTGATCATGCAAAGTGCCGCCGATTAAGCCTGTGTCTACTTGTGCCCACACCGGCACAGCAACGAATAGACAAAGCAGCAGGATGAATGTGCAGCTAAGCTTCGGGTTGAGGATAAGACTGCCTCTCTCAAGCCAGGAATTCATTTTGACAACATTGCTTCTGTCCATTTTTCCTCTCTCTTTCCTTCCGACTCCTCCCGCCACGCTCATCTTGTTCAAGGGATAGAAGACAGAACAAAAACTCGCGAATTCATGTCGGCCTGGCCCCAGTCGCGAGAACTTGATGCCCGCCCGGTTCGATTGCAATCGATTACTGATCAAAAACTGAGAACACTTTAGAAAGAATAGTTCGAATTGTCAATAGATTTTACATAGAATTATGAAACATTTGTGGAATTAGATTGAAAACCACATACAATCAGACATTTACCGAGGCTCTATTGCAATCGTTTCCCTCATATTTCAGAGTGAAAAGAGGTTCAATCAACCACTTTTTGCCGGCCAAATTGCCCGTAAGGTCTAGACCCCCAGAATATCGCTCCTTGATAAGGAGCCTAAACGCTAACCCATTTTATAATAGAAACTTAATGCCAATGAACTGCTCTCGGAGGATTATGCGCCCAACCCGGCAGATGGCCGCTTCCAGCGCGGGGATCCTTGCCTTCTAAAGCAGACGAGCAAAAACCTCTTGACATAGCAGCAACCAACTGGCAGCATGTAATGGATTTCAACAAAGGACGTCAGGAGGCGCTATATGCGCGGGAAAATTCTGAGACTCAGTGTGCTATTAGGGTTCGGTTTAGTAACTGCAGGGATGCACTCCACCGCGCTGGTTGCTGAGAGCGGTCCGCCGGCAGCCAGGTCAGACCAAGCCGACGCGTATTATCCTCCCTCGGAGTCTGATGGGGGATGGCGTCGGACCAACAGCGACGAAGATGTACGGAAGCTTGCCGGCTTTGATCCCGAGTTGCTTGATTATGTGGGCTCGTACCAGAGAGAAGTGTATGGCGGTCCGTGGGTCATCGTCGTCATCCGGCATGGTTATCTGGTGCGCGAGTGGTACGGAGTTCCTGCCATGCCGCAAACCACTTTCGACGCCTGGTCTGCCACAAAGTCTGCCACCGGCACAGCGTTTGGGATGCTTTTTGAAGATAGCCGCAATCACAAGCTCCCGCATGACGCCCAAATCGACTTGGACAGCCTGGCCTATCCATATATTCCGGAGGCCTACCCGCTGACAGACGAGCGCAAAGCAAAAATAAAGCTGCGCCATCTACTGTCCATGACTTCAGGCATTCGCGGTGAGAGTTACGGAATGGTTGGACTTGCAATCGCGCCCGGCGGTGGAGAGTACGAGATCGCTCTGGGAAAGGAAAAGAACCGCCTCGGCGCGTCTGCGGCCAAATTGTTCGCAAATCCCGGAGAAGCCTGGGAGTACTCGGATGCAGCCTTCTCCCAGCTCTCATTGATTTTCTCGAAAGTCGCCGGCCAGGAAATCGGTGACTATATGAAGACGAGGGTTTTTCTGCCCATAGGCATCGAGAACTCGGGCTGGGATTGGGAGGGCGGAGGTGGGCATATTGGGCCACATACCAACCCCCACAGTGGATTGCGTATGACCGGGCGTGACTTTGCTCGATTCGGCTATCTGATGGCGCGTGGAGGGGTTTGGAAACGGGCAGCAAATCGTACCCAAATGGTGGATTGACCTTGCGTCAAAGAGTCCCAGCAGCTCAACCCAAGCTATGGATACTCATATTGGGTCAACACCCCCGGCGAACTATGGAAGGGCGTGCCGAAGGACGCGTTCGCCTTTATGGGTCATGCATCTACGCGCTGCTACATTGTTCCTTCACTGGACTTAGTGGTCGTGAGGTTGGGTTACGCGCCCCCTGTCTGGTCGGAAGGTGAGTCCTGGGTCCCATTGTGAGCGCGATCGTTGAGTAAAAACCAGGAGAGCTACCTGGAAACCAATTTTGCACCATCCTCGGTCTGGCACGGTGCGTGGCAGGCCGAGGCAAAACTACGGTTGTCGGGATTCGTGACCTGTCCTGAAATGAGTTAACAATGAAGCAAACAAAGAAGAGCTTGGTTATAGGGGTGGACGTTGGAGGAACTCATGTTAGGACCGCAATTGTTCTGACAACCAGCGGCAGCGTTCTCGACCTCACAAAGTCCAAAACTTCCGACCTCACCCTTGACAAACTTTGCGCTGATTTGCAACGCGCGGCCAGAAAATACGCGGGAAAAATTGAGGGTATCGGTGTAGTTGTTCCTGGTCGTTGCGATGCCACCCTGCGCCGCTCCATCAGCACCGACGGTATTGTCCCTTTCCTGGATTCGTGCAACCTGGCCGACGCCATCGAGAAACGCGTTGGTATTCCGACCCGGGTTGATAATGATGTTAGAGGACCACACGATTGGCGAGTTCTTTCATGGCAGGTGGGGCAAACCGCGGTCGTTGGTTGTTCTTGCGTTAGGTACGGGGGTAGGGCTTGGATGGTACATAGATGGCCGGCTTTATCCTCCACCTGATCATGGCGCGCAAGGCGGCCATCTAGCGGTTTCGTGGACCGGCGGTAATCCTTGCTACTGTGGGGCGATGGGTTGCCTGGACTCGTTGGCGAGTGGGACGGCTTTGGCAGCAGCAGCGACCGAGAGACTCAGGCGGCTTGTTCCATCCGACCTCAAGGGCCCGATAACCGCAGAGCAACTTTGTGCTGCTGGAAGAGTCGACGCAATGGCGCAAGGGTGCATTGACCGTGCGATTGAGGCACTTCGTGGCGGACTCCATACCATTCATCACCTCTATTTTCCTGACATCGTAGTGTTGGGAGGGGGCTTGGCTCGGGGACTCTGGCCCTATATGGGGGATCTACGAAAATGGTTTGTTGATACCCGGCGTCACGATGGCCGAAAGAATCGCTTGGTGCTCTCGCGTCTGGGAGACAAGGCGGCAATCCTTGGGGCTGCTGCCCTGGCCTCAGGACGCTACGAATAATCCGGTTGCCTTATCGATGGCCTTCAGGCCGGGCCATCAACTGGACCTTGCGAGTTCGGTTCGCTGACTTGTCTCGCCCGGCGCGGTTAGTTTTCTTCCTGAAACAGACTCCTGGCCGGCTCGATATACTTCCAGCAACCGAGTGCAACCATGTTCAGCAGCGCCGCGAAGCAGAAATAAACTTTTATGTTTCCAGTCCAGCCCATGAGGATGGGAAATAGCAACGAGCTTGCAAATGAACCCATCGCCCCCAGGGTATTCATGGCTGCCGATAGCGTTCCCGAGTAATTGCCGCCCACGTCGCAGCAGACGGCCCAACTGGAGCTTATGGTGAGATCCACCCCGATTGTCGTTAACGCAAAACATGCGATGAACCCTCCCGCAGAGGACATAAAAGGGGCCGGCAATAAGGCAGCTATGGCCAGTCCGAATCCCAACATGGCCGGCAGTGCGCGGGATCGCTTCCACTTCCCTGCCTTGTAGATTCGATCGACGGCAATGCCGCCGCCCCACATTGCAAGCGCTCCGCAGTAGAGGGGAATGCTTGAGTAAACCCCCGCTTCGCCGGTCGTGACCGCGTAGCGCGTTCTTAAGAACGGCAACAGCCAGCTCAAGCAAATGAAGAACGTAAACTGGGATGCGAAATACTGATAAAGAATGAGGTAGAAATTTCGCGATGAGACAAACGCCCGCCAGGGAATCTTATCGTTGGCTGCCCTCCGGGTTATCTCGTCCCTCGTCAGGAAAACCTTCGATTTGTGTTTGTTTAACTTGATTTCCGGCCCGTCACGAAACCACCAAAGCCACATCGCTGCCCATATTGCGCCGAAAATACCCAACCACACAAAGCTCCCCCGCCACCCAAGCCACACGACGCACAGGGGCGTGATTACCAATCCAAAAGCCGCGCCTAGCCTTGAACCCATATTCAGAAGTCCAAGAGCCAGCCCGCGTTCCCGCGGAAGCGTCCAATTGTGAAGGGCGCGAGTAGCCTGCGGATAGACGCCCGCCTCGGCCAGACCGAACAAGAATCGGATGCTTAAGAAGTGCTGCGATCCCGAGACTAGACCGGTACATAAAGTGAAGACCGACCAGAAGAAGACGCTGAGAGCCAGAGATTTCCTGGGGCCCCATCGATCCGCCAGCAAGCCGCATGGGATCATGAAGACGGCGTAGCCGAGAGCGAAAGGCTCCGAAGACCAGGCCAAAGCTCAGATCGTTGATTCCCAGGTCATGGGCCATCTCAACTTTTGCGCCGGATATGCCGACCCGAGCCAGAATCGTTAGGAAAGAAACAGCCACCACCGCACCTACAACCGCCCAGCGCTGGCGGCTGGTAGCCACGGCCACGGAGTCATTCGCAGCCGGCGCGAGCTGACCTGTAGCGGGACTTTGGCTTGCAATCGGCTTCATGCTACGTGGCCCAGGTAGATCTTCGTGTTGCTCCAATCAGTGAAAGCCACACGCCCATCACCATCGGCGGATTGTTGTGCTCGTTGCGGGCCATGGTATCAGCTGACTCCTCTCGCCGCTGACGCCGCCGGGATATCTTTTGCGCTATCAGATCCGCAGGAAGATCGAACGATGAGCCGCGTCTCCAGCACCACCTGCCGGCGCGGCATGGAGGGTTCGCGAACGCGCGCCAGCAGCAATTCGGCAGCAGCCCGTCCAGCGTCAAAGGCCGGTTGCGCGACGGTTGTCAGTGGAGGGCGCAGGGACATCGCCCAGGGCATTTCATCTAATCCCACAATCGCGATTTGGCCCGGAATGGCGAGATTGCGCTCATGGATGGCTTGCAGGGCGCCCAGCGTCAGCAGGTTGCTTCCGGAAAAGACCGCCGTGGGCGGATCAGCCGATTCAAGCAACTGCAGCATGGCGGAATATCCAGCCGACTGCTTGAATGGGCAATGGACGACAAGTTTCTCGTCCACGGTCATGCCTGACTCGTGGAAAGCGTCTTCGTAGCCCGCCTGGCGATCGAAAGCGGTCGTAAATTCCATAGGACCGTTAATGATGGCGATGCGTTTATGACCCAGTTGAATCAAATGCGCGGTAGCAGCGTGGGCGCCGTCCCGATTGGCGACCGTAACCTGATCGAAATTTGAATGGGGACGGCTGCGAGAGACCGCGACCATCGCCATGCCCGATCTTTCCATATCCTTATAGAGGCTGGACGGAGCTCGGCTGGCTGCGAAGATCAAACCACGAACGCCCTCGGCGCGAAATACCTCCAGCCGGCGCGTCTCCTGATCGGGATCTTCATTGTAACTGGCCAAAAGTAGCGAGTAGTCCGTTTTTCCTAGCGCGTCTTCAATCCCACAAACCAGGCTCGTGAAGAAGGGATTCTCAATATCCGGAATGAGCACCCCAACTGCGCGGCTCGAACGCACGCGCAGATCACGCGCGGCACGGTTGGGACGATAGGAAAGCGACCGCGCTGCCTCGAAAATTCGCGAACGAAGCGGTTCCCTCACCCCGGCTGACCCGGAAAGAGCCCGCGACACCGTGGCGGTCGAGACGCCGGCGCGCAGTGCGACTTCCTTGACCGTGGGAACCAAAGGCTTTGATTTGACTGAACGTTCTGTTTTACGCATTGGTAAGCAATCCTGTTACACGTGAATACAACAAAGTAAAACTGCACGGCCGCAATGGCGCCCTCGGACCAAAGGCAACGATCTTGCCGGAGGGGCACCGCATGCCGAGGCAAAGAAGCAATTGTTCTCCGTTAAAACATGAACCTCGCGTAAGTTGAAGTCAAGAGCTTAAATGATGGACCCCTTTGATGCCTGGAACCGGAGATGGAGCTGTTGAGTTCAAGGGGGAGACATTCCTCCGGATTTCAACCCGCAAGAGTGAAGCGCGCATCGCTCACGGATGCGTTGCGCCCCTGGTTTGCGCCCGCAGGGCTCAGGAAACACACACCGAAAAGAGCAAAAACAGCGGTTGTAAGCCAGCTGTTGAGAGAGAATCGTATCCGCTGCCGGGCAGACTCTCTAACCAGTTGCGCTCAAAAAATGATTCACCGCCTTGGCCTGGCGCGACTAAGGTGGCGCTGTGGAGCTATTGCCCAGCTTTCTTGTCGTGCGGGCCCACTTTGGAAGGTGCCGAAACAGCCTTTGGCTTCCAGAAATTATCGGCTTTAATCCACTCGTCGGCCACGTAACTCGTGTTCGGGTTAAAGGCAAAAAGTTGATGCTGGTATGATTCCACCGAGGCGCCGACCAGTTCTTTGAACTTCTTCATAGCGTCTTCGGTCATGGCCGCTTTGAATCGCCGGTCGTCTTCATTGAATGTACGGTCAAGTTCCCCCAGGCTTTTGCGCGCGGTGAGTACAAAATACGTGCCGCCATCGCCTCCGTAAACCTCCTCGTACACCGACCAATGAGCTTCCGGAACTGCCTTCTCATAGGCATCCTTGACCATCTTCACGAGGTCGTTCCATTCTCCATCATGCCCCGGCCTCACATGGTAAATGGAGATATCCATGTAACGCATATGCGAGATGTCCGCTATGGGATGGAGGCTCAGTTCTTCGTGGTACACAAAAACGTGCTGGTCTTCTGAATCCACCATTTCGCCATCGGCTATGTATGCACGACTGAGCACGTCAGATAGGGCGGTATTCTTCGAGAGAGCTTTATCGCTTTGTTCCCAGCCTCAAATGAGGGATACCAGGTGAGGAATAAAGCGCGCTTTTTTCCTGAAAGCGATATCATGCCAAGATAATGAACCGGCCACTTGGCTTGTGTCATTGCCTGGACGAATACTCCTTCGGTTTTGTCATGCAGCATGTGCGCTCTGCCAGGTTTGGTGTACTCACCGGTGATTTGCAATACCTTCGGTATCGAGTTCTCCTGTGCTACTGCGATACCACTGCAAGCGACCGCTGCACTCATTGCCAATACGAACTTACTGAGCTTGTTCACCGTATATACCCCCACCTTGAACGTTGTTAAGAGCCAATTGCCGGAGGAGGATTCCCCCTTCGCAGGCACACCGCCGAAGGCGGGTTATCGCTTGGCCCCATGATTCCCACCGGTCGTGCGGCGATATGGTAATCGATTACACACGAATCATACTGGCCTCTGCATCGCCTGTCAAGAGGTTCCTGCCAGAACCACAAGATCAGCCTCCTTTCCGGGGCATTTCCCAGGAATTTACGGGAAAAGGAGAGACCTGATGTCGATCTTTGCTTTGTTACAGCCAATTACCCTGTCCAGAGTCTGCCCCTCGGTAAAATTGCATGGAAATCTATGAAACTTTCGTATTTTTGCGTTACAGGACAGCATGGTCGCCGTATACTGTTGAGTTTGGGCACTGCACGTGAGCCCATTCAGGATTAGGAATGCGGTCTGATTCGAGGAAATTTTGATGAACGTGAATCACCCAAAAAGCAAGATAGGTGTTCGGGAAGTCGCAGAGCTCGCCAAAGTAAGCGTGGCAACGGTATCACGGGTGTTAAACGGAAGCAGCAATGTCGATCCGGCCACCCAACGAACTGTTCTGGATGCCGCGGTAAAACTCGATATCGACGTATTTCAACGGAACAAGACCAAAGCATTGGCGTTCCTTCTTGCTAATCGTGCCATGTTGCATCCCTTTCACTCGCGAATCCTGGTCGGAGCGGAAGCACACTGCGCTGCGTTTGGCTGGGATATGGTTTTCCTTTCCTTCAATTACTCGCCTCAAGTCCCTTGGAAGGAGTTGCACCTGCCGAAGGTGATACAGCGTCGCGATACGGTTCGGGCAATGATTCTGGCGGGCACAAACTCCACAAACCTCTTTGAATTGTTAGATCGCAAAGGCATCACTTTTGCGGTGCTTGGCAATACCGTGGTTGGGGACCTGGAAGCCTTAAACGATCAGGACGTGGTCTTCTCCGATGATGTGCAGGGTGGTAATGACATGACGCGATATTTGATTGGGTTGGGCCATCGCAATATCGGTTTTGTCGGTAACGTACGTCTTCCCCGATTTGCCCGCGCTTTTGCGGGTTACACGCGTGCAATGGATGAGGCTAATTTGCCGCAGCGGCTCAACAGCCCTGGTTCTGAGGACGATGCCGAAATCGGATATATTGGCGCTAAGTCTCTGCTGACTCAGGATAACTCGGTAACAGCGATTCTGGCAGGCAATGATAGGACGGCGCATGGGATTTACAAGGCTCTTCGAGACAGCGGGTTAAGAATCCCCGGTGACATTAGCGTCGCAGGTTGTGACGATACGGTTGGTCAGTGGCTGCATCCGGGTTTGACCACCAACCGGGAGTTTCCGGAACAGTTGGGTCAGCAACTCGTGGAATTAGTTCTGAATCGGATTGCTAAACATGACTTGCCGCCCCAGCACGTAACCCTCCCCACCGAGCTGGTTAAAAGGGATTCATGCCGTTCAATCCCCGTCCCGAAAGGGACCCCTTCCGACGCATCTATGTACGAAGTGAACACGGCGCGATGACGGCCGGCATCCTGTATTACTGCTGTGTTATGAGCCGGCATGCAGACGGCAAGATCACTTTGCCGGCGAACTGGCAAAGGACACTGCGATCTGCAGGGCAAGATTTCGACTGAATTATTTTGGCAGAGAGTCCGCCAGTGCGGGCGGGTTCCAGTCCGCCGCCCATCGGGATGGAGCCGGTCCCATAATGAACTCCAGCTTTCCTCCGTTGACGATATCGGTATAGCGAACCACCGGGATCGTGAGCTGTACTCCGTTCAGCTTCACCGATTGAATGTAGACATTCTTTTCGGAGTTATTGATGGCTGCAACGACAAACGTCTTTCCGGAAGGCAGGTTAAAGACGGTTTTTCCATAGATTGGGCTCCCGATCAAATAATCCCCTGAGGCAGGGTTCAAAGGATAAAAGCCCAGCGCCGTGAAAATGTACCAAGCCGACATTTGTCCGCAATCGTCGTCCCCCGCTATTCCGCCGGGATCGTTGGCGTAGAATTTGGCGGCGATTTCGCGCACCTTTGCCTGGGTTTTCCAGGGTTGCCCGCTGTAGTCGTAAAGATAGCCATAGTGATGGCTCGGTTCATTGTCATGCTGGTTGTGCCCGCCGCGGAAATGCTCGTCAAGCAGAGCATTGAACTTATCTGTCCCTCCCATGAGTCGTACCAAACCGGGTATGTCGTGCAAAACAGCCCAGGTATAGACCCACTTGCTGCCCTCGGTCCAGCCAAATGACGGATCCGCCCATGATCCGTCGCTGTTTCTCGCCTGCATAAAACCTGTTGCAGGGTTGAACAGCAGCTTGTAATTCAAAGATCTGCGCAAGAAATATTCGTAGTCACTGGTCTTTCCGAGCGCTTTCGCCACCTGGGCGACACACCAGTCGTCGTATGCCTCTTCCAGCGTGCTTGAAGCGGCTTCAGCCGTCTTATCGTCGGGAATATACCCTAACTGCTTCGAGTAAGTAAGTCCGGCGCGAGCTTCATAGGGGGTATTCGGTTCTTCATCGAACCATCGCCGCGTGGTATCTCCATCGGGCGGGGTCATCGCGTCTTTATAGACCGCCTCATAAGCAAGCTGGTAGTCGAAGCCATGAAATCCCTTGTTGATGGACTCGGCGATCAGAGAGTCGGCATGTGTGCCGATCATAATGTTGGTGTAGGAGGGGTTCGGCCATTTGGGCAACCAACCTCCTTCTTTGTAATCCTGAAGCAGCGCGGTAATCATATCGCCGTTCCTCTCCGGAGCGGACAGAGTCAGCAGGCTATGTTCGGCACGAAATATATCCCAAATCGAATAGGCTGTATAAGAGACTCCCGTATGAACCGTATCGTCAAAGGCGCTGTAGTAGTGACCGTACTCGGAAAACAACCTGGGATAAAGCAGCGCGTGATATAAGGCGGTGAAAAAAATTTTCTCCTGATCCTCGCTTGCGCCTTCAATCGTGAACATGCCCAGCTTATCGTTCCAGAGCTTCTTGAGCCTTGCGCTTGCCGCATCGAAATCCCAGTCGGGAATCTCCCGGTTGAGATTCTCCCTGGCCTGGTCGATGCTGATGAAGGATGTGCCTATCTTTACCTCGACGATCTCGCTCCCCTTTGTCTCAAAGCTCAGATAAGCGCCAACATTGCTATCCATAGCCTTTCCGGTTCCCGGCCGAATCTCGGCGCCGGCGTAAGTGCCGTGACTCAAAGATTGCTTGTTGAACTGGACGACGAAGTAACCCCTGAAGTTCGGCAGAACAAGCGGCCCGAGATTCGCATCCATGCGATCCGGGTTATAGCCGGAAATCTCATTTCTTTCGGGATCGAACTGAACCACACCTTTAATTCCCGGACGGGTCGCTTCCACGAGGATGGACGCATTCTTGATGGCGGGAAAAGTGAAACGCATAATCGCGGAGTGGTCCGCAGCGGTGATCTCGGTCCTGATCAAACGGTTCTGGTCGGCGTCGGCATAGACGGAATAGTAATAGGGAGTTGTAACCTCGTCCTTATGGGAGAAAGGCAAACGGCGCGCTTCGGGAGTTGTCTTGATGGAGTCCAGTTCCGGAACAATGGTCACGTAGCCGTAGTCGCCCATCCATTTGGCGGGTTGATGGGTTCCAATAAAGCCGGTAATGGCAGTGTCCTGGTAGTGATAAGAGACGACACCCAACTTGTTCTGACGGGTTTGCGGCGTCCAGGCGGTCATGCCGAATGGGGGCGTTACAAATGGCATGGTTCCGCCGTATCCGACAACACCGTCGCCGGTTCCAATGTAAAGATTCACCCGATCTACAGGCTCGGCCAGCAGCGTGGATGCGAGCAAGGTCAGCCAGATGGCACCTGGCCGCCGCCGCGAGGATAGGAGATGAATGCGAATCCAGACCAATATCAACTGGCTGAGTTTTTTCATTGAACGCACCCCGTGTTCAGTCTTTGTTGCGCGCTAATCACGAGTGAAGATTCCCGTTCGCAAGCCCCGCCAACGAGACTTGTTCTCGTCTGGAGCTATCAATCTCCACCGGGCCAATGGTGATATGGTAATCGATTACAATGAGATCATAGTATCGGCGGCAATACCCCACGTCAAGACGTTTCTATCTGACCCCAATCCAACTGCAGGCAATGGCGATGACGCACACGAACGATGGCCGAGAGCGACTCTTGACGTGCAGGTATCGTGGATGTAAGTTAAGGCGAATATCAAGGTGCCGGCCATTGACATTGACGAAGCTACTTGTCCCGGGGCCTCGGGCGTGGCCAGCCTTGGGCTCGGGAATCGATTTCTTCAACAGCGAAACCTCCGCTCAATCTAATGCGGCGACACCTTGCGAGCCCGGTTGATCACCCTCCGGAACGAACATTTATGACAGCCATAAAAGAACAGTTTGGAAGCACAAGACGAGATTTTATTAGGTCAGTGGCTGGGGCAGTGGGGGCCATCGCTGTGGATGCGCCCGATCTCAAAGCCCAGGCATTACCCGCCGCCTCCTCACAGAAAAAACCGAATTTTGTATTTTTTCTCGGGGAAGGTGTGCGTTGGGATGAATTCAGCTTCGCTGGGAACAAGATCATTCAAACCCCGAACTTCGACCGGCTCGCCCGCGAAGGAATGGTCTTCCGCAATGCGTTTGTGGTCAACGCACTTTGCCTGCCATCACGGGCAAGCATCTTGACCGGCTTATACTCCCATACCACGGGCGCAGTCGACAACCGGGACCGGCCAATTCCCCCTGCCGCGCCTGTGATCTCCGATTTACTGCGGGCATCTGGCTATGACGTGGCATTTATCGGCAAGTCCCATGTAAAGGGTTCATTACGGGACCGCTATTGGGATTATCATTTTGGGTTCGACGGTCAAGCCGAATATTACTCCCCGACAATTACCGAAGGCGTTCGCGGAGTCTACGGTCAACCCAAAAAGTACGAAGAGAATTATGTAGATGACCTGTTGCTTGAAAAAGCCCTGGATTACCTGGATCATCCGCATGACAGGCCGTTCTGCCTGTTCCTCTGGTTCTATGCGCCCCACGCGCCTTTCTATCGCCCCAGGCGTTTGCTCGATCTGTATAACGGTGTGCCGATCCCCAAGCCGGCGACATTCGATTACGACTTAAAAGGGTATCCAGGAAAGCCTCGCGCATTTGTTGAGGCGCGCAACAAAATCGGGACCACGGAAATGGATGATGATGCACGCAGCCTTGAAGAACTGGTGAAAGACCATTACGCGGGCGTGGTCTCAAACGATGAGGCAATCGGAAAGGTTATGCAGGTCCTCGAAGATAAACATGCATTGGATGACACAGCCATCTTGTTTAGTTCCGATCATGGCTTCTTTCTCGGCGAATGGCGCATCTTTGACAAGCGCTTCATGCACGAACCTTCGATTCGTGTACCTTTGATAATCCGTTATCCGCGCATGATCGGCCCCGGAACCTCCATTGGACAGATGGCCTTGAACCTTGATTTGGCGCCTTCCATACTCGAACTGGCCGGAGTTCCGGTCCCCATTGCCATGCAAGGCAGGAGTCTCATTCCCTTCTTAAAGGGCGAGACTCCCGTCGACTGGCGCAAGGATTGGCTGTACGAATACTACGAATTTCCAGAAAATGAGCATGTGCCGCCGCATCGCGGTGTCCGTACCGATCGCTACAAGCTGATCCACTACTACACCATGGTGCCGCAAGAATACGAACTCTACGATTTGCAGGCTGATCCGGGAGAACGTAAAAATTTGTGGGGAGAACCGGCCTATGGCGGTTTGCGTGGGCACTTGCTCGCCCGTATCGATGAACTCCGAAAGCAGACAGGAGATCATCTACCGGATTCCGTGACAACATCGCATCCGCACGAGCGAGGTCCCAGCGGAGGGCGAGCTTAGACGACTGAACGATTTTTGCGCCGGGCAAAACGAGTTTTGGCTGCGCGAACTGACGAGGGGAGCGCGCTCAGAAGTGCCGCGGCAATGTCCACGTACAAAACATGTTTCACGACAAACCGCCTTCAAAGGCCGAGTGATCGGCACGACTGAGAGTTGCGCCGGCTTCAATAAGAAATCATGCCAACATGATTGGAGATTGGCCCCAAAGAAAGTAGAAGAGTCGTGGCTGAATGGTGGCGCATCTACTCGAACATCAGGGGAGAAGCGACATGAAGAGGCGCGATTTTATGTTTGCAACGGCAGCTACGGCCGCATCTTTTTCATTGAGGTCGGGAGCATCGGGACAGAGATTGGACGCGAGCAAGGTCGAACCAATGCCAACCGGCTTTTCGTCGAAGACCGCCGCGGCGCGCATACCGCGAATTGGCCAGCGTGGCACGATGCGTGGAGAGATGCTTTATCGCGAGCTGGGGTCAACGGGGGAACAGGTTTCCGTGATTGGTCTTGGGGGCTCCCATCTTGGGCAGGCGCAAGTTCCCGAAGATGAAGCTTTGCGACTCATTCATGAAGGCATCGATCGAGGAATCAATTTTCTTGATAACTCCTGGGACTACAACGAGGGCCGCAGCGAGGAGCGGGTCGGCAAGGCTTTGTCACAAGCAGGTTACCGAAACAAAGCTTTTGTCATGACAAAAATTGACGGGCGCACCAAGGAGACAGCCACCAATCAGATCAACGATTCATTGAAGCGTCTTAAGGTGGATCACATCGATCTGCTGCAGCATCACGAAGTCCTGCGCTTTGACGATCCTGACCGGATCTTCAATGAAGGTGGTGCCATGGAAGCCGTAGTTGAGGCGAAACAAGCAGGTAAATTACGCTTCATCGGATTTACCGGTCACAAAGATCCGCACGTTCATCTCTATATGCTGGAAGTTGCGCAGCGCCACGGTTTCCATTTCGATACAGTCCAGATGCCGATCAACATCATGGATGCGCATTTTAGAAGCTTCTCCCAACTCGTGGTGCCTGAGGCTCTGCGGCAAAATATCGGCGTACTGGGCATGAAATGTTTTGGAAGCGGCGTGCTTTTCAAGAGCAGCGTATTGAAAGATGGCACAGTCACTCCGATCGAATGTCTCCATTACTCACTGAATCTCCCCATTTCCGTTCAGATCACGGGCATCAATTCAAAAATGCTTCTCGACCAGGCCTTCGATGCGGTTCGTTCGTTTCATCCGATGGATGAAGCAGCGGTCGCGGCCTTGATTGGGAAATCGGAAGCTGCGGCGATAAACGGTGAATATGAGCTTTTCAAAAACCACTTCGCATTTCGACACCACGGCGCGTCATCCCGACTGGCTCGGTTCCGATAGCGAGGCTGTCCAGATTCTTGCCCCTCAGCTTCCCGGCTGAGGAAGCCTGTCAGAGTCGGAAGAACTTATTGGTGATCGAAAATTCCCGCGATTCCCCCTTCCCCGCGCGCAGTGAGGTGTCAAAATGCAGGAATTCCGGTGACGCTCTGCCCGAGGATGAGCCCATGAATGTCATGGGTACCTTCGTAGGTCTTCACGCTTTCGAGATTCATCATGTGGCGCATGATGGGATAGTCGTCGGTGATTCCGGCCGCCCCCAGGATGTCTCTCGACATGCGGGCGCATTCCAGCGCCATCCAGACGTTATTCCGTTTGGCCATCGAGATGTGCTGGAACTGAGCCTTCCCCGCGTCTTTCATGCGGGCAACCTGCAGGCACAGCAACTGCGCCTTGGTAATCTCGGTGATCATCCATGCCAGTTTGTCCTGAATCAGTTGATGCGAGGCGATCGGCTGTCCGCGAAACTGCTTGCGCTCCTTGGCGTACTGAAGTGCGGTGTCATAGCAGGACATGGCCGCGCCGATCGCTCCCCAACTGATTCCATAGCGCGCTTGAGACAGGCACATCAGTGGCGATTTCAGCCCGCTGGATAAGGGCAGAATGTTCTCCGCCGGGATCTGAACATCGGCCAGCGATAATCCCGAGCTGACGGACGTGCGCAAAGACCATTTGCCGTGAATCTCGTTTGCCGCAAATCCGGGGCGGTCGGTCTCAACTAAAAAGCCGCGAATGTCTCCGTTCTCATCATCGAGCTTGGCCCACACGACGGCGACGTCGGCGATCGAGCCCGAAGTAATCCACATCTTCTCGCCGCTGAGCAGGTAGCTGTCGCCGTCTTTCCGGGCACGGGTGCGCATGCCGCCGGGATTGGAGCCGAAGTCCGGCTCGGTCAGTGCAAAGCAGCCGATCTTCTCTCCGGTTGCCAGCTTCGGCAACCAGAAGTTCTTCTGCTCGTCCGAGCCGAAGGTCAGGATCGGATACATCACCAGCGCCGATTGCACGCTGGCAAAACTACGGATGCCGGAGTCGCCGCGCTCCAATTCCTGCATAAGCAAGCCGTACTCGACATTACTGATGCCGGGGCAGCCGTAGCCATCGATGGTCGCGCCAAAGAAGCCCATCTCGCCCATGGGTTTGACCAGCTCCCGCGGAAAGCGGCCCGCACGGTTGCACTCCTCAATGATGGGTATGACGTTGTCCTCGACAAAGGAACGGGTGGTGTCGCGCACCATCCGTTCATTTTCGGAGAGCAACGAATCGAACTCGATGAAATCCACTCCCTGAAACTTGAATGCCATTCAATCTCCTGACTTGCCGTTCTCGAATGTCCCGCTGAATTCAAGCAGGCTGAATCAATTTTGGTTACGCCTCGATATCGAAGCAGACCCCCTGCGCCAATGGGAGCTCTCTTCCATAGTTAATGGTGTTGGTGGCGCGGCGCATGTACTGCTTCCACGCGTCGGAGCCAGACTCCCGGCCGCCGCCCGTCTCTTTTTCTCCCCCGAATGCCCCGCCGATCTCTGCCCCGGAGGTACCGATATTGACATTGGCGATTCCGCAATCGGACCCGGCGGCAGACAGAAAGAGTTCGGCCTCACGGAAATCGTTCGTAAAAATAGAAGAAGACAGCCCCTGCGGCACGTCATTGTGAATTCGAAGTGCGTCATTGAAGTCGCTGTACTTCATTACGTAAAGAATCGGCGCAAATGTCTCCCGCTTGACCACGGCGGCTTCAGGAGAGATTTCAACAAGTGCCGGCCTGACAAAGTACGCGGCAGGCGCCCAATCCTCAAGCACACGCTCCCCGCCCATCGCAATCGCACCTCCACTGCGCGCCTCATCGAGTGCGCTCTGCATTGCAACATAGGCTTGCTTGTCAATCAGCGGGCCTACGAGCGTACCGGCGTCGCGGGGATCGCCCACAACTACAGAGGCGTACGCCTGCTTCAGTTTTTTCATGAGCGTGTCATAAATCGTTTCGTGGATGATAAGCCGGCGAAGAGTTGTGCACCGCTGCCCCGCTGTGCCCATTGCAGAAAAGGCTACCGCGCGGAGCGTGAGATCGAGGTCTGCCGTGGGGCAGACAATCGCTGCATTGTTGCCGCCCAGTTCGAGGATGGCGCGCGCAAAACGGCTTGCAAGGCGGGGCGCCACTTTGCGCCCCATTGCGGTTGAGCCTGTAGCAGAGACGAGGGGAACAAGCGGATGGTCCACAATCTGCTCGCCCAGAGTTCCGCCACCAATCAGGAGCGCACACAACCCTCCAGGAACACCGCCAAACCTGGCCGCCGCCCGCTGAAAGATTGCATGCGTCGCTAATGCAGTAAGCAGCGTTTTCAATGACGGCTTCCACACCACGGCATCGCCGCATACCAGGGCTAGCGCGGCATTCCACGCCCACACGGCAACGGGGAAGTTGAAAGCGGAAATCACGCCCACCACCCCGAGCGGATGCCAGGTTTCCATCATCCGATGCGCGGCTCGCTCGGATGGAAGAGTAAGCCCGGAAAGCTGCCGCGATAGACCCGCCGCAAAGCCGCAGATGTCGATCATCTCCTGCACTTCCCCACGGCCTTCAGAAAGAATCTTCCCCGCCTCCACTGTGACCAATCGTCCCAATGCAGGAAGGCTCCCTCGCAATTCATCTCCGAAAATCCGGACAAGGTCTCCGCGTTTGGGAGCCGGAACCATGCGCCATTCCAGATGAGCTTGGTGAGCAGCCGCGATTGCCGCCGCGGCTTCGTCGGGGGTATTTCGTCGAATTTCCGCGATCGTTTCTCCGCTGATAGGAGTATGAACGGATAGATCGCCGGAAAACCCAACCCGGACCCCAAGCTCTTCTAAGAGCTGGAGAGCTTCTGTTTGAAGCGAAGTAACTGTGTTTGATGTCATAAGTTCACCCTCGGGGTGTGGGACGGGTACGGCTTCATCGGCCATCTGCTGTCCCAAGTTGAATACACTCTTCGAGAATGTCAAGAGCAATATCTGCTTCCTGCTTGCTGACCAGCAATGACGGGCAGAGCCGGATGCTTGTCTCGCCGCACCCCAGCAAGAGCAGGCCATGTTGAAAGGCGAGATCAACAATCCGCTCGCGCAAAGCCGAGGCAGGTTTGCGCGTTTCTTTGTCCTCAACAAGCTCAATCGCAAGCATCAGTCCGCGGCCACGAGCGTCCCCGACGTTCGGATACCTCTCTACCCATGCCTTGAGACGCGCCAGTATCGCCGCACCAACGGTCACGGCGTTCTGCAATCCTTCGCGTTCCAGGATGTCGATAGTGGCCAGAGCCGCCGCGATTGAAATTGGATTGCCGCCAAATGTACTGGCGTGCGAGCCGGCCACCCAATCCATCACTTCGGCGCGCGCCATGCACACCCCAAGCGGCATCCCCGATGCAATCCCTTTGGCGATGCAAACAATGTCGGGCTGCACGCCGGAGTGCTCAATGGCCCACCATTTTCCGGTTCTGCCGGCTCCCGACTGCACCTCGTCGGCGATCAGCAAAATGCCGTGCCGGTCGCAGATGCGGCGGATCTCCTGCAAAAAGATGTCAGGCGCGACGATGTACCCGCCTTCACCCTGAATCGGTTCCAGAATGATTGCGGCAACCGACTCCGGAGGTAGCGTTGTCTTAAACAACGTCTCTTCAACATAACGCGCACACTCAAGTCCAAGTGCCTCCGCCGTCGGCAGCGCCGCGTTGCACCCGCGATAGGCGTTCGGATATTGGATATGCGTAATGCCCGGCAAAAACGGGGCAAAGCCGCGCTTCTGCTGAATCTTCGAGCCGGTAAGCGAAAGCGCTCCCATCGTGCGTCCATGAAAGCTGCCGTAGAAGCTGATGATCTGCTGCCGTCCCGTGTGGTAGCGCGCAAGCTTCAGTGCGCACTCCACTGCTTCCGCGCCTGAGTTCCCATAATAAACACGATGCGGTCCGGGCATTGGAGCAATCGCAGAGAGCCGCTCCGCCAGCGCAGGCATCTGCGCGTAATAAAAATCCGTGCCGGACATGTGAATCAACTCAGCGCACTGATCCTGGATGGCCTTCACAATCTCCGGATGACAGTGTCCGGTGGAGTTGACCGCAATACCAGCCGTAAAGTCGAGAAACAAATTGCCATCGACATCTTCAATCCACGCCCCTCGACCGCGCTTCACGGCCAGGGGATAGCCGCGGGTGTAGCTGGGAGATATCAGGCGCTCATCCGCCTCGATCATCTTCCGGGCAAACGGCCCAGGCAGCGAAGTAACCAGTCTGGGACCGAACTGAGAACTACCAGTTGCCTTCTCAAAGTTGGTGGAATCTAAAGCGATCATGGGGAATCCTCCTCGGGCAGCATCGAAAGGGTGCTTTTGCGGTCGGAGCATCGCCCACCGCCGTGGGGCAGTGAGGGAAGCAATACGCTGGAGCGCGGCTTTGCCGGAGTGGATGCGGAGCTAGTCGCCAAAAAGCCCGGGGCGGGCTTGGCTGGGCGCCATGTCAATGGTGGACATAGAATGCGCGCCACGGCGGCGTCTCTTCATCTCGAAGTTTGATGTGCAATTTTGGGGCATATGGGGAGGCCGCCGTTAGACCAGGATTCTAGCATTTTGGCCCTACGTCCGCAACAGTTTTGATAGGTAGCGCCGGCCTCCCGGCCGGCTGTAGCGTGGACCTTCCCGGTTCATGCTCACTTTTCGCCTTCAGGAAAACCGCTTTAGCCCCCTGAGGGAACGCGCCGCCAAAAATGGAACGAAATCAGAGGCTCCTTAGCCTCTACAAAATCTTCTTCCCAAATGCCGAGCAGATGAGTTCCGTGGCAAGATCTGCCGTGCGATTCCGCTCGTCGAGAATTGGATTCACTTCCACCAATTCAAAGCTGAGAATGCCGCCGTGATCGGCCAGAATCTCCATCGCCAGATGCGCCTCACGATAGGTGGCCCCGCCTGGAACAGGAGTTCCC
The DNA here is from genome assembly GCA_963839225.1 of uncultured Acidobacteriaceae bacterium. Lineage (GTDB taxonomy): Bacteria > Acidobacteriota > Terriglobia > Terriglobales > Acidobacteriaceae > Telmatobacter. The sequence goes on from CAWIVA010000084.1 coordinate 22,194, forward strand.
ACTCCCGGCGCCTCTTCCGGATCAACCCAATCCATATCCAGCGAGACGTGATAGCCCGCAGTTCCCGCACTGGCAATGTGGGTAGCTTTTTCCATCACCGCGCGCATGCCCAGCTCGTCGATGTCCCGCATCGTAAAGGCCGTCACGCCCGCGCGGCCAATGTTCTCGCGCTCGCCCTGGTCCACATCTCGAATTCCAACCAGGACCGCATGCTGCGCAAGCACTTTAGGTGACCAACCCAGGAGATGGCTCAAAGCCTCGGGACCCATTCCCAGGACCGCGGCCAGCGGCATGCCGTGCACGTTTCCGGAATCGGACGTCTGAGGCGTATTGATGTCGGAGTGGGCGTCGATCCAGATCAGGCCAATCGCCTCGGCCTGGGCGCGATAGTGATGGGCAACTCCGGCTACAGTGCCCGCGGCGACGGAATGATCTCCGCCCACCACCAGCGGTATTGCGTGATGCTCCAGCGCCTCGCTCACGTAGCCTGCGACCAATTCATCGCACTTGGCGATCGCCTTCAGAAAGCGGGCCCGGTCGTCACCGCGATCTGCGATCTCGGCCACCGGAACCGCCACATTGCCGCGATCGGTCACGCTGTAGCCGAGCGCTTCGAGCTTCGTAGCCAGCCCCGCCACCCGCAGGGCTGACGGTCCCATATCCACCCCTCGGCGCTGCTGGCCAAGATCAAGAGGTGCGCCGATGATCTCAAGCTTTCTGTGGGAACTTTTCATAGATGTGCATTCTACCTCCCGGTGAGTCAGGATCTACGATGCCCACCCTTTCCCGCCAGGCAGAGAATGGGAAGCCCTCCTCTCATCGGCGCCCCGCACTCAAGTGAAGCTCGCGGATCTAATCAGGCTTGCCCGTGTAGTGCTCCTGGTGGTGAACTTTGGCATGGTCTTCCAGTGACTCCAGGTGGGTGATAACTTCCGCTGGCATCTCCAATTCAATCGGCAGGCGCTCTTCCAGAGCTGTCGCCAATCCGTGCGCCTTGCTCACGGATGTTTGCCGTGGAAACAGCAAATGCACCTCAATGATCTGGCGGCGGCCCGTGGTCCTGAAGCGCACGCCGTGGTATTGAATCTTGAGATCTGCGCAAATTGCATCCAGGCGCTCGCGAATCTTTCGCCCGGCGGCAGGGTCTGAATAATCCAGCAACCCAACCGCGGAGCGCCAGACCAGGCGGCCTCCTGACCACAGAATGTTCGCCGCAACTGCAATCGCCACCAGGGGATCGAATGGCTGCCAACGAGTCAGCAGCACCAACCCCAGCCCCCCCACCACGCCGAAACTGGTTAAACTATCGGTCAATACGTGTTTCCCATCGGCTTCAAGAATCAGGGAATGGGTGCGCCGGCCAACGCGCAGCAAATAATAGCCCAGAGCCGCATTCAGGATTCCCGCCGCCAGAATCAGCAGCGCCCCATCGCCCAGATGCTGCAATTGCAACCCTGCAATCCACTCGCGAATCGATTCGTACAGGATCGTGATCGCCGCGATCACAATCAAGGCTCCCTCGAATCCAGCAGAGAAAAATGCAATGCGCTCGTAACCGTAGAGAAAGTGAAGTGAGGCAGGCTTCGCGCTCAGGCGAAGGCTGAAGCTGGCAAACCCCACGGCAATCACATGAATCACTGACTCGGCAGCGTCGGAGAAGATGGCGACCGAATGCGTCAGAAAAAAGGCCAGCGTCTTGCCCAGCAGCATCGCCACGCCCATCAGCAGAGAGATGCGCATGGCAAATTGCGCGTCGCGCATCTCCCCCTCGTCCCGCCGTTCCGCTGAGATTGCCATTATCTTTCCAAACCAATGACTTTGCCAAAATTTCCCGGAACTTTCAGTTTTCGCGCGTTCGACGAGTCATCGAATTAAGATTCCGCTCGACAGCACAAGCAGCTCGATGGCCTCATGCCTTTTCAAACAGCCCGGTCAAAGTTAAGAAAATCCCGCTTGACCCGTCAGTCCACGCGTGCGGCAAACCCACATCCCACCTTCATTGTGCCACGATATCTTCTCCCTGCCGCGAGGGCGCAACCACAATCTTCAACTCATCCTGCAGCCCTGCGCTGGCATCAAGCCGCATGCAGGGTTAGCCGCCCTGGTATCCCTCAAAGACAGTGTTGCGGCGGTCCGGATGCCACCATTGAATTGTAGCCGGACGTATCTCATGGCAGTAGAATTTATAACTACAGGTGAAAAATGGATTCCCAGATGGTCTTCAAGGAATGGGCGGGACCTTTACTGGCCCAGCTCGCCGGAAAATCAATCACGGTTTTCGGGGATTTTTGTCTTGATGTCTATTGGCTTCTTGAAACTTCAGGCGTGGAAACATCGGTCGAGACTGGGCTGCCTATACACCGGGTGCGCTCGCAAAGATTCAGCCTGGGGAGGAGCCGGCAGCGTGGTGGAGGATCTCTCGGAGCTTGGCGTTGGCACAATCCGTGCCTTGGGCGCGATCGGCGACGATATCTTCGCTCAGAAGCTCCTGGAGTTGTTGCGGCAACGCAAGGTGAATCTGGATGGGCTTTTCATTAGCCCATCGTTGCAGACCATGGTCTATGCCAAGCCCATCCGCGGAGATCGCGAGGAGAACCGCATCGACTTCGGAGCGTTCAATATCTACGATGAAGCACTGCGTGATCGCCTGATCGTCGCGCTGCAAGGCGCCGTTTTGGAGAGTGATGCTGTAATTCTGAATCAGCAGGTCCCCGGAGGACTTTCGTCACCGGCGATGATTGCGCGGATCAATCGCATAATTGCCGCACACCCTGGGACAGTCTTTCTCGTAGATTCCCGTCATTTCCCCGGTCACTACGAAGGCGCGACGATCAAGATAAACACCGGCGAAGCCGCGCGCTTGCTCGGCGAGCCGCAAACTGGTGAGATCTCTTTCCTCCATGCCGAAGATTTCGCCCGGCGCATTCATCTGCGTTTCGGTAAGCCTGCTTTTGTGACCCGCGGGGAGCACGGCATCGTTGCGGTCGAGGCCGATGGCACGCTTCACTCGATTCCCGGCTTGCAGGTTATCGGCCAGACCGATTCCGTCGGCGCCGGCGACGCAGTGGTAGCCGGTATCGCGGCTGTGCTAGCTGCGGGTGGCAATGCGAAGCAGGCGGCCGAGTTGGCCAACGTGGCGGCGATGATCACCGTGTGTCAATTGCAATGCACCGGCACGGCCTCTGCGAGCCAGGTGCTGGAGGCGGCCGACGACTTAAACTACATTTTTCAGCCGGAATTGGCAGAATCGCCGCGGGCCGCCCGTTTTCTGCCTGGAACGGAAATTGAGATTACCGCAGAGCTGCCTGCCGATCTCGACATCAAGCACTGCATCTTCGACCATGATGGAACACTCTCGGTCTTGCGCGAGGGCTGGGAAAAAGTAATGGAGCCGATGATGCTCAAGGCCATCCTGGGCGAGCATTACGATACCGTGGACGAGAGCGTCTTCAAGCGCGTGCAGCAGTCGGCAACGCAGTTTATCGATCGCACCACAGGAATTCAGACTCTGGCGCAAATGAGGGGCTTGATCGAGCTTGTGCGCCAAAGCGGTTTCGTAGAAGAGAAAGATATTCTCGATGAGTCCGGTTACAAGCACCTCTACAACGTCGAGCTGATGAAGGTGATCGCGCGGCGCATTGAAAAACTCAAAAAGGGTGAGCTCGGTCCGGTCGACTTTCAAATCAAAAATGCAGGGCTCTTGTTAGAGGAACTGCATCAGCGCGGCGTAAAGTTGTACCTCGCCAGCGGAACCGACCAGGCGGACGTAATCGCAGAGGCTCAGGCCATGGGATACGCCCATCTCTTTGAAGGACGCATCTTTGGTGCGGTCGGCGATATCAACGTCGAAGCCAAGAAGATTGTGGTCGAGCGAATCATTCGCGAGCACGGGCTGGCGGGCCACCAGTTCGCAACCTTCGGCGATGGGCCGGTGGAATTGCGCGAGACGCAGAAGCGAGGAGGCATTGCCATTGGGGTGGCCAGCGACGAGGTGCGGCGCTTCGGCCTCAACGTGAGCAAACGCAAGCGTCTCATTCGCGCCGGCGCAAATCTCATCATTCCCGATTACAGCCAGCTTCCGCAGTTGCTCCGCGTGTTGCAACTGGATAAAGCGACAACTGGCTGCTCGCAAGGACAGAGGACAGCCTATGAAAATCGATGAACCCAGGATTCTCAGCGTGGAAGAGATGCGAGCCGAACGCGACCGCCTGGTTGCATCCGGCAAGAAGTTGGTTTTTACCAACGGATGCTTCGATATTCTCCATCGCGGCCACGTTGCTTACCTCACCTTCGCGCGCAACCAGGGCGATGCGCTTGTGGTCGGCCTGAATACCGATCGATCCGTCAAGAGCAACAAGGGAGATGACCGTCCAATCAACGGCGAGCTCGATCGCGCCTATGTTCTCGGCTCCCTGCGCGCGGTCGACTACATCGTTCTTTTTGGTGATAAGGAGCCCAAAGACATTATCGCCAGGATTCTGCCCCAGGTGCTGGTGAAAGGCGCCGACTGGGCACACTATGTCAGCGGCCGCGAAGTGGTTGAGGCCAACGGCGGCCGCGTGGTCTTGGCCGACATGGTCGAAGGAAAGTCCACAACAGGGACGATCGAACGAATTCTGAAGGTCTACGGAGCAAAGCATGAGTAAGATGATTGTCGTAACTGGTGGAGCGGGGTTTATCGGACGGAATGCCGTCGAGGCGCTGAACAAGAAAGGCCACGATAACATTCTCATCGTCGACAAGCTGGGCACGGACGAGAAATGGCGCAATTTGCGCGGATTGCGCTTTGAGGACATTATCGCTCCGGAGCAATTCCCTGCCCTGCTCAACAGCGGACCCGCACCGGAGATCTTTGCCATCGTGCACCTTGGGGCAAACTCATCCACCACCGAGCGCGACGCGGATCATTTGCTCGAGAACAACTATCGCTCGACAAGAGAGCTTTGTGAGTGGTCGCTGCAACATCAGGTGCGGTTTATTTATGCTTCTTCGGCAGCTACCTACGGAGACGGCACGCAGGGATACTCCGACTCCGACGCAACCACCGTGAATCTCAAGCCGTTGAATATGTATGGCTACTCCAAGCAGATCTTCGACCTCTGGGCGCTGCGCCATAACCTCTTCGATCGAATTGTCGGACTTAAGTATTTCAATGTCTACGGCCCGTATGAGGACCATAAGGAAGAGATGCGGTCCGTCATCTCCAAGTCCTACCTGCAGATTAGCCGCGAAAAAAAGATCGGGCTATTCAAGAGTTACCGCCCGGACTACGCCGATGGCGAGCAGAAAAGGGACTTCATCTACGTTAAGGATGCCGTCGACGTAACCTTGTCCTTTCTTGAAAATAGCAAGGGAGGCCTGTTTAATTGTGGGACCGGTATCGCTCGCACCTGGAAGGACCTCGCTGCTGCTGTGTTCAGCGCCATGGGAATGCCGGTAAACATTGAGTTTATCGAGATGCCCGGGTTGCTGCGCTCAAAATATCAGTACTATACTCAGGCCGATATCACCAAGCTCCGCGCAGCCGGCTATACGCGCCCTTTCACTTCTCTCGAGGAGGGAATCGCCGACTACATCCGTAACTTCTATAGAAAGCAGGATGCCGAATGAGTTCAATTCTCGAAAATAACATTGACTCCGCACAGCAGATGCTGGGACAACTTCTCGCTATGGATGCGGAAGTGTCGAGGGCAGCCGATGCGATTGCAACCGCACTTCTGGCGGGAAACAAATTGCTGGCCTGCGGAAATGGCGGTAGCGCGGCGGATGCCTCTCACATGACCACTGAGTTTGTCTGCCGGTTCAATCGTGATCGCAAACCCTATCCCGCGATCTCACTGGCCGCGCACGGAGGGGATATAACAGCAATTGGAAACGATTATGCCTTTGACGATCTCTTCGCTCGCCAGATTCAATGCTTCGGCAAAAAGGGCGACGTATTGTGTGCCTTTACAACCAGCGGCCAGAGCGAAAACGTGCGACGAGCCTTGATTGCCGCAAAAACGGCTGGCGTCGTTTCGATCGCCTTTCTCGGCCGAGACGGCGGGCGGTGCGCCGGCATTGCCGATATCGAGTTGATAGTTCGGAATCCCTCCACCGCGCGCATCCAGGAGGGGCACAAACTCCTCCTTCACACCATTTGCGAAATTGTCGAGAAGCGCTTGCAGGCAGAGGAAAAGTGATGTTTAAGGCGGCGTGGCCCAGTTACGCATGATCGGTCGCAAGTCGAGATTGATTCTGCACCATGAATTCTGCTTTTACCCAGTGCTGGCCTTCTGCTCGATCTCTGTCATGTAACGCAAATCGGCCCGAGCGGGCTGAACCATCGCAACCGCCGTCCCGGCCATCACGCCCAGATCCGTCCATAAATTCGCGCGCCGCTGATACTCCTGGGAGATGCGCAGTTTGTCCGGAGTCACCACCGTCCTGAAATACACGTCCGGGTTAGGAACCATATCCAGAATCTCCGCCTCCCGGCAATACTTCACCGTAGCCGGATCGGTCAGGCCGGGACGCAATTCGAGCAGCCGTTCGTAGTCCCGCTCATACTCCACGGTCAGTTCAGGAACCACAGGCCGCGATCCCACCAGGCTCATGTCGCCGCGCAACACATTCCACAGTTGCGGCAATTCATCGAGTTTAAAACGGCGCAGCCACCGCCCCAACCTCGTGATGCGCTCGTCGGCGCTAAGTGTATAAGGCGGCCCGCCGCACAATTCCCTCATGGTGCGCAGCTTCAGCAGTTCGAAGGGCACGAGGTGCCTGCCCATTCGAACCTGGCGAAAGATCACCGACCCCTCGGAATCCAATTTGATTAGGATTGAGGCAATAGCCAGAAACGGGAGCGAAATCACCAGCAGCAACCCGGCCAGTGCTATATCCACGCTGCGCTTGTACACGAACCCTCCCCTGTAAGAGGACCCATGCGCTCCCATACCATGATCGAAAGCGCAAAGAGGAAGCATGCTCGACGGGTCGGAGAGTCATTCATCCCGGACTTTCTGCCGGGCTGATGTCTCCCGATCAGTCTACCCGTCTATCGTCTAAGCCGCGCCCCTTGTCACAACGCAGACATTCCCCCTCGCAGGGCAATCCGCTGGGTTAAGAAGGTTCAGTAGTCAAAAGGAAACATCTTGGCCGTATAGATGTCAAGCTGCGAAATCAAAAAAGGAATAGTAGTTCCTGCCTGTCTTCAAAAAGTAAACATAAGCAGTCAGTGCTCGATTCTCGTTGTTTTCGGGCCGGAGTTAAGCATCTGCTCGTACCATTTTGAAAAATGTGACGGTAAGATGGAATCAGCATGCCCGCGTTTGATTCCTGGCTAGTCGATTTCCCCTCCAGCCGGCGCTCCACCCGCCGCCAATTTCTGAAGAATGTTCCCCTCGCGGCCGCGCTCCTGGCCTCGCAAAAGTCCCTGACTGCCTTCGCGGGGACGCATTCTGACCAATTTACCTCTGTAACTTCACTCGAAAACATAGCTCAGCAGAATTCCCTTCCCGATCATCGCGTCGAGATCGCAGAGATTGACTGGGAACTTGCGCCCAAAACAAAGATTCGCACCGCCGCCTACAGCGGCCAGATCCCCGGCCCGTTGCTTCGAGTCACAGAAGGCAAACCGGTAACCATCGAGATTGTCAACCGGCTCGATCGCCCTGAAATCGTCCACTGGCACGGCCAATGGATCCCCGTAGACGTGGACGGCTCCATGGAAGAGGGCTCGCCCATGATCGCTCCCGGCGCCCGCACTCGCATCACCTTCATCCCCAGGCCCTCCGGCCTTCACTGGTATCACACCCACGCCATGGCCAATCGCAACCTCAAGCGCGGCCTCTATACCGGCCAGTTCGGAGTGCTTCTCGTCGAGCCTCGCTCCAATCCAGCCAGCTATGATCAGGAACAATTCCTCGTCCTCCACGATTGGGAGCCCTACTATTCCCCAAGTGACGACGGCTCCTTGATGGTCAACTACGTCACCAGCTCCATCAACGGCCGCCTGCTCGGCCACGACGCTCCCATCCAGGTGCGCGAAGCCCAGCGCGTCCTCTTTCACATCCTCAATGCCAGCCCCACTGAAATCCACTGGCTCACACTCCCCGGCCACCAGTTTCAGGTGCTCGCGCTCGATGGAGCACCCGTAGCCACGCAGGCAAAGGTCGAAGCTCTCCGCCTCGGTCCCGCCGAGCGGATCAGCGCAATCGTCTCCATGGATGCTCCCGGCGTCTGGATTCTAGGCGAACCGCGCGCCGCATATCGCAACACCGGAATGGGCGCGGTCATCGAATACGCCGGCCGCAACACAAAACCTCAATTCACTCCGCCGCCCCCGCTAGCCTGGGATTATCGCGCCTTCGCCGATCCCTCCCCCGCGCACCACACGCCCGACGTAACCATGCCGCTCGTTTTCACTTCCCGCTTTCAGGGCCACGGCGCTCTTGACCGTTGGATGATCAACGGAAAATCGTATCCCAGCACCGATCCAATCATCCTCAAAGAAGGCCTCCGCCACCGCCTGGTCTTTGACAATCGCAGCTCGGACGACCACCCCGTCCATCTGCACCGTCACAACTTTGAGCTTGTCGCCATCCGCGGCAATCCCCAGAGCGGCGTTCACAAAGATGTGGTAATTGTTGAAGCGGGAACCAGAGTTGAGGCCGACCTCGTCGCCAACAACCCCGGCAACACGCTTTTCCACTGCCACCAGCAGGACCACATGGACTCCGGCTTCATGGCTCTCTTTCGCTATGCATAAAAGGAGCAACGCTTGAAATTCATTTTCCCTGCTCTCATTCTCCTCTGCGCAGCTCTAGTCCGCGCCCAGGGCAACTACGAGATTCAGGTCTACGGCGTTGAAACCGTAGCTCCCCGCAGCACCATGGTCGAGCTGCACTCCAACTTCACCGCCGACGGCCAGCGCAGACCATCGAGCGGCGTCGCAGCCCACCAATCACGCCGAGCACGAAACCATCGAAATCACCCAGGGCGTCAACAAGTGGTCCGAGGTCGGCTTTTACATCTTCACCAGCGAGCAGAGCGGCCTGGGCGTCCAATGGGTCGGCGACCACATCCGTCCCCGCGTCCGCGTCCCGGAAAAATGGCGCTGGCCGGTCGGCGTCAGCCTCTCCACCGAGATCGGCTACCAGCGCGCTCTCTTCTCGCCCGACACCTGGACCTGGGAGATTCGCCCCATCGTCGACAAAACCACCGGCCGCTGGTACTTCGCCGTCAATCCCGCTCTCGAGCGCACCTGGCACGGCCCCGACGTCAACCTGGGCATAGGCTTCTCGCCCGCCGCCAAAATCAGCTACGACTTTACAAAAAAGATCACCGGCGGCTTCGAGTACTACGCCGACTACGGCAGCATCACCAACATCGCCAGCCTGCACAATCAGCAGCAGCAGCTCTTCCCCGCCATCGACCTCAACCTCTCACCCGATTGGGAGATCAACTTCGGCGTAGGCATCGGCCCCACCGCCGCCACCGACCACTGGATCGTAAAAGGCATCATCGGCCGCCGCTTCAACTGGGGAAGGCGCAAAGGCTGAGCCTCTATCGCACCAGCTCCAACGCCCGGATCGTCTCCTTGCGCACCGTCAGCCGCTCCACCAGGTCCGTCCGCACCTCGTATCCCCGCCCCGGCGTATCCGGAACCGCAATCTCGCCCTGCGCTGAGACACCCTAACCTCCGGCTCGATGATGTCTTCAGCCCAATAGCGCGCCGAAGCCGAAACATCGCCCGGCAGCGTGAAGTTCTCCAGCGTCGACAGCGCAATGTTGTGCGCGCGCCCGATGCCCGACTCCAGCATTCCGCCGCACCACACCGGAATCCCCCGCTCCTGCGCCGCGTTGTGCACCGCAATCGCCTCTGAGAATCCGCCCACGCGCCCCAGCTTGATATTGATGATCCTGCACGACTCCATCTCGATCGCCGCCAGCGCATCGCGCCGGTTGCGAATCGACTCATCCAGGCAGATCGGCGTCTCCAGCCGCTTTTGCAGCATCGAGTGGTAATAGAAATCGTCGTGCCACAGCGGCTGCTCGATCATCAGCAGGTCGAAGGCGTCAAACGCCACCAGGTGGTCGGCGTCGCGCAGCCTGTAGGCCGAGTTGGCGTCGCAGCTCAGCATGATGCCCGGCCAGCGGATCGCGCACCCGCTCAAAAACTTCCATATCCCAGCCCGGCTTGCACTTCAGCTTGATGCGCTGGTAGCCGGCCGCCAGTTCCCTCTCAATGATCGCCATCAGCTCCGGAATCGACGCCTGAATGCCCAGCGAAACTCCGCAGGGAATCGTCTCGCTGCACGCCGCCAATCAGCCTCGAAAGCGAAATCCCCTCGCGCTGCGCCTCCAGATCCCAGATCGCATTTTCCAGCGTCGCCTTGGCCATGCGGTTGCCGCGCACCTGGCGGAAGATCTGCGGGCACTCCCCGCCATGCTCCGGCGGCTCGGCGGCCAGCATCGGCCCCAGTTCCTGCGTAATCACATGCCCAGGCGCTATCGGTCGACTCCGCTGAGAAAAACGGCCGCTCGCCCGCCGTGCACTCGCCCCAGCCGATCAACCCCTCTGACTGGACCTCGGCCAGCAGAATTCTCCGGTTGCGGGTGACGCCAAAGCTGGTTTCAAAGGGCCGCACCAGCGGCAGGTGCAGTTCGCGCAGGATAATTGCATCAATTCTCATAAGTTTTTGAGTTCCTCGGGAAATCACAGTTACAATCAGTCTCTTGCCAGTGAGAGGGGACCCAGTTCGAAGACTCCATTTCCTTCCGCATCCCGAGCGAAGCCAACTACCGCCAGCCCTCGGGAAAATGCCTGCTTGAAACTTCGTCGGTTCTCCAACTGAACGGCGAGGGCTCGTTCCCGCCCGGCTTCCGATGCCTTCCATTCGTAGATGGAGGCCGGAACCTGAATCCGTTCCTCAATGGCTCTGTGCGCATGCGTTGCACGACCCTCAAGAATCGCCTCGACCCGGGCGAATCGAGCTCGCCACTCCGCCACAAGCCGGTCCGTCGGCAGCCCACCCTGCAGTCGAGATGAGGATACACCATAGAAATTCACCCGATAGCTCGCGGACGATCGCGCCCAGCCTGTGGATATTGAGAAAAGCATTTTTGATCTCCAGCGGATCGAAGGTCCACTCCATGTGCCGGATGCCCCGCGAAAGCGCCTCACGCCTTTGCTCCAGCTTGAGTTGCGCGCCCAGCCCCCGGTTGCGGTACGCCTCCTTCACCGCCAGCATATGCGAGTGCAGATAAGGCCGCGGCTCGCCATTCCCGGTCTTCACCCCCGGCAAAGAAAAGACAAAACCAACCAGCGATTCCGCCTCGCCCTGCGACTCCGTCACGTCGGCAATTTCGGTGTCGAATGCCCCGATCACCTGCCCGCCGATCTTCTGCGCCACCAGAAACGTCTTGCGCGGAATCACGTCGCTCTCGTCGTAGCCCCATGTCTCAATCTGAAGCTGAACGCAGGCCTCCAGCTCCTCAAATCCCTGCGCAGGCCCGAATCTCGATCATGCCTGCGCTCTCCGTCGCAGCTCTGACGAAGCTGATCCGATGCCATTGAGCGGCGATCCGGGCTTTGCCAGCTTCCTTCGCCCCCGCCCAAAGCGCCTCCAATTCCGCCGGCGCGGAAAGCTCCTCCAGCGGCCGTCTCGCGAGGCCAGCTTCCATCTCCCTGAACCGCTCCCGAAACCGCAGATTGCATCCCCGCAGCGCCATCTCCGCATCCACGCCCAGATGCCGGCCCAGGTTCACCACCGTAAACAGCAGATCGCCCAGCTCCGCCTCCACCGCCGGCTTCCGCGCCGGATCATCCGACGCAGCCTCCGCCTCCAGCTCCGCCGTCTCCTCGGCCAGCTTCGGCAGCAGATCGCGCCAGCTCGGCCAGTCGAACCCGGCCTTCTGCGCCTTGGCCCCCAGCTTCGCAGCCTCGGCCAGCGCCGGCATCGCCCGCTGCACCCCATCGAGCCGTGATTCCGGCGCGACTCCCGCATCCGATCGCGGTCGCCTGCATGCAGTGCCTGCTTCTCGCCGCTTTGATCTCCTCCCAATTCCGCAGCACCTCTGCCGAAGAACCTCCACCGCCGCATCCACATCCGCCCTGTTCCCCGCCGCCCGCGAAGCCTCGTCGCCAAAGACATGCGGATGCCGTCGCACCAGCTTCCGGTTCAGATGATCCAGCACCTCGGCAATCGTGAAGTGCCCCTCGTTCGCCGCCATCTCCGCATAGAACAGCACCTGCAGCAGCAGATCGCCCAACTCCTCCGCCAGATGCGGAAAGTCCCGCCGCTCAATCGCGTCGAAGACCTCGTAGGTCTCCTCCAGCGTATATTTGCGGATCGAATCGAAGGATCTGCTCGCGGTCCCAGGGGCAGCCATCCGGAGCCCGCAGCCGCGCCATAATCTCGACCGACTGCTCAAACAACGCCGCCGCCCCCGCCGGCATCGGTCTCACTCTGCGCCGCGGAAGCCTGTGCGTTGGAGCGTTCTGTAGGAAGGTCCATGCACCTTCATTCTACTTTGCGCCGTAGCCAATGGACTTCCGCAACTGGCAACAATAGCCAACCAGTGGTACACTCCGGGCCGTGTCGAGAAGGGAGACAGGAAATGAAGCAGAGATTCGGCATCTTCTTTTTGATTTTGGTATTAGGTTGTCTGCTCGTGTCCAAAGCCAAAGCCGGCGAACGTGAGGATAAACTTGTGACTCTGGCTATGAACGGCGATCTTGACGGCGTGCGCAGCCTACTCGAACAGGGGGTAGACGTAAACGCGAAAGAAAGCAAAATCGGCTATTCTGCGCTGCTTGCGGCAATTACGTACTGCAAACGCGATCACCCTCAGAACTATATCGATGTAATGAAATTGCTGCTCTCCAGAGGCGCGGATATCAACGAGATTGGACCGTGGGATTGCACACCTTTGACATGTGCTTCGCAAAGTGGCCAGGCCGAGATTGTGCGTATCCTCATCGATAAGGGAGCGGACGTCAATAAAAAAGATGGAATGGACCATACGGCGCTAATGGACGCAAACGAAGCGCTCCAAAAGGGGATTTGGGATACGAAAAGCAGTGTTCTAAATCCCGTTTATCGGCCCTTGACTCCCGCGGAAAAGCAAGCCTATACGAACATCGCACAAATGCTCAAAGCAGCCGGAGCAAAATGATCGCCGGGTACCCCACCTTCGGCATGCCTTTGTTCTTGTGCCTAAGGTGGGATTAACACAAATCTCCGTGCCGGGTGCCCCACCCTCGCGGCGTCTTTGTTTTTGCCGCTAGGGTCATTTCTCTTAAGTACACATAATAAAATCACTGTCATCCTGAGAGCGAAGTTGGGCGCGTCCTTTGCGCCCAACGCAGTCGAAGGATCTGCGTTTTCCGGGTACCCCACCTTCGGCACGTCTCTGTTTTTGTGCCTAAGCTGAAACTACAGCAAATCTCCGTGCCCCATCCATTCCGCTTTTTTCTGCGGAATGGGTGGGAAACCACAAATCTCAAACCACCCATCGATACGGAGCCGTATACTCAACCTCGGATCATGATTCGAATCCTGGGAACAATCTTCGCGGGTCTTTTCGGCCTCGCCTTCGGCAGCTTTCTCAACGTCTGCCTGAGCCGCTGGCCCGAAGGCGAGAGCATCGTCCGCCCCCGCTCCCACTGCCGCAACTGCACCCACACCCTCTCCTGGTGGGAAAACGTCCCGCTAATAAGCTGGCTAGCCCTCCGCGGCCGCTGCCGCAAATGCCGAGCCCCAATCAGCCTGCGCTATCCGCTGGTGGAGTTGTCGGTTGGTGTGCTGTGGTCATATACATTCTGGCGCGCCGCGTTCGAATTTGCACGTCCGGGGTCTTATCTGCATCTGAAGATGCAATCCTCGCATATATCGAACTGGATCTCGCCATTGGAAAGATGGTCTTTTATTGGCTCTTGGTGGCCTAGCCGTTCTTGATGCAGAGAATCTCTGGTTGCCGAACCTGATCACCTTCCCGGGAGTTGCTCTTGGAATCATTTTTTATTGCGCGATAGGATTGGTTCGCAACTGCAATGGTTTTTCTTAGTGAATCTTGGCCATGGATATTGAAGGCTACTCGGAGGTAGACTTCTCGCCGTCATCCTTGCCGCCGCCCTAATCCTGCTCATCCGCTGGCTCTACTGGCTAATCCGCCACCGCGAAGGCATCGGCCTCGGCGACGCCAAACTGATGGCCCTGCTAGCCGCATGGCTGGGCCTGCCCGGCGCTCTGCTCGCCTTTGCCCTCGGCGTAGTCCTCGGCGCCTTAGCCGCTCTGTCCTTCTAGCAATCCCCAAACCAAAAACCCAATCCGAAAGCTGGTCCCTCACCAAGCTCCCGCTAGGCACATTCCTCTGCATCGGCGGCATCGTCAGCAGCCTGTGGGGCCAACCCATCATCGCCGCCTATCTCCACTGGTCTGGCTTTTGATGGTTGTCCAAAAAAGACTGGGTGCCTCGGTCCCTCGCTTTGGGGACCGGGGATACCACAAAACCCCGTGCCCCATCCATTCCGCTTTGTTCTCGCGAATGGGTGGGAAACCACAAATCTCAACCATCATCTGTGCGGGGTGCCCCTGGTCCCTCGCTTTTGGGGACCGGGGATACCACGAAACCTCCGGGTGCCCCCCTCGCCGCGTTTTTGTTTTTGCGGCTAGGGTGGGATCTCACCAACTCCCCATCCGCCTCCTTCGTGTTATTCGCCCCGAAATCCATGCATGTTAAACTCGCGTCCAGGAGAAAGTCGAAATGAGTCTCAGCCAGTTGGGGGTAAAACAGTTTATCAAGGTCATTGAGTGGAACGAGCCGGAAAACGGCATCCTCGCCTATCGATATCCCATGCTCGATATGGAGATACAAACCGGCGCCCAGTTCACCGTGCGCGAATCCCAGATCGCCGCCTTCGTCAATGAAGGCAAGATCGCCGACATCTTCGCCCCCGGCCTCCACACCCTCAATACCCGCAACCTTCCTCTGCTCACCGACCTGATGAACTGGGACAAGCAATTCGAGTCCCCTTTCAAATCCGATGTCTACTTCTTCTCCACCCGCCTCAGATCGATCAGAAGTGGGGCACGGCCACGCCCATCACCACTCGCGACAAGGAGTTCGGCGCCGTCCGCCTGCGCTGCTACGGTATCTACTCCTATCGCATCGCCGATCCGCGCGCCTTCTTCGCCCAGATCAGCGGCACCCGCGACATCTACTTCGCCACCGATCTTGAAGGCCAGTTGCGCGACACCATCGTCGCCCGCATGAGCGAAATCTTCGCCAAGAGCGACCTCTCCTTCCTCGATATGGCCGCCCACCAGGCCGTCCTCGCCGAAAAGATCGTCGGCGCAGATGAAGCCCGCCTTCGCCGCCCTCGGCCTCTTGCTCGACCAGTTCGCCGTCGAAAACATCTCCCTCCCCGAAGAGCTGCAAAAGGTCTTCGACCAGCGCATCGGCATGAATATGGTTGGAGACTGGGCCGCTACACCCTCTATTCCGCAGCTGAATCGCTCGACCTCTCCGCCGCCAACACCAGCGGCGCAGCCGGCATGGGCATGGGTCTCGGAGCAGGCGCCGCCGTGGCCCAGGTTCTCTCCAACGCCCTCAAGCCGGTAACCGCCGTCCCGCCCACCGTCGCTGCCCCGGTCTCTGACCGCCGTCGCCCGCGAGGCACCAAGTTCTGCATCGAATGCGGCAAGCCCATCCCTCAAAGCGCAAAGTTCTGCGCGGAGTGCGGGAAGCCGCCAATGAACTGCCCGTCCTGCGGAGCGCCCATGCGCCTCAAGGCCGATGAAGACAGCTTCAAGTGCGAATACTGCCAGAGCGTCGTTTTTCCGGAAAAGAACGAAGAAGGTGTGCGCGTTCTCGGCGAACCTGCCGGCGAGACCTGCCCTGTTTGCAACGCGCCCCTCGTCAAGGCCGCACTCGCCAAGGTCCCCATCGTCTACTGCACAAAGTGCAGCGGCATGCTCATTCCCATGCCGGCCTTTGAAACTTTGGTCGATGAATTGGAGCCGGCGTCAGGCACGGCCCTCGTTGAACCCTCAGCCGAAAGCATGGATTTGCGCCGCAAAATCGCCTGCCCCGGTTGCAGCCGCCCCATGGACGCCCATTTCTACGCCGGCCCCGGCCACATTGTCATCGACTCCTGCGAAGACTGCTCACTCATCTGGCTGGATCACGGCAAACTGATGCGCCTCGTCCAGGCCCGCAAACTCGACGATGCATAAGAAGCATAATCTTACTTGGTCGCTGAATAATTTAGCGCGGAGGGAGGCGGGGGTTTTAACCCCCGCATTCATTCAATCTAAACAACGTCGGCTTTAGCCCCGGAAGAAGCGCCTACTTCCCCGCCTGCACATCCGCCGGCTTCTTGGCATTCGCAATCTCCGGCTCCTTCAGCGCCTTCATCGACTCTTTCCCATGCCTGCTGTCCGGATCGTATAAAGCCACCTTCTGGTAGTACCCCTTCGCATCCCAGAAATCCCCCAGATGCCGCTCCGCCTCAGCCAGCCCCCAATAAACCTCTGGATTATCCGGGTCCAGCACCATGGCCGACTCGAACCGCGAAAGCGCCGCCTTCCAGTTCTTGCGGTCCATATAGTAGCTCCCCACATCCAGATCCTCTTTAGCGGCATCCACGGGCTTGGACTTCTTCTCCAGCAGCGATCTTTTCTTTTCCGGCTGATCGTCCTCCGGCCTCGGTAGCAGCCTGTCTATCCCCGTGATACTTGAACTCCATGCCTGGTCCGCTCCACTCTCAGCCGCCGGAGCAGCATCGTCGGGACTGCGAACCGGATCCTGGTCCTCGCCCGGCAGCGGAAATCTCCGCGCATCCGCCCCGTTATCCGCTCCACCGTAATTATCCTCGCGCGGAGCAAACACGCTCTTCGTGGGCAGCACCGGAACATTGCTCGTATCCGTGGGAAACGGATTCGCCTCCGTCTGGGGCGGCGCTGCTGCCGGCTTTTGCCCCCCAGCAGCCGGCGCATCCTGCCCGCCTCCGGGAGCCTGCGCGGTCAGTCGCGTCGCCGTCAACAGGCAGCCTGCAAAAACCAGCGCAATCAAGTAGCCCCGTTTCATCTTCTTCTCGCCCTACCCCTCTTCATTTTAATTGCCGCCCACGCGCCGCCATCAATCTGTACACTAGAGCAAAGCATCGCACTTTCGCATGGCACTTATTATCCGTTCTTCCTCCATCCACGCCGCCGGCTGCTACACCACCGCTCCCATCCGCAAGGGTGTGCGCGTAATCGAATACACAGGCCACCGTCTCACCAAGCAACAGGCTGATAAGGACTACGAAAACTCCTCCGTTACCTACCTCTTTGGACTTGGGAATGGCAAGATCGTCATCGACGGCCACTCCATGGCTATGTTCATCAATCACAGTTGCGACCCCAACTGCGAAACCACCGAAGAGAACGACCGCATCTGGATCAAGTCCATCCGCAAAATTGCCGCCGGCGAAGAAATCACCTATGACTACTGCCTCTATGACGGCGGCGAAGACGATGCCGTCTGCAACTGCGGAGCAAAAACCTGTCGCGGCACCATGTACTCACCCCAGGAAATCCGCCGCCGCAAATCCGCCGCAAAAAAAGCCGGCAAAAAGCCCGCCAAGAAGAAGCGCAGCAAGCGGAGGGAGCAGCGGCCTTTAGGCCCCTGAGTAAAACAGATCTGCGCGGGGTCCTTCAGGCCCGGCCCTTCCTTTCCGCGGCGCAAAAAAGTCCGCGAGTGCCCCCTGTGTCTGGATTTTCAGACCTGGGATACCACGGACCTCAAACCGCATCTTCCCAAAGTCACAACCCTGTCTTCTATTCCCTGTTCCCTACTCCCTACTCCCTACTCCCTATTCCCTATTCCCTATTCCCTGCTCTTACCCCAGCCCCTGCACCGACCCCTTGCCCACCAGTTCTTCCACTCGCTCCACCCAATCCCGATCCGCCGCCACGCTCATCCCCTCCGGCTCCAGCAGCACCGCATACTCGCCCTTCTTTTCCAGATGCAGCATCACCTTCCCCGGCCCCGGTGCCGCATCCGCCGCGCTCTTCAACTTGGCCAGCATCTCCTCCGTCGCCAGCTCCAGGTTCACGCGAATCCTCACCGTCCCCGGCAACTTCACCTGCACCTCTTCCAGCGCCACAATCGAGCTCACCGCAATCTTCGGCGCAGCATCCTCTTCCCCCATCAGCATCCCGCGCACCAGCACCGGCGCCTCAATCTTCAGCGCCCCGCTCAGCCGCTCATAATCCCGCGAAAAACAAATCAGCTCAATCTTCCCTGTCGCATCCTCGAGCCCCGCCTGCGCATAAAGCTTCTGGTCCCGCTTGCTCTTCTGCACCCTCAGCCCCAGAATCATCCCCGCCACTAGCACCTCGTCCGCCGGATCGGTCTGCGAGCCCCAGCGCCTCTCCGGCGCTTTGCGTTCCAGAGCCTCGGCCACCGGAATTACTCCCGTCAAATTTCTCAGCTTATCCGCATACTTATCCAGCGGATGCCCGGAGACAAAGAATCCCAGCACCTCTTTCTCATTCGCCAGCCGCGCGCTCTCTTCCCACTCCGCCACCTTCGGCAGGTCGTCTGCGCCACGCCCCGCCTTCGGCCCTTCGTCAAACAGCCCGAATAGCCCCGTCTGTCCCTGCGCCTCATCCCTCTGCGCCTTCTGCGCCCGCTCCATCGCCTTATCCACCGCCGCCATCAGCTGCCCGCGGCCGCCCAGCGAATCCAGCGCTCCCGATTTGATCAGCGACTCGATCACCCGCTTGTTCATCACCCTCAGATCGACCTTCTCGCAAAACTCCCAGAAGCTCCTGAACCGTCCCCCCGCCTCCGTCCGCGCCTTCAAAATCGACTCGATCGCGTTCCCCCCCACATTCTTCACCGCCGCAAGGCCAAACCGTATCGCCTCCCCATCCGCCGCAATATGCGGCGTAAACTGCGCTCCGGAAATCTGCACGTCCGGCGGCTCCACGCGAATCCCAATCTCCCTGCATTCGCCGATGTACTTCACCACGCTATCCGGCTTCGATGTTTCGCTCGTCAGCAGCGCCGCCATAAACTCCACCGGGTAATGCGTCTTCAGATATGCCGTCTGGTAAGCCAGCAGCGCATACGCCGCCGAGTGCGACTTGTTAAATCCATACCCGGCAAACTTCTCCATGTGGTCGAAAACTTCCCCGGCAATTCCCTTCCCATGCCCCAGCGCCGCCGCGCCTTCCATAAATCGTTCCCGCTGCGCGGCCATCTCCTCAGGCTTCTTCTTGCCCATCGCCCGCCGCAGCAGGTCCGCCTCGCCCATGCTGTAGCTCGCCAGCACGTTGGCAATCTGCATCACCTGCTCCTGGTAGACGATCACCCCAAACGTCCCCTTCAAGATCTCTTCAATCTCCGGCAGCATGTACTCCACCTTGCGCCGTCCCCACTTGCGCTCGATAAAGTCGTCGATCATGCTCATCGGTCCCGGCCGGAACAGCGCATTCAACGCCGTCAGATCCTCCACACTGTCCGGCTTATACCGCCGCAAAATGTCCCGCATCCCCGGCGACTCAAACTGAAACACCCCCGAAGTCAGCCCGGAGTGAAAAACCTTCTTGAATGTCTCCTCGTCCGCCGGCGGAATCGTCTCAATGTCCAGCTTCTCTCCGCGGCTCTGCTCGATCAGCTTCAGGCAATCGTCAATCACCGTCAGCGTCGTCAGCCCCAGAAAGTCCATCTTCAGCAGGCCCATCTTCTCCACCGCATTCATGTCGTACGCGGTCACAATTTCGTCGTTCTTGGTCCTCGCCACCGGAACCAGTTCGGTCAGTGCCCGCGGCGCAATCACCACCGCCGACGCATGAACTCCCGCCCCGCGCACCAGCCCCTCCAGCTTCTTCGCCGTATCCAGCAGCTCGCGAATCACCTGATCGCTGTCGTAGAGCTTCTGCAAATCCGGCACTTCTTCCATCGCCTTATCCAGCGTCATCCCCACCGTCGGCGGAACCAGCTTCGCAATCCGGTCCACATCTCCATACGGCATATCCAGCGCCCGTCCGCAATCCTTGATCGCCGCCTTCGCCGCCATGGTATTGAACGTGATAATCTGCGCCACCTGCTCGCGCCCATACTTCCGCGTCACGTAGTCGATCACCTCGCCCCGCCGGTTCATGCAAAAGTCAACGTCAATATCCGGCATCGAAACCCGCTCCGGATTCAGGAACCGTTCAAACAGCAGCGTGTTCTGCAGCGGATCGATATTTGTTATCTCCATCGCATACGCCACCAGCGACCCCGCCGCCGACCCGCGTCCCGGTCCCACCGGAATCCCATGATCCCGCGCAAATTTAATAAAGTCCCAGACAATCAGGAAGTACCCCGCATAATTCATCTGCTTGATAATCCCGATTTCTCTCTCAAGCCGGGTACGATATTCATGGGCTGCCGTCCGCAACGCACCGCGCAGCTCCAGTTGCCGCACCGCCGTCTCCATCCGTTTCTTGAATCCCGCCCGGCAAACCTCCTCAAAATAGCTGTCGATCGTCTGCCCCTCCGGCACCGCAAACTCCGGAAACGGATTCTCCACCGGATGCAGAGTCATTTGGCATCGTTCGGCAATCTCCATCGTCCTCTTCAGCACCGCCGGCGAATCTTTAAACAGCCGCGCCATCTCATCCGCGCCCTTTACAAAAAACTGGTCGCTGTCAAACCGGAACCGCTCCTTATCGTGAATCTTCGCGCCCGTCTGCACGCATAGCATCACGTCGTGAGCATGGCTGTCCTCCCCGCACAGATAATGCGAGTCGTTGGTAGCCACCAGCGGAATCGCGAGTTCCTTCTCCAGCCGGAACAGCGCCTCATGAATCCGCTTCTCGTCCTCCAGCCCCTGGTCCTGAATCTCCAGAAAGAAATTCCCCTTGCCGAAAATATCTTCATACTGCGTCGCCACGCCGCGAGCCTTCTCGTAGTTCCCCGCCAGCAGCTCCTCGCAAAGCTCCCCGCTCAGGCAACCTGAAAACCCGATCAGCCCTTCCGCATGTTCCGCCAGATATTTCTTGCTAATGCGAGGCTTGCGGTAGAACCCATGCAGCGAAGCCTCTGAAGTAATTCGGATCAGGTTTCTGTAACCCTCCTCGTTCTCCGCCAGCACCAGCAGATGATTGTTCTCATCACCCTCGCCCGGCGCCCGGTGATCCTCTTTCTTCGAGATATAGAGCTCGCACCCCAGAATCGGCTTCACCCCCCGAGCCTTTGCCGCCTCAAAAAAATGCACCGCCCCATAAATATTCCCGTGGTCCGTCATCGCGACAGACCTCTGCCCCAGCGCCGCCACCCGGTCCACAAGCTTGGTAACATCGCAAGCCCCATCCAGCAGCGAATACTCCGTATGCAAATGCAAATGCGTAAATTCAGCCATAGCTACCCTTGATTCTAGTCGTCGAAAACCCTCAGTGTTTCACCTCATGATCGGTTGAAATCGGGGGCACATGAGGAAAAGAAGGTGAAGTTGTGGCCGGGTGCCTGTAGATGATCAAGACGTTGTACCAGCCTCGGATCGGCTGATGGGCCGGGTGCCCCATCCTTGACGCGCACTTTGCGTCAAGGGTGGGAAACCACAAAACCCAACCACCGGCCCTCGGGTTTTTCCTTCTCCCGTCAGGGAGAAGTCAGAATAGCCGGGTGCCCCATCCTTGACGCCGGGTGCCGGGTGCCCCATCCATGACGCGTACTTTGCGTCATGGGTGGGAAACCACAAAACCCAATCATCGACCCTCGTGCCTTTCATTCTCCCGTCAGGGAGAAGACGAAAATAGCCCCGGGTGAAACCCGGGGTCACCATCCCCAAAACCATCCCCGTCCCGTAGGGACGGGATGAAATCCCAATACCCGCCGGGTGCCCCACCCATGACGCGTACTTTGCGTCATGGGTGGGAAACCACAAAACCCAACCACCGGCCCTCGTGCTTTTCATTCTCCCGTTAGGGAGAAAATGAAAATAGCGGGTGCCCCATCCATGACGCGTACTTTGCGTCATGGGTGGGAAACCACAAAACCCAACCACCGGCCCTCGTGCTTTCCCTTCTCCCGTCAGGGAGAAGACGAAAATAGCCCCGGGTAAAACCCTGGGTTTTAGCCTCCCAAAAATCCCACCCCGTCCCGTAGGGACGGGATGAAATCCCAATAACCCGCCCCGCAATTTGCAGATAATTAAACCCTGTTCGTGCACAATACTCAGGTGGGGAGAAGCCGGGTGCCCGGGTGCCCCATCCTTGACGCGCGCTTTGCGTCAAGGGTGGGAAACCACAAGACCCAACCACCGGCCCTCGTGCCTTTCATTCTCCCGTCAGGGAGAAAATGAAAATGGCCCGGGTGCCGGGTGCCCCATCCATGACGCGTACTTTGCGTCATGGGTGGGAAACCACAAAACCCAACCACCGGCCCTCGTGCCGGGTGCCCCATCCATGACGCGTACTTTGCGTCATGGGTGGGAAACCACAAAACCCAACCACCGGCCCTCGTGCTTTTCATTCTCCCGTCAGGAGAAGATGAAAATAGCCCAGGCCGGGCTCCCCACGGACAGGTCTTCGTCCGTGGGGTGGAGGGTGAAACCCGGGGTCACCATCCCCAAAACCATCCCCGTCCCGTAGGGACGGTATGAAAACCCAATAACCCGCCCCGCAATTTGCAGATAATTAAACCCTGTTCGCGCACAATACTTAGGTGCACGAAAAATGCTGCCCGCACACCGGCAGAGATCGCCAGACGCACAAAATCCGCCCCAACTCCTTTGTTATCTGAAATCTACACGTACCTTCTTTAGAATGAGTATTTTGCAAAAACAGGGCGGGGGGTACCCCCCTCAATGGTCGTCAATGGAATAAACTCGCATATAGATTCAACAACGGAGGAACGTCCAATGTACGAAATCGGTCAGAAAGTACTCGTCATTACAGACAAAGGCATCGCCTTCGACGCCACCGTTCTGGCCACAGCCAAAGGTGACAACGGACCGGGAGCTTACAAAGTAGCCTTGAACGATCGCGGCCCCGAGCAACTCGGGCAGTGGCACAAAGCGGCAGACGTCTTCATCATGGACCAAACAATGCAGGAGAGGAAGGATTCCTGGAACGATTTCCTGAAGGAATAGTCCCTAAACTAAACTGATTCTATGACCGACCCGCAATGGCAAGCCCTGCTCTCGGTAATCCGCCGAGAGACCCTCCAACCCCTCCCCACAGCCTTCATCATCGACAGCCCCTGGCTCCCCAACTGGGCGGGCCACACCATTTTGGATTACTTCACCAGCGAGCGCATCTTCCTCAATGACAATCTCAAAGCCATTCGCACTTTTCCTGAAGCGATCTTTCTCCCCGGCTTCTGGTCGGAATACGGAATGTGCACCGAGCCTTCCGCATTCGGCTCCCAGTCCGTCTGGGGCGAAAACGAATTCCCCTTCGCCCAAAAAGTGCTGCTCTCACCTTCCGGCGTCGACCGCCTCGAAACGCCCGACCCCCGCAAGCACGGTCTGCTCCCCTTCGTCCTCAAACGCCTTCAGCATCTCCAGCCGGAGATCGAAGCCGCCGGCCACAAGATCCGTTTCGCCGTCGCTCGCGGCCCACTCAATATCGCATCCTTTCTGATGGGCACCCCGGAGTTCCTCGAGGCCCTCAAAACAGCGCCCGAGCAGATGCATCGTCTGCTCTCCATCGTTACTGACTTTCTCGTGGATTGGATCGAATTGCAGCGCCAGGCATTCCCCACCATCGACGGCATCTTCCTGCTCGACGATATCGCAGGCTTCGTGAGCCGCCGCGACTTCGAAGCCTTCGGCCTCCCCTACCTGCAGCGCGCCTTCAGCGCCAATGTGACCGTGAAGTTCTTCCACAACGATGCTCCCTGCAAGGCCAGCGCGCCCATGCTGGCCGACGCAGGAATCAATCTGCTCAACTTCGGCATCCAGCACACCATCTCAGAGATGAAATCCTGGACCGGCAACCGCATCGCTCTGATGGGCAACATCCCTCCCCGCGACGTGCTGGCCGCAGGAACCCCCGCCGACGTAATCCGCTCAGTAACAGAGATGCTGGGCCCCATCGACGACCGCTCCGGTCTGATCGTTTCCTGCGCCGGAGGAATGCCCCCCAACGCCCCCACAGAAAATATCAAAGCATTGATCTCAACCGTAGAGCAGCTAACCCGCTGACCTGCTAACTTGCTGACTTGCTGACCCGCTACTTCACCACCAGCCGCGATAAACGGCTCCACATAAGCCATCAGATAAACAAACACTCCCACCAGCGAAGCCAGCGCCAGGCTATGCAGAAACACATACCGCAGAATCGAACCCTCCTGCCCATAACTCTGCGTAGCCGTGCTCGCCACCACAATGCTCGGCGCGGCAATCATCTTCCCCATCACCCCGCCCGCCGAGTTAGCCGAACACATCAGCACCGGCGAAACCCCAATCTGCCGCGCCGTCATCTGCTGCAAACTGCCGAACAGCACATTGGATGACGTATCCGACCCCGTGCTCGCCGTCCCCACCCATCCAATCAGCGTTCCGAAAAACGGATACAGCGCCCCCGTCCGCGCAAACGCGAGCCCCAGCGTCGCATCCAGCCCGCAGTAGCGAGTAACAAATCCCAGCGCCAGCATCGCCGCAATCGTCATCACCGCAAATCGAATGCTGAACGCCGTCTTCACAAACGCCGCCGCCAGTTCCCTCGGCCCCAGCCCCATCAGCAACCCAGCCAGCACCGCCGCCACCAAGATCCCCGTCCCCGTCGTCGTAACCCAGTTCAGGTTAAAGATCGCCGCCTCGGCCGTCGGCTTGGCCACCGCCGGCGGAATCCTCTCCACAACATTGTGCAATCCCGCCACAGGAATCTTCACGGTAGTCGTCACATCCGCCCACCGCGCAAACTGCGGAATCCCCCACACAAACACCATCACACTAAGAACCAGCCAAGGCATCCACGCCTTGAAAGTAGTTGCCGCGCCATGCTCAAACCGCACTCGCGCTTTCACACTCACCACCTCGTGCCTGGCGTTGATCACCCGCTTCGGCTTCCAGACCCGCAGAAATACCAGCAGCGCAACAATCGTCGCCATCGCCGCCACAATATCCACCAGCCCCGGTCCCGTATAGGTAGCCATCAACAACTGCGTCAGCGAGAAGGTCAGCCCCGCCACCAGAATCGCCGGCCAAACCTCCACCATCGCCTTGAATCCTGCATAAACCCAGATCAGCCAGAACGGCACCAGAAAGCAAAACGGCGCCAGCACAATCGCAATCACCTTTGAAAGCGTCAGCACATCCAGCCCGGTCACCCCATGCAGCGCCACAATCGGAATGCCCAACCCTCCGAAAGCCACCGGAGCGGTATCGGCGATCAGCGCCAACCCCGCCGCCTCCACTGGTCTGAACCCGAGGCTGATCAGAATCGCACCGCACACCGCCACCGGCGTGCCAAACCCCGCCGTTCCCTCGAACAGCGCCCCCAGCGCAAACGCAATCAACAGCAGTTGCAAGCGGCTGTCGTCTGTAATATTCGCCAGGCTCTGCTGCAGCGTTTCAAAATGCCCCGTCTTCACCGTCAGCTGATAAAGAAAAATCACCGGCAAAATAATCCAGCAGATAGGAAACAATCCGTACCCGGCCCCGTAAGCAGCCGAAGTCAGCGCCAACCGCACCGGCATATGAAAAACGGCAATGGCCACTGCCAGCGCCGTTCCCAGCCCCAGCACCGCCGCCACATGCGCCTTCAGCCGCAAACCTGCCATCGCTCCCAGCAGCACCAGCACCGGCAGCGCCGCAATCAACGTCGAAAGCCACCAATGCCCCGTCGGATCGTATGCCTGCGACCATTTCCCCGCCGCCGGATTGGTCTTGAACAGAAACCCCACGCCCAAAATCAGCGCCAAAACCCCAACGCCGATCAGCAGCAGTTCAATGCGCTTCGTTCTACTGGTCCCAGCAGGAGTCGTTCCATATCGCCTCGCGGGGATTGTTCCCCGGCACGTCCACATTCTTTTAAAAACAGTGAATTGGATACAGAGATAAGTGTACATAACTCACAGCAGCCCCATCGGGTATAAACTCATCGCAGGACTATGCGTAACCATCTCCTTTTCCCCCTCGCTCTTTTCGCCCTGCCAGCGCTGCTATGCGCCCAATCCACAATCAAACCTCACTCTTCCCCTTTGAAGTCCAATTCCCCAAACCCAGCCGCCGTCCACCAGTCCGCCATCGTCATCGATACCCACGCCGACACCCCGCAGCGTTTCCTCGATGAACACTTTGATCTGGCTGACCCACTCAACGGAGGCAACCTCAACCTCGATTCCATTCACGCCGGCAATCTGGGCGCCGAATTCTTCTCCATCTGGGTTGAGCCCACGCTCTACAAAGGCCAGTACGCCCGTCGCACTCTGGAGCTGATTGACTCTGTCAAGCAGCAGGCCGCCAAACACTCCGACCAGATCGAGTTCGTCACCTCGCCTCAAGGCATTGAAAAAGCTCACCGCGATCATAAGTTTGCAGCCCTCATGGGCATTGAGGGCGGCCACTCCATCGAGAATTCACTCCCCCTACTGCGCCAGTACTACGCGCTCGGCGTCCGCTACATGACCCTCACCTGGTCCAACTCAAACGGCTGGGCCGACAGTTCCGGCGACATCGATGACAAATCCATCCCCCACACCAAGGAGGGCCTCACCGAGTTCGGCAAAGACGTAGTCTACGAGATGAACCGCCTGGGTATGATGGTCGATATCTCCCACGTCTCCGACCGCACTTTCTACCGCACCCTGGTCATCACCCGAGCTCCCGTCATCGCCTCTCACTCCTCCGCTCGCGCCCTCTGCGACGCACCCCGCAACATGACTGACGACATGCTCCGTGCCGTGGCTCGCTCTGGCGGCCCCAACTCCAAGGGCGGCGTAGTCCAGGTCAACTTCTACTCCGGCTTTCTCTCCCAGTCCTACCGCGACGCGCAACGGCCCAGCAACCGGAGGTGGAGAAAGCCGTGCAGGATCTGAAAGAGAAATACAAAACGGATGGCAAAGATGTCACCTATTTAGATATCGATAAAGTGCAGCGCGAGTTCTTCGACCGCATCCCCCGCCCACCGCTCTCTGTCCTCATCGACCACATCGATCACATCGCCAAGGTAGCCGGTGTCGACCACGTAGGCCTCGGCTCGGACTTCGACGGCGTAAGCGGCCAGCTGCCTGAGGGCCTCGACTCCCCCGCCGACTTCCCCAAAATCACCGCAGCCCTCATGGCCCGCGGCTACTCCGCCGAAGACTGCCGCAAAATCCTCGGCGGCAATCTCCTCCGAGTCTTCCGTGAAGTCCAGCAGGTATCCAAAGAGCTCCAATCCGAAGAACGCCCCCGAATCACCGATAAGCAGCCTTCCGGCAAACCTCAATAGCGTCCGCCGACAAACCGGTACCAGCGTTATATAGGAAATATCCACGAACTCGGCGCTTTGAAAGGGCACAGCTTCAGCCGTGCCGAAAGGTAATACGGAGGGAGACGGGGGTTTTAACCCCAGCAATATGCCTTCAAATGAACGCGGGCTTTAGCCCCTGAGGTATGCTTTCGGGAATACAGTCATAATTCGGTCTTTTTCCGCAAGCTGTTCAGCGTGCCGAAAGGTAATACGGAGGGAGGCGGGGGTTTCAACCCCCGCATGGAGCCACCAAATCTATCCTGGCTTTAGCCCCGGAACGAGTCCCGAACTCGGATACACAGCCGATCAGCAATTCCCTGCGCCGGTTAGGAATGGAGCGCCTTTAGCAAACATCAGCCCTGCCCGTCCCTTCGCGTAGTAATCCTCGCTTCTGCTCTCGCAAACGTATCCATGCGCCTCGTAAAGCCGGATGGCATCGTCATTTTCCTCATCCACATGCAGCCAAATCTCCCGCGCTCCCGCCTCCCGCGCCGAGCCTTCCATGCGCCGCAGCAACTCCCCGCCAACGCCGCGACCGCGCCGCTCCGGAGCAACCTCAATGGTTTGTATATACGCGATCAATCCGCCCCTCTCCCGCATCCACTCAACAATGCCAAAGCCCGCCATGCGCCCATCCTCTTCCGCAATCCAGGTTCCGCATTGGAGCTGTTCACCAGCTGCCGCATATATCCGCGCCCAAATCGAAACGGCGGTTGAAAACAGACCTCCTCAATCGCATAAAGCTGCGCGAAATCTTCAGCAGTGTAGAGGCGATAGTTCACAGCCCAACTCTAATTCAATCTTCAGCTGCGCCATCCTGCATCCCGAAAACAAAAAAGCCACCCTCGCAATGAGGATGGCTTTCTTAACCTGCGGCAAAGGTCGTCCGTTTAGACCTTCGCTTCCAGATCCGCAATCACGTCGAAAAACCGCTGATCCAGCCGCCGGTTGGTTGCAATCGCTTCCTTG
>CAWIVA010000085.1:0-13572 GCA_963839225.1 uncultured Acidobacteriaceae bacterium
TCGCCCCAACGCCAGCGAAGGATCGGCCGAGAGGCCGGACTCAGCGAACTCTTTAGCCTGCAGCTTGGGCCACGCGGCTGCGGCAACCATGGCTGCATTATCCGTGGAAAGCGCCAGCGTGGGGAATGCCACATGCACATTGCGGCGTGCGGCTTCGGCCGTGAATCGAGCGCGAAGCGACGGTTGGCGCAATCCCTCCCGTAACCAGAATGCGGCGCGCTCCCAAAGATCGGCAGCCGCAAAAGTCTTCTTCATCAGGTCGCCGACCACGGCGTGCTGAAAGCTGGCAATCAGGTCCAGCGTTTGCGGCTCGCACTGCGCCAGAGCGTCTTCAACCGTGGGATGAGCCGGCGCATCGGGTCCGGTAAAGAGCGCTTCGCGCCGCGATTCAGCCTCCGGCCGCAGATTATGCAGCTCCACATAGCGCAGAACCGCCGTCTTGATCCCCGAAAACGAAAACAGAAAACGCGGATCGAGATTGGCGATAGGCGCCGTCCTCGCCGCCTTCGTCCGCGGCGGCTTACCGCCAAGGTGAACCTTTGTCTTGATCTGCGAAAAAGCAAACGGAACCGCGCGCGCATTACCGTGCCGGGCGAGCGCGTCGATCCAGGGCCCTCCGGGGTAGCCCAGCCCCAGCAGCTTGGCAACCTTGTCATAAGCCTCACCGGCTGCATCGTCGAGCGTTCGCCCGATGAGCGTGTAATTCCATGCAGTTGCCGTAGGCCGAGCCAGATAAAGATGCGTATGCCCACCTGAAACCACCAGGGCCAGGGCCGGCTCTTCGGCTGCGCCGGAACTTCCCTCCCGCGTGAATAGGCTGCGGACTCGCGGAGACGTGGGTTTCAACCCCCGCACACGCTTGCAGAATCAGTGTGGGCCTTAGCCCCGGATGCGGTGCCCCAGGTCCCTCGCACTTGGGGACCTGGGATACCACATTTTCACCCCCGCGCTCCGTCGCCTCACGTTCATTCAACAGCACTGCGTGAATGTGCCCTTCAAGATGATTGACGGCGATCAGCGGCAGTCCATTGGCAAAAGCCAGAGCCTTGGCATAAGTAATGCCAACCAGCAGCGCCCCGGCCAGCCCGGGACCGTTGGTAACGGCGATAGCATCCAGATCGGCCAGCGTGATTCCGGCCTCGGCCAGCGCGGCCCGCACCACAGGAACGATAGCGCGAAGATGCTCGCGGCTGGCCAGCTCCGGCACCACCCCGCCGTAACGAGCGTGCGTGGCAATCTGCGACGCAACCACCGAGCTGAGCGTGCGCGCCCCCCGCTCGACGACCGCAGCCGCAGTCTCGTCGCAGGAGGATTCAATGCCGAGGATCAAGCCGCGGGTACCCATCTATTTAGTTTACCGGCCCTCGAATGTTGGGCGTCGGACAGATTACTCTCAAACAAAGCAATGTTTCCCGGATCGCGCCAATTCGAAGCAGCTTTGCAGGTGGTCAAGAAACTGCGCGCCGCAGGCCATGAGGCCTACCTGGCCGGCGGCTGCGTCCGCGATCTGCTGCTGGGGCGCGAGCCAAAGGACTACGACGTAGCCACCAGCGCTACGCCGGATGCCGTCCTGAACCTGTTCAAGCGAACCTTCGCCGTTGGCGCGCATTTTGGAGTAGTCCTCGTAGCCGACGGCGCCACCTGCGGTGGGGCAGACGCCGCTTGCGCGGCAGGAGATGAGCGGGATGAGAAGGAGTACCTAGTGACCGAGGTAGCCACCTTCCGCTCCGACGGCGCTTACTCCGATGGCCGCCATCCGAATGAAGTGCGATATACCAGGAGCGCCGAAGAAGATGTGCGCCGTAGGGATTTCACCATCAACGGCCTTCTCCTCGATCCTCTGCAATCGGCAAACGATTTGCGCGAATCGGTCATCGACTATGTAGGCGGAGTGGCCGACCTCGACGCAGGCGTGATTCGGGCCATCGGCAGACCCGAAGCCCGCTTTGAAGAAGACCGCCTGCGCATGCTGCGCGGAGTGCGCTTTGCGGCGCGATTCGGTTATGAACTGGAACCGGCAACAGCCGCGGCGATGCGCCGACTGGCCGTGCGCATCCACGCCGTAAGCCGCGAGCGGGTGCGTGATGAGCTGACCAAAATGCTGACCGAAGGCCACGCCCGCAGAGCTTTCGAGTTGCTCGAGGAAACCGGACTGCTCTCCGAAGTCCTGCCTGAAATCGCACGCATGAAGGGCGTAGAGCAGCCGCCGCAATTCCATCCGGAAGGCGACGTATGGACGCATACTCTGCTGCTTCTCAATCAACTGGAAGCCGGATGCCCGCTGACCCTGGCCTGGGGCGCTCTGCTGCACGATGTGGGCAAGCCACCCACCTTCCGTCGTGCTCCCGACCGCATCCGCTTTGATGGCCACGTGGATGTGGGCGTAGGCGATGGCGGCGGAAATCTGCCGCCGCTTCCGATTTTCGAATGATGAAACGGCACCAGATTCTTGCGCTGGTCGAAAATCATATGCGCTTCATGGATGCTCAGCGCATGAAGACTTCCACGCTCAAGCGCTTTTTCCGGCTCACGGATTTTGAGCAGCATCTTGCGTTGCACCGCATGGATTGCCTCGCTGGGAGCGGAAACTTGGATCACTGGGAGTTTGTGCGCGAGCGGTACCTCGCCATGCCTGAGGAGGCGGTGCGGCCGCGGCCGTTGATTACCGGGCGGGAGCTGATTGCAGCGGGCTATGCGCCGGGAGCGGCCTTCAAAGAGATGCTGCGTGTGGTCGAGGATGCACAGCTTGAAGGAACAATCGGAACCCCCGAAGAAGCATTGAAAATGGTGCGCGAACGCTTTCCCAAAAAATAAATGCGGCACACAGTCCGTGTGCCGCACCAATTCAATCCTGTCACTGGGTTATCCAATATGCATTCGGCCTATTTCCCACTAGCCGCTCGTGCCCGATCGATAGCCTCGATGCAACCCGCCAGCCTCGCTCTCCACTCCTCGAGCGTCTTTCCGGCAATCGTATTGCGCGCATGCGAATGCCCTTCATCTGCATACTCGGCATGCATGGCGTAGGGCTCTGAGCCGGCCTGCAACTCGCTCAGCGCGGCCTCAGCCTGAGCAACTGCGGGCCCGCTGAATCCGGCCTTCTTCGCCGCCGCAATGCGTTCCCGCAGCGTGGAGATATAGCGGTAATCGTCGATGCCCGCAGCAACCACTTCGTAACCTGGCGAGTCCAGTGGCCCATCCGGCCCCGCCACCGTATATCCCGAGTGCCACGTCGCCTGAAATGGCTGGAAGGGTTCGAGCTCCCATCCGAAGTGCCACTGAGAGAAACCGTGTGCGTCAGCCGCAGCCACCTCAAAGCCCCAGTCGTAGCGGTCGCCCACAATGCCGTTGTAGTAGCGCAGCTCCGGCTTGCCGCTGTGCGCGCGCTCGATCATCTTTTCCGCCCGGTCCCAGGGGTGCGGAGAAACAAAATCCAGCTGGTCGAGCAGCGGCAAATAACTCACTCCCGAGTCTTCGTCCCCTTCCGGATCGATATAGAGTTTGGCACGTGGAATCGCATCCTTGATCATCTTGTCGTAGCGGATGGTCTCGGCCAGATTGCGATTCCACTGATTGATGTTGCGCTCCCGCGGCTCATCCGCCGTCTGCATCATGATCGGGATGCCCTGCGGCGTCAAAAAAATCCTGAATCTGCCGGACGGCGTCGATAAACCGCCGATTGAAACGATCGGAAAACTCCTCGTCCCGCTGGCTGTCCGGCAGCATGAGAGACAATTCTTCCGGCTCCTGAAAATCCCCGTAACGCGTCTCCTTCATCAGCTTGCGCGAGATCTCAATAGGCAGAAAAATAAGCGCCGGACGCGACGGACCAGTCAGCCCGTATTCCTTCACCACGCGGCACTCTTCTTTATCAAGGCTGAAGTCCAGCTTCACGTGATCGCCCTCCACGCCGGTGACCGCAGGCGTGACAAAGTGGAACATGGTCATGCCGTGGGCCTTCATATCGGCAGCCTCGGCACGCAGCAGGCGGCGAAAATAATCCATCTTCGCAGGCATAAAATAGCGCAGCGCATAACTCATGTTGTAATCGCTGTTGCGCCACAAACTGTAAGCCGCGCCGTGCTGCTCCGCGCTCGCCAGTTGGAAGGGAAGAACCTCGACGCTGATCGGAATTGTGACCGCGCCGCTCTGCGCAACCAGCCGCACGTTCCCGAGTAAACGCCGGGCTTCGCGCCAATCGGCGGAGTCATGGTAAACCACCAGGTCTGGTTCAGGTTGGCGTAGGCCGGCGCGCGCGAAGTGGGAAAGAGCACGTATCGATCCAGGCTTGCTGGCCAGCCGTCCCACAGATATTTTTCCGCTCGCACTTCAACGGCCGATTGAGGCAGCACAGCGCCGGAAGCACTGCGCAACGCACTGACAGAAACGCTAACCCAGCCGAGCGACCGCAGCGGCGTGAGAGTAACCGTCGAGTGAACGCGCTGGCCTTGTGCGGCGACGGTATGCAACTGAGCGGGGTTACGCTCGGATGAATCTGGAGCATCATACGGCCCCACGTTCTTCTGCCAGTCGCGGCTCCACAGCAGAAATCCACGCTTCTGGTCCGCAGGCTCCGCAGTCGGATTCGCCGTTACAGGTTGCGGCAGCTTGAGATTAGCCTCGAATGCCTGGCGCTCAGCGGACTCCACACGCTCGATAGCCGCATTGAAAGCGGTAGCGGGCGCAATCAACAGGCCGAAGGCAGCCAGCGTCTTGGCCCACGTAAACTCCGCCTTTCCGCCGCGAACGGTAAACGAAAAATCATAATGCTGGTAGAGGTTGCGCCCAAACTTTGCCCAGGTATCCTCTCCGGGCTGGTACCAGTCGTCGATCCCGCGAAAATATTCGGCGGCGGTGTAGAATGTGGCCGGGTCAACTCGCCGCTCCGCCACCACTACGCCATCGACCGCAAGCGCAAAGGCCTTCGCCGCAACCGCCTTCGACGTATAGTTCCCGCCCCAGAATCGTGCCCGATACGCGCCATCAGGCAGGTCCACGCGCAAGGTCGCCTTCCGCTCGCCCAGATCGGCCCACACCATGCTGTTCAGCAAGGGATCGGGCTTGGGCTGATTGAACTGCGCGCTCGTGGCTTTCTCCATATTCGTAGTCCAGCCGTACCCGCGCCATTTTGCATACGCCGTGTGCTCGTCGATGGGCCGTGATCCATCCAGCAACGGCGCTCCCTGCGGACCAAAATCCAATAGCAGCGCGCTGCGTGTTCTGGTTGAACTTCCAGCCGCGACAATATAAAGGTTATAGAGCCACAGATCTCGCTCAAATTTCTCCGCGCTGTGAAACTCGAACTGCATCGACCGCACCCGGCTTAGATCGATCGGCGTTCCATCGTCCGTACGAATATCGGCCAGTGGAATCTCAAAGCGATTCGCGCGCTCTGAACATCCATAGATGATTGGCCGTGAATGCCGCGCCCGCTGCGTCGCGAATGGTCATGTAAACGGAATCATGAACTCCGAGGCGTTGCAAAGCTGAAAGACCAGTTTGCCGCGCCCTGACCAGTCAGAGACCAATCCGGATTCCGCATTCAACTCCACCGTCTGAGATGCGTTGCCGGGCGCGAGCACTAGGTGAACTGCCCCATTCTTGACCGCGGGCAGTTTTTCCGGAACAGATTCAATCGCTCCGCCATCTTCAATCGTCGGCGACCATTCAGCGGAAGCGCCGGTAACGTGCAGTGCCGAAACACTCGCCGGGCCATCGATCCGGTAAACGTAATCCGCCGCTTGAGAAGAAGCCAGAGCCGGCAAAACCATCGCCGCCAGCGCGCACGCCAGAATTTTGAACAAAGAGCGCATCGAAATCCCTCCGAAAAACGAGAAGATCATCATACCAAGCCGATCGCTGCCCGCATCGGTGCGATGCATCCCTAAGCGGTAGCCGGATGAAACTCCTCGTCGAGATGAAGCACCGCCCCATGCTCGCGCAGTTTCCGCTGAAATCGGAGATGGAAATATCCTGAACCGCCTTGCGGCTGTTGACCGCGAGACTCGCAGCCGTTCCCGCGGCCTGCCCCAGAATCATGTACTGCGGCTCCATGCGGATGGAGCAGTAAGCAACATGAGTAGCCGAGAGACAAATGGTCACCAGCAGGTTCTCCGCTTCTGTTCGTTTCGGCGTGATGCTGCGATACGAAATTTCGTAAGGCTCCACGGGAAACTGAACATCTCCTTCGTTCAATACGTTGCCGTCCGGCATGGCGACGCGCTGAACGTTATGTGAGTCGATGTTATAGGATCCCATACCAATCGAGTCCGACTTAGTTCGCTCGTTCACTAGATCTGACTGGCGCATCACATAGTCGCCCACCATGCGCCGTGCTTCTCTCACATAGAGTTGATGCGGCCAGTGATCCGTATCCGCAAACTCATCTTTTGACAAACCCCATTGACTGGTCTCAGCCCGAAGTCCGGCAGATAACTTCTGATCGTGCGTAATGAAGTAATAGAAACCTTGGGTATAAGTGAGATGATCTTTCCAGATGGCCTCCCTCTCACTGTAACTGGCCTCAGGATACTTCCAGTTACGGCCAATATAATCCGATCCAAATCCATTTTGATTATTAAAATCGGCTTTGCGATTGGGAATTGCCACAATGTTGCAAAGATCTTTGATCTCGGGCCCCCTGCCCAGTTGCCCCTGATACTCATTCAGATAACGCTCCAGCAGTGCGAAGCGGGAGCGGTCGTATCCTTCAGGGCGAGGAAATGGAAGCCTGTTCTCCGGATCGTTACTCAATATCAAACGGAAGTTATAGCATTGCACCTTCTTATCGCCTGAGCCTGGGGCAGCAAGAGGTCCGGGATCAATCTCGGGAAGAAGATGGTGATGCTCATCATAAGCCGAAACCGGCCAGCGAAACTGGTTTTTGGGCGTGTTCGTGCGAACCCCGGCCAGGTCTTCGCCACACTCTGAAGCCGCTTCGCGCCCCCATGTATAGCTGACCTTTCCCTTCGCCATCAAGTCTCCCTCATAACTACAGTCGGCAAATATCTTTGCCGGCCAGCGCTTGCCATCCTCGGTCGTGATTGAGAGCAGGCGCCTCTCCCGAAGTTCCACGCCGCCGTGCTCGCGCAAACGTTCGTGATAGTGAACTGCTACCCCAGCATCCTTCAGCAGGCCACGAAACAGATCTTCCCCCACATGCGGCTCGGAGTACCAGTTCTCCATGCGATCGAGATCACGCACTCCATAGTGAGAGGCCGCTTTCATATAGAACTCGCGAACATATCCGCCGATGATGTATAGTGGCCTAGGTCAGTGCCCGACAGACCGCCAGTGACCATGCCGCCCAGGTGATTTCCTGGTTCCAGCAGCACCACTCGCAATCCCTCGCGCGCGGCCGAATATGCGGCCATCACGCCGGAAGCGGTGCCGCCGTAAACCAACAGATCGGTCGATGCAGCTGTTTCGGAGCTTTGCACTACGTCAATAGTTGCAGCAACTCCGCCGGTGGCAACGCAGGTTTTTCCTCCCATGAATGCCGGCATTTGCCGGGAAGAAAGCGCTGGAACCGCATAACCCAGCATCTTGATCAAATGACGTCTCGTTAGTTTCATTTTTTCTCCTGGGATTTCGCGGTTAATCTTACTTAAGCGTTGGAAATCAGTGCTGAATCGGAGTAACCAGAACTCCATTCGGTCGCTCGAATCGCAACTCGGCGCGGCGTTCCCGCCCTGCTATACTGTGGCGTGTAGCTATCTTGGCAAGAGCCTTCGAAAGCAATAAGAAGAATGTTAACCAAGCGATCTATACCCTTGCAAACTGAATGAGGCCTTGAGCAGTCGATTCTCGCTCTCCGCAGTGGTGGGGAAATTTCGCCATTGACGCGGAGCGAGAGATCCTAAATTTTTCTAGTGAATCACGGTGGAGTCCGATCGCAAAATGAAACGCGCATTTTTGATACTGATCATGGTGGCAAGCGCTGCTGCAATAATTGCCCAAACCTCAACCAGCACGGCCCCGGCCCCAGCTCCTGCCTCGCAACGGCGGCTGCAACAGCCGGCGCCAAACCCGCTGTGAGCAAACCGGAACCCCCCGGCCACCCCGCCGACGAAGATGATGAAGGCAACCCGATCTATCATCCTGAAGCTCCGGCTTTGGTGGCCGATATTCACTGCGGCCAGGTCAGCAAAACGTGCACCATCAATCTGCCCAAAAATATTCCTCCCACTGACGCCAAACTGGTAGATGACTTCAGCCTGCGCTACCAGGACATCAAAATTGGCGACGGTGCTGAGGCGCTGCCCGGCAAAAAGTACACCCTCCACTACACCGGCTGGAATGCGGCCAGCGGAAGCAAGTTTGACTCCACCTACGAGCATCACGCCAACCTTAAGGACAAAGACGGCAAGCCAGTGGTAGGGGACGATGGCAAGTACAAGCAGGACCCCGCGCCGCAGCCTTTCACATTCAATTGGGAGGATCACAAGGTAATTCCGGGCCTCGAACAGGGCATTCTGGGAATGAAGGTAGGCGGAAAGCGCCGCATTATCATCCCTTACCAAATGGCCTATGGCGTCTATGGACGTCGCGGACCGAATGCCGCTCATCCGGGCGTTACTCCCAAGTCCGATATCGTCTTTGACGTCGAACTGCTTGACGTGGCCGATCCGTATGCCAAACCAAAACCCGCTCCGAAGCCCGACGCGAAGAGGCCGGAGACAAAGGAAGCGGCCCCGGCTGCTCCCAAAGCCGCTGCGCCCGCCGCATCATCCGCTCCGGCAACTCCTGCGCAACCCAAGTAGCACCTCTGCCGATCGGAAATCAAAAAGGCCACGCCGGCTCTCCGGCGTGGCCTTGCTCATTTGGCGGACTTTCCCGGCGGGATCTAGGCAGTGTCTGATGAATACCAGATAAGCAGGCTTTGTAATCAGGGCACGACTTCAGTCGGGCCGAAAGTCCCGCAAAATGAATAGGGCTTTAGCCCCTGCGGGACAGATTTCTCCGTCTGCAGATTGCCGGATCGATTCGTAAGACACTACTTGACGCACATCTCCCTGGCAGGCGCATCATCTGGACAGGAGGAAACTCCGATGACCAATCAATCCCCGCCGCCGGCCCCGCCGGATCAAAACTCGCGCCGGTTCCAGATTGGACTCACCCTGTTTCTCATCGGTTTGCTGGTTGCTTTTTTCATGCTCGGCAACAGCATGGTGAATCACCGCTTCTTTCGCGGCGGCCGCGTCGACCGGTACGGCCACGTCAGACACTAGTGAGCGGCAAGAGAATCCGATCCGCTAAGTGTCCCAGTTCTGATAAGTAGAAAAAATGGGGACCCCAGGTTTGTTCGACGCGGCGGAAAACCTGCAAGACGCTGGCCGCAACCTTATTGATCCCCGCCCAGAATCGACCCCACAATGCCGCCAAGCAACGCCCCGCCCGCTGCGTTGCCCACATCCCGCCTATCGGTATGCGGCAGATACTCGTTGATCTGGTGCGCCAGCCGCGAAATCGGCAGCGTCTGCAGCCACACCGCTCCCGGCCCCGTCAGCACAGCCAAAAACAGCCCATCCCCGCCGAAGATCGCATTCTTCAGCCCCGGAACCATCGCAATCTGGAACGCAACGGAACTCTGAAACGCGCCCACATGCCCCGGATGCACCCGCAACGTCTCTCCCGGTGCCAGGGTCTTCGCAATCAGCTCGCCCGACAGTTCCAGCCAGGCCATTCCATGCCCGCCCACCTTTTGCAGCACAAATCCGTTTCCGCCAAAGATCCCCGCCCCCAGCGACTGCTGAAACCCGATCCCAATCGTCACCTGGTCTGTCGCGCACAAAAACCCATGCCGATGAACCATATATTCATTTCCAGGGCTAACCTCCACCGGCACAATATGCCCCGGCACCTTGGTAGCAAAGCTCACTGTCCCGGCAGCCTGCATAGCCCTGTACTCGGTCATAAACAAGCTCCCGCCACCGGCAACTCGCTTCAGCGCTCCAAAAATCCCTCCGCCCCCGCCCATCTGCGTATGCGTAGTCATTTGGATCGAGCTGGTCATCCACGAGAGCTCCCCGCTCTCCGAATAAACACTCTCGTTAGGATCAAGCTGCACATCGAGCACCGGCATCGTAGTGCCCCGAATCGTTGCTTTCATGGGTATATATCCTCCTGTCAGCGACAGTGTACCTGCCCGCCGGCCGATGCAAAAGATCAGAATTTCATCAGAATCCCTAATTGGACGGCATTGATTCTGGTGAATTTTGGAGGGGCAAATCCATCCTTGTACGTCGCGCTCAGACAGAAATGACCAGCGGAATCTAAGTTCAAAGCGGATGTTATCACTCCGTAACCATTCCATCCGTGCACAGTTTTAAGAAACAGCGAATTGTTAGGACGCTGAACCACCGTATTCTCCGTGGCAGCCAAATATCGTGGTGTCCCGACCGCATCGAAACTCAGGCGGCCAAATTCCAGAAGACCATGAATCTGCGGCACGACACGAAAGATTGAATATGCGGGTAATTCGATAGTCGCCGTTCCTGTTGTTGCCTTGACAGTTGTGTCGACCACGGCGCCGCCAAATTCGACACCGGTGTGAATATCAAATGCGTAGCCAAAGAAAGGTGGCGAAACATCGCTTTGCTGGAGCGTGATTCCATTCGCTTTGGCGATCTTTTGCTGCTCTCCAAACTTTCTTAGAGTTTCTACCGCCCTGGGGCTATATAGATTCTTGAAATTAAATCGAAAGTCCGCCACGCCTGTAACATTGTCGCGGTTGAATTCCTTGTCCGTTTCGTAGATCACGCTCCCGGAGGCGTATATTTCCTGGAGATCGCCGCGCAACTCAATTGGACGCGACTCGGTAAGTCCAAAGTCAATGGTGTCAGTGTAGGTCATGCCGGTCACTGAGTTATTTCCGACATTCGCTGTGGCAGTAGGAGAGAACTGCCATCCTCCATACAAGCGGCCGATGGCCGGGGCAATCTTCGCATCCAGTATCCACCCGGGTCTCGATCCGCGCCCTGCAGCGAAACTTCCGTTTATGTAGTAGCTGGACGCATCTTTTGTTGCGGGAGCTTTCTCCTGACCAAGCCTGGCTTTGGGGTCTAATGTCGTTGTCGTTCCTAAAACATTTTGCAACTCGGCAATCTTGTATGGGATTCCTTGAGCGTCTATATCGTTGCCCACTGTTTGAAGCTCAAGCGTGCCAACTGTCCCAGGGTCAGGTTGGTTCGGTTGGACGCCTGCCAGATCTGCCTGCATTTGCCGGCACTTTGCGGGCCTTGTGGTGAAGGTTCCGGTGTAATTCTCTATGACAAGACTGCAACCCACCGTTTTTCCGGATCCCAAACTCAGGCCCTGGAACCCGAGATGTGAGCTAACCAGGTAGTTATTCGGTCCACCTGCGGGCAGCGTAGCCAAGGTAAGTGTCGGTGTAGTATCGATCAATGTCGACGTGGGTAAACTTAACACAGCGCCGTTTACTGTTGAGGATAGAGTGATAGTGATGGTGTATTTAGTCTGACTTTTAAGAAAAGGAACCACTGGGCCGGATTTTGGTGTGATCACCAGGAATAACCAATTGTCGTCATAGGGGTTCGCGGTGAATGTAACTGGAAGAGCAGAAAGAGAGGTCAGTGCCCGGATATACCGCCCCTCCGTTCCCAAATTCCTGCTGTTGATGTCGGATTTCGCGGACTGGAAGCGACCAACTGGGATTGAATACTTGTAATCGTTACCGAGCATAGGGTTTTCGGTGTTGTGCCGTAACATATTTGCGCGGCAGCGATCATCGCGGTCAGAGCGGCAGGCATGCACAGCCGGGTAGTGAGGAAGTTGGACGGTAGTCTTTTCATGGTTGAGGACACCCCGGGACAGCCGTTACAAGGTCGGAAACGCACTTGATTCTTTGCGTGAGGTCAGCGACAGTTATGCACTGACAGATTACCGGAGGAGCAGAAAACTCAGCCTTAATGGCCTGTTCCAGCAGTTGACCTCCGTCTGGGTTATAGGGCGCTGCCTGGGGCGCCCATAGGACAGTAAGTTGGTCGGTATCGTTAGGAGGGGTCTTGAGCTTGGCCCACTGTTGCAAGAGCACTAAGACACGACCATGAACACTTGTTGGTTTAGAAGGCACAATGTTACCTCGAGTTGCCCGTGTGGATAGCGTCATCAGAAATCTCCTAATTCGGGGAGTTATTTGGAAGATTGTGCAAATTGTGGAACGGAATCGCAGTGCTTGATTCGCTGGTCAACGAGATGGCCGACACTAGCTTTCCGCAATCTTCTTTCCGATATAGGTGCCGTGGCCAATACCCATCAAGATCATTAGTGTCTGGCCGATATCGGGTAATCCCAGATCCCATACATTACGGCCCAGTTTCGCATCAAAATGAGGGGAGCCGGGATTTTGGATGAGAGCGAAGACTTCGGCCAGGAAGACGCCGACGGCAATCAAGGTCCACAGCACAACTTGAACCTTGCCTAAATCCGGAAAGCCTTCGTCGTCGCTGAATATGCCGCTCTTGCCGTTAGGGTTTTTAACGGGGGGAGCAGCAAGGTGGGCGGCGAAGGCATCGGCATCTTTCTTATCCTCGGGATTTGACCGCTATGGATTTCGCAGAAACCGCGGTTGCCGCGCTGATGCTTATGGAAATCAGCAGGAAAGTAGGAACCCCCGGCAAATCCTGACAGCAGCCGCTGCTGAATCGAATCTGGTAGATGGCCAGAAACGCAAACACTACTGCTGCAGTCCAAACCATCATTTGGAATTTGCTGGTGCTGGGCCGCTCGTCCTTGCCAATGACCAGGGCCCAGGGATGCTTTCCTGTGGCGATGAGTACAATGATCCAAAGCACGGCCAAGCCGGCCAGGCCCGTGAGATAAGACATTCCTTCCTGCATTGTCATACGATGCCCTCCAATTGCGCGGTGCTGAAAGGCCACTGCCGCAGCCGCGCTCGCATAACTCAGCCCTTGCGTGCGGATCAGACTTCAGCCGCGCTGCCGAGATTTTCGTTCTCCGATTTTTCTGACGCCACTCATGACCTGCACGTAACTCGTCTATCGAATGATTGTGTCTTGACTTCAAATACAAGATCGCAGGATGCGGCTCCGCTCTGCATCTGCCCGGCTGCCGGGGAAAGCATTTGTAACTTCCCACGAATTGTCTGAGCATGTCAAGAAAAATTGTTAGGATTTCTTTTTTGACTGCGGCAGTGGACCTGGGACTAAGTCACCTAACCTACCCCTTCGCCAGCATCTGCTTGATCCCCCGCAGCGCCTGCCGCGTCCGCTCCTCGTTCTCAATCAGCGAAAACCGCACGTGCCCGTCCCCGTAGTCGCCAAATCCAATCCCCGGCGAAACAGCGGTCTTGGCTTCCGTCAGCAGCAGCTTGGCAAACTCCAGCGACCCCAGCTTTCGGTACCGCTCAGGAATCTGCGCCCAAACAAACATCGTTGCCTTGGGGGTTGCCACCGGCCAGCCAAGCTTGTTCAGCCCCTCCACCAGCACATCGCGGCGCTTGCGATAGTTCTCGCAAATCTCGCGAACGCACTTCTGCGGGCCTTCCAAAGCGGCTAGCAATACGTAATCTATCCGAAGAACGACATAAAC
>CAWIVA010000086.1:0-22143 GCA_963839225.1 uncultured Acidobacteriaceae bacterium
GACAAACAGCCCGGCGCCCCAGCCCGCATACTCCTGCGGCGTGGTGGTATTGGAAGAGTCGAACGAGGCCCACTCGGGAATTGTCCGCGCCTGCGGAAAGCTGTCCGAAGCTCCCAGGCGTCCGCCCCAGTAAAGCTGCTGCAGCTCGCCCTTTTCATTCACTCCAAATACATAAGAAACCCGCCCTCCGTCCAGCCTGAAAATCCTGCTGGCGGCGTCGAAGCTAACGTCGGTGGACTGGGCTGAAGCGGC
Source organism: uncultured Acidobacteriaceae bacterium (assembly GCA_963839225.1). Lineage (GTDB taxonomy): Bacteria > Acidobacteriota > Terriglobia > Terriglobales > Acidobacteriaceae > Telmatobacter. Next base: position 253 of record CAWIVA010000086.1, read on the forward strand.
AAGGGAGGCGGCCAGCAAAATAACGAATCCTGGAAGGGCTTTCAACATAATTTTCTCCTGGGCGCTCTTTCTAAAACAATCCATCCTACCATTCAGCCTCACGATTGCGTGCGAAGGCAGGGGATTGCTTCTATATAACTCCAGGTCTCCCGGCGGCAAAGCTTAGCCTATAAGCTTTTCTCGATGATAAATCGAGGCCGGGCCTTCGCTTCGGAGTATATCTTCGCAAGATACTGTCCAACGACTCCCAGACAGAGCAACTGTATTCCACCCAGCATATAGAGAGGGATCACGACGGAGGCCCAGCCTGGAACGGCAGCTGGGTTAAAGACTTTAGTGACCAGCGCCCACGCCGCCATGCCGAAGCTGAAAAGCGAAACGAGCATGCCGAGGACAGTAATGATCCTCAACGGTATTTCTGTAAAGGACATAATTCCGTTCAAAGCCAGCGAGACCATTTTTGCAATTGGGTATTGGGATTCTCCGGCGTAGCGCTGATGCCGGTCATAGTAGATTACCGATGAAGTAAAGCCAAGCTGCGGGATCAAGCCTCTCAACAGCAGATTGCTTTCTTTGTAACTGCGCAGTTCCTCCAGCACGCGCCGGCTGTGGAGCCGATAATCGGCGTGATTGAATATCAGCTCTACGCCCATCGTCTGGAGCAGCCGGTAAAATGCTTCGGCAGAAGTGCGCTTGAAGAAGCTATCTGTCGCGCGGTTACGCCGAACGCCGTAGACAATCTCCGCGCCACGAACGTAGGCAAGCACCATCTCTTGAATCGCTGTCACGTCATCCTGGAGATCGGCGTCGATGCTGATCAAGGCGTCACCCGGAGCTGTAAGTAGTCCTGCCAGGATGGCGCTCTGCTGACCGAAGTTCCGGGACAGCTTTAGACCATGAATCATCGGGCTTTCCATTGCAAGGCGCTCAATGACGCACCAGGTGTTGTCAACCGACCCGTCATCGACAAAAAAGATTGCGGGCTCGACAATCAACTTCGCTATAGTTAGCTGATCCAGCAATGCCACAAGACGCTTGGAAGTTTCAGGCAACACTTTCTCTTCATTGCAGCATGGGACTACAAGTGTCAGCTTTGGGCATGCAGCACGTTCAACCGGTTCGGTCATAGTTCCTTCTGCTGAGATAAGCGGATGTGAAGTTGACCCTCCAATTCCGCTAATGTGAAACTCATTTTCTGTTCTTCTTCGAACGGTACGAGATGGTGATATTATGCTTAACGCGTGCGATCTTAGTCACCAGCCACACCGGCAGCAATGAGAGTGTGCGAGATTGAATCCTGTAGACCCAGGAAGTCTCTGACGGGATTTTCCGGTCATCGTGTACGGCTGAGCGACGCACGGCGGGCGGCAGTGCTGGAATAGCACCCTCAGCAACATAAAGAACGATGTTACGACGATACCAGGACTCCACCGTTGTAACTCCCTTGATCATCGGACGGAAGAAATCGAAGGGTTTGTAGCCATGCCTGGCAAATAGCAAACGCCAGTATTCAAATGTCTGCTCATTAATATGGAACTCTCCTCCTTGTCCAGGGGTAGCCGCAGAAAACAGGACCTTGTCACCGTGTCGAGTTAGATTGTCAACCAGGGTACCGGAAGAAGCCTCGGGCAGGTGCTCCCCCACCTCCAGGCACTGCACAAGGTCAAACCGGCGCCTCAGGTCGAAGGCCTGGCTTACATCCCGGCTTTGAAAATGCGCGGCTGGAATCAGCAGCGATTTCTGCTGAACATAAGCGCCGTCCACGCCCACACAGTCGTCTATACCGCATTTAAGGTACTCTGAGAGCCATGCGCCGGCTCCACATCCTACATCGAGGACACTAGCCGGGGACAGTTCACGGAGCACCAGCGGAACAACGACGCTGGCCGAGCGAATAGACCCAGTCTGAATATAATGATAGAAAGTCTCGCTATAGCGGTAGCTTCGCAAACTGGCAGGCGCGGCCCGCCCAGGACTGTCGGAAGCAGGTGTGGTTTTTGTATTCGATTCCAAAAAACATCCTTCGATCACGTGAATTCAAGCGTCATTATTACCATACATGCCTTCATCGATAAGAACCAGTCTCACCACATTTGGCGGCGTAAATAAAGCGATCCCGAGTCGTTCAGTAAGCTCGGAAGCGATTGAGGGACAGTTCCGATCACCATTACAATGTGAGTATGACCACTTCAACGGATAGTATCCCGCCAGCGGAACAAAAGGACTCATCCCGTTGGCTGCTTGCAGTCATTATTCTTGTGGCCTTTTCTATCCGGCTAGTGGTGGTCTTCTTTACCTACCGCGGCCTGCCTGATGCGGATAAGTTCTACGAGCAATTCGGCTGGGAGGAAGGTTGGGTGGCGCGTGCGCTTGCGAGCGGCCACGGCTTCTCCTCGCCCTACCCCCCCTGGAGCGGCCCAACCGCGATTGTGCCTCCGCTCTATCCAGGCCTGCTGGCTCTCGTCTTCAAACTCTTCGGCGTCTACACGCTCACATCCGGATTCATCATTCTCTCCATCAACAGCCTGTTCAGCGCCCTCACCTGCATTCCGGTTTACTTCAGCGCCAAATACTCTCTCAGCGCGCGGTATGCAAAATACGCAGCCTGGACCTGGGCTCTTTACCCTTTTGCCATCTACTTCTCCGCCGGCCGCGTCTGGGAGTACTCACTGACCTGCTTGCTCTTTACCACCTGCTTTTGCATCGCCCAGCGCATCGGCGCATCCCATAAACCCCTCGCATGGCTGGGCTGGGGCGCGCTCTGCGGCCTTGCCGGACTTTCCAATCCCGCCATTCTTTCCACCATTCCATTCCTGCTCTTGCTGGCGCTCTACAAGGTGCGTAAGGAGGGCGGGCGCTGGCTGACTTTCGGTGTGCTCACCTCGGTTGCTCTCATCGCCGTGCTTATCCCATGGACTGTGCGAAACTACCGCGTTCTTGGCATTCTCTGTCCTATCCGCGACGTAATGCCGCTGGTGATGTACGCTGAGAACTTCGGCAATGCTCCATTTGATAACTCCTCGCCGCCGAGCGCGGACAATGAGCCCTATCCTCCCAGCAGTCCCGCGGAGATGAAAAAATTTCTCGCCATGGGCGAAACGGCCTATCTCGCGGATAAACACGCCGCGTACCTGGATGAGTTTCACCATCATCCCCGCTATTCTTTTCTGGCGATTAAAACGGTGCGCCGCTTCGTGTATTACTGGACGGGATACTGGAGCTTCTCTGCCGAGGAGTTGCAGGCACAACCATACGCGCCGGAAAATTGTTTTTATGTCAGCTGTATCACGCTGCTGATGCTGCGCGGCATCCGCCGCTTCTGGCGCTTTAACCGCGCAGCCATCTGGCCCTACCTAATACTCATCGGCATCTTTCCGATAACCTACTACATCACCAAACCATTGATGGATTACCGCCAGCCCATCGAGCCGGCAATTATCGTGTTGGCCGTCGCAGGCGCGATCCGGTGGAGACGCATCAAGCCAGACAAGACCGATGCCGGCCCCCGCCACTGGATTGGAGCGGAACGCGCTTCGTAGAGCGTGTTTCATAAACTCGCTTTGTAACAAGGGGACGACTTCGGAATTTGCAGTAAACCCGGCATTTCTTGGGCTGGAATATGAGGGCGCAAATCCTATTTTGTCGCACCTTTGTTTCGCCGTGCTTCCACGTTTTTCAGCACCGCCTCATAGCGCTGCGCCGCTGCTGAAAACCGCCCCACCAATTCCGTGGTCTTGATCATGAAGCTTGGATTCTTTTCCCGGATCGCTTCAAGGAGGGGAGCAAACTTGGCCAGCAGGAAAAATCCCTCGCCGTTGCAGTCCACAAACAGTTCCGCCGAAACCGCCCCGTGCAGCACCATCGCCGCCGCCATCTCCCAGTAGGTGAGCACCTGCCGCAGCCAGGCATTGTGCGGGTCGGCAGGATTATCCGCCACGGCAAAGAATTCCTCCGCCGTCGCCGGCCAGAACTCTCCCGTAATCCAGGCGCGAGCCTGGCGCATCACGGCTTCAGTGCGCAGTTGGTAGAGTTTAAGTACGATCTCAGCATCGGCAGGCGTCGCAAGCATGCGTTCCATGGTTTAATCTCCGAATTCATACTAACGGATTCTGCCCCCGGAGCGCAGCCCAACTGTGAACAGGTGCGCCGGTCAGGACGCGAAGACGCTATGAGCGAGACAAAAACGGCGTCATTGTGTCGAGCTGATCCTGATGGACCTCGCACGATGCGAAGGCAAAAGAGCGCGCCATCTCAGTGAGCTCCGGCATCGGACGTTCGGCAAGACGGCGCAAAATATAATCGAGCGCCGGGACGTCGAAGACTCGCGATACCTCCCGTATCCACTGATCGCGGGTGTCGGCCAAAATATCGGTTTCGGCCAACATCGCGTGAACTCGCTGTGTGAACGGTATCTCCGAATCTCTATACCGCCGCATAAATCCGGCAATCTGCTCTGACTCCAGAAAGCGGCGCCACGGTGTATCCGGGTTCACGGTCAGCATCCCCATATCGTGGAGATCCTTGTAGCACCACATGGTCCAGCTCCAGCCTTTCTGCTCGAAGATCGAAACCAGGTCGCGGGTAATGGCGAGCTGCGTGGCGAAAGGTTGGGGAGGGTTTTGCCCGGTGAAAGGCTGGGGAAAGCCGCGAAATACTCCGAACTCGCCAACCATCACCGGGCGCGCAATGCGGTGCTGATCGTATTTTCCATGGAGCGTTTTTTCGAGCGCCGCGCGATCGTACTTTCTCCCGTCAATCACCGCGGGGTAGACGGCAAGACTCTTAAAACCTGCATCTTCTGAGGAGTAATGGTGAAGCGATGGCATCACCTGCGGATCGGCAAATAACTCATCGTGCAGGGTATCGATTTCTTTGGCCCACATATTTGGATCGAGCAGGATGAGGTGATCGCGATCCACCTTGCGAATCGATCGAATAATTTTGAGATAGAACTCATTCAGCAAGGGGACATTGTCGGTGACCGGTTCGCAGAGCAGATTGTATCCCGCTATGGTCGCATCGCCGTTGTAGCGCCGCGCAATTTCAGTCCAGAGAGCGGCTGTCCGGTCAATAAACTCGCGATGGTACCAGAGATAGCTTTCGCCGTAGGCGCTGCCTGCATTCTGATCCCTGGCCTGTGCGCCGGGCGCAGCGTGAAGATCGAGTATTACCCATAGATTGTGTTTCCGGCACAACTTCACCACGCGGTCAAGCCGGTGAAATCCGCCCTCTATCCATTGGCCGGGCGCCATATCATCCTCAAAGTGCCGGTAATTGAGCGGAACGCGAACAACATTGAATCCCTGCTGCGCCAAAAATGAAATATCCGCATCCGCGATGAAGGCCTGGTCAAATGCATTGAAGAAAGCGGAATAAGCTTCGTCTCCCAGCACCTTTCTGAACTGCTCGCGGATCTTCCACTCGGTCCAGGGCAGGCCGATCATGTAATCCTCGATCAGCATCCAACCACCAAGGTTCATGCCGCGCAATCGAACCGGCCTGCTGCCCTCAACAATCTCAAGCCCCCTGGCCTGAAGGACACTGCGTGTGGAGGCCGCGCCTGCCTGGGCTTGAAGCGCTCCGGAGTTACCCGTGCTTCCAACAGCGGCCGCAGCTAGAGACGCTTGCAGAAATGTGCGCCGGCTCATTGCCATGGTTCTCCTTCGATTTCTTTCGTTAAATTTTTCAAGGCGGCTGTGCGCAGGTGTAGGAGCCGAAATTGTCACCGTTGCAAGGTTTGAATAAGTCTTTCCGGAGAGGAGCGTGCGCGGTGAAACTCGTAAGCGTCTCCCCGGTACAGGGTTTTTTCCCACCATGCCACGCTTTGTCCCGAGAAGCCGACGGCAGAGACCAGCAATGCCGGCGAGCCGCTGCGCGCTTTAAGGATCTTTGCGTCCCGACCCCTCAGAGCCACGGCGCGAATGGTCTGGTCTGACTCTGAAATCTTCAACCCGTATCTCTCCCGGCAAATAGCATAGAAAGATCCCTGCAGATCTTTCCGTGTGAGCCCGGAGAAGATTTCGGCGGAAACCCAACGTCTCTCAAGGATGACCGGTACCCGGTCCGCCAGGCGCAGCCGGGTGATGGCGAAGAGTTCCTGGTTCCACACCTGTAATTTAGCCGCAATTTCAGCTTCTACTTCAGCTGACTTGACTCGTCTGAATTCCAGTACCTGCGTCGCAGGCTTCTTCCCAGCATCGATCACTTTCTGGGTAAAACTGACCAGCGTCTGAATGTCGTAGTCCAAAGGCGGCGGGCAGACAAATGTTCCCACGCCTTTTTTGAATTCAAGCAGTCCCTCCGAGACCATTCCCGCAAGAACTTTGTTGGCGGTAGGACGGCTCACCTGGAAGCGGTCCGCGATCTGCCGCTCCGTCAGGAACCGGTCTCCTTCGGCAAACTCTCCGGTCTTCAGCAAGACGCGCAAAATCTCATTCATCTGCTGATACACGGGCTCGCGCACAAGTTTTTTAGCGTCCGTCATGGTCATGACCGGCACCTCCCGGCGCCGCCGATGCGGCGCTGTTCAAGATTGGCTCAAGGCCGAGCCGTTTTCTGCATTCTTCCAGCATGGATTGAGTGCGCGTCGCACCCACCCGACTTACTCCGAGATCACGAACGGCCAGCAATGCATCGAGGTCCCTGATGCCGCCCGCCGCCTTCACCTGCACCGCGGCGGGGGAATGCTCGCGCATCAGTTTGAGATCGGATAGAGTCGCGCCGCTCGGTGCAAATCCGGTGGAGGTTTTTACCCAATCGGCGCCGATCTCCGCGCAGATTTCGCATAAACGAATCTTCGCGGCATCGTCGAGATAGGCATTTTCGAAAATGACTTTGATCTTGGCGCCGCCGTCGTGGATGCAATCTGCCAGATGCGCCAGCTCATCTTGCACATACTGCCAATCGCCGCTGCGGGCCTTGCCGATGTTGATCACCGCATCCAATTCCTGCCCGCCATCTTTGAGAGCCTGGCGAGCTTCGGCTAGTTTGACGGCTGTGGCGTGCCCGCCGTGAGGGAAGCCGATGGTGGTGCCGGAGCGAACCGCGGTGCCGTTGAGCAATCGGGAGCACCGGGCCAGAGAGTAGGGAAGGATGCAAACGCTGGCGACGTCGTATCGAATCGCCAGCGTAATTCCGTCTTCGATTTCCTTCGTTGTAAGAGAAGGGTTGAGCAGCGAATGATCGATCATCTTGGCAATCGCTTGGTAACTATAAAAGTCTGTCAACTTACTTCTCCTTACCCAGGTTTATGCGGGACAGAATTCATTCGGGCGGAACCGAAATTAAAGCCTGCGGAAAAGAGCTGCCTTGGCTAGCTCATACTGTGGCATAGCCACTATACCACATGGCCAGTTTTTGATGCAAGTGCCAGGCCGCTTTCCTCTCGAATCGGCTGTCGGGGCTCAGAATTTCCGCTCTGTGGTCCCCTGAATCGGCTCTTCCCTTCCCTTCCAAACGAATATTCCCGTCAGTCCCGGGGGAAGCGATACACGCGCGTTGAGGCGGTCGCCGCTGCGGTCGAGCCACACCTCGATAGGGCCCAAGGGATGAGGCATACGGGCATGAACGTGCCGGAGCGAACCGAGAGAGGGCTCGATCCGTACCGTTTTGAAGCCGGGAGAACCGGGCTCAATGCCGGCAACAGTAGCCAGCAACTCGTACCCCGGACTGGTGCCCCAGGGGTGACATTCGGAGCGCGGGTTCTTGGCCAGTTCTCCGAACGTCTGCATGCCGTCGCGCATCATATCTTCCCAGGGCTGCAAATTCTCAATGTAGCGATCGCCCAGCCCCGTCTTCCGCAACGCGCGCCCGAAGTAATACCTGACAAACATGAAGTCCGACGGTTCAGACTTTACTCCGGACGGATCGTTGAGCATGCGTTCCATCACTCCCCGTTGCGCATCGCGCGGAACAGCGCCGGCGAGCACGGCGAGCGTATTTACCTCCTGGGTAAAACCGCGCTCCGGCGTATCCCGAAGCAGGCCGCGCTGCGAATCGAATTGCGATGCGTAGGTCGCGCGATTGATCTCTGCTGCAAGCTGGCGATAGTGCTCCGCCTGGTGGACTTCACCGAAGTGTTCAAACAACCCGGCACTTTGCTGGAGAGTGAGTGAAAACAAGAGCTTATCCGCAATGGCATTGGGATCTCCACGACCACGGCACGGGCTGATCTCCACGCGCTTTGACCTGCCGCTCCCACCATCCCAGCACGTCCCCGATGCCAGGCAGAAACTGCCGCGTGAATTCGTCGTCGCCGCGGTAGATCCAGTAGTCGTGAACCATGGAGACCCAGTAGAGCGAAAACGTGGGAATAAATTGTTCCAGGCTGGCGGGATACCGGGCCTGGGTCAAACCGAACGGAACGCGCGAAGCATCGAAGTCCTGGATCGCTAGCCGCACCAGCCGGTCGTCGCCGGTGAGATTCAGCCATGTCAGCGCCTGCACCTTCGTATCGGCTATGTATTGCAGCCGCTCCCAGGCGATATCGCTGATAAAGGTCTCCTGTGCGTTGAGCGCGAGAGTGCGCCAGGCCGCGTCCCAGATCTGTTGCAATTCCTTTGAGTCGCTCTCGAAAATTGCCGCGCGCTGGGCCGGATAAACGCAGCGCAGGCTCGAAATATCTTCGATGACCAGAGGCTCGCTCTTGGTTTCAATATCGAGTTGCACCCAGCGCCAGTTGCGCGTCCACAAAGGACGGAATTCCCGCTCCGCTCCATCGGGCAAAAAAACGTCCTCCGGCCCCATCACATGCTTGCCTTCAATTTGATTACGGTTTCCTTTCTGATCATTGCTGTCATATAACGCCTCGGAGTAGGTGAGGCGAACCTGTGCGCCATAGCCGCCCGAGATTCGCATAACCGGGTAGCCGACGGTCAGCGTTCCCTGGTCAAGAAGAATGGTGGCTTTGCCATTGGCAGGAATGCGAATGGGAGCTGTGCCGGCAACAAAGGTCGGCGCAGCCTCCACTCCCTCGACCCGTGCTACTCTCTGAAACCTCTGTGGATCCTCGGTCAGGAACGGCACAGGGCGCGGCTTCAGTTGCCAACGTTGGTGGCCTTCGACGCCCGCCGGAGTTGCATGATCGATCTGCGATGCCTGCAGCCAATTTGAATCGTCGAAGCCGGGCTGCTCCCATCCCCACGGATACCTGGCCGCTTCCACCCGTTCGCCCGGTCCTGCCACGTAGTAATTCCATTTGAAGTGCGGGTCGTTATCTTTATAGACGATCTGCGCATAGGCCGCATCTTCCATCACCTTCCAGGCGCCGCCGGTGTTCACCGCCTGGTTTGCCGGATCGTCAGATTGCAGCAGAAATCCCGTGCGGTGGCTGATCTGGGCCATAGGCCTGGCGATGCCGCCATTCCAAACCACTGCGGCAAGAACGTTGTTCCCTGCCTGAAGATACGGAGCCAGATCGACGGTTTCGAAACGCCAGTCCAACAGGTCGCTTTGGGCGGGACCCGTTGAAACCGATCTCCCGTTCGCAAACAATCTATAGCGATTGTCGGCTGAGACGTGAACGACAAAATGCTCCGGCCGGGCGGACAATGCGAATGATTTTCTGAAGTGATAAACGCCAAAGTCGGTAGGCGACGCGGTTGGGTGTGCAACCCAGTACGCCGGCCAAGAGCGCTGCAGCAACTCGGGGTTCACAGCTTGGCCGCAAGCTGCTGCAGGGAGCAGGAATACGAAAAAACACAAAGCTCGTTGCATAAATGACTTCATGACTGGAAATCTCCTCTCCAACGCTCTGATTGAACCGCATTTGAATTTCCATTTTGCGCGTCGCAGAAAATGTTGATGGTGCACTATCGCAGTTAAAGTTTGACCTTTGGAATTCCACCGGTGAACTTATTGATCAATTGGAATATCTGAATGTAACATAGATAGAACATCAATTCCCGCTCGATCAAGTAAGGAATAATTCCATGCAATCGCGACGTGAGTTTCTTGGTATTCTGCCGGTCGGCCTGCTTGGCGCGAGCTATGCGGCATCGCTCGACGCGCAGTCCCACCGTGGGTCGCCCCTCACCCTTTCGCCTGAGCAGGCCGTCTATCGGCCGCTCGATGAAATCACGGTGCAAGGTGCGGGGGAGCACCGGTTGCTAATTCTAGATGGAGAAGGAACGCCGTACTTCGATAGCAACGTCACGCTGCCGGCAACTTTCCGAGCGGGCGGTGCGCTGGGCACGCAGACGGTCTTGCTGCTCGATGCAGAAGGCAGGCTGGCCGGCAATGCCACTCTTCAACTGGATGCACGCACGGAAATTCGCGAGCCAAGCGGCGAGTATCAGCACCTGCTCGATACACTTTATTGGACCATGGCATCGGATGGGCCAGTGGGTGCGCGACGCCACGATGGACGCGTCTACGTCTACTGGGTTGACTGGCTGCTCGACAATACCAACACGTTACGCGGCATGCGTTACTTTTGGCCGGAGGTTCGTCAGAGCTTTGAGATCTTCTCGGATACGCAGCGCGAAGACGGCATGATCTGGGAAAACCATATCGACCGCACGCCGCCGGAGAGCGATTGGGATCGGCGCTTCAAATACGGAGATTTCTCGCGCGCCGCTGACGGTGGATTCGTGGGCCTGCGCCGAGCGCCAGTTGAGAATCATGTGGAAATGTATTTTCTTGAAGCGCTTTATATGATCTGGAAGACCACGGGCGATGACACATGGATGCGGCAGCATCTCGACCGCGCTTTGCACGCCGTGCATTACAGCACCAACGATCCCTACCGCTGGTCGACAAAGTACGGCCTCATCAAGCGCGGACTCACTATCGATACCTGGGACTTCCTCTGCGACAGCGAGGCCGCATTGATGGGCGGCGACATTATGGCCATCGACCTGAAGAAGACACACTTCGGAATCTTCTTCGGCGACAATACGGGACTGATTGCCGGATGCCGCTATCTTGCCGAGATGCTCGATCATTCGGAGCGCGGAGATGATGCGCAGCAGATGCGCAAGCTGGCCGATGAACTCGAAGAACGGTTGAATCGCATTGCATGGAATGGGCGCTTCTATACGCACTGGGTTGCGGAAGATCCGGATTTCCATCCGGACCTGGGGGTGGATATGAGCAGCCAGGTCTCGCTCTCGAACGCTTACTCGCTGAACCGCGGCATTGCTCAGCGGCAGGCTCGCGCCATCATTCAGAGTTATGCCGCGATCCGCAAGCAGATGCCTGACACTTCGCCGGGCGAGTTCTATTCGATCTTTCCGCCCTTTCAAAAAGGCTTCGGCAAGGAACAGGGAATTTGGGATTACGTGAACGGCGGCGTGCTGGCTTGTACGGCGGGTGAGTTGGCGCGCGGTTCCTTCCAGCACGGGTTCGAGCAATATGGCGTGGATATTTTACGGCGGGTCCACGAGATCACCAAGCGCCATCGCGATTTTCTCCCCGGCATTCTGCGCGGCAAGCAACCGGAGCGCCCGGCCACAGATTTTGTTCCGCTTGATCTCCGCGCGCTGGCTAACTGCGATGCCGGCAAAGGCTCAGAGGATGTGCCCGGCTGGGTGGACGAGCCCAATAACTATCTCATCGACTTCCCTTCCGGCGCGCAAAGCTTCAGAGGCGTCCCTTTTCAGATCGCATCCGCGGACGGCAACGGTCGCCGCGTCTGCATCGGAATTTCTACCTCGCCGCGCTATGTAGCAAAGACGCAGATCCCAGTGCACAAAGCCTGCCGGAGCTTCTACCTGTTGCATGCATGTTCTGGCCCCGGCTCAACTTTGGGCAAGCTGACGATTCATTACGCGGACGGAGACAAGCAGGTCGAATACATCGAACGCGGGGTGAATGTGGGATCCTTCTGGGCGCCCGACGATGGAGAGTTCAACAACCGCTACGGAGAGTGCTCTCGCTGCAACGCATGCAGGTTGCCTGGCGCGGCAAGAGCGGGCTCATCGACAATGTGGGAGTTTGGGTTGCAGGCTTCGAGCCGCGCAGGAGCGATGCCACGATTGCAGCGCTGGAGTTGGAAAGCATGGAAACCGGCGCCAAGTGGCTGGTGATCGGAATTACGCTTTCCAACATGCCCCCGTTTTTGCCTCCGTGGACCGATGTTTCGACGGGAATGCCGAATAACTGGGGCGCGGGATGCGTGACGGCGGCATTGCTTGAAGGGCTTGCGGGAGTCGAGGACACAGGCGCCGGGTTTCGTAAGGCGCGAGTTTCACCGCGATGGCTCGCTGCCGGCACAGAGCAAGCTGAGGTCAGTGTGCGCTATCCAGCTTCGCGCGGCTACGTTCTCTATCGCTATCGTCAAGAGGGGAACACCATCACGCTCGGCTACACAAGCTGCGCCGATCAAGCGACTCTTCGTTTGCCGCTGCCCAGCGGCCGCCGCGTAAAGAGCGTAGTCGTCAACGGAAAAGCCACAGTTTCAAGCCTCGAATCAGTCGAGCAGACCGCTTATGCAAGAGTGGAAGTAGAAGGTCGCGGTGTGCACTTCGTGCAACTGGAATTGGCGTAAGTCGGAAAGCCGGCGGAAAACTGGACTCCCGCTCCGTGGCTAACTCGGGTCCTCAGCGATGTGCAGTAGGAGTTATGCCCTCTACCTTTTTCCATCCTTCGCAGCCAGGTGCTCCATATTTGCGACCCCCGCTCTAATCGACTCCAGCGTCAATATCTTTTGCTCGGTAAAATTATAGGGAGGCACGGCCTGTCCGCGCAGAATATTCAATCCCAGAGCTACCAACTGTTCCCCGTAGCTCTGGGCGAAGTGCTCGGTTGAGACCACCAACGGGCTGCCCGGCTTCATCATCTCCTCCATCGCCTCCGCGATGCCGTCCTGGCCGGCGACGGCGACCGAAGGCTCCAGATGTAACTCGCGGACAGCCTGCACCGCACCCAGTGCAACCGTATCGTTATGGGCGGCGATCAAAATTCCCTTGTCTTTGGGATGGCGCTCTAGAAACTCCAAAACCAGCTTGTAACCCTTGTCCCTGAGCCCTCTGCTATCCATGCGGACAAAGGACTCGATCAACAGATCGGGAAGCAGAGAGCGAATCCCATTGAACGCGCCGGTGGTGCGATTCTGCACAAATGCCCCGGCCTGTTCCAGATCGAGGCCCAGCACCCAGCGGACTTTGGATTTCCAATGCTTGATGGCATAGCGGGCAAGCGCCTCTCCTGCAGAATAACCGAGACGGTAGTTATCGGCGCCAAAGTAAGTCGCGTGCGGATGAGGCATATCCACCGCAACCAGTGGAATGCCGGCAACCGCGATCTTGTCGGAGATAATTGCCGCCACGCTGTGCTCAATCTGAAATTCGATTACCAGGTCCACCCGTTCCTGCACCAGGCGCTCCGCGTTGCGCACGGCAATTTCAGGGTCGTAATGATTGTCCAGAACCAGCAACTCCACGCCATTGCGCATGGCAGCGGCCTTCAGGCTGCTGGTCACGATCTCAGAGAAAGGCATGTCGGAAGACTGCGCGGCAAAACCAAATCGCATCTTCTTCGGCTGGCTCGACAGGCGATACAATCCATCCGTTCCTGGGCCACATAGCCCCGATGCACGCAGGTCTTCATCAGCCGGTAAATCGTAGTCTTAGGGGCCTTAACCTTCTGGTAGATCTGTTCCAGCGACAGCGAAGTTTTTTCGCGCCCCAGAAGCTCAAGAATATCGAACAGCTTGGAGACAGCGGGAACGAGATAGGTCTTCTCCGGCTTGAGCTTGGGCACGTTCACCGTATGATCCTTTCCTGACATCGCCCGCGACGGGCGGCGGGACGAATTGTTGCTCTGCATCCAGACGTTACAAAAGAATCCAACACACTATGATTGCCGAGATAAACAAATGCGCGCAGCGCAAAATCCGGGACTCGGTACAATTGCGAGAGGTCCCACCACTGCAATTTCCCCCGCTCGAACTAAGTGAAAAGGGCGGCCGGCCCGCAAAGACCGCGCCGCCCTGTTGGTTAAGTTGAGTTACTAACTAGAACTCGAATCGCGAGCCGAGTTGCACATAGCGCTTGTTGTTGGTGCCTGAAGAGAATCCAAAATTACTTGAGCTCCCGGTTGTTTGGATGTCGTTCACAATCGGGTCCCAGTTTGTGCGGTTGAGCAGGTTGATGAAGTCTCCGCGCAAGGTGAGCTTAGAAGACTCATGCCCGAGCCACGGAAACGCAAATGCCTTAGCTATACCCATATTGACGTTGAAGTATCCCGGATTGCGGAAGGTGTTGGCGCCCTGTTGGCTGAGCACAGGGCCCGATCCAACACCTGGAGGGTTGGTGAAATCCGCCGCGGTGAATACTCCGGATTCAGACACTGCCTTGCGATCAAATCCCTTCCTCCTCAAGCCTGCCTGATAGGTTGGGAATTGCGGTGTTCCGCCAGAAGTACCAGAAAGGTAAATACCGTTGTCGTAGGCATAGGATCCGCCCTCGGAAGAGCTGTTACCTGAGCCGCCGAGGGTGTTACCCACGGAGAAAGGCGTTCCGGATTGAGCTACGGTGATGGTGCTGATTCTCCACCCGGATACCGCCTCTTGGAGGATGTGATTGTCTGTATGCAGTTTTGGAACCTCATAGCCGCCACCGAAGGAGAACGAGTTGGTTATGTCGGAGGCCGTGGGACCATAATAGGTCTTGGCCGCGTAGATTCCCGGCCAGAAGGCGGTTTGGCTGTCTTGGGAATCGTTATAGGTCGGGGCCCACTGCAGCGACCTTTCCCAGTTGTAGTTGGCCTGGTAGCTGAATCCCTTGTAGTGCTGTTTGAGGGTCAGGATCAAGGCGTTGAAGTTGCTATCAGTGCCGCCGTTGACCGTGTACCGCAGTTGACCCCACAGAGGATTACCGTAGGTTGTGTCGCCAGGTACCAGATTCCAGTCGGCATTGTTGACTCCGTTCGGACCCGCGCCGACGGCCCCGACAACCAGATCGTATCCATGGCTTCCGGAATAACCAATGCCAGCAACGGCGTGGCCCGGAAGTTCATAATCGATGCCAAGCGAATAGAGAAGGAACTTTTCCGGCTTGACGTCGGGTGCAAAACCGTTCAGATTGACCTGGTAAAGGCAGGATAAAGTGTAGGTCTTCGCGGGGCAGGAGTAGATCTCGCCATTGGGAGCAGAGCCATAGACCGGGAATGAACCGCCCACTGTACCGGTGCCAAAGGTATGTCCCCACGGAGCGCTGGTTGTCGTGAAATCGCCCCAATCCAACGGGCGATACCAACCCAAGGAAATACGCGTTGGCGGCTGTGTCGGCAAGTTGGTGGCAATCTGGGAGGGAGTCAGGGCGTTCTCATACAAGCCGAATCCGCCATGAACTGTAAGTGGCTTATTATTGAACGGGGTATAGGCAAAGCCGACGCGGGGCTGCCAATTGTCATCTTGCGACCCGGTGAAGGCGTTCGCAGAAACATGCGTCGTAGTGTTCAATGCCTGTGCCTGGAAGGTGGAACCAGCGCCGGGATACAACGGCGAAAACGGGCTCGAACTCGAATAGCGTTCAGGGTTTCCGAAGTTGTCGTAGCGGAGACCCGCGGTAATGGTCAGATTCGGGCGCACCTTCCACGTATCGTCGGCCCAAGCGCCGTTATGTAGCACGGAGGCGCCGTAAATCTGCGGCGAGTATGTACCGGTGAGGCCGCTGATGGTCCAAAGACCGCCGGAGAAATCCAACGTGTTGGAGATCCAATCGATGGTGCTTCCCAGGCCGAAATAAGCAAAGCCGCCGCGGCCATACCATTGGACGTTCTCGAGGTAGTCTTCGCGGGCCCATTCATAGCCGCCCCGGATGGTGTGGTTGCGCCAGGTATAGCTCACGGTATCGCGGAGGTTGTATTCATGCTCCAAATTCGTATATGGCGCATAGGGCACATTTCCGAACGGTGTGATATAGGCATAGCCGATCGCCGTATCCAATCCACCCGGGCCCGGAACCGGCCACGATCCAGCGACGCCGTTATTCAGTTTGGTTCCACCGATTCCGCGGAGGTTGCCGCCATGCAATTCGTTGAGCAGCCGGGGCGAAAAAACGTGAATCCAGTTGAGCGAGGCGTACTTGGTCGTGCTGGGACTGGATCCATCAAGAAGAGGCCGGTCTGCCAGGTAGCCCAGATTCTGGCCGATGCGCTCGAACCCGGCATAGATGCGGTCTTTACCGTCGCGGAATGTCTGGTCGACACGTGCAAACCACTGGGTCCCGTTGAACGGCTGCGCCTGCTTCATGTTCAGGCCAGTGTCATAAACTGCCATGTCGCAAGGCAGGGTGTAGGTGACAGGCCCCGAAGGTGTATTCTCTGTTGCCGGTGTACCGCAGACATTCGCTGTGGCACTCGCAAGAACCTGTGTTGGGGTGCCAAGGTCCCGGGTATTGGGAGCCAGGAAAGCGCCCGTGGCCGTTCCTGAGTTCGGGAAGGTCGTGTGCGCCCAAGTTATAAAGGCGGGATCCCAAGTTTCAGGAGCGGTCGTATATCCGCCTACATCGGCATCCTGCCTCTGGATCGAGAAGAAAAAGAAGGTCTTATCCTTGATGATCGGTCCGCCGATCGATCCTAGAACCTGATTCTGTTTGAAAAGAGGTGGGGTGGAATATGGCGTGCCGTATGTCACGCCGCCGACCGTATTGAATTTGTTGTTGACGTTGTAGGCTGCGCCGATGTTTTTGCTGGCATAGGTGTAATCGGCGTCGCCATGGAACTTGTTGCTGCCCGACTTGGTGGAGAATGAGGTTTGAAGCGATGCCGCCGCGCCGTTCTCGACCGAGTAAGTCTGGGTTTGCAGGGCCACGGTGTCGATCATATCGGCGTTGGGAAGAATCAACGCGTATCCCTGGTTGATATCATCGTTCACCGGCAGGTCGTCGAGCAGGAACAAGTTGCTGTTGGTCCCTGGCCGTTGGCCTGGAAGGGCGGATTAAAGTTAAATGCCATAAGTGTTGCGCCGTACCCGCCGCCCGGGGGCGTATTTTCAAATCCTGTTACGCCGGGGGTGAGGGCGATGATCTGCTGCACATCGTGCCCAGCCATCGGGAGTTTGGTGATCTCGTCGGAGGCCAGCGTTACTTCAATGCGGGTCTCTTCCGGGTTCAGATCCGGCGCCACTGCGTTCACAGTCACGTTGACAGTGCCAGCGGGCGCGGGAGCCAGCGTCACGTTCACGCCGCGCGTTTCGTCCGCGGTTACTGTGACGGAGACCGATTCGGTCTTGAATCCGGGCTGTTGGGCGATCACCGCGTAGTCACCCGGAGCCACAGCTTCAAAACGGTAAAAACCGGACGCATTCGTCGTGCCCTTGAGGTCGACGCTTGTGGCGGTGTTGTGGAGGGTAACGGCTACCTGGGGTATGACAGCCCCGGTTGCATCGGTTATAGTCCCTTGCACGTTGCTTCCGAACTGCGCGTGGCATGGCAGCCAGATGCAAAGCAGTACGGCTAGCATTACCCATCGGATAATTGATATTGCTTTCGCTGACATCCTAGTCCTCCCAAAGGCCACGGCGACGCAGCCCGGATTCTCGTAAGTTCATCGGTGGAATAATTCCACTACTGGATTACAATTGCGAAACTTTACTCCGTGACCGAATCGTTGTCAAGCAAACTCTTCAAGACTCAAATTCTATCGGAAATCTGCAGCCAATTGGAATCTCGGTAGCACTCTTGATTGCTGGCATCAGACTTTCAGGCCACTCGCATATCCAAGTCAAGACCGCAACCGCTATGCAACGGTTACGCGCGAATAGATACTTTAACTACAATACGTTACCTGTCAGCGGTAACGCATCGGTAACAAATGTTTCCCGTTTGTCAATATGCGCTTATCTTTGGTACTATTTGGCCCGGAAAGGTGGTGCTTCCAATTTCCTCCCGAACGCAGACCCGGGATGAGGTAGAGGAAATCGAGGCGGTGCTCTCTTCACTGACCTTTTCTGAAGCTCCCACCCTGGCCCGGCTTCTCAAGTATTTATGCAATAACCATTTCAGCGAGGAGAAGCTGGACCTCAACGAGTACAGAATCGGGGTAGAAGCGCTGGGGCGTCCCTCGGACTTCGATCCTGCGAAGAACTCGTGCGTGCGGGTGGAGATGCATCGTCTTCGCGCGAGGCTGCGCAAATACTACGAAACTGAAGGCACCGGCCACACCGTCAAGGTCATATTGATGGAAGGGCGCTACGGGCTTCAGTTCATGCGGCGTGATGATGGGTCTAACGCGGCTTTCAGCACAGCGGAAGAAGCGACCGGTGAGGAGCTGGGGGGCACGGCGAGCGCGCGTCCCCTTCCCGATCAGGCTTTTGCGGCAACCAATTCCCAGCATCAGCTTGAAGAAAAGGGCATCAAATATTTCTCAACCCGGAGCGTGGCAGTCGCCGCCGCGGGCACAATCGCACTCTTTCTAGCCGTGTGGATCTCAAGCGGAGCGTTGTCACGCTGGAAAGCTGCCCGCGCTCCCGTTGCGCTCTCCCCATCGGCGGCTGCTGCGGTTGCCGCTCCAATTGCACCGACTCCCGAGAATGGATTTGTCTTCATACTGGCCGGAACTCCAAATGGAAAGTATGTTGACCGCGACGGAAAAAGCTGGGGCGGCGATCGCTACTTTACCGGCGGAACCGCTGTCGAACTGAAAGTTCCTTACATCCAGGAACGGCAGACCCCACCATTTACCGCAATGCGCGAATCGGGGATTTTCGCTACGACATTCCCGTCAAGCCGGGCCTTTATGAGATGCGGCTGCATTTTGTCGAAACCGTCTTTGGACCGGGCACATTCAACGGCCGGGGAGAGAGCAGCAGGGTATTCTCCGTGCTTATGGGAGAGAAGCCCTTATTGACCGATCTCGACGTTCTCAGCGATGCAGGCGGAAATTTTCGCGCGTACACGCGGGTATTCAAAGGCGTGAGCGCCGACAGCGACGGGATGATTCACCTCAGATTCGTGCGCATGTTCGATCAGCCTTTTGTGAATGCAATCGAGCTGGCGCCGGTAGCCGGCAAGTGGATGAATCCAGTGCGGATTGTGATGCAGGAGAACTCCTATGTCGATCATGCCGGCCGTTTCTGGGGATCGGACAAGTATGCCATCGGAGGGCTTTTGGCAACGCACCAGAATCCGGCGGAAACCGAGAACGACGCCCATCTCTTCGATGGCGAACGGTTCGGCCACTTCACATATATGATTCCCGCGGCTCCGGGCCGCTATACGGTGACTTTGCATTTCATTGAAGATTATTTCGGCACCAAAGAGGATGTGTGGGGTTATAAAGGCCGTGAATTTGACGTTTACGCAAACGGCCTGGCGTTGTTGCGCAATTTCAATATTTTAGCCAACGCCGGGAAACCGATAAAGCCAGTGGTCGAGACTTTCCACGGGATTGAACCCAACGCGGCCGGTCAGATCGTCCTGAGCTTTGTTCCGATCAAAAACTACCCTTGTGTCAGCGCAATCGAAGTGACGGATGAATCGCAGTAGGAATCCGCACATAACCCATCCAATCCATGAGAGGGTTGCCGCTCGTGTCCCTGTAATCCGTGAAAACCGGGGAAAAGCGCAGAGAGCGTCGCAAGTCCATTGGTGGCACAGTTCCACTCTTGAATTACATTTGCCGGCAGAACTTTCGCGGGTATTCTGTTAATTGCAGTTGCGAAATGCCACCGCGAAAATACGGCAAAAACTAATTTTGCGCGGCCGCACAGGCAGACCCGGGGAGGACGAGAATGAAAATCGATTCGAAGGATTACCGCGTGGCTCCGGGCAAGAAGCTTGACCTGGACCGGTGGCCGACGGTCGGTTCGGCGCCGACTCACTCGAAGAAGCAGTGCGAGAAGCTGCTTGAAGAACATGTGCAGGAACTCAGCGCGCTGCAGGAGCTTCATTACGCCTCTAACCGCTACGCTCTGCTGCTGATCTTTCAGGGCATGGACGCGGCCGGCAAGGACGGCGTGATCCGGCATGTCATGTCCGAATCGACCCCCGGGTGCGAGGTTTTCAGCTTCAAGGAACCCAGCGCGGAAGAGTTGGAGCATGATTTTCTTTGGCGCACTGCCTGCCGTCTTCCCGAGCGCGGCCGCATCGGCATCTTCAATCGCTCCTATTACGAAGAAGTCCTGGTCGTGCGCGTCCACCCGGAATTGCTCCGCAACGAAGGGTTGTCCAAAGAGCTGCGCCACGATAAGTCGAAGTGGGAAGACCGGTATCGCTCCATCGTGGATTTTGAGCGGCATCTGGCTGCAACTCGACGCGCATCGTCAAGGTGTTCCTGCATCTCTCAAAGGAGGAGCAGCGCAAGCGGTTTCTGGCGCGCATCGATGATCCCAAAAAGAATTGGAAGCTGAGTCTGGCGGATATTCATGAGAGAAAGTTCTGGAAGGACTACGTGAAGGCGTACAGAGGAGTGCATCAGCGCAACCAGCACGCATCACGCACCCTGGTACATTGTTCCCGCCGACGATAAAGACAATGCTCGCCTGATCGTCTCTGAGATCGTTTTAGATGCGTTGAGGGGCCTGAAACTGTCTTATCCGGCATCTACTCCAAAGCACCGCGCCGAGCTGAAATCAATTCGCAAGCTGCTGGCCAAATGATAGGTGCACCCTTCCGTGATCGGAAGCGCGAGTCCGGTAATTTCGTCTCATCTGGCCAATCCCTTGTCGATCAGGCGGTCTTTTCCATCGCTGCGGAATATTCGCCGCCGCGAGCAGCCTTGTTGCAGCGCGCGCGAAAAACCAGGGCCTTTTGTGCCGCGGAAATGTTGGCTTGCTGTCCTTTCCAAATTTAACGCGGGCTGCTGAATGGCGCGTGAATATGAAAAGCTAATGCCCACGGCATGCGCGATTTGAATCGTACGTTCATCGCATTCAAACGCGCTGAAGCCAGCTCCGCCGACTGACCGCCGGACAGAAACGCGATCGCCGGAACGGCGGCGGGAACGGCTCAGCAGGAAGCAGTTCACCGTGGCATCGGCCACCTCGTTCACTCCCGGCTGGAACCGCGCAGTCCAATCCGGCCAGCACCATATTCGGCTTCAGGACCATGCCTTCCAAAACCACTCTTTGCGCAAACAACTCGCTGAAAACCGTGCGCAGCACTTTGTCCGTAACCTGCTGGCACTTCTCCATCGTATGGCCGCCGTCCATCAGGACTTCGGGTTCCACAACCGGGACCAGACCCTCCTCCTGGCACAGCGCCGCATAGCGCGCAAGCGCGTGGGCATTGCGCCGCCATGCATCCCCCAGCTCGGAATTCCCTGGCCGATCGTAATGACCGCACGCCACTTGGCAAAGCGGCGCCCATTCGAAATCGGCGGCCAGGCGTCGCGCAACCCATCCCAGCCTTCGGTGACTTTTTCGCCGGGGTGCAGGGCCAGATCCTTCGCACCCTCGTCTACCTTGATACCGGGAACAATCCCCGCATCCTGAAGTATCTTCACAAAAGGCGTGCCTGCGGCGGTCTGCTGATAAATGGTCTCGTCAAAGAGAATTGCGCCGCCGATGCTCTCGCCCAGCCCCGGAGCGGTCACAATCAATTCGCGATAGGCTCTTCCCTTCCACGGTCTGCGGAATTCCGACTTTCTCGAAGCGCTTGTCGCACGTGCCGGTGCTCTCATCCATCGCCAGCAGGCCTTTGTTATCGGCGAAGAGCTGCTTCACGGTTTCACTCAGCAATTGTGTATTCATCTGGGACGGCTCCTTTTCAGTTCCAGTTCAGAATATCCTAACCTCTCCGTCGAAGAGCATTTAAGCTCGATTGACCGGTGAGGCGGATTGCCCTCTGGAGCGGCCTATAATGTCTGTCAGTCGATATGCCGAACAATCAGTTGAGCTATTCTCCTCCGGCGCCTCAAAGAAAGAACTTCCGCGTAGGGATTCTCGGCAGCGGATTTATCGTGACGATGCCATCTCCCCAGCTACCGTCGTTTGGGACTCAATCCCGC
>CAWIVA010000087.1:0-98389 GCA_963839225.1 uncultured Acidobacteriaceae bacterium
GTGCCTCCACTAGCCTTGACTTCCAATATTCCCATGCTGGAGGAGAATGTCAAATGGCTGTTTGGGCACAGAAAGACGGCCGGTGAACCCCAGCAGGAAAGCGCTGAAAACCCAGGCGTGAGCGCCATAGGCCAGCTTTCTTCAGGGGACCTTCCTGAGGAGTGGCATGAAACAGCGGACTCGATCGGGGCCGCCGAGAGCGGGCTTAATGGTATTCACCACACACTGAGCGCTGGGCAGCGTAAGACAGCCGCCCAAATCAGGCGGTTCCTCAAGCAGGCCAGGGAGGCGCTGCAATCAGGCGACGTGGATGGAGCGCAAACGCTGGTCGCCAAGGCCAAGGTGCTGCTCGATGAAATTGCCTATTAGGATTTTGCCGGGAATCAAATCATATTCTCTACGGACTTGACAATGCTATTGATACAGCTCAAGAGAGTTTAGCCCCCTTAGGCATTTTCTTACCGGGTAGAAAGTACACGGTTCCGGAAAAACTACATACCCCGAGCATCCTCAAGACAGCCGGAACCGTAGCCCGCACGTGGATTTTCCCTTATAAACTTAACCATCTAAAGCGGCTAGCTGTTTCAGGCGCAGAGCATAGTGTTTGGCCCAACTGTTGCTTATGCATGGGCATGAGATATCTACCTTCGACCTCAGCCCCGTTCTCAGGCAAGCTGGCAGTTCTCCTGCTGGCATGTGCAGTCGGAGTCCCTGCGCTGGCGCAAGACTCGCAGTCGACCGGGGATTCCCAGAGTACATCGCCTCAGACGGTACAACAGCAACCCTCCGGTCCGCCAACGGCCACCGTACCGCAGCCGAAAGAGGGGTTTTGGGGGCACTTGAATCCATTTGCCACCAAGAAGTGGACCAGGCGTCAGACCGATCCCATCAACGACAGGCTCAGCGAACTGGATGGTGTGACCTCGAAGAATGCCAGGGACATCCGGGATGTGGACGAAAGGTCCCAGGCGGGCATTCACCGGGCCCAGTCAACCGCCGACGCAGCCAACGAACTTGCCACCACGGCAGGCAATCAGGCTCAGCAGGCCAACTCTACCGCGCAGGGTGCTGCCGGTCACGTTGACCAGTTGAATACCACGGTGAACGGTATCGACCAGTATCAGCCGATTACAGAAGCCGACATCAAATTTCGCAGCGGACAGCCGGTGCTTTCGGCTGCGGCCCGCAAGCAACTCGACGACCTGGCGGCAGGGATTGCCGGACAGCAAGGCTACATTCTGGAGATGGAGGCGCATTCTCCGCTTGCCGGCGGCGCCGGAATCCAGAGATCCGAGCGGCTGGCCGAGGCTGTCAAGCGCTATATGGTCGTCGAACACCAGATTCCCGTCTACCGTTTGCACGCGGTGGCTCTTGGAAATGCCCGCGAAGACGCCGAGGAAGGCTCGAGGCGGGTGCAAATCAGCAGCGTGCATATTCGGTTGATGGAAAACAGTTTGGCGGCTAAGGGAGCAGCATCCCCCCAGAGTGCTGATTCCCAAAGCGGTATGGAGCAGCCCTAAGAGCGCGCCCTCTCCCCAGGGGTATTAATGCTCTGACAGCCGCACGCCGTGGGCCGCCAACCATCTCTCGCACCGCGCGAGAGGACCCATACAGCTTGGCCCCCGTTCTTCACGGGGGCCTATTTTTGTCCCCATCCAGGCGTGCGCGAATTCAGACCCGGACTGGGAGATCCTCAAAGGACTCGACGGCAAAAGCATTCTCCGCCTAAACATATCAAGCGATTCTCTGCCGGTCTTGGGATTACCGTTCCCGGCAGACAGGTACCGCGCCGGCCTACTGGCCGGTAGGACCTCGCGGTTCGCCCCCACGCTCGCTGTCGCCTTCAAGGTAACTGCTCTAAGCTCGACCTGCTTTCGCAATTCCCCCGAGCACATTTCGGAACTCGCTCCGGGGTTTAGTCCTCGCGGGCCGCTGGCAGAAATGAGGGCTTTACCAGAGACTGCACTACAGTGGAGCTCGGGCCTCATAATCGAGATTAGCCCGGTTTCTTTCGATTGAGTTTGCAGATTAGTTTCTCCCCCAGACGCGATTGATTATAAAGAATAATGATCTAGAAAATTGATGTAAGAGAATGCAATAAAATGCCTGATTTCGCCCCTTTTCTACATCTTTATGCAAAAAAACGTCCGGCTTCGCATCTTGAATTGCTCACAATCCGTTCGCCGGGCATGGCCGAAAATAATTATCAATCCAGAGGCGTAAATTATCGAACTACCGATGGAATGCGCCCTTCTCCATCGAGCTGTCTTCCGCAAGGCTAGGGGATCATCTATTTCGCAGACTAACCAGAGCGATGTTCCATCCACTTTCACGCGCGGAAACCATATCATTCGCAATCTGACGCCACAAGGGCCGAATCCTTATTGCGGATCGGCCCTTGTTTCCTGACATACGCAGGTACTTTCGGCACGTGGGATGCATTCGCGCAAGTGGCGCAACCTATGCAGCGAACTGCTGATCGGCCAGGATGGCCCTCAGACGCGGTCTGTGCACCTGAATCCGCCCCTTGTAGTCGATAAGGCCGAGGCTCCGGAATCGGTTCATAAAATAGCTGACGCGAGGCCGGGTTGTTCCGATCATCTCGGCTAAAGTCTCGTGCGTGATCGGAGGGATGAGGGTATGGGTCTCGTCGGGCTTCCCGGATTCCGCCATTCGGAGCAGGGTGCGCGCCAGGCGCTTTTCGCTGGTGTTGAAGATCTGATCGA
The DNA here is from genome assembly GCA_963839225.1 of uncultured Acidobacteriaceae bacterium. Taxonomy (GTDB): domain Bacteria; phylum Acidobacteriota; class Terriglobia; order Terriglobales; family Acidobacteriaceae; genus Telmatobacter. The sequence continues at coordinate 2,727 of CAWIVA010000087.1, forward strand.
CCAGGTCGGTCTGGGTGCGGATTTCGCGGGCCACCACAAACGAGACGAATTGTTCGCAGAAAGCAGGCTCTGGTGCAAATAGCGGAGCAGCTCCTCTTTCGGGATCTTCACCGCGGTGCAGGTATTCACCGCCATGGCTGTGGCCATGCGCAGTCCCGGCTTCGCCGTCAGCGAGTCCTCGCCGAAGAAATCGCCTGGGCAAAGAAGCGCGATGGTGGCTTGCTTGCCGCTCGCAGATATCACGCTGAGTTTCGCCCGGCCCTCCCTCAGATAATAGACAGAGTCCGCTGGATCGTCCTGGGTGAAAAAAGTCTGTTCCGGTTGCAGTTCAATGATTTTCCGACCGGGACCCACATTCGTCAGAAAAGCAGTGGGATCAAAGGCATGGTTGTGCTTATCGCTCATCAACATATTACCTCCTTGTGGGCGTTCTGCAATTCGAGTTGTTCTTGCCTGGGGAAGCTACACGGATCTCTATTGACCCACCTGCATTGGTTGATTACGGCGGCACGGGGCTCATGCCGCCATAACCTATTCTGTTAGAGCCACGAAGTTCGAGCGCACTTGGCTGCACCGAGCCTGGCCCAAATCAATTACTGCCTTGCGGCGCGGGGGCCGTCTCTTTTGCTTCATCTGCCCGATTCGACAACAACTCCACCTCAACACGCCTGTTCTGCTTTCTTCCCGCTGCGGTCGAGTTCGAGGCCACTTCTTTGTCCTTGCCGATTCCGATGAGATAGAACCGGTGAGCTGCAATCTGATACTTTGACGCCAGGTACTGCACCACAGCATCCGCTCGCCGCTGACTCAGTTCGTAGTTGTATTGGGCCGAGCCCACGGAATCCGTTCCGCCGGTCACTTCAAGGATGTAACTCTTGGCTGAGCCAATCTGCGCAGCAAAATTATCCAGTTGATCGCGGTCGTCTTTAGTCAACACTGCCTTATCAAACCCGAAGTTCACAGTAACCTTGCCCAGCGGGGTGTAGTTATCAAGCCCTTTCACCACGCTATCCAGAGAATCCGCGCGATGCACGGCGTCGTTTGCCGCGGTTTCAGCCAACCCGGCACTCTCGCCCGCCTTCTGCGCGTTCTGTTGGGCGCTGTCCGCAGAACCTTGCGCATGAGTGATGCCCGCCTGTGAGCGCTCATCCACATCATGGATCTGCCGGTTGTTTTGAGCCGTCTGCGCGTCAAGTTGGTCGGTATGTTCCACAAGCGGCGCTGTCTGGTTACGCACATAGTTCTTAGTGGCGCACCCTGTTATCGCCGCCAGAGTGAATGCGGCCGCTAACCCGATAACACCGATCCGGTATTTACTCATTTGATTTCTCCTTTCACTTCAGTTAGGCAATCCTGCGTAGGTAGGTACGGAGCCACTGCAATCAAGCACATTTTCGGCGGGCTTTCTATCCATAACCGCGGCAAGACTCAGGAGTCCGTATCTATTTCCGCAAGCACACTGATTTGCATTGTTGCCAACCAGACCGCACTCGCAGAGATAACAGAGAGACATGGGCACGTGGACTGTGGTGATAGTCATTTTGGAAATCCTCCATTCCCTAACTTCGCTCCAGATGGGCAAAGAAACTTTCGCCAGCCCGCATGGGATTAATCCACGCAATGGAAAGGAGCATCTTGTGTGCCAAAAAGTGAACGGGAAGTAACTAACTGAAAAATATGGGCTTGTAAAAGTGGCTCTCACCTCTGGCTATGTATTTTTTACGCACTCCAGAAAGGATTGCTCGCTTTCATGGGAGTCTTGTGATCTTTGTCCCTTCAACGCAGATTACCCGCGGCTGAGTAGAATCAGCCCGCTCGTGAGAGGAATGGGCATACTGAGGCACTTAGAAGTTACTTGATAGGTCCTCGCGGCTTGCGGGGCGACCGAGAGACACGCCAGTTCTATCAGGTCCTTAACCTGCTATGGAAAGGCCTGGAAGATAAGTGCACTCCGGTCTAGTGGAAGACTCCGAGCATCCAACAGATAAGCAGGATTAATAGAATGGTTCCGAGGCCTATGCCTCCGCCGCCTGCGTATCCCCAACGGCTGTAGCCGTAGTATCCGCCGCCGCCGCCGAAGATCAGCACCAGAACAATGATTAGAATGATCAGTCCCATCTCACTTCTCCTTTATTTCAGCAAATTGGAGTTTCGCATTCGTTAATTTCTTTCGGATGTGCAATTTGAGACACAGTAAATGGACGAGGGACTTCAGTTGTTTTAGTGCATTCCGCCGGGCTCGGCCTGGCCGGGCTTGTTTTTGCTAAGCAGGAAGGCGAGCGCGACCAAACAGACAGACATCCAGGAGAGTTCCATGTAGACATCCTGGTAGCCCTGCATCTGGGCCTGGCGGTTGAGTTGGTTATAAATGTTGGCCATGGCCAGGACCTTGCCGTTGGCCGAGCCAAAGTGGTTACTGAAGAAGCTCGAGAGGGCTTGTGTTTGCTGCTGGAAGGCGATGGAAGCGGAGGTCATGTCGCTTTGCAGGTGTTGCTGGTGCCAGGTGGCGCGGCTGGTAACCTGTGCGTTGGTGATAGCGATCAGCAGGCTGCCGCCGATGTTGCGGGCGAAGTTGATGAGCCCTGCGACCTGGTTGCTCTGTTCCCTGGGCAGGCCGACATATGCAGCGTTGGTGATGGAGATGAAGCAGAAGGGGATGGGAAACATCTGGATCACACGAAGCCAGGAAGCAGCGGAAAAGCTCATGTCGAGCGTGGTGGCATGAGCCGCAAACCGGAAGGTCAGGATAAAAAGAGTAAAGCCGATCATGGCCAGCCAGCGGGCGGCAACTTTGCCCGTAGCGAAGCCGGCAATGGGCATCATGACCAGCACGGCAATGCCCCCGGCGGTGAGCGCCATACCGGCGGTAGTGGCGTTGTAACCGAGCAGTTGCTGCAGAAACTGCGGCTGGAGAACAGTGTTGGCATTGAGTACGCCGCCGACCAGGGCCATCAGAAAGCAACAAATTGCGAAGTTTTTGAAACGGAAGAGCTTGAGGTTGATGAGCGGATTCTTTTTGTGCCATTCCCAGAGGACAAGGCCGATCATGCCGGCGACAAATAAAAATGCGAAAGTGCGAATGAAGCCGGAGGCGAACCAGTCGTTCTCCTCGCCCTTGTCGAGCATGATTTGCAGACCGCCCATGGCGATGATGAGGAAGCTGAGGCCGAGATAGTCCATGTTGCGCAGGCGGGAAATGTCGCCTTTGATCCACGGCGGATCGTCGACCAGGCGGTTGACCAGAATGAAGGCCAGAATGCCGACCGGGATATTGATGAAGAAAATCCAGCGCCAGGAATAGTTGTCGGTAATCCAACCGCCGAGAGTGGGGCCGATGGAGGGCGCGAGGACGGCGACGATGCCATAGAGGGCAAAAGCCTGCCCGCGCTTCTGGGGTTCGAAGGAGTCAGCCATGATGGCCTGAGCCATGGGCTGCATGCCTCCGCCGCCGAAGCCCTGGATGATGCGGCAGATTAGAAGGATGGGCAGGGATGGAGCTGAGCCGCACAGGAAACTGGCGACGGTAAAGACGGTGATGCAGAAGACGAAGAAGTTGCGCCGGCCCATGACGCTGGAGGCCCAGCCGCCGAGGGGAAGGACGATGGCGTTGGCCACCAAGTAGCTGGTGAGGACCCAGGTTCCCTCGTCGGTGCTGGCGCCCAGGGAACCGGCGATATGGGGCAGTGCCACGTTGGCGATGGAAGTGTCGAGCACCTCCATAAAGGCCGCCAGGGCAACGGTAACGGCGATGAGCCAGGGATTGACGCGAGGTTTCCATCGCGCGCTCGCGGCGGATTGCGGATTGTCGAGAGTTGTTCCGGCGCCGGTGAGTGCAGGCGATGCGGGATCGCGCTCGGGCAAAAGTTTTCTCCTCTTCCGGGTCTTATTTTTCTGCTGGCGGGGAAGTTCGACGATCCGCTGGGATGTGCCCAATCAAATATAAATTGCTTTGACCGGTGCCCTCTTCAATAGATTCAATTTGGCGGAGTTGGGGTTCATCAATTGAGACAGCGGGCAATCCTCCTATACAGGACGGAGGCGGAAGCGCCTCATGGCGCGGAAGTCAATCGCCGCTTGCGGCTTTTTTTGCCCGGTCTTCAGCGGCTTCGGATTTTTGGTGGCGTCGAATCTGCCGGATGGCATAGCAGAGTGAGCCAACTAGAAGAGCAAGAAAAAGATAGAGCAGTGGTTTGGACCACCTCTGAAGGGTTGAGGCAAACAGGCGGACCACCACGCGCCCGTAGATTACGCCGAGCCAGGCGACGAAAGTGTAACGCAAGGCGCGCGCCGCGCCAAAAATGACCAGGAAGCGGTTGCGGGGCACTTGCAGCGCGCCTGATGCGAGCGCAAACGGCAGCAGCGGAATTGGCGGTGGAAGCACCGCGGGAAGAAAGACCGCGAGGAAGGGATGGTGCTCGACCCACTTCAGGATGCGTGCGCGAAAGCGCTTCGGGACATAGCGGCGCAATGCAACTTCGCCACCTCTGCGTCCAAGGTGCCATGTGGTATATCCGCCGAGGATGCTGCCGACGATGGCGCTGGGCGTCAGTATCCACGGATTACCGTTGTGCGCCACCAGCAGGAGCAGCAGCAGGTCAGTGCTGCCGGGGATGGGCAGAGGGATAGGCGAGGCATCGATTACCGCGACAAAAAAAGGCCCAGCGCTCCCAGGTGCACGAGCCAACGCGGCGCAAGCGCGTGGGACGCGCCGGGAGCAGTGATTTTACGCGTTGATGAGGCAAAGATGCTCACGTGGGATAGGACGAGCCTTTCAGGCGGGAGGCCGAACCACAATGCTTTGAGTTTACATGCGGCCGGTTGGTTGCCAGCTTGGTTTCAGATCGCGGGAAGGAAAAGCAAGATAAGCTAGGGAAAGGATATGCAATCTCTTCCCCCAACGCCGCAAAGGCGCGGTATGGAGGCATTTGCCTCTCGCGACTTCAGGCGGTACCAACTGGCGCGCGCGGCAGTTATTCTGGGCGCCGAGGCGCAATCGGTTGCGGTAGCCTGGCAGGTTTATTCCATCACACACCGGGCGATAGACCTTGGCTATACCGGGTTGGCGCTGTTTTTCCCCGCTCTGCTATTTATGCTGCCGGCCGGGCATGTGGCCGATCGCTTCGACCGGCGGCAGGTGATTCTGGTCTGCTACGGGCTGCAGCTTTTATGCACCACCGCGCTGCTTCTGCTGACCTGCTACGGCTGGCGAAGCGTTTATCCAATTTATGCGGTGCTGTTTTGCGTGGGGACAGGACGTGCGTTTTCAGGGCCGGCAAGCGCTGCGCTGATACCGCATCTGATTCCAGAAAAGCACTTTGTGAATGCCATGACATGGGGCAGTGCCATCTTCCAATTCTCCAACATCGCGGGCCCGGCAATGGGCGGGCTGCTTTTTACTCTTCCACTGGCAACTTTTTTGCGCGACGCGGAGCTGCAAGGAGCGGGGATTGTTTATGTGTTTGCGCTGTGCACACTAGTTTGGTTTCTGGCGTTGATCCTGAGCCTTCACGTGAGGCCTGGACGCATGGAGCATCGCGCCGTTTCAATCAAACTGGTACTGGCGGGCTTTGAATATGTACGCCGTTCGTCACTGCTGCTGGGGGCAACGACGCTGGATCTGTTTGTGGTGCTGCTGGGCGGAGCCACGGCCCTGATGCCGATCTTTGCCCACAACATTCTGCACCAGGGGCCGCGCGGGCTGGGACTTCTGCGGGCAGCTCCTGCGGCAGGCGCATTGGTAATGTCACTGCTAATGGCGCGGTATCCACTCCGCAGGCGGGCTGGAGTACGGCTGTTTATCAGCGTTGCTCTGTTTGGGGCAGCGACGGTGGTCTTCGGTCTCTCCCGGAGCCTGTGGCTTTCACTGGGAGCGCTGGCGCTGAGCGGGGCGGCGGATATGATCAGCGTGGTTATCCGCGCTTCGCTGCTGCAACTGGGCACGCCGCCGCAGATGCGCGGGAGGGTGAGCGCCGTGAACGCGCTGTTTGTCGGCGCTTCAAACGAGCTGGGAGAGTTTGAGAGCGGGGTGACGGCGCAGTGGTGGGGCGCGGTGCGGGCTACGGTGGTGGGTGGCGTCGGTGCGTTGGCTGTAGCTGGAGTTTGGGCTGCGCTGTTTCCTGGTTTGCGGCATGCCGATGAACTGAGTTCTGAGGCTTTACGGCCGGGGACTGAGCGCATGGGAAGTGCGGGCACAGGGTAGTTCCGGGGGCCTGCCTTTGCAACGGGAAATGTCTCAAAGATGGGCATGGGCCTTTATGACGGAACGGGCGGTGGGCGGATCTGCTTATAGGGTTTCCCAGGTCACGTGTCGCGGCAGACGAGACCTGGCACCCACTTTGTTATGATAACTGGCTTTATGTAAGTTATTATACTTCTTCTAATTCCAGCCTGGTTGTTGATGAAGAGGTGATTTAAATGCTACTTCTGCGCGGTTAGCGTTGCCTTCTGTGACGGCGGGTTGACCTGGGCGTTAAGGTAATCGGTCAGATCGTCAACGTCCTGCTTTGTGCCTACCATCGGCGGCATGAAGCGGCGGTAGGGCGAGTCGGGCTTGTTCTCGTGGAGCATGGTGATGAAGTTGCCGATGTTGGCGCGGTCACGGCCGGCGAGCAGTTTGTGAGCGGGCGGTAGCCATCGAGCGTGTGGCAGGAGCCGCACTCGCCGCGGAAGATGGCTTCGCCGCGGGAGTAGCTCGGAATGCCGAACCATTCCAGACCCAGTTGGAGTGGGCCAGGTAGCCTTCCTGGTTGATGCGGCGACATAGGGAACGCGGACGCCGTTCGAGTACATCCAGCGGCCGATGACGTAGGGCTTGCGCAGCATCTCGCGGGCGTATTCGCCGGCGCCGGTGGCGATGAGCGCCAGTAGCAGCATGGCCATCGCGTGCGAGAGATTGAAGTCCACCGGGTTGCGATAGGCGAGGTAGTAGGCGACGCCGACGATGGTGGCCGAGGTGACGATGATGATCAGGGCGATGCGCGTGACGGTGGAGAAGGTGCCGGAGTTGATGGTATCGATGCCCAGGGTGAGCAGGGCGCGCTGCGATGCGGGAACCATCCAGAGATACCAGACCATGAGGAACGGCATGGCGACGAAGGAGGGCACGAGCCACTTGACGCTCCACTTGACCAGGCTGGTTTTGAGCGCGGGCTGCTTGTCGCCGTCGATGCGGCTGGAGGTGATGAGCGCCCAGATGCCGGCCAGCGAGGCGCAGACGCAGATGCGCAGGCAGAGGCTGGGCCAGTAAGTGGGATTGAAGAAGGCATACCAGAACTTGCTGGCTTCGTTGCCGGTTCCCGCGACGGCGAGCCAGGTATCGCCGGGCGTGAGCATGAAGGTGAGAATGCCGTTGATGATGATCAGGGTGAAGAAGGATGCGCCGGCATAGACCCAGCCCACGATGAGATGGAGTTTTTCATCGATCCGGTTCCAGGTGTAGTAGTAGACCGCGGCGGTGGTGAGCTCGACGATGAAGAAGACCCACTCGATGGCCCAGCCGAAGACGAAGTTGTGGATGAGCGTGCTGGTGGCTTCAGGATGGGTGAGGCCGATGGCGAACCAGATGCCTACGCCGGTGACGGTGCCGAAGACGCCGGTGAGGATGAGGAAGAACTTGGAGTGGCTGGCGAGTTGCGCGAGCCATGGGCGCGGATCTCGGGATCGGCCATGCGCATGGCCTTGCGCTCGGCCATGGGCAGATAGAGGCCGCCGCCCACGGCAAACTGCGAGATCATGACGTGGAAGATGGCGATGATGCCGATCACCCAGCCCGAGCCGAGATACGGAATGTTCCAGAATGGATAGTTCATTGGTTGCTTCTCCAGTCTCTCTTACCTCGAATGGTCCAGTAGCCGATGACGGTGGTGGCCAGCAGGGCGATAGACCGCCAGCAGGCCGAAGTAGTGTGCGGCGCGGGCGCGCTGGCCGGATTCCTTTTGGTGTCGTAGAAGGGAATCAGAATCCAGAGCACGATGCCGAGAGTGAAGAGCAGGATGCCGGCGATCTCGCCGGGCTCGCCCTGCAGCCACTTGACCATGCCCAGCAGCTTGAGCATTTCGAAGGGGCTCATGAAGTACCACTCGGGATGAATGCCCGATCGGCGCGGGCGCCAGCGAATCGTATTGCTTTCCCAGGGCCCAGGGAAAGACCGAGGCCAGGAGGGCGAGAATGTTGAGCGAGATCAGCCACATGGCCAGATCCTTGCGCAGGAAGTTGGGCATGAAGGGAATGGTCTTGCGCTCGCCGGCGGGCTTGGCTTCTTCACTGGGCGGCACGGCGTTGCCGTGGCGCTGGACAAGCCAAAGGTGAAACGCGAGCAGCGGCAGGAAGAGGGCGGGCAGCACGACGACGTGCAGGGCAAAGAAGCGCTGCACCGTGAACTCGCTCACATCCGGCCCGCCGCGCAGCATATTGGCGAGGCCTCGCCGATCATAGGGGATGGCCATGGGAATCTGCAGGCCGACCTTGGTGGCAAAGTAGCTCAACTCATCCATGGGCAGCAGGTAGCCGGAGAAACCAAAGACCGAGGCGATGCCCAGCAGCGCCATTCCGCTGAGCCAGCCGAACTCGCGCGGCTTGCGGTAGGCCTTCATGAAGAAGACCGAGAACATGTGCACAAGGATGGCGAAGATCATCAGGTTGGCGGCCCATGCGTGAGCCGAACGGATGAGCCAGCCGAAGTGCATTACGAAGGTGATCTGGCGGACGGACTCGTAGGCTTCTGCGCCGGGGCGGTAGTAGACCAGCAGTAGAACGCCGGTGAAGCACTGCACGAGAAAGAGGAAGAGCGAGATGCCGCCCCAGTAGTACCAGAAGGACTGGGAGTGAACAGGGACGGTCTTGTGGCGCGCGAAGGCGGCCAGTTCGCTGAGTCCCAGGCGCTCGTCGGTCCATTGATAGAGCGGATGGTCTTTGCGGTCATGGATCCTCGTTTTATGAGTCCTTATTGCGTTAGGCGCGCGAAACATCCACGCCGGCTTGGTTGACGGCAACTTTGAAAAGTTTGAGCGGCTTGGGCGGCGGGCCGCTGACGTTGGCGCCGGTGTAGGGGTCATAGACGCCGCCGTGGCAGGCGCAGTGGATGCGGTCGGCCTGCGGGCTCATATTGCACCGTGCAGCCGAGGTGGGTGCAGACAGCGGTAAGAGCGATCCAGCGGCCGTCCTCATGGTGAATGAGCATGGCGGGAGCAGTGCCGAATTTGAACATCAGCACCGAGCCAAGTGGCAGCTTTTGCGCGTCCTTGAGCGTGACTTCGGTGACAGCGGTGGCTTCCATCGCCATCTCCGCGGGCGAGGCCAGATAGCGGTAGATGGGATAGGCAAGGGCAGCGGTATAAGCAAGGCCTGCCGCGCCGGCCGCAACCATAAAGAAGCGGCGCGTGGTCTTGTCGTTGGTTTCTTCAACAGGTTGTCGGGAGTTACTCATCGTTTGCTCGGTAGTCAGTTGGCTCATAAGGTTGCCGCGCCCTCCATATCTTTTTTGGCGCGCGCCACCACGGACACGAGCCAGCCAATCACACCCAGGCCCGCGACAAAGAGGACCAGGAAGAGCAAGACGACGCTCCAGTTGGTGACGACCACGCGATTCCAAACGTCGTAGCCTTTGCTCAGCAGGGTCAGATCGCGAACGCCGTCTCGATAGACGGTGAACATGATTTCAGTGAGCACGGCGATGAGCACGGCAGCCCATGCAAGCCAGCCGGCTGCGATCTTGCCGAATCCGGCGATATGCGCCGAGCAGAATGGCAACCGCGACCAGCGCCAACCAGCCATAGCCGGCGAAACCGGCAAATTTGTAGAACGAATAAATGCCGTTTCCGCTAGACCTGCTTTGACGGCCTCCGGCTGCACGCTAGCGGCCCAAAAACCGGCGGCGAGATAAACAACGCCGAAGATCGCTGCGACTTTGCCTCCGAGTCCGGCGACAAAACGCTTTTCATCGGCGGTGAAGGTGCTGCGTGCCGACAAGATAGATCATCCACAGGCCGCCGACGAACAGGCCGCCGGCCATCATCAGCAGCCAGCGAGGCTCAAATGTGGGGTCGCCGGTGGGGAGGAACTTGCCTGCGGCGGAGGCGGAGTACATTTGGCGCCAGACTTCGGGACGCAGCATCAGCGTCATATTGGTTGAGAGCAGGCGGGCGATGCTGCCGGCCAGCAGCCACGCGATGAGGCCTACCCACCAGGCCGAGCGCCCTGCCTCAAGCCGCGGCGGGAACCGGTAGAGCAGCCAGTAGGTGAGCATGAGCAGGCCGATGATCGAGATCCAGTAAAGGCCGATCAGCACGCTGCTGGTGTAAAGAGCGCGGCCGTAGAGCACCTGGGCAAACAGCAGCGGCGGCACGGCGAGGTTGATGACGAAGGTCATGACCACCGTGAGCCGTCGCGCCAGCGCCCTGGCGGTGACCAGCGAGGCCGGCGAGCGGCGGAAGAGACTGAGCAGGACCGCAAGCAGCAGTCCACCCAGAAGCATTTCCACGGCGACAAAGTGCAGAGCCAGGGTAACGATATGGAGCAGTTTGAGCAGCCATATCGGGGCCGGCAAAGGAATGGGATCGACAGCAGGAAAAGCGGGATTGAGTTGCATGATGCCCTTTGAATCCCTCCGGAAGTGTCTCCGAGTGTAGATAGGGGCAAGGCCGCGGGCTGTGATGAGGCTCACGTTTGTGGAAGGAGGGATTCAGGCACGGAACGAGAGCAGAGTGTCAAAGGTAGTGGGACGGCCGGGAGGTTTATTTCAGAGACGAAGCATTGGTTTTTCCGCAATGGATGGGTGAGGCCTAGAAGGTGATGCGGCCGGAGAGTTCGAGACTGCGAGGGCCAGCGCCTTCGGCGGTTTGCAAGGCGGTGATAGAGCCGAAGACCCGAGGAGTCTACCTGCATGTTGGGCGGCTCGTAATTGCGGTGGTTGAAGACGTTGGCAGCTTCAACGCCGAACTGGAATTTGCTCTGCCGGTAGAGGGCGAAGTTCTTCATCAGCGAGAGGAGAAGTTGGCCGTGCCGGGGCCAACGACGCCGCCGACGGGAGCGTTGCCAAAGCGGCCAATGCCGACTGCCAGCGGCGGATTGAAGAGTTGAGGTAGGGGAACGCGGCGGGATTGAGCCATTGGGCGGTGGTGCGATGGGCGGCATAGAGCGAAACGTTTTTCAACTGATCGGGACGGGTTTGGCCGACAGTGGTGAGAATGTTGGTGTTGGCGGGGTCGACGGATGTCTTCATACGGCGTGAGGAACGGGCCGCTCTGGAGGATGGTAACGCCGCCCAGTTGCCAGCCGCCGGCCAGACGCGTCAATGCACGGCGCCGGAACTGAGCCAACGCTGGCCGCGGCCGAAGGGCAGGTCGTAGAGATAGGTGGCCAGGAAGCGGTGGCGGCGATCGTAGATGACGTTGCCATAGTCAGGCCGGGATGGAAGCGGTCAGTGAGGAAGCTGCCGCCGGCGACGGCGAAGGCATTGGGCGTGGCGCCGCCGGCGTTGGAGAGGTCACGCGTAAAGGTGTAGCTGGCGTCGAAGGTGAGCGACTTGCCGCTGTGGCGGGAGACTTCGACCGTGCCGCTGTTGTAGTTGCTCACGGCGGCATTCGCGACGCTCTGGATGACGGCCCAGCAGGGATAGGGACGGTGGTCGGCGACCAGCGTTCCACCGTCGGAGATGCAGGCGCCGGAAGCCGGGGGAGCGGGATCGATATTGAAATAGCCGATGGAGTTGGCGGGGACCTGGTTGAGATCGACCATGGCTTCAAGGTTCTGGCCGTGGCTGCCGGTGTAAGAGAGGCGCACGCCGATGCTGTGGCCCAGGTCCTGCTCGAAGGTCAGATTCCACTGCTGCACGGAGGGATCGTTGTAGTGGATGGGAAAGGCGTAGTCGAAGTCGGCGGTTCCGGTGGAGCTGCCGGCAGCGGTGTTGAATGGATTGGCGAAAGGAAAGCAGCGGAGTGACTGCCATCGGCTGCATAGTCCTGGCTGTATGTGGCGAGATAGCTGGCGTGAACGGCCCAGCCGGAGACCAGCGAGAAGCCGAGCGGCGTTTCAATGAAGCGTCCCCAGCCGCCGCGGAGAACGGTCTTGTCGTTGCCGAAGGGCCGCCAGGCAAATCCGAGGCGCGGGCCCCAGTCGGTTTTGTCGGTGTAGCGAAGAGTCTGAGGAATGCCGTGCCTGCGCGGCGGTGAGGATGGGCGTGGGTGCGATGGCGTTCGCAAATGCTGTAGATGCGAAGGACTCGGCGTGCGCATTGGGGACCACCACGGCGCCCGTGAACGGTCTGAGCCGGTCGATGGTATGGCGCCGTAATAGCCGGGATCAAAGGTGGCGGTGTTGGAGTGGATATCGTGGATGGGCGGATGGAGTTCGTAGCGCAGGCCAAGATTCAGGGTGAGACTGGGAGTGATCTTCCAATCGTCCTGGGCGAAGCAGGCGTAGGAATAGCCGAGGCCGTTCATGGTTGGATTGTTGGTGGAACTGACTTCGGTGTAGTCCGGATAGCCGAGAAGAAATGCGGTGTAGGGATCGCCAATGGCCGCGCCCACAGTCGAGGAGCCGTTGAAGACATACCAGCCGGAGCGATAGTTGCCGTAGACGTTGTCGTCGTGGTCGGTGAGGCGCTTGAAGTCCGCGCCAAATTTGAAGGAGTGGTTGCCGTGGGTCCAGGTGACGTTGTCGAGCGCCTGGATGATCTGGCCGCGCTGCATGCCGGGGTTGCCGGCGCCGGTGGACATGAAGCCGTTGATGAGCACTTGCGGGGCTTCGGACCAGCCGGTGTCCGGCTGGGGAACGGTGAGGCCGGTTTGCGTCGAGCAGGGCGTGGTGGAGTAGCTCTGCGTCTCCGAGGTGTGCTGGGCGTTGAAGCCGCCGCGGAACTCGTTCAGCAGCTTGGGCGAGAAGACGTAGTTATGGGCGAAGGTCAGGCCCTCGTCGATCTCGGGCGTGTTGTATCCGCCTTGCAGCGGGCTGCCGGCCTCGGCGCAATAGGTGAAGGTGCAGGCGGCCGAAGGCGCGGTAATGACCTGGCGGTTCTTGTAGGAGAAGCGCGCAAAGATGGATTGCTTGCGCGGAATAGCGTCTGGTCCAGGCGGACATCGCCCTGGTTGGCGGAGATGGGCGAAGGAAAGTTGATCTGGTAGTTGTTGGCGAAGGAGCCGGCGCGCGCCGTAGTTGGGCGTGGGCATCAGGTATTGAAGCAGATTGGCGGAGATGGGCTTGACCGGCACGATTGGTCGGGATCGATTGGGGGTGACGCCGTCGGGTTGATAGATGGCCGGCAGACGCCCTGCCCGGCGAGATAGTCTGTAAGGTTGCCGTTGCGCATGTCAATGGAGGGCACGCTGAGCACGATGGGGGTTTCGCGCGGCAGGCGCAGGCCTTCATAGCTGATGAAGAAGAAAGCTCTGGTCGTCGGCCTGATGAAGATGGGGAATCTGCAGCGGGCCGCCCAGCGTGCCGCCGAAATCGTTCATGATGATCCTGGGTTTGGAGAGCGCGAAGGTGTCGTTGGAGTTCAGCGCCGTGTTTTCATGGTTCTCAAAAACGCCGCCGTGGAAGTGGTTGGTGCCGGCTTTGGAGACGGTGGTGATGTCGGCGACGCCGCTGAATTCGGCGTTGTTGTTGGACTCGCAGACGCGAATTTCCTCGATGGAGTTGAAGGAGGGAAACATTTCGTTGACGGGGCCGGAGTATTCGACGCCGACGCTGAAGAGATGCCATCGATGGTGACGCTGAGCAGGGCGGCGGTGGTGCCGCATACGGCGAGGTTGCCGCTGTCGTCGGTCTGCACGCCGGCCTCGGTGGTGAGCGTGGAGATGGGGCTGGTGGAGCCGGTGGAGCGGGAGTAGATGGCGACGGGAAGCTCGACAAGCTCATCGCCGATCTTGGTCTCGGCCAGGTTGGAAACATCGGTGGTGATGACGGGCGAGGGATCGTCAATGACGATGACGGTCTGCGATTCGGCGCCCGGCTTGAGGGTTGCGTCCATGCGCCGCGTTTCGCGCGCCATGAGCGATGATTTCCGGCAGCGATGTTTTCAAAGCCGGCCGCCGAAAAGGTGAGCGTGTAGATGCCCACATCGATATTCTTGAAAGCGTAGTTTCCGTTGGCGTCGGTGACCATGGCTCGCGTGGCCGTCGGTGCCGGTATTGACCAGCGTGACCTGCACGCCGGCGATCAGCGCCCCGCTGGTGTCGCGCACTGTGCCAAGGATGGTGCCGAAGGTGGATTGCGCGGGTAACCGGCACGACGGAAAAGGCAAAGCAGACAACAGAGTCAGAAGCATCCGCAGAGCAAGCCCGGCGGAGCAGCTGACCAGGGAACAAAGAGCACGCATTAGGGCGCCTTTCAATAAAAATTCACGCGGGAAGCGCTGTTTGTTCGCCTGTAATTTGTTATCCATTTAAATGTAGCGACTGTGACCAGGACTGGACGGCTTTTTTTGAAAAAATGCGTGCGGCAACGGAGGGCCGCGGATGTGGAAAACGTGGCGTTTTCGTTTTGCTATCAAGACGCAGGATTCTGGAGAAAGGTGTGATTCACGCGCCCGGATCTTCCGTCAGTCCGGCTGATTTGCAAATCCTGAGCCGGCAGTGTTTCAATCAGGTTATTGAAACAGGGGTGCTCCACGGAGTGGGGCTGAGAGATACCCTAGAACCCGATCCGGATAATACCGGCGTGGGAAGCTTTCGAAGCCGAACGGCCTTCTTCCTCGAAACTCAGTGTGAGTTCTCTTGTTTCATGCATCAGGAAACAAGGGGAATCCATGCTTGAGCAATTTGCCGCGTTCACGGCCCGCATCCAACTTCAAGTTTTCGCGGCACATGGTTGTCTGCTCCAAGTGCTCGTGCTGGCCTGTTGCCTGGCGGTTGGCACAGGCGCATTTGCGCAGAGCGCGTCACCGGGCACAAATCAGGCGCCGCAAATCCTCAGGAGGCGGCCGGCGCGGCAACTTCTGTCCCATCCACGCAACAGGTGCCGCGCGTGACTACCACGGTGGTGGTCAGGGGCGACGTGAAGGACGATTACCTGCCCGACACTTTGACGGTGGGAACGCTGGATGGCGGGACGCTGCATGGACACGCCGCTTTCGGCAACCGTGATGACGCGCGATCTGCTGAACGACCAGGTCTCGCGGCTGCTCTCCGACGTGGTGAAGAATGACGCATCGATCGGCGACGATTACGTGCCGGTGGGCTATTACGGCGACTACATGATTCGCGGATTTCCCATCGATCTGGCCACAGGACTCGAGATCAATGGAATGACCATCGCGGGCGAGCAGGACGTGCCGCTCGAAAACAAGCAGAGCGTCGAGTTTCTCAAGGGGATTGCCGGCGTGGAGAGTGGCGTTGCCTCGGCGGGCGGGCTGATCGATTACGTGACCAAGCAGCCGGCGATGGTGAAGGCGGTCGATCTGTCTACCGATCAGCGCGGAACTGCGTACGGTGCCGTGGACCTGGGGCGGTTCTTCGGCAGCGGGAAACAAGTGGGCGCGCGCGTCAATCTGGCTGGCGAAAGAATTGTGACTTACATGAAAGATACGAACGGCTGGCGCGCGATGGGAGCGGGCGCGGTCGACTGGAAGATGAGCCCGAATGCGATATTGAAGGGCGACTTCGAATACCAGCACAAGACAGAGCGCGATGGGAGCGGCTATCAGTTGCTGGGCGGGACAACGGTGCCGGACATCGACAAAATTTACCGGTCGAACATGCTGGGCGATCAGCCATGGGGTCCGCCCGATACGTACGACACATTCAATACCGGCGCGCGGCTCGACTACAGTTTGCCTGGAAGCTGGAAGGCTTTTGCGGCGGTTAGCTATAGCCACTCACTGATACAGGACAATGTGATTTATGCTTATGGGTGCTATTACGAAGCGGAGTGTAACTCCGGCTCCTCTCCTTATCCATGGTTCTTTGCTCCCGATGGAACCTATGACATCTATGATTACCGCGATCCGGGCGAACTGCGCATCGACGCCGAAGCCGAGGCGATGATCCTTGGGCATTTGAAGTCCGGTGCTATCACCCAGGATCTGGCTTTCGGAGGGGAGCTTTTTCTGCGCAGTGTGCAGCAGCCGGGATTTTTTACCCCTGCAAACCCATATTCGCCCGATGGCATCGTTCAGGATGGCGCAGTTTATGCTTACGTCGGTTCAGAGAACATCTACCAGCCCATTGAACCGGTTCCCATCGAGAGCCCGCTCGAATCCGCAGGCCCGCGCAGGATTTGGGAAGACAGCCACCAAACAGCCGCCGTCATGCAGGACAGGATTTATTTTCCTGGGCGCATTCAATTGATTGCCGGAGGCAGGTCTGATTCCCTGCGAGACCACAATTACTCGACGTATGCCTCTTGCGCGAATGGCTTAGACCTAAATCCCAGCACAAGTCCAGCCCCGAATCCTTGCGCGCCGGACTTCACCGACAAGTCCGTCTGGCTGCCCCAATACGCGGTCACCTTCAACCCCGTGAAGAATCTTACGTTCTATGGCAATTACGGTGTGCTGCTTTCGCTGGGTCCACAAGCGCCTTTCTGGACCGATAACGGAAGCCAGTTTCTTTCGCCATTTTTCACGCGCCAGGCCGAGATCGGCGCGAAGTACGAACCCGCTCAACGCATTTTGTTGACTACAGCGTTCTTTCGTATGCACGCGCCGTTCTTCTATCCCAAAACCATCGCAGGTCCCGATAGTTTTTGTCCCAGCGGAATTGCGGGCGATCAATGCTTTGAATCCGAGGGCCACGAGACCCACGACGGCGTGGAACTGAATGCGGAAGGCAAAGCCACGAACTGGTTACGGCTCACCGCATCGACGACGGCCATGAATGCGATCTCCGACGGTACGGGTACCCCGGCTGACGACTCAAAACAAGTGATCAACGTGCCGCATTTGCGCACAAGTGTGTTTGCGGACCTCATGCTGCCGCGCATTCGCGGATTGCATGTGCTGCCGGGTTGGAGTTACACAGGCCGCAAGGAGGCTACACGCGACGATCAAGTGAGCGTGCCCAGCTATAACCTTTTCAACCTGGGAGCGCGCTACACGCCGGGCGGCGAACAGGGACGAGTTACTTTCAGAATCTATGCCAATAACATCACTGATAAACGCTACTGGAGCGATACCGGCGCGAGTTACGGAGATACTTTTATCTGGCTGGGTGCGCCGACCACGGTGCGCCTGTCGGTGCATTACGCTTTTTGAATTTGCCGGTTTGAGTGAGAGATAATTTTGCGATGAGCGCAACAGGCAAAACGCACGGATTGGACGGCACGTTGGTGGAACCCGACTGGGCTCCGTTGACTCTTGCCGAAGTGCGCGCGTTGCTTGCTCAGTTTCCCGGGCTTTGGCGAGCCGATCGAGATTTTGTCGGTGAGCCCGCGGCCGTTCTCAGCGGCCAGCGTTGTGGCTTCAGCGAGTGGGAGGGTCTTTATCAAGCGCCATCATCGCTCGGTACGCGATCGAGAGGGATTGCTCGAGGAGCATCGATTCCTGAATTATTTAATCGGCGCCGGGGCACAGGTGCCGCGTGTTTTTCCCGCTGCATCGGGGGAGACTGCGATCGAAACAGGCGAGTGGAATTATGAGGTGCATGATACGCCCACTGGCCTGGACCTTTATGAAGATGCGATTTCCTGGACTCCGTTCCGTAATGCAGTGCATGCGCGCTCTGCGGGTGAGGCGTTGGCACGGCTGCATCTTGCATCGCACGGGTACGCCGCGCCACGCCGGAAGCCTCGCCCGCTGGTGGCCAGTTTCACCATCTTCGCCGCGTTGGACCCTGCCAGTGAGCTGGAACGCTATCTGGATGCGCACCCGGCATTGGCTGCGAATGCATCGGTGCGCGAACATTGCGAACAGGCGCTCAAACTGCTTGCGCCATTTCATGCGGAGTTGCTACCGTTGTTGCCGGCACTCGAGCCGTTATGGACGCACAACGATCTGCATGCCTCGAATTTGTTTTGGAGCGCTGCCGGAGACGACGCGCGGGCCACCTCGATCATCGACTTCGGACTGGCCGACCGAACCAATGCCGTGCATGATCTGGCACATGCGATCGAACGCAACATTGTGGAGTGGCTCGCGCTGGTTGAGGATCCTTTACATGCGAAGAATGTGCCCGTGCATCTGGACCATCTGCACGCATTGCTTGAAGGTTATGAGTCAGTGCGCCCGCTTTCGCTCCAAGAGGCCGCTGCGCTTGCGCCGATGACGGCGCTGTGCCACGCGGAGTTTGCGCTGAGCGAGGCTGATTATTTTCTGGGCGTGTTGCACTCGGACGAAAAAGCAGCGATGGCCAGCGATGGGTGGCTGGTGGGACATGCGCGCTGGTTTTTGCGGCGCTGGCGGCAGAAAGCTGCTGGATGCAATTGGGCGATGGGTTGAAGAGCGCCGCCGGCTCCTGCAGGAGTTCAGCAATCATGAACTCGGTTGCAATTGCGAATTACTTCTCAGCAAATTGGCTGGAGATTGCGGGCACCGTCACCACAGTGCTGGGCATCTGGCTCACCACGCGCAGGCTTCTCATCTGCTGGCCGGTGGTGTTGGCTGCGGACGTAATCTACCTGATTGTCTTTTATCGCGCGCGGCTATTTTCCGATGCGCTGCTGCAGGTTTTCTTTGTAGTCTTCACGCTCTACGGCTGGTGGCACTGGTGGCGAGGTTTGCGCGCAGATGGCGAGGTGCGCGTGGTTCCATTGAGCTACGAGGGGCTGGCTTGCGGGGCTGGCTACAGGTGCGGTGGGCGCTGTGCTGCTGGGCTGGTTGATGACGCGTATTGGCGCAGCGCTGCCCCACCTGGACGCCGCGCTCACCAGTTATAGCCTTGTGGCGAGTTGGTGGCAGGCGCGTAAACACACGGCCAACTGGTGGATTTGGATTGTGGTGGACTTGGTCTATGTCGGCGAATATCTTTACAAAGACTTGAGGCCCACCGCCGCGCTCTATGCGGGACTGGTTGCTTTGGCTGTGCTGGGGTTGCGAGACTGGCGGCGCGTGAACTCCCCGATCTCAGAATCGAAATCTCGGGCACCCGAAGTTATCCGTTAGATTGCGGCCTGAACAACGTTGTGAAGCGGCTCACCATTCAGATAGCGACGCAATTCATCCGCCGCCGTATGCAGCGAGCGAGGCGCAAACTGCGGGCTCGATCCGGCTACGTGGGGCGTGATCAGCAGATTGGGGCAGCTCCACAGCGGATGGCCTTCCGGCAATGGTTCAGGTTCGGTGACATCCAATGCGGCGCGAATACGGCCCGAGTGAAGAGCCTCAACCAGTGCATCTGTATCTACAATCGGGCCACGCGCGGCGTTGACCAGTAAAGCGCCCTGCCGCATCAACCCAAACTGGCGAGTTCCGATCAACTTGTTCGACTCGGCTGTCGAGGGCAGGATCAGAATCACGATCTCTGCTCGCGGCAGGAGGCTATCCAGCTCAGCGACGGCATGGACCTCGGGTTCGGTCCGCGCACTGCGGGCCACGCGAATCATCTCCACGCGAAACGGCGCGAGCATGCGCTCGATCTCCTTTCCGATGGCGCCGTAACCAACCATGAGAACCGTCTTGCCGGTCAGTTCCTCCAGCATTACGGGCGGATAAAGCGGGCGATTGTCTCCGGTGATGGCTGCGTAACGCGCGCTCGCTTCGAAACGGGGTTTCCACTGGCCGGTACGTTGGATATCGAGATAAAACGGAAAATACTTCAGCATGGTCAGAATTGCACTAAGGGTCCATTCCGCAGTGGAAATGTTGTGCGAGCCATGAGCGTTGCAGATGGTAACATGCGGCCCCGCCTTGGCGGGAATCCATTCCGTACCTGCCATGAGAGAGAGCACGAGACGAACGCCGTGGAGATATGGCCAGACCCTCATCGCTTTTGCAGGGTAAGGATCCGGGATCCAGACGTCGATATCAACGTCGTGGTTTAATCCATTGGGCAGCGGTATAAGCTCGATTCCTTGAGGAAAATTGCAGAACTGTTCAGCAGCCAATACAGCAGGGTATCCAACTCGCAGCATAAGACTCCTGGGCGCGGATTATCCGGGCGCTTCAACCCTATGCTACACGCGGACCTATAACTCGCTGCAGAGGATGAACTCAGTATTTATTGTGGAAAATTTTGGAGTTCACATCCGGCCAGAACTCCTTCATGAGGTCCGAAGCTCCATCCAGGCCCACCTGCGCAACCCACCGCTGCCCGGTTTTTGTCCAGGTACGTTCTTTATTGGGATAGTAGAGATTGGAGATACCCGCAGCCGAACCATTGCCTACAATCTCAGAGAAATTCGGGGCCATTCCGCCACTGTCGGTACGGGTGACAAAGAGCCGCGAAACGGAATAACCGGCGCGCTTGAAGAATCCGCCACGGCCGAGCGTGTAGTAACGGGGGTCCTCCTTTGTGGCGACAGGAAAGATGAATTCGGTCATAAGATTGCCGTCAACCGTGTCGGCCATGTTGTGCCAGTAGTAGCGAGCGAAGGCAGGAGCACCGGTTTGAAACTCAGGATAAGAACCCTCACCCTGCGCGACTCCGGCCAGTATGCCAACATAGATGAAGCTGGAGTAATCAAAACTGTCTTCCATCATGAGCTTGAACTTTGCATTTGCAGAAAGCGGGGGCAATTTCTGGTCAGCGCTGACGGAGCGGAAGTTGGGGATGATCCAAAGGATTCGCCGTGTCTGCTGGCCTTCCTCGGTTTGAATTGGCGATGCTGTGCTCGCGGGCGCTGTTTGGCTTTGCTGTGCGGGAGATGGCGCGTCTGGCAATGCGGAGGCAGATCCCGCGGATGCGGATTGATCTGCCTGCGCCGAGGCACGGGGAGTGAATGTCCCAGCTATCAGCAAGCAGAGGAAGAAAAGCAAGGGTCGATTCATGCGCAAGTTTTGCTCCCCTGAATATTATCAGTCGCTTTAATAAGAACCATACCAGAACGGCGCACTGACAATGAGACGCTCAAATCAACGAATAGTTGCAGGTAATTCGGTCTTCTGCAAGCATTTCTTCATGGCTCGAGATTAAATGAGCGTGAGATGGGTCACTGCCGATTCGATCGGATTCTGTGATCCTGAGTCTTGATGAGAACCTTGGAGAACTGATTTCATCGATGCGCCTTAAGGCAAACAAATCGTGGTCTCAGCACCAACTTGCGGTCAAGCTTGGCGTGGAACAGAAGGAGAGATCGGGACTTCTTTCCTGGGAACAGCAGCGGCTATTGATTCACGCTGCTAAGACCGCGCTTGCTGCAGCGTTATGCTGGTGGCTGGCGCTGCGCTTCGGGCTGCACGACGGCTATTGGGGCGCGATCAGCGCTATTATTGTACTGCAATCGAATTTCGGCTCTACGGTAAACGCATCGCGCGACCGAATACTGGGAACTGTGATCGGCGCTCTGCTTGGCTTTTCGTTTTCCTTGTTCGGCGTGCTTCCGTGGAACTATATTCTTGCCGTGCTTGCCGCTGTTATCATCTGCGGATTGCTGGGCCTCCATAGCAGTTCCCGGTTGGCAGGCGTCACCATCACCATCATCATGCTGGTCGAAAAAACAGGACCGCGCTGGAGCCTGGCGCTGGAACGCGTGATCGAAGTTTTGCTGGGGATAGTGGTGGCTCTGGCCGTGACCACGCTGGTGCTTCCCGATCGCGCAAGGCTGCGTTTGCGTGATGGGCTGGCGCAGGAGTTTCTGGTGCTGGGAGCTTTCTTCGAGGCTATTCTCGAAGGGTTTCGCGGCGCGCCCGCGGAGAACCAGCCTGCGCTACGCGACGATGCGCTGGTCATGCTACGGAACAATAACCAGCTTCTGGAGGCATCACGCAATGAGCCTTCGGGCGGACCGGGATGGCGAGAAGGGCTGGGAATGCTCTCGCAGTTTGGCCGCTCGCTTTTCGATGCTCTGGTGGCATTGGAATTCTCTGTCAAGGACAGCCATCGCGACCGGTTTGCACAACAATTGGAACCCTATCTTGGCCAGTTGGCCGAGGACATTCGCACCGGTTTCCACCATGTGGCCAGCTGCATTGACGAATGGCGGTTCAACGTGCCGCCGCGGATCAATCTCGAGGAGGATATCGCCCAGCTCGAAGCACGGATGACCGAGGCGCGGCCTAAGGGAATCCGGTTCTCGCAGTCCGATATCTTGCGCGCCTATGCCGTGCAACTTCATCTGAAACAGATAGCGAGATTGCTGAGAGCCTCGCGGGTTGAGACCAGCCGCGCAATCGGAGAGAAACAGGAGTAACTGCGCGAAGTTTCGCGACGCGCATCACACTTTGAGCAATTCGGTGTATACAGCCATGCCCACCACGGCATCGGCTCCCAGAGCGTCCAGAGCATCCACTTCCTGCCGGCTGCGAATGCCGCCGGCCACAATGAGCTGCCGCTTGGTGAGTTTGCGCAAGCGCGCAGCAGTCTCAATGGGAAAACCCTGCATCAGGCCCTCGCCGTCCACGTGCGTATAAAGAAATGCGGCGGCGTAGGCTTCGAGTTGTGGAATCGCTTCGTCGGGCGTGAGCGCGACTTGCGCCTTCCAACCTTTGACGGCGATTTTGCCATTCTTGGTATCGATGCCGGCTACCACGTGATCTGCTCCAACATTGGCAGCCAACGCCGCGGCAAACTCTGTGTTGACTGCGCCGTCCGCAGAAAAGAGCGCCGATCCAATAATCACTCGCCTTGCACCTGCGTCAAGCACCTGCAGTGCGCGTTCGATGGAGTGGATGCCGCCGCCTGCCTGAACCGGAAGCCGCTTGGCGATCTGGGCTACTAACGCGGAGTTATCGCCCTGGCGCATTGCGGCGTCAAGATCGATCAACTGCACTAACGGAAAACGAGAAAACTTCTCGATCCAATACTCGAAATCGTCGAATGCAAGACGGAGTTTTTCCCCTTGCACAAGCTGAACGATGCGTCCGCCTAGTAGATCGATGGATGGAATCAGCATGGGAGCCTCACGGAGACACCGGCTTTGGCCAGCTCTTCTTTGAGCGAACGAGCGCTCGAAACGCCGAAGTGAAAGATGCTGGCGGCAAGTGCAGCATCGGCCTTGCCTCGCGCGAAGACTTCGACAAAATGATCGACAGTTCCTGCGCCTCCCGAGGCGATGACCGGAATGCCGACCGCCTCGCTGACCGCCGCGGTCAGCTTGCAATCGAAGCCTGTGCGCATTCCGTCGGAGTTCATCGACGTGAGCAGAATCTCGCCGGCACCGCGGTCTTCAGCCTCGCGCGCCCACTCGACTACGCGACGGCCTGCCGGTTTGCGTCCACCCTGCACAAAGACCTGCGCATCGCGGACCGGGTCGGAGGCTTCTGGGTCGCGGCGGGCATCGATGGCTACGACGACGGCCTGTGCGCCGAAACTGCGACCGATGGCGTCGATCAGAGCTGGGTCGGCAAGGGCAGCGGAGTTCACGCTCACTTTGTCCGCGCCGGCCTCGAAGACCTGGGCCGCATCGTCTGCGGTGCGAATGCCGCCGCCTACGCAAAAGGGGACAAACAATTCATGAGCAGTGCGACGGACGGTATCGAGCAACGTCTGGCGGCCTTCGTGCGTTGCGGTGATATCGAGCAGCACGATCTCGTCGGCGCCTTCGCGGGCGTGACGCGCCGCCTGTGTGGCCGGATCACCCGCATCGATGAGATCGACGAACTGCACGCCTTTCACGACACGGCCGTCGTGGACGTCGAGGCAGGCGATGATGCGCTTGGTAATCATCGCTTCCCTTCCCAGGATAGGAAATTGCGGAGGATTTTCAGGCCGGTTGCGCCGGATTTTTCGGGGTGAAACTGCACTCCCATCACATTGGCCCGCTCTACGGCTGACGCGAATGGCTCGATGTAGTGTGTGACGGCGGCGGTGTCGGCGGTTACGGGTGCTTTGTAGGAATGAGTAAAGTAGACAAATTCACCCGGCTCTACGCCGGCAAGCAAGCGAGAGTCTTTGCGCACTTCGAGCGAATTCCAGCCGACATGGGGGACCTTTTCCTTGCTGTCCGCAAAATGGGTACAGCTTTCCGCAAAATGCGCGAGGCCTGGTTGATCGGGTGCTTCACTTGAACCAGCGTAGAGCCACTGCATTCCAACACAGATGCCGAGAAAGGGAACGCCTCGGGCAATTGCCGCACGGATTGCTGACGTAAGGCCGGTCGAGTCGAGGCGCTCAGTGGCCGCGAAGTGGCCTACTCCCGGCAGCACGATGCGGTCTGCGGATTCAACGAGAGACAAGTCGCCATCTGTGACAACGGGTTCCGCGCCCAGGTGGCGCAACGCCTTGAGTACTGAGGTTAGGTTGCCCGCTTTGTAATCGATCACCGTTACGCGCATCAGAGCAATCCCTTTGTCGAGGGCAGCATTTCGCCGAGTTGTTTGTCTCTTGAGCAGGCCACGCGCAACGCCCGCGCAAAGGCCTTAAAGATCGCCTCGATCTTGTGATGGTTGGAGCGACCGTACATGGTTTTAACGTGAACGTTGGCGCGCGCGCCGCGGGCGAATCCTTCGAAGAAATCCGTGACCAGTTCGGATTGCAGGTCGCCTACCAGGCGCGTACGCACTTTGGTCTCAACGGCGAAGGCTGCGCGTCCGCTCAAGTCCACTGCGGCGATAGCGAGGGTTTCGTCCATGGGCATGAGGAAGTAGCCGGCGCGCAGGACTCCGCGTTTGTCGCCGAGCGCGCGGTCAAAGGCTTCGCCCAATGCGATGCCTACGTCTTCGACTGTGTGGTGCTGGTCTACGTCGAGGTCGCCGTCGCATTTGAGTTCGAGATCGAATGCGCCGTGGCGGGTGAAGAGCTCCAGCATGTGATCGAAGAAGCGAATGCCGGTGGAGATTTTGTATAGGCCTCGGCCTTCAATTGCGAGGTGGATGAAAATACGCGTTTCCGCCGTATTGC
The DNA here is from genome assembly GCA_963839225.1 of uncultured Acidobacteriaceae bacterium. Classification (GTDB taxonomy): domain Bacteria; phylum Acidobacteriota; class Terriglobia; order Terriglobales; family Acidobacteriaceae; genus Telmatobacter. The sequence goes on from CAWIVA010000087.1 coordinate 27,593, forward strand.
GCTCAATAACAGAAGTGCGCGCTTTCGGATTCAGTCGCGGTTTTGGATCTTTTGCTGATGGTCATTATGCTTCCCCTCCAATTTTCAAGGCCGCGACAGCTTCATTGAGCGCCACAATCGCTTGCCGCATCTGCTTTCGCGTTCCGATGGTAATGCGTACTCGTCCATCGCAGCCAGGGTCGTTGGATCGGTCTCGCACCAGAACGCCGGCAGCACGCATCTGCCGCACAAATTCCGCGTGCTGTGGGCCGATATCAACCAGGATGAAGTTCGCGCGGCTGGGCCAGCGGCGTAGCGCGGCCTTATCGAGAGCGGCTTCAAATTCCTTCCGCGCCTGGAGCACTTCACCCACGTACCGGTCGAGGTAAGCCTTGTCTTCGAGCGCGGGCGGCAGACAAGCGAGCGCTAGCGAGTTCACGCTATAGGGCGACAAAACGCGGCGAATCCAATCCATCAACTCCACCGGACCGGCCAGCAAGCCAAGGCGCAAACCAGCCAGGCCGTAGGCCTTCGAGAAAGTTCGCGCTACGATCAGATTGCGTACAGTTTCTACCTGATCGATTATCGTTTTGCCGTGGAAGTGGAAGTAGGCTTCGTCAACGAGAAGCACTGCCTGCGGCGCGCGGCGTGCGATTTCGAGGAGCTGCTCGCGGGTGGCCGCTGAGCCTGAAGGGCTGTTGGGATTGGCGATGGCGATGATTTTTGTTTGCGGAGTGATGGCGGCAAGAAGACGCTCATAGGGAAACTGAAGATCATCAGCGGCCTGTACAGAGACTACGCGCGCATCCGTGGCCGATGCATAGACTTCATACATCGTATAGGTGGGTACGGGCAGCAAAACCTCGTCGCCTGCTTCGAGAAAAGTCTCGAAGAGTACGTGAATGGCTTCGTCTACGCCATTGGTAAGGGCCACCTGCGGTGGGGCAAGACCAAGGTGCGCTGCCACGATACCCTCAACCGGCTGGCGCTCAGGGTAACGGGTCAGGTCGCCGGAGGAGATGCGGGCGAGGGCCTCCTGGACCTTGGGAGAACAGGCAAGCGTGTTCTCATTGAAGTCCAGGCGCAAGCCATCGCGGCTGCCCAGGGGTGGGTTATACTCCATCATCGCCTGCACGCGAGCGCGCGGGGCCACCTGCGGTGGGGCTGGTGTTGGCGTTGAAGTTGAACCCATCAAGGATGTCTGTATTTCCGCTGTCCGTTCAGTCACGAGACCTCCTGTTTAAGCGCGTGCGAATGGATTCGGCATGCCCCACAAGCCCCTCGGCTTCAGCCAGCAAAACTGCTGGGGCGCCAAGCGAACGGATTGCCTGCGATGTATATTCCTGCACCGTGATGAGCTTGATGAAGTCGTTGACGCTCAGGCCGCCCCGCACGCGAGCCATTCCGCCCGTGGGCAGTGTGTGATTGGGGCCGGAAATATAGTCGCCCATGGGTTGCGCGGACCAGCGGCCTACAAAAACCGAGCCGGCGTTCTGCACCCACGCGAGCTCGCTGCGCGCGTCGACGGTCAGGTGCTCGGGGGCAAGGCGATTGGTGATCTGGCGTGCCTCATCGACCGTGGAGGCGATGATGACAAGTCCGTTTCTGTCGAGAGCCTGGCGCGCGACTGGATTATTGTGACTCCGCTCTTTCGCCTCTCGGATGACTTCTGTGGCTAGATTTGCGCGCGTGGTGATGAGGATGGCCAGCGCTTCAGGATCGTGCTCGGCCTGCGCGACAAGGTCACTGGCGATATCGGCTGCATTGCCGCGTTCGCTCGTCACTACGATTTCAGTGGGTCCGGCGAGCATATCGATGGCGCAATCGAAGGCCACAAGGCGCTTGGCGGCAGTAACGTAAAGATTCCCTGGGCCAACGATTTTGTCGACGCGCTGGAGGGATGCGGTTCCATATGCCAGAGCGGCGACAGCGTGCGCGCCACCCAGGCGATGGAATTCCGTGATACCGAGAAGATGTGCCGTGGCGAGAATTTCCGGCGCGGGTTTGGGTGAGACGACTACGATACGCTCGACGCCTGCGACCTGCGCCGGAATGACCGTCATGAGCAGAGTGGAAGGAAGCGGATGACGGCCGCTGGGGATGTAGCAACCCACAGAGCCGAGCGGGCGCACAAGCTGGCCGGTGGTGAGGCCCGCAATGGGGGATGCACTCCGTGAAGTTGGCAATTGGCGCTTCGCGAAGGCGCGAATCTGCTTGGCAGCCGTGGATAATGCCTGGCGCAGTGCGGGATCGATAGCCTCGAATGCCGCGGTCATCTCCTGCTGCGTGACGCGTAGAGAGGTTGCGCTTTGCAGGCCGTCGAATTGGGCCGCATAGCGCAGGAGAGCGCGGTCACCGCTTTTTCGCACATTGAATACGATGCGCTTGACGGCGGGCAATACGGAATCGAGTGCCGCACCGCCGCGCTGTTCGAGGGCGGCGATGATCTCTTCCGATTGCTTTGCGCTGCGCCCCTTGGTGCGAATGATCTTCATCTATCTCCTTCGAGTCGTTGGTTGAGTCTTGTGGAATCCCACCTTAGTGACAAAAACCAAGACGTCGCGAAGGTGGGGCACCCGGATTTTTGCGATGTTTAAGTTGATTCAAAGCACTACTTTGTTCAGAGGGTATTCCACGATACCGGTTGCCTTGGCTGCTTTCAGGCGCGGAATAACGTCGCGGGCTACGCCTTCATCGACAATCGTGTTGACCGCTACCCACTCCGAGTTGCTTAACTGGGAGATGGTGGGCGAGTTCAACGCCGGCAGTACAGCGAGTACCGCATCGAGATCGGCACGCTTGACGTTGAGCATGAGACCCACTTGCGATTGCGCATCGATGGCGCCTCGCAGCATGAGAGCGATCTGGCCGATCTTTTTTTGCTTCCAAGTATCGGTCAGAGCAGCCTTGCCGGCGATGAGATGGGTTTCGCTCTCCATCACCGTATCGATGATCTTGAGGCGATTGGCCTTGAGGGAGCTGCCGGTTTCGGTGATCTCGATGATGGCGTCGGCCAGCGTGGGAGGTTTCACTTCCGTTGCGCCCCAACTGAACTCGACCTTTACACTCACGCCTTTGGCTGCAAAGTAACGCTTGCTGACTTCGACAAGCTCTGTGGCAACAATCTTGCCTTCAAGATCTTCGGCCTTCTCATAGCCGCTGCCCTCGGGAACGGCAAGCACCCAGCGTACCTTACGGCGGCTCTGCTTGGCATAGGTGAGCGTGGCGACGCTGGTAACGTCGAGGCCGCTCTCGACAACCCAATCGATGCCGGTGAGCCCCGCGTCGAGGACGCCGTGATCGACGTACCGCGCCATCTCCTGGGCGCGAATCAGCATGCACTCGATCTCGCCGTCGTCGATGGAGGGGAAGTAGGAGCGGCCGTCGGCATAGATATTCCAACCGGCCCGCTTGAAGAGAGCGATAGTCGCATCCTGCAGGCTGCCTTTGGGGATACCGAGTTTCAATTTATTAGCCACGGTTTCCCTCTTTCTTGCTGGCCGAGCCTACCGGCAACGGTTTGGTAAAGCAACTGACGGTACCTTCGTGGCAGACCAGCCCGTCGCCCTCAACCACAACGCGAAACAAGAGCGTGTCGTTGTCGCAGTCGGTGGAGGCAGAGACGACACGCAGTCGGTTTCCGCTTGTCTCGCCCTTCATCCAAAGCTTTTGGCGGGTGCGGCTCCAGAAGGTGACGAAGCCGGTTTCCAGCGTTTTGGCGTAGCTGATGGGATTGAGAAAGCCCAGCATCAGTACTTCACCCGTCTGCGCATCCTGCACAATGCCGGGCGCGAGGCCATCCATCTTTTCAAAGTCGACCCATTCCATGGGGTTACCCCTTTGGTTTAGATTTGTGGAACGTGAAAAAGCCCGCGGGCGTTGGTCGCCGGCGGGCTTCTGGTATCTTTCGATCTCTCTGGCCGTTTACTTCAGGCCATGGCAGTCCGCCGGCATGGATGTTCCATGATGGTGATGATGATACCCGTGATGGCGGTAGCACTGCATCTCTATTGAAGGTAAAGGCTAGTACCCCGCAGTGTCAAATGATTTCCTTTGGGATGAATCATTTCCCACTGGATCAAGCGCCGGTCAAGATGCGATGCACAATCTCGACGTTCTCTTTCATTTCGTCTTTATGCCGGGGGTACATCCCTACGTAAATGGCGTCGATGGGTTTGATGCTCGAAAATGCGGTACGGAAGGCCTGCTCGATAGCGTTGTCGGCGACGCGGCCGGCGGCTAGAATCTTGAACGCGAAGCAGGGCTTTGCGGTTTGCCGGATGGCCTTGTACATGCGCGCGGGATCGCTCTGCACGTAAGTTTCACCGGACATCTCCATCAGCTCGCCGTTCAGAACCTGCCTCCATTCCGCTTCAGTGCGCGTGAGCTGGTAGATGCAACCGGAATAGAAATCGACATCCCAGCCTTTTTCTTCTACGAATTCGATCACCCTAGGATTGTGAGTTCCCACGCCGACCATCACGCTCAAATCGCGGGCGCGCTTGCACCACTCCCTGACGACGGTATCCATCTTATCTTCGCGGAGGGCTTTATCGACGAGCATTCCGTGCCTTTGAAGCGCCAACGGCTTGATGGTGTTGACCAGCGAGCGAGTACCCGCGGCATCGAGATTCGAATCCCCGGCGATTACGTACATCTTGCCGCCCTCGGCTACAAACCGCGCCCAATCTTCGGCGGCGCGCTTGCCACTGTCTGGCTGGGAGCCATTCTGGCTGTAGTTATATGCATTAATACCGAAGGAATTTGCCCGGTGCATGACGGCGCAGACTTCATCCTGCGTATACCAGGTCGTCATGTCTTTACTAAAATTGCTGTTGAAATGGGAAAATCCGCAGAACTGGTTGTGGCCCAGAACCATGCGGCTGATCTCTACGTTGCCAAATTTGATTTTTGGGACTTGAATCTCCGCAGGCGCAACGATACTTTGCTTTGCCTGGGAACCAGAAGCCTGCTCCGCAGCCATCGCCGTTGCCGCGCCGCTCATTACGCCCACCGCAAGGGCAGCACTGGACTGGATAAACTCTCTACGCGTATTGGACATTTTAGAAACCTACTTTCCAGTGCAGGCCTTCGATTCTCCGCCTCAAGCGCTGGTCAAGATCTTGTGTACAATCTCGGCGTTCACTTTTACTTCATCCGTATTTCTGGGATACATGCCGACAAAAACGCCGTCGCTCGGCTTGATGCTTGAAAACGCAGTGCGGAAAGCATGCTCCACACTGGCGCCTTCAATGCGCCCAGCGGCCAGAATTTTGAAGGCAAAGCAGGTTTTAGTGGTTTGCCGCATGACCTTGTACATGCGAGCGGGATCGCTTTGCAGATAGACTTCGCGAGGCATCTCAACCAACTGGCCGTTGAGGATCTGCCTTAACTCTTCTTCGGTTCGAGTGCGGTTGTAGACGCAGCCGGCGTAGAAGTCGACGTCCCAGCCTTGCTCCTCAACCAGTTCGATCACTTCCGGCTTGTGCGTGCCAACGCCGACCAGCACGCCTAGATCGCGAGCGCGCTTGCACCACTGGCGGACGGTATCCATGGTGCGTTCCTTGAAGGCTATGTCGACGACCTCGCCCTGCCGGTGCATGGCTAGAGGCTTGTGCTCCTTGTAGAGCGCGGCGGCATCGTCGGGGGCGCAAACCTGAACGATCAGGTTCATCTTGCCGCCCTCGGCCTCGAACCGCGCCAAGTCAGCTGGGGCACGTTTTGCGTTGACGTAATTGAGCGCATTGATCCCGAAGGCATTGGCGCGGTGCATCACTTCGCAGACTTTATCCTGCGTGTACCAGTCTTTCATCGCGTTGCTGAAATTGCTGTTGTAGTGGGCCCATCCGTAAAGCGGGTTAACGCCGAGAACCAGGCGGCCGATTTCGGCTTTGCCGAATTTCATCGTTGGAACCTGGACTTCCGACGGCACAGCGGTCGGCGTTCCAGCGGGCTGGGTTTGAGGCTTTGTTTCCGCAGCCAGATTCGTTGCCGCACCGCCCACGATGCCGAGGCGCGAGAGCCGCGCTGCTTTGCAGGAATTCTCGACGAGTATTGGACATAAAAAACCGCCTTTTCATGGCTGGCCGATACGCGCCTTAGCAGCGCACGGCTTTCGATGACGGCTCATTGTAGCCCCTCTGCATCGGTATCCGTGTGATAAGGAACACAGCAACCTGAAACCTCGCTGGTGAGATTTGATGTCGATTTGGGAACGGAATCAACCGCTTGCCTGCGACGCCGGAGCGGGCGGAGAATGGAGCCGTGCGAGTACAAACTGGACTTGCGGCAGTTGCATTGGCTATGTTCTGCGCGTCTCTGACCGGGATGCCGCAGAACCAGGATCGTGACCCCAACAAACCATTCGCAACCTCAGCAAAAGCGCCGCCCCCGGAGATGCGTATCGATGTTAACCACGCCACAGCCGATGAGCTGCTGAAGGTCCCGGGCATGACACAGAGCTGGGCTGGGCGTATTATTCGCTTCCGGCCCTATCGAACCAAGACAGACTTGGTGGACAAGGGCGTGGTGACCGGCGAGGTCTACGACCGAATTAAGGATTATGTGATCGCGCACAAGGATAAGCAGTGACAGGCTGCCTTATGCTTCGTATGGCTCGCTGCTTCCTGACTTGAAACGCTCCAGCAACCTGCTCACGATCACATACAGCACGGGGATGAAGAAGAGGTTAAGGACCGTAGAAAGCAGCATGCCGCCCACGATCGTGGTTCCCACGGAGCGGCGGCCCAGGGCGCCCGCACCAGTGGCGAAGACCAACGGGAGAACACCGAGAATGAAGGCAAACGAGGTCATGAGGATGGGGCGCAGACGCAGCTCACCGGCTTCGATGGCTGCCTCGACTATGCTGCGTTCTTTGCGGCGCAACTGCTCGGCAAACTCGACAATCAGAATCGAGTTTTTTGCTGAGAGGCCGATGAGCATGACCAGGCCGATCTGGCAGTAGACGTCGTTGGCATATCCGCGGGCGGCAATCAGACCGAGACTCCCAGCACCGCCATGGGCACGGCGAGAAGAATGATGAAGGGCAGCGCAAAACTCTCATATTGCGCCGAAAGCGTCAGGTAGACGACCAGAATTCCCAGGCCGAAGATAATGATCGCTTTGCCGCTGGATTCGAGCTCGTCGAGCGTCAACCCCGTCCACTGGTATGTCATGCCGGGCATCATTTGTTCTTTGGCCAGAGCTTCCATCGCCGCCAGGCCCTGGCCGGAACTGTAGCCCGGCGCGGGAGAGCCGTCGATCTCCACCGCGCGGAAGAGATTGTAGTGGGTAATCACCGGCGCGCCGGAGCTTTCAGCGACGGTGGTCAGATTGTCCAGCGGCACCATCTGGCCGGAATCCGAGCGCACGTAAAAATTGTGCAGGTCTTTGGCCGTCATGCGAAAGGGCTGATCGGCCTGCACAAAGACGCGGTAGGTGCGGTTGTTATAGTCGAAGTCGTTGATGTATTCCGATCCCATGAAGACGCTGAGAGTGGTGGTGATCTGCGAGAGCGGAACGTTCATGGCCTTGGCTTTTTCGCGATCGATGGTTACCAGCATCTGCGGGTCGTTGGCTGAAAATGAAGTAAACAATCCGGTCAGATCCTTGCGTGCGGCGCTGGCGCCCACAATCTTGTGGGCCACACGGTCCAGGTCGCTGAGCGTGTTGCTTCCCTGATCCTGGAGCATGAACTGAAAACCGCCGAAGCTACCCACGCCCTCAACCGCCGGGGGCTCGAAGATGGCCACCAACCCGCCTTGGGGCGCGAACATCAGCATCTGCAGCTTGGGCGAAAGATCCGCCACAATATCCGCAGCGGAGTGGCCTTTGCCCCGCCGTTGATCGGCAGGTTTCGTCGAAACAAACATGATGCCCGCATTGGAAGCGCTGCCGGCCAGGCTGAATCCCACCACCGAGAATGCACCACCAATATCGGGGTTCTGGGCAATGATGTATTGGGCGCGGTCTGCCAGCGCCGTGGTGTAGGCCAGCGAGGATCCCGGCGGCGCCTGCACGACAACCATCAGATAGCCCTGGTCCTCCTGGGGAATGAATCCGGTGGGGACGTGCCGGTACATCCACACCGCAGACGCCAGGCCGGCAAAGAAGACAATGAGCAGCAGGTAGCGCACCTTCAGCGCGACATGAATCGATTTTGCGTAGGCGCGGGCCAGCCAAGCGATCTGTGCGTCGGCGGAGTGAATGAAAGCGGCAAAGGCGCGGGAGACCGGTGCGATGTGTAGAAAATCCAATTGCCTGGGACGATACTCTTCGCCGCGCAGGAACATGGCTGAAAGAGCCGGCGAAAGCGTGAGCGCGTTGAAGGCCGAGATGGCGATGGCAAAAGCGATGGTCAGCGAGAACTGCCGGTAGAGAATGCCGGTAGTGCCGGGGAAAAACGAGACCGGCACGAAGACGGCGATGAGCACCAGCGATGTGGCAATAACGGCGCTGGTGACTTCTCCCATGGCTCGCGATGTGGCCTCAAGGGGATCGGAGTGTTCCATGGCGATGTGGCGCTGCACATTCTCAATGACCACGATGGCGTCGTCCACCACCAGCCCCGTGGCCAGCGTAATGCCGAAGAGCGTGAGCGAATTGACGGAGAAGCCGAAGATCTTGATGAAGGCGAAGGTCCCGATCAGAGAAACCGGAATGGTGACGGCGGGAATGATGGTGGCGCGCCAGTCAAGCAGGAATAGAAAGATGACCGTGATGACGATGAAGATGGCGATGCCGAGAGTCTGAAGCACTTCGCGGATGGAGTCGCCGACCACGGTGGTGGAGTCGAAGGCGATGGCGTATTCAAGGCCCGGCGGAAAGCTCTTCGAGAGTTCCTGCAACACCGCCTTGGCCTTGCGGTCCACATCCAGGGCATTGGCGTTGGAGAGCTGCATGACGCCGATGCCGTTTGCATCGTGGCCCAGATATTCGAGCGCGGTACTGTAATCTTCCGCGCCGACTTCGGAGTGGCCAACATCCTTGAGCAGGACCAGTCCATTGGAGGAGTTCTTGACGATGATGTTGTCGAATTCAGCGGGACTGGTGAGCCGGCCCACCACGCGCACGGGAATCTGGAAAGCCTGTTTCTGATCCGAGGGCGGCTGACCAAGCTGGCCGGCGGGGATCTCGACATTCTGCTCTGTCAGCGCGTTCACTACGTCGGTGGCCGTCAGGTTGCGTGCCGCCAGGCGCACCGGGTCGAGCCAAACGCGCATGGCATACTTGCGCTCGGCAAAGATCATCACGTCACCCACGCCGGGCACGCTTTTGATGGCATCCTTCACGTAGACGTCGATGTAGTTGGAGATGAACTCTGGCGAATAGCGTCCGTCGCGCGTAAAGAAGCCGGCGCCGAAGACGAAGTTGTAATTGGTCTTGGTGATGGTGATGCCGGTTGCATTGACCGCCGCGGGCAGACGGCCCTGCACGCTGGCCACGCGATTCTGCACGTCTACTGCGGCGATGTCGAGGTCATAGCCGGTCTTGAAGGTAACAGTGATTTGGCTGGTTCCGCTGTTGGTGCTGGAGGAATTGATGTAGCGCATTCCCTCGACGCCGTTGATGGATTCTTCCAGCGGGATGGTGACGGCCTTCTCGACCGTGTCGGCGTTGGCGCCGACATAGTTGCAAGTCACCGCAACCGCCGGAGGCGCCAGGTCGGGGTACATGGCGACTGGAAGATTGGGAATGCACACGGCTCCGGCGAGAATGATCAGCAGCGCGCACACCGTGGCAAAAACAGGCCGGCGAATAAAGAAATCGACAAACAAGGGTTGCCTTCCTTTTGGCTTGACGGGCCATGCGTCACGTTCGGTAGGCGCGTCATCCGGCCCAGCGGCATAACCGGCATGCCATTCACCAGAAATTGGGTGCTGGAAACAATCACCTTGTCGCCCGGCATTCAGGCCTGAGGAGACGGAATAGGTGTTGCCCACCGTATCGCCCAGCGTGACCGGCGTCTGGTGAGCGGAAAAATGCCCGTTCTGCTGCTGCGCCACAAAGACGAAGGTCTGTCCGCCCTGGCGCGTGACAGCCAGCACCGGAACCACCGCCATCGGCTTGGTGCTCCAGATGACCCGCGCCTTTACCATTTGCGCGGTGCGCAGAATCTCCGGCGTGGAATGCACCGGGGCCTTCACCAGAATCCCCTGCAGCGTGCTGTCGACCTCAGGCGAAAGAAAATCGATCTTGGTCTTCTCCAGCAGCTTGCCGCTGTTATCCATCAGATCCACGTCCAGGCCCATGCTTCACCTGGCCGGAGCGCTCGGTGGGAACGTAGATATAGGCTTCAAGATTCTTGTTCTCATCCACTGTGGTCAGCACTGGTGGGAGCTGGCGGGCGACAAAGTCGCCCACGTGCACGGGAATGTCGCCGACAATGCCGTCGAAAGGCGCGCGGATGGTGTAGTAGGCCAGTTGCTCTTCCTGCGTCTTGCGCGTGCTCGACCGCCGACTCGTAGTCCGCCTTGGTGTTGTCGAAGGTCTGCTGCGCCTGCTCGTAGGCGTCGCGGCTGGTGATGCCGGCCTCAAAGAGCTTGCGCTGCCGCTCGATCTCCGAGACGTTGTAGTCGTAGAGCGCCTTTTTTTGCCGCTCGGTGGCGCGCGGCGACTTCGACCGTGGCCATCTGATGCCGCGGATCGATCTCCATCATCACCTGGCCCGCCTTCACGTGGTCGCCGGAGTGGACGCGAATCTGGGTAAGGGCCGCTCACCTGCGGCTGCAAGAGTGGCCGAGCGGCGCGACTTGATGGTGGCCACATACTCGCTGCTCTGCGCCACCGGCGAGAGCGACACGGTTACCGTCTGCACTGGCATGGCCTGCATCCCAGCTCCGGCCGGCGCGGCCGGCTTTTTCTGGCAGCCGATGGCCGCAAGCCCACCAGAACAAGACAACCTATCCCATGGATGCGTTTCAACGCGTTCTTTCTCACTCGATCGTTCCTCTATTCAGATTATGTTCAGTCCATGGCCCGGGCTCTGGTCTCCGGATAGCGCTGGAAGGACTGTGGTGCCGGATTAGCGAGACTGCTCCGTTCCACGAACCTAACATTCTTACAGTGACCCTTGGCGGAGAGTACGCCTCCAGCAGACAGAAGTTCGCTCGATTTAAGTTCTCTCAATTATTTGACGCCTGGAACCGGACGCTCGACGGAAAAAGTTCGAACGTCGGGCCGCTGCAAGCCGAACGATTTTGACACCACCCTCCCAAGTTGGTAGCCTTCATAAGGGCGCATGCGGCCAATTCCAGCCGGCCGGCCCACCTCAAGCGTCCCCGTCGTCTAGCCCGGCCTAGGACACCGCCCTTTCACGGCGATAACACGGGTTCAAATCCCGTCGGGGACGCCAACAAAACAAAGGACTTACAGGATTCATCCATGCCGCCTCGGAGCGGGGATACCGCCGGACTGGGAAAACGCCCCCAAAATGGCCCTGCCAGTCAACTCTCCCTGCCGACGTTGAGCAAGGCTACGATAGCGCTCAAATTATCCAGCGCGCATAACGTGAAATCTACTTGTCTTATTTTCCCATTTACAAATCTAGAGTCCTTATAAGGAGAGGGTCAGATCGCATATAGTGAAAGTTTCATTACCAATTGACGCCTAAGGTGAAATTCACATCAAACTAAGCAGTTGATCGGTTTCATCCTTAGCAAGGCTGCTATAACAACAACTCCCGCAGGCGCATTTGCGCCTACGGGAGATGTGCCGTTCATGTTGCAGGCGGAGTCTTATGCCTGCAGGTTATTTGCCGCTCTAGAACACGTACTTAGCAGCGAGTTGGAAGAATCGCGCATCAGGCGTGTAGTTCTGGAATGGCTGAGTTTTGTTGATCAGGCCGGCGGTCGGGCCAAGACTCGTGGCCGTCGGCTGGCCCGCTGACGGGGTATTGAACAGGTTGAAGGCGTCCGCACGGAACTGAACGTACTGGTCGCGCCAGGTTTTGAAGTTTTTGAAGCCGGACATGTTGACTCGCTCCCATCCCGGTCCGTGAATCTGGTTGGCCTTTGAACCGGAGTATTGGAGGAAGTCGGCAGTGCTGGTCAGCAATACACCAATAGGAATGCTAGTCCCCGGCTCCGGATCGATGAACGCGCAGGGGTTAAACCAGTGTTGCCTATTGTGCACGGTTGCTGGGCACGCCTGACCGGCCATATCGACGTTCCTTGGATCGGGAGAGCCGCCGCCCTTGAACGGATCGCCAATCCGAATGGCATTGTACTGTCCTTCTCCGACTGCCCCGAGCGGCGCAAAGAGGTCGCCAGTGGAAACCGTGAACGGGATGCCGGTTTGCGCGGTCCAGGTCGCGCTCGCTGACCAGCCGCCGACGAGATAGTCCAGAATTCCACCTTGGTGCATATATCTCCGGCCTTTGCCAAACGGCAAATCGTACAAGCCGTTGAACGTGACGCGGTGGCGGACATCGTAGTTGTCGTTGGTCATCTCGTCTTTGAATGGAATGGTGTTTGAATCCCGATAGGCCACCCCGCCGCCGGTCCCGGTGTTTGAATAGTCGGCTTCGGCATGTGCCCAGGTATAGGTGGCAAGGAAGCTCAACCCGTCAGAGAAATGCTTTTCGAGCTTTGTCTGCAACGAGTTATAGATCCTTTCGCCCTGCCACGTCTCCTGGGAAGCCATCAAATATAAGCCAGGGAACGAGTACGCATTAATCCCGTTTGCAAGAGCGGGATTGGAAGGGGCGGTGGGGTTGGCTATGCCGAGAGCACCAAAGGGGTTAGCGGCCGCAAATGAGTGCTTGGAGTTGTTTCCAACGTAGCCAACGGTTGCGACCATGTCCTTGGTAATCTGGCGCTCAACCGTCAGATTGTAGCTTTGAGTGTACGGAGTTTTCATGTTGGGCTGGGACATAGCGACGACGGCTGAACTGCCAAATTGGGTTATGCCGCCTTGAGCATTTAAATAGCCCGACCCGCCGATCTCAATGTTTGTTGCGTATGGAAAAGGAGCTAAACCAACCGGTGTAGAGTACTCATTATTCCCAGCCGCTCCTGGCCCAAAGTTCCCAACCCCATTCGGATTGTTAGGATCGTTAACAGAATAATCCGGCAGGGCGTTGGATGGGCATTGGCTGTTGGTGTTTTGGTACCCGATTGAATAGGATGGATAGCAACCGCCCCACTGCACCTTGTACTGATTGTCCACCACCAAATTGAATTGGAATGGATAGTTGTCCTGCAGCTCGCCGCCGGCAGGGGATTCAAGGCCCCCATGGAACATTCCGTAGGCGGTGCGCAGTACCGTCTTTGCATTGAGCTGATAGGCAAGCCCGATGCGCGGAGCAAAGTTATAGTGCTGCGTGGATATCAAAGAGTGTTGGTTGGAAGTTGTATAGTCAACCGTGATGTTATCTAGTGCCAGCTGGCTGATAAAGTTTGGCGAAAGAGAGATGGTGGGCGCAACCATGGCAGGATAAACAAAGCGGCCGTTGCCGACTGCGGATCCCCCACCTGTACCCTGGCCAAATGCGGTTGCATGTTGGTCATCGATGAGAAAGTTGGCCAAATCGCCCGGCTTGCTGCTGAAGGGCTGAACGAATTCGTACCTTACGCCCAGATTCACGGTCAACTTGGGGCTGACCTTCCAGTCGTCCTGAACATAACCGGACCTGTACCAGCGATAGTAGCTGGTAGCCCAGGATGGAGAAAGCTGGATGTTCCCCTGGTTGTCAGTAAATCCATCGGCAATACCCGAATTGGTATGCGCCACCGCAACGTTGTTCTGGTCGGCTTTCTCGGTGTATTGGCCGTCGAAGTTGTACTGGCCACGCGCGGCAAAGGGTTGTGAAAAGACGGTGCGGATACTCTCAAGCTGTATGCCGAACTTGAAAGAATGGCGCCCTTTGCTCTTGGTTAAGTTGTCGAGAAGCTGGTAAATGTTCTGGCGCTCGATGGACGGAACGTCATTCTCCGCACCGGTGAAGGATACCCAATCCGTGTACGGCCCGCGGAACATGACGATCGGGATACCGCCATTGGGCGAGGCAGTGCCGTTAAATGGCACGCCGCCCATCCCGGGAATCAAATCGGTTGCCGGGGTATGCGAATTCATTTGAGCAAATTCATATAATCCCCAGTTGTAACCGAAGCGAAATTCGTTGATCAAAGTAGGAGAGTAAAGGTGGGTTACGCTGGCCATGAAGTTCTCGGCCAGGTTGAAGTTGGTAGCGCCGTGGAAGCCGCCAGGCGCGTCGACGCCGCCATCGAGAATCGGCCCGAGCGGAGGCGCAAAGCCGAGTTGCTCATGCGTGTAGCTATAGCGCGCATAAGCCTGGTCTTTGGCGCTAGGGTTCCAGTCCAGGCGCTGATCCCATTGGAAGGTATCGTCTTTGACGGGCACATTGACGTTGTAATTGTAGTAGAGCATGCCAGAGCCCGGAGTACTGTAATTGCTGGCATTCCAACCATTGGCATTCGGTTTGGGGTATAGAGCCATCACTTCCTGTGTAACGGTATCCACCATGCCGCCGATGGATACATCGCCACGGGTAAGAACGTTGGTGGTGGCAGCACCAGGCCCTCCAATATTGGTGCCCCACACGGCGGGATTACTCGGATCATTATGCCAGGCGCACAACTGTGGTGTAGCGCATTGGCTCGGATCAGTAGCGGCCGGGTTGGTAAACGCGCCGCCGCCCTGGGTCAAGGGTACCTGGCCGCCAGAGTTCGGCGCAAAGACGCCAAGAGGCGTGCCCAGGCCATTGAGGCTTGGAAGTAAATATTCCGACAAGTCGCCGGTGCGCGTGCTGGCCGTGGGTACGGTCAAGCCCGGGTCGGGTTCGGCAAAGGCAATGCGATTTGCTTCGAAGTCGCCAAAGTAGAAAAGTTTGCTCTTCCAGAGGGGCCCACCGAGCGTTGCGCCAAACTGGTTCTGATGGTAGGCGGGAACGACGCCGCCGGCATCCCAGTCCGCTCCATCAAATTTGGTATTGCGGACGTACTCCCACAGATCGCCGTGGATCTGGTTGGTGCCCGACTTGATGCTGGCGTTGAGCACGGCGCCGGACGAGTGGCCGAATTCGGCACTATAGTTAGCGGTGTCAATCTTGAACTCAGCCAGGGCGTCCGGTGGAGGCCGCACGTTGTAGCTGGCGCCGTTCTGGAAGTCGTCGACGTTCACGTTGTTGTCAACACCGTCGAGGATGAAATTGTTCTGGGTAGAGCGCTGGCCATTGGCTGAGAAATCGCCCGTGCCGCCTCCGCGAGCGCCGCCGGCCGCGATGCCTGGAACGACGCCGGCCGTTAACTGCGCGATATAAACCCAGTTGCGTCCGTTGAGCGGAGTGGCGTTAATGGTCTCAGTGTCCATGACCTGGCCCACGGCGCCGTTCTCATTATTTAGCAGGGGAGGCGCAGCGGTTACAGTCACGTTCTCCGTTACACCGCCGGGCTTCAAAACCAGAGGAATATTCAGCACATCCTGAATGTTGACGGTGACATTCTCCTGGGTTGTCGTTGCGAACTTGGGAGCTGTCGCGCTGACCGTGTAATGGCCGATCTTGATAGGAGAAAAGATGTACTGGCCTTTTGCATCCGCCTTGTCTTGCAAGACGAAATTCATATCGGTGTTGGTGAGTGTGACCATGGCATACGGGACAACCGCGCCCGCAGTATCCTTCACATCACCCTTAATTGCGCCCTGGTCAACCTGTGCCACTGTTATGCCAGTAAAGACCCAGCAAAAACCCACTATAAACAGGAAAATCCATGTCGCGTTACGTTTCAACTGCCTCAATTGATCGGTTCCCATTAAACAACCCTCAACTTTCTGCGGCCTATGGCCGCACATTTGGAACACCCAGAGGGAAGGCTGGATTGATACAACTGTGATATATCACTTTTATATTCCTTGTCAAGTTATTTTTTGGCGGATATTTGTAAGAATTTTGAGCTTGAATTTCCCGGAGAGCTGATTATTATTCCACACTGATCTCGGAGCGAGATATTGTACGTATCTAACACATTATAAACGATGTAATTCCTAAGAGCGCTACTAGAAAGCCAGATGGGCGCATTCCAGAACAGCGAGCAAATGGGTGTTCGGCCTCGATAAGCCAGAGATTTATGAGGTGCTATGCCGTCCGAATTCCGGCCATTGACTGCCTATAATGTGATATGGCAGGGTTGTTGACTCGGCTGGCAGACCGCCCGGCGCTTAAGCCTGCCGTGGGATTCTGGGCCTGTCTCTATCGCCATTCAGGTGGACGGCTTCGTAGCATCTGGCTTTACGCTCACGAATACTTGGATGTCTCTGCGACTTGCGGCAACGGGCGTATAATTCCCGGGAATTTGTTTTCAAAATGGAGATTCCAGTTGGACGCGTTCTCCTAGAGATGCGAGCTTCGATCAATGGCGAGTGAAAAACATGGCTTATTCTGCCACTTCCGTCTAGCGGTTACAGTGTCGCTGACAAGGAAGGCCTCTCCATTCAGGCAAAGATTTGGGGACCATCACGACTGTGCGCAGTGTGTAGCTTAGCGCCAAAGAAAGCGTTTAAGAAGTTTTCGGTTTTCGGAAGGGGAATCATGAAGCATCCAGGATTATGGTTTTTTATCGCCATTTTGACAGTAACCGTAGCGGATGCACAAACAAGTTCTGACCAACTGCAAGCCATTCTGGCACCGCTCCTGCAGTCGCGGCAGGTTGTGACTTATGAACTGCAGAAATATCTCCTGAAGCGTGCTCCCCAACTCCCGACACCGACAACTGCACAGCAATGGACCACAGATGCTGAGCAAATCAGAAAACGCCTGCTGGAGGATGTGATTTTTTATGGCTGGCCCAAGCAATGGATTGAAGAACCTCCGAAATTTGAGGATATGGGTGATATACCTTCCGGGAAGGGCTACCGGCTGCGGAAGTTTCGGTACGAAGTTGTGCCAGGCTTTTATTCGACAGCATTGTTGTATGAGCCGGCGAAGTTGGAAGGCAGAGTTCCAGCCGTTCTGAATGTCATGGGACATTGGGACCAAGCCGGGAAAGCAATGGAATTCGAGCAAAAGCTCTGCATCAATCAAGCGTTGCGAGGCATGATCGCGCTGAATCTGGAGTGGCTGGGAACGGGGGAGCTGAACAGCAAGGAGAATTCCCACTTCTTTGGCGCAGACCTCGACCTGGTAGGAGCAAACGGGGTTGGCCTGTTCTTTTTAGCAATGCGACGTGGCCTCGATTACTTATCTGAAAACCCAAACGTCGATCCAAAGCGCATCGGCATGACAGGCCTCTCCGGGGGGGGCTGGCAAACGATCGTGTTGAGTTCACTTGATCCACGGATAAAGGTATCAATTCCCGTGGCCGGGTATGGCTCTCTCATGGAGAGGATTGCCCATCAGACCTTCGATCCGTACGAGGCTGGGGATCTCGAGCAGGAGCCGACTGACTTTTTGGCTGGTCAAGACTACTCCACTCTGACAGCAATGCGCGCGCCACGACCAACCTTGCTGATTAACAACGCGGAAGACAATTGCTGCTTTCGGGCGCCGCTGGTAAAGCCCTATATCTTTGATGCCATCAAGCCTTTTTTTAACCTGTACGGAAAGCCAGACGCATTTCGATTTTACGAAAATACGGATATCTCGGGTCACAATTACGAACTGAACAATCGCGAGCAGGCCTATCAATTCCTGACTGAATCATTCGATTTGCCCATTGCCACACATGAAATTCCCGTCGGTGAGGATGTTAAAAGCTTTAGCGAACTGGTGATCGGAATTCCAAAAGATAATCTCACGATCCTTGGTTTGGCTAGAAAGATGGGTAGCCAAATCCTGCGGTCGCCTCGCCCAACCGATGTGGCTGAGAGGAATGCGTGGGAGATGTCCGAGAGATCCCGGCTTAAGAGTGTGGTCCGTTATAAACCCGTTGAAGTGGAACGCCCTTGGCTGGAGGACGACACCCTACATAACGGTGTGAAATCACTATCCTATCGGTTTGAGTTCAGCAACGGGTTAAGCGCTACAGGCGTATGGATAAAAGCGTTAGAGACATCGGAAAGAGCACCAATGACCATCATTTTGAATGACAAGGGTAAGGAAGCTGCGGCTTCGGAGGTGTGGGATCGCCTACCGGAAGTAGGAGACCGTCTGAGCCGGGGTGAACAAGTGCTTGTTTTGGATTTGGTGTTTACCGGTGATGCAGCGCCAGATATACCCGCATGGTCGCTTGCCGACATGCTGCGCGCGATTGGGGATTGTCCGCTCGGTCTTGAGGCTTCTCAACTGATAGCGGTAGCCCGCTGGGCACAGCAAGAGTGGAATGTTTCGCAGCTTCGATTGGAGAGTACCGGCATGCGGAGCCAGGTTGAAAGCCTGACGGCAGCAGCAATCGAGCCCGGGCTGTTTCTTCAGGTGGTAACTCATGGAGGTATGCACAGCCTACGCTATCTGCTTGAGGAACCTGTTGACTACCGCGATGCTCCGGATCTTTTTTGCCTCGATCTTTACAAATACTTCGATCTGGATCGATTGGGAAATCTTGGTGAACCGACTTCGGTAACCCAATTGGATTCTATGGAACTGCCTGCAAGCGCATTCGATACAGCACGCAGGAAATAACAGAGTTTTCGCAAAGATTTTCCGCAGGCATTTATGAAAAATGACATTGATATCAAGACATTAGGCGGCGTTGATACTGATCTAAACGAGCCACAGATAATTCACGCCGCCTACGTATGGTTCATATCCGCAATCATTGCCCTTGGCGGCTTTCTCTTTGGATACAACTGGGTCGTTATCGGTGGAGCAAAGCCTTTTTATGAGACTTATTTCCACCTGAGTTCTGCCTCAATGCAGGGCTGGGCCATGAGTTGCGCTCTTCTGGGTTGTTTCTTGGGAGCGTTGTTGTCGGGGATGCTGAGCGAGCCGTTCGGGCGCAGATGCGCACTCTTTGTGACCGCCCTTCTGTTCACTCTCTCAGCCATTTGCACGGGATTCGCTGGGAGCTTCATCGCCTTCGTCTTGTGGCGAACGGCCACAGGAGTGGCCATTGGACTGGCGTCGAGCCTGTCGCCGATGTACATTGCAGAAATTGCACCGGCAAAGATTCGCGGCAAACTGGTTTGCATGAATTCGCTCGCAATCAAGTTTGGAATACTTTCATCGCAGGTTGTTAATTGGCTCATTGCGAAACCGATCAGCGACTCCAGCACAGCCGCCATCCTCGTCTCGTGGAACGGACAGCATGGATGGCGATGGATGTTCGCCGCTGCCGCAGTTCCTGCGACAGCTCTCTTGCTGGGGATGCTGTGGGTGCCTGAAAGCCCACGCTGGCTAGTGACGCACGGGCGCGTGAAAGAAGCTGCAAGCACGCTTGAGCGTATCGGAGGAAAAGTGCACGCGCAGTTTGTGCTGCAAGAGATTGAAGCCGCAACCATGCACAGCGAGACACGAAGCGAAGTTCGGCAACTTATTCAACCGCGTTATCGTCACATCCTTGTGCTTGGCATTGCGCTGGTTTTCCTGCAGCAGTGGTGTGGCATCAATGTCATCTTCAACTATGCACAGGAGATATTCAGCGCCGCAGGCTACACGCTTTCCAGTATCCTCTTCAACATCGTGATCACCGGCATGGTGATGGTTCTGTTCACATCGCTGGCGGTTGCCCTAGTTGATAGCTTCGGGCGCAGGCCACTGATACTGTTCGGCACGGGCGGCTTGCTCGTTCTTTACACCATGCTTGGCTTTTTCTTCAATTACCACAGCCGTGGCCTGCCTATGCTTCTGCTTGTAGTGATGGCAATCGCCTGCTTTGCTATCTCTTTGGGGCCGGTGCCGTGGGTGATTCTTTCAGAGATTTATCCTGGGCCTGTTCGCGGGACAGCTATGGCGATTTCTACGGCCTCTTTGTGGCTTGCCTGCTTTATTCTTACCTACACCTTCCCCCTACTGAATGAAGCTCTGGGAATCGCCAACACCTTCTGGATTTACTCGGCCATATGTGCTGCAGGTATTCTATTTCTTCGTCGGAACCTGCCAGAGACAAGGCATAAAACTCTGGAAGAGATTGAAAAATCCTGGGCCTGAAGAGGATTAGCAAATAGGTTGCTTATTACGAAACGATCCCAATTCCAACCGGTTGAGTATTTAGGAAATCGGTCGTAGGAAACACCGGCATCGTGTTCTTACTTGGTTCCATTGAACTCATGCACTGCATCGAGCATGGCGATGATGTTCTTCAAAGGTGTTTGAGCCTGAATATTGTGGACGGCATTAAAGACGAACCCGCCGCCAGGGGCAAATATCTCGCACCGTCGCAGTACCTGTTCCCTGACCTCTGCCGGAGTTCCGAATGGTAGAACATGCTGTGTGTCTACTCCCCCACCCCAGAAGACTATATGATCTCCGAATTCAGCCTTAAGATTTTCAGGCTCCATCCCAGTCGCAGAGCACTGCACCGGATTGAGGATATCAATTCCTGCTTCGATGAAGGAGGGAATAAATTTCGCAACTGCGCCGCAGGAGTGCTTCATGACCTTCCATGTTGTGTGGGAATGAATCCAGTCGCAGAGTCGTTTGTAGTAAGGAAAATACATTTCGTTGAAGGACCTCACAGAGCAAAAAGTGGAGGTCTGGGTTCCAAAATCTGTAGTGCACAAAAAGATCACATCCGCTCGGCTGCAGACGACGGGGTAGATGCGTTCGAGATTCCTGAGCGCGACTTCACATTGCCAATCAAAAACCTTGTGAACATAGTCCTGGCGGCTGACGGTGGAAACATACCACTCCGCAATATCCCGAATTCCCTTGGGATGCTTGAGAGACGGACCCGGTACGTGCGCGACATTGCCAAAGGTGGAACCGCCGAAATGGGCGACGATGCCAAGACCTGCCGATTCAGCCACACTACTTGCATGTGCAAAGTGATCAAGGGATCGCTGTGAGATTTCGCGGAACTCTTCCATGTTGTCTTCTGGATTTAGCGCGTCTTCGTCAATCGGTTCCTGACGAACGATGGTGTCAAAGAAGTAACCATCATGAGGCATGCGGCCGCTGGGTGGAACCGAGGTATCGCCCTGAGGGTAGATTAGCGTGTCGCCATTCTCATCAATTGTTACATTGAAGTGTTCAGGAACCAGCAC
Organism: uncultured Acidobacteriaceae bacterium; assembly: GCA_963839225.1. Classification (GTDB taxonomy): domain Bacteria; phylum Acidobacteriota; class Terriglobia; order Terriglobales; family Acidobacteriaceae; genus Telmatobacter. The sequence continues at coordinate 48,668 of CAWIVA010000087.1, forward strand.
CTCCATCCCTTTGAAGATCCACGTTTTCCATCTGTCCATCGGAAAACCAAACATGGAATTGCGCGGAAAGACGCCGGTCACATCCACTCCCATCGCTCGCTGCAGGTCATCGTCCACAAGCCCCAGCATTTGGGAGGGATCGATAATGCGCACCGGCCGTTTCTCAAGTCCAAAATGGTCCCGCAACTCTGCCACGCAACTGACATGAATGCCTGTACACACGGTCCCGCCAAAATCAATCGGTACGCGATCAGGTTGCTTGTGATTCAACGTAGTGACAAGCCGATCACGGCTGGTCATAGTTTCTGGCAAGGCTGCCATTTCTGGTGCTCCTGTTGTTCACATTTCAGTGAGTTTGTCCATGATCTGCAAGGATGCGAGTCCAGGCAGTCGAAGAAGCATCGCCGGGACTCAACTCGCACTCTGCGTTATTTCTGCAAGGTGGAAGGCGCAGGCGCAGTTGGCGGTTTTTCCTGTTTCGCGGGCAGCGTTCCGTACTTCTTGAACGCTTCTGACATTGCGGTCAACAGGTCTTCCGTGTGGCCGTCGTAGTCGCTGTCTGCTCCACCTATGGCCCAGATGAAAAAACCTCCCACGTTCCGTTTGCCGAGAACATAATTGACTTTCCGCGCCGTAGATTCTGCGTCGTCATAGGTGATAAAGCCAGGTTCGGCCGGGGAAGAGTGAATCAGGTAGGGCGCTTGCGCTGCCGCGTCATATTTACGTTTCCACCCCATGGCATTGATTCTGGGTTTGATGTACGTTCCATAACTGCGGTAGAAGGTGGTGGTCTGACACTTGTCGCAGGGCTGCCATAGCCCCTTCGCGGTAGTGAATTCATACCCGTAAAAGCCCGAGCCGATGTTGAGCTTCTCCGCTGGCACGTGGAAATAATTCAGATAGATATCGATTGAAGTCGCCAGGCTACCGTCGTCGATCCCGGGATCTTTCGGGCTTTGAAACAGCGGGGAGTTATGCCCGGCATGGCCAGTCCATGGGCCATGAAAGTCGTACGTCATGACATTGATGAAGTCGAGAATCCGCGAAAGCGCTTCGATATCGTAGGAATCGTAGGAATTACTCCCCGGCAGTGTAGGGTTTCCCGTGGTTGCCATGGAGAGAAGGTAAGGCGCGGGTAATGCTTTCCGAATGGCAAGCATCATCAGCGTGCAGTTGGAGCGCTGCTCCAAGCCATCCGGGTATTCCCAATCGATGTCCACTCCGTCATAGCCGTTGGCGACAACAAAGTCCTGCAGATTTTTTGCCAATGCTGCGCGTGCATCGGCATTGGCGGAGACGGTTGCGAACCGCACGGCGGCGGCGCCAACAGTAATCATGACCTTGACGCCTGCGGCATGGGCCCGCGAGATCAGCTCGGGCTCTAGCAGGTCGGGACGAACGTAGAGAGTTCCGTCTCCCTTGGGGTCCAGATCCAAGGAAACATGGATGATGTGCGTCAGTTCTTCATAGGGAATGCTACCGGCATTATAGGGCAAGCGCCCCGGTTTCGAATCCTTGGCATAGTAGGCGAGCAGCCGTTTGTTCTGCGCCCGCATTTTGTTTTGTGCCTGTGAGGGATGGGCTGCAGCCATCAGCAGGAAGATGAAAACGGTGCAGAAGATTGTCAGCAAGCGGAAGATTTTTCTATCATTCCAACTCATCCGGTTTGGTGTCACGACTCCTCCGTTGTGCGCATGGCTGATTGGTAACAATATCTCACACCCATCAAACCGGACAGAGATGATCGACGGGTGCAAATAATGGATGCTGAAACGAACTTCGCAAAATCATGACTGTCCTAAACAGCCTTATCCGGAATCTCTGTTTTCGACACCGATTCAAGGCAATTGAATTGCCCCTGAGGCGGATGGGATGGCAAAAAGATCGTGGGCGCCGAAAAGAAAGTCGTAAAATCAGTTTTGCCGATAGCTTGAGTTCAATGAGCCCCATTCAAGATGCCGGGAAACCACTGCACTGCATTGTCATGATAGAGCTTTCGTAAAACCGGATATGGCAAAGCGAGGCCCCGCACCTGATGTCCGTGGAATTCCAGCACATCATTGGTGGCAAGGAATCGCCAGTCGCGGGCATAGGTCTCCTGCCACTCGTTTAACATCGCCTGAAGATTGTCCTGATCGGCCAAGCCATAGTCAGTACCGTAAACGATCCGGTCTTGATATTTCATGATGAAGGCAATAATGTCTGCGCGCGGTTGCATCATGAGGTAATGCATGCGGGCAGATGTATCCACTGCGAAGTTCGGGTAACGATCAAAAGTCCGCGCCAGTTGGTTGAAATCGACCTCCAAGCTGCCTAAATGCGCTCCCACGACGCGCAGATCCGGATTCTGCTCAAGGATATGATCCCGCGCCTGAAGAATTTTTTCCTTGGATATCGCGTGCGGCTTGCTATACATGTACCATTCCGGAGAGTCAATAAAGTAGCGGTAGTCTGGCGAATCGGGATTCGGCGGGGCCCATGACGAATCTGGATCGGCAACGTGGGCGATGAGGGTCTTGCGGTGGGCGGCGATGTCCTTATAGATCGGTTCAAACACAGGGTTGTCAGGCAGGATGTAACTGCCGTCGGCGTCCTTGATTTCCATACCGACATTTTTCCATAGCTTTACGGCAATGGCCCCCCGACTGAACTGCTGATTGAGCCAGCGATTTGTGTTCGCGGAGAAATCGCGCTCACTAAGTTTGAAGGGATCGAACGAAGTGCATAAGACCCCACGGCCATGGCTGCCGTGTACAAATTTCCATGCAGCTTCACTCTCTGCCGATAAATCTTTAGGCATCGGAATATGTGCCAGGTCGTCGACAACGAGAATGTCGATAATGTGGAGATTCAGTTTGTTGAGCATGGCATTCAGGGCTGGATCGCTCCGAAAGACATGCGTATGAGTATCGATTGGATTGAGTGCGGTGAATTCCCGCAGTTCCTGGTTCGTAAAGGGGCCGCTGATTGCCTTCAGGTTGGGTGTCGAGGGCGAGATGGGGGCAGCTTGTTTCTCCTGCGACTGGCCGTATGCAACGATGCCCAGCAATATTGAGAGGGCGAGAACTTTCATCGGCAACTTCAATAACGAGCAACATTCTGCGATCTTGTAGTTCACGTGTGAAATCTCCTTTTCTCTGGAATCTCCATTTTGGAATCAAATTTCCGCAAATAGTATCGCCGTTGGCGCAAATTGCAAGATTGACGTGCTGGCTTCAAGGGAAAAGCCGGATGGCACGCGATAATCTCCATTTTGCTTTCCCGGCGACGACAGTTTACCGACAGTTACCGTTGCTGCAGTCTATCTCTGCATTCGTTCCAGAGCCAAAAAACCGGATGCGCCAGGCCGGCCCTTTGCCGAAACCCAAAAGCCACGAGTTGCCCATTTCGAAACGATTCTCAAACGCACCGTCCTCAATTCCACTCCTTCGTCCAGATTGATTTCGCCTGCCTGGCGCATCTAGCTGTTGCTTCCACGGCCCTCCGCATCCACAAATGCTGCTATGAAGTCTCATTTCCCCAGTCGGCTCATCAGTTCCGCCGAAGCGTCAGTCATGGCTTTGGCATAGTGGGTACGGTCTAGGATGGTGAAGCATTTGATTTTTTTCGCGTCAGGGGCTGCCCCATAAACAATCGACGTATCGTCACGAATGGTGACCAGTTTTTCCGTGAACCCAAAGATTGGCCGCGCCTTGCCGGTGGCACTGGAGGGCACAGTCCGGTAGTGTTCCCCATCTAGAATGAATTTGCGTTCGACGAAACTGGTGAAGACCGCTACCCCCCACAAATCTTTCGTGATCTCCAGCAGTTGCTTTTTCGCGGCTTCGTCAGGAGTTTGCTTGACGAACGCTGCTTGATCCGGTGCCGCCGTCTTGCGGTAGGCGTGGATAAAGTATTGCAGCGTGGGATCGGAGGCATATTTCAAGAGATCGGAGTACCGAGAAGTCCAGTATGATGCATGGCCGTTGTTCTTTCCGTTACCACCGTCGAAGCAGGGAATCCAGTAGATTGGCAGCCCGGAGCGCATGATGGCTTTGTAGGCGTTGGGATCGAGTGCTACGTTGTATTCCTGATATTTGATTGAGGCATTTTCGTCAGCATCGCCGATGAATATATAAAGCCTGCTGACCTTTTTCCGGAACAACTCCGGCTCGCGATTAAAGGCTGCGGCGACGTCGCGAAGACTACCGACTGCATCAATGATTACCGGGCGGTCAGCCTGTCGGAGAGTGTCCAGGATCAGCTTGATCCCGCCCTGGTATTCCTGGGGCTGGTCCATGCCCTTGTCGCTAGTGTTTCTGAGATTCTCGGCAAGTCCGATTGCATAAGGCACGGCACGCCCGGTGACGTTGTTCATCTGAGAAACCGGTATGGCGCCCGGTTGGGATTGCTGCATTTTTCCTTGATCGAGGATGATCGCCTTGAGATTGATTTCCTGGATGGCGTAAAGCGCCGCCAAATCGAAATAATCGTCCGCATCCATCGGCGGAAAATAGATGTCGGTGCAGTGGATCACGGACACTTGTGCCGATGGGGGTTTGGCGGACTCAGCCTGGGACATCAGAACAATCGTCAAGCCTGCCAGCATTAGCTGTATCCCCGTTGCATATATCGGTTTCATGAGAAAACTCCCTAATACTGCATTTCGGACTTGAGTTGAACGTGATGGTGCGGTTTGAGATGTGGCTGGTATCATGACTCCTCTTTTTGGTGTTACGTCGGATTTTCTTGATTTCCCAGCGACGACAATGCTTTGCCGGTTCCGCTGCTGTCATCTTCTGTTCTCGTTTCCGAGCCAAGGAACCGGCCGCGCCAGCGTTAGACGAAATGCAGCCTTCTTCCGACTAAGACACGAGTTGCGGTAAATCGCTCATGGGCGCTTTGAGACCAGATCCCCAAACGGCGCCAGCAGCTTGAAGTCGTTCGACCAGGTGGTGTACGTAATCCCTGTTGCGCCGGGCGTTGTGTCGAGAGCTTCCAGCCAACCTTCGGGGTTCTTCAGATCTTTGGTGTCGAAATACGCTGACGCGATCGTCTTAAACCCGTGGCTGGAAAAGAAGTCTAGGGATTGCCGCCGCTTTTCGAAATACCAGCACACAATCCTCATGTCGCTGGGGAGGTACTTCCACGTATTCTCCAGTGAGCCGTCCACCAGAAAGTACTTACTCAACGCGTTGTGATTGGGGTCGAACATATCCGACCAGACCAGCACCTGGGCCTTGGGATTGACGGCATGTATCTGGTCGTAGAGCCATTGCGTCGTATCGCCAACAAGAGCCGAAGCATCTTTCTTTTTGTGCTTGCAGGATTCATCGCGGTTAAAGGCGCGCTGCTCGTCTCCAATGTCGATGTAATAACGCTTCGGGGCCAGGTACTTTTCAATCAGCGGAAACTGCTGCTTCCATATCTCACGGACCTTGGCTGCCGAGGGGCACAGAGGAATCTCCGGGTCGTCTTCGGCGTAGATCGTGGTGCCATGATAGTAACTAACTCGCAGCCGATCGCCGTCATGGATGCGGCCGCCTGGCAGCAGATGAATCGACGGCATGGAGTGAGACCAGCGAAAATCGAGTTTCGGGTCACTCACCCTCGAAAAGTCACGGCCTTCTTCATATTTCATTCCGGTCTTCTCATCGCGAACGGTCAGAGGCGCACCATCGCGACGAATCACATTCATCAGGCCCACCTCTTCGACGTCCACATCATCCACCCAGACCTTGCCTTTGACACCCTTATATACGCCGAAGGACAAATCGATCCGGTCCGCATACCAACTGTTGAACGCCGTGGTCACTTTTCTCCAGCCGGAGGTGGGCGACGGTGCCGCCGCCTCGTAAAGGGCGAGGTCGCGATCGTCCGGCGTAAACGCCTTGATGCTGAACAGCGTGGCCGGCTCAACATCTTCAGTCTTTACCCACGCGCTTACGCGGTAACAGCGGTATGGCTTGACGCGAATCTCCTGGGATACTTGCGCCACCCCATCCAACGCCGGATCTCTGCGTCCGGAAGCATCCAGAGGCGTGACCTCGACTGCCGGCTTTGCCACTTTCCTGTCGCCAAAGTTTTCGATACGCAGCGAAGCCTTGCCGGAGTGAGAGACTGCGGTATCGACGAAGGTCAGTTTCCCCGGCTCATCCTGCGTGGTAAAGCCTCTGAGCCGGTTGCCATCGAAATGCTCAAAGCCAGCGTTGACCAGTTTCACCGGCGAATCAGCGGCAAACTGCGCAGTTCCGCCCTTGGCGACAAAAAGGGCATCCTTGACCAGCAGTCCTTCGGCGAGATTCTTATCGATATCCAAAGGAGCCCCGCCGTACTTGATGCCGAATCCTTCAGGAATGATCTCCATGTGGTTCGCATCGGCAATCTCTTTCACCTTGAGAAGGCGCGCCAGGTTGCTCAGGAGAAGCCAGGCTCAGGCGGTCCATATTAGGCAGAACGATGCCGTTGAGCCCGTGATTCGCAGCAGTAACGATCAGGTCGCGCATGACCTCGACGTCCTGGTCGGACTTGAGGGGGGTATTGAGATAAAGCCAGCGGTCGGGATAGATCGTCTTCTGCTGCGCTCCGGCAACAGAGCACGCCGCAATAGCGATACCCAGCAGAACGAGTAAACTGAGAGATTTTTTCATTGTTCCCAAACTCCTTTGTAGTGAATTACGCCAGGTGCCTCAATTCCTTGGCTGCCATCGATTCCTTTGCAGGAAGGTAATTTGCCTGGATCGCTTAAGGACGCTTTGAGACCATATCCCCAAACGGCGCCAGCAGTTTGTACTTGTTATCCCAGGTGGTATACATGATTCCTGTTGCACCCGGCGAAGCGTCGAGGGCTTCAAGCCAACCTGTGGCATTCTTCCTGGTTTCTTCCAGCGTGCCGGCGTCATAGTATGCTGCCGCAAAGGTCTTGAAGCCCCGGCTGGAAAAGAAATCGAGGGATTTCTGCCGATGCTCGAAATACCAGCACATGATCCCCATGTCTTTAGGCAGGTACTTCCATGTATCCTCCAGTGAACCGTCCACTTGGAAGTACCGCCTCACCGAGTTGTGACTGGGGTCATACATATCCGACCAGACCAGCACCTGAGCCTTGGGATTGACGGCATGAATCAGGTCGTAAAGCCACTGTGTCGTGTCGCCGAGTATCGCTGCCGCAGCCTTCTTCCGACGCAGGCAGGAGATATCGCGATTAGACGCGCGCCTCTTCGTCAATACCGAGGAAATAGCGTTTTGGCGCCAAGTACTTCTCGATCAGCGGAAACTGCTGCTTCCAGAACTCGCGTAATTTGGCCGTCGATGGGCAGATGGGGATCTGGTCATTATAGAGGGTGACGCTGTGATAGTAGCTGACGCGCAGCCGTGATCCGTCATGAATACGCCCGCCGGGCAGCAGTTGAATCGCCGGCATAGCATGGGTCCAATAAAAATCGAGATTGGGGTCGCTGACCGGTGCGTAATCCCTACCTTCCTGGTATATCGTTCCAGTCTTCTCGTCGCGAACAGTCAGCGGCGCGCCGTCGCGGCGGATCACGTTCATCAGACCCACCTCTTCCACTTCCACATCGTCCACCCAGACCTTGCCCTTTACCCCCTCGAATACTCCAAAGGTCAATTCGATGCGGTCGGCATACCAACTGTTGAACGCCGTGGTCACCTTTCTCCAGCCGGAGGTGGGCGAGGGCGAGGGCGGCTCAAATGGACTGAGGTCGCGCCCGTCGGGTGTAAACGATTTGATGCTGAACAGAGTTACCGGATCGGCATCTTCGGTCTTTACCCAGGCACTGACGCGATAGCAGCGGTTCGGCTTGACGCGAATCTCCTGAGCCACTCGCGCCACGCCCACGGGCGACGGATCTTTCAATCCTGCAACATCCGGTGGGGCCGCGCCCGTGTCCGCCGGCTTCTCAGCCCTTTTATTGGCAAAATTTTCGATGCGCAGCGAAGCTTTGCCGGAGTGAGAGGTCGTGGTATCGACAAAGGTCTTCTTTCCCGGCTCATCCTGCAGGGTGAAGCCGCTAAACCGGTTGCCCTGGTACCTTTCGAAGCCGCCGTTCACCAGTTTTGCAGGCGAGTCCGCGACAAACTGCGCAGTTTTCCCCTTGGTGACGAACAGGGCGTCCTTTACCAGCAGGCCTTCGGCAAGATTCTTGTCATAGTCCAGGACAGCTCCACCGTAACCGGTACCAAACCCCGTGGGAATGATCTCCAGGTGGTTGGCATCGGCAATTTCTTTTACTTGGGTGAGGCGCGCCAGATACTCCGGCGAGCCCAGGCTGATGCCGTCGATTCCATTCAGGACAATTCCGGTGAGCCCATGCTCCGCCGCGGTGCGGGCGATTTCGCGCACATCTTCAACATCCTTGTCGGACTTGAAGCTGCGGCTGATGTAAACCCAGCGGTCAGGATAGATTTTTTTCTGCTGCGCCCTGGCAACAGGGCACACCGCGACCGCGATACCAAGCAGGAAGAGTAAAGTGAAGTATTTTTTCATTGAATTAGATATCCTCGTACCCTCAATTCGTTCAGGTATAAAATTCACCCAGCAAGCCGAATCCAATTTTGCTTTGCTGACAAAGACTGTTTCGCCGTTTTCCCGATGATGCCCGGCAGATAATTTTGAAACTCTCTAGACCATTCGCATGGTCATACCGCCATCGATGACCAGGTCCTCTCCGGTGATGAAGTCATTTTCCACCAGCTCCAGAATTGCGCTGGCTACCTGTTCCGGTTTGCCTTCGCGATGGAGTGGTATCCGATTCCTAAGATTGTTCTCGATCTGTTCTGGCGTGAGGGCATCATGGAACGGGGTGCGAACGACTCCCGGAGAGACGCAATTGACGCGGATATTGTAGTCTGCAAGTTCGCGCGCAAGGTCGCGTGCAAATTGCGGTAAAGCTCCCTTTACCACGCCATATGCCATTGCGCCAGGACAGCCGCGGTGCCCCGCTGCCGAGCCGATGAGAATGATTGCGCCTTCCCCTTGCTCAATCATGTGGGGTACCGCAGCGCGAGCTAGTCGCAGCACAGCGTGCACGTGAACATCGAAGGCCTTACTCCATTTATCTTCAGTAATTTCGAAAAATCCACCAGGAACCGGTCCGCCTGCGGCGTGTACTAGAACGTCGATGCGTCCCCAAAGGGCATGCGTTTTGGCAACTGTACTGACACAATCTTTAGCACTGCCTACGTCAGCCCGAATGAAAAGCGCCTCAGCACCATGCGTCGCGGCACCCGCTTTTAGCTTTTCCAGTGCATCGTTTCGTGAGCTTCGTCCTGCGATCGCAACGTTAGCTCCGCGTGCGGCGAAGGCGAGAGCCGTCTTTTCGCCAATTCCACTTGTTCCCCCGGTAACCAGACATACCTTGCCTGCCAGTTCCATCGTGATTTTTCATCCTCGATTAGACCGCGCCCATACCGGCAATGCATACAAGTGGGGCCTTAGTTTGTGAAACTTCTAATTTGAGACTCTTACAGTATGATATATCAGTATGTCAATATGCAAGAGAAAAATCTATATACATCGGGCAAGAAGGCATTTCGTGAGAGAAAATCCGTCTTGCCCGATTCGCGGTCGACAGAATGCGAAGTGATATCCATATAAGGAGTTTCTTGCGTTGCTTCCAGAAGGGCATCATCGAGTAGGTGCCAGTTTTCACGAAAAATGATGTCAGGTTGAAGTTCTTTCCCATCTTACCTGAAACGAAATCCTATGGATGTGAACCCACATCTTCCGGCCATCCCCATGCCCGTGTCATGGAATTCAACCCTGAAGATACGCACAGTTCCCCGCTTGCATAGAGAGGGTACAACTCGGGACTGCACTTCGCGCTACTTTAGCACAGGGGTGGCAGCAAGTCCACAGACTCAGCTTTTCGTGGCAACGTCCAGACCAGCCATGCGGCTACCAATGGAATCACTCCGAAAAGTACAAAAACCGGCCGGAACGAGTAGTGTTCGACAAGCCACCCGGTCACCAGGCTGAAGATCATTCCACCAACACCAGACCCCATGCTGGCAAACCCCCAGATGGATGCCACCGCACCCTTCGGAAATGCATCTCCCGGAACCGCAAGCAGGTTTGCCAATGCGCCGGAATACCCGAAGGTCGCAATTGAAATAAGGGCAATGCATAGTGCAGCATTATCTTTGTCTTTAACGAAAACCGCAGACACCATTAGCGTCGAAAAGATAAGGATTGCGATCCGTCGTGCTGTTGCTGCCCCAGCTCCCGCACGCGACAGTCCGCTGAATACAGCGCCTGCAGCAAGATTCCCGACAGTGGCCGTAAAGAAAGGTATCCAGGCCGTTTCGCCTATCTCGCGCAGCGAAAATGACTGGCCAACTTTGAGATATTGCGGGAACCAGAAGACGTAAAAATACCAAACCGGATCGCTAAATACCTTCGACAGAGTGAACTGCCAAAGGAACCTTGACTGCAACAGCGTCTTCAGAGGAAGATGATCCGCTTGATCCCTCGCACTGGCTGCACGTGGTTCCCGGTAAACTATAAGCCACACGCCCAGCCACAGAAATCCCAGCAGACCGACCACTACAAATGCGGTTCTCCATCCACTCGCGAGCATAATCCATGCCAGCAGTGGCGGCGCGAGAATTGCCCCGATGGATGCGCCGCTGTTAAAGATACCCGACGCATGAGAACGCTCCTCGGCAGGAAACCATTCCGTGATCAACCTTACGCCAGCGGGATAATTACCAGCCTCCCCAATGCCCAGAAGAAACTGAAAAATGCCAAGGCTGAGGGCGCCTGCAGTTAGAGCGTTCAAAAGCTCAGCTCCTGACCAGAACGCAACCGTCAAACCATAGCCTATTCTTGTTCCCAGACGATCCAGCAACCTGCCCGAGACGCCATTCATGAACGTATAGGCGAGCATGAAGGCGAAAACGATGTGAGAGTAACTCGTTGCCGTAATGCGAAATTGCTGGAGCAGCACAGGCGCCATCACCGACAGGGTCTGGCGGTTGAGATAGTTGATCACCGTCGCGAGGAATGCGAGACTCAGCATCCACCACTTCCTTCTTTCTTTCGCGAATAGTGCTTGCATCCGGGATTTCATATGGCGAACATCGCGTGATTTATTGCTGGGTATCGACTTCTGATATATCATATATATGGCTTTGTCAACGGGAATTGTGGTTCTGCTTCGAAATTTGGCCGGTGGTAAGCCCAGTTCCTTAGTTTTGGGCTGCAGCCTGACCTCCAAGGAGAATCCATGAAGGCGCTCGTTCTCTCTGAATACAAAAGACTTGAATACGTCGATATGGAAAAACCGCAACCTGGTGAGGATGGCCTCCTCATTCGTGTTCAGGCGTGTGGAATCTGCGGAAGCGACGTTCATGGATACGATGGAAGCACGGGGCGGCGTCTCCCGCCCATTGTCATGGGGCATGAAGCTGCGGGAATTGTTGAGGCTGTCGGCGGTAAGGTGACTGATTTTCAGCCCGGCGACCACATTACGTTCGATTCCACAGTCTTCTGTGGTAAGTGCTTCTATTGTCGCCGGGGCATGGTCAACCTGTGCGATGACCGGGAAGTCATCGGAGTCTCTACGCCCGACTTCCGCCGCATGGGAGCGTTTGCCGAGTACGTGACCGTTCCCGCCCGCATCGCGTATAGGCTGCCAGACGACATGCCGTTCGAGTACGCGTCCCTCATTGAAGCTGTCTCGGTCGCGGTTCACGCCATGTCTCTTACCCCAATTGGCCTGGACGATACAGTCGTAGTTGTCGGAGCCGGCATGATTGGCCTGCTCACGCTGCAGGCTGCATTGCTGGCAGGTGCTGGCAGGATCTTTGTTTTCGATATAGATGATATTCGGCTCGAACTTGCGCGCAACCTGGGCGCTACCGGCACGTTCAACTCCGGCAGGACTAACCCCATACCTGAAATTCAGAAACTTACCTTGGGCAGGGGTGCGGATGTCGCGTTGGAGTGTGTCGGCATCTCGTCTACGGTAAACCTTGCGATTGAGGCCGTGCGCAAAGGGGGTGCGGTCACGCTTGTGGGCAATATTGCCCCAAAAATTGAAATCGGTCTCCAATCCATCGTGACGCGCCAGATTCATTTGCAGGGATCGTGTGCGTCCTCCGGCGAGTATCCTGCTTGCATTTCGCTCATCGCGCGGGGGGCAATCCGCGTCAAGCCAGTTCTCTCCGCCGTGGCTCCGCTCGAAGAAGGAGCAGAGTGGTTCCGCCGTCTCTATGCGCATGAATCTGGACTGTTGAAGGTCGTACTTCAACCATAAGAGGACACATTCATGAATGACGCTTTGTTTGATTTATCCGGGAAAGTGGCACTCGTCACCGGAACGAGTCGGGGGCTTGGGCAGTACTTCGCCCGTGCTCTGGCTCGCGCAGGTGCGGATATTGCCATGACGAGCCGCGACAAACAATCGCTATCGACATTTGCCGATGAGATTCGCGCGTTGGGACGACAATGCTTCCCTGTCATCCTCGATGTTCGTGACTATTACAGTATCCAGAATGCTGTTGCTGCCATCGAAGAGCACTTCGGTCATATTGAGATCCTGGTCAATAATGCAGGCTGCAATATTCGCAAACCCGCCTTGGAAGTGACCTGGGATGATTGGAACACGGTGCTCGACACCAACCTGCGCGGTTCTTTTTTTATGGCGCAAGCAGTCGCACGCGGCATGATCCAGCGCGGCTATGGGCGCATCATTAACATTGGATCCGTTACCAGTGTCGCCGGGTACGCTGGCCTGGGACCTTACGGCGCCAGTCGCGGCGGAATCAGGCAACTTACCATGAGCCTGGCCGACGACTGGGGACAACATGGGATCACTGTGAATTGCCTCGCTCCTGGCTGGTTTCGCACCCGGCAGAATGAAGTCATGTACAAGAATGAGGCGTGGGTAGAGTACCTTACAGATCGCATACCCCTGAAGCGACCCGGGCGGCCAGACGATCTTGACGGAGCGGTCGTTTTTCTCGCCTCCGAATCCAGTCGCTACGTAACTGGCCAAACACTCCTTGTTGATGGGGGTATCTCGACCGGAGCTACCAAGGCCACTTTGTAGCCAGTCGCTTCCGATTCAATCTCAATCAATTCGGATGAATGCTGATTTACGAGGAGTGAATCTATGAATCGTAGAGAGTTTCTTTCGTCGGCCGCGGCTTTGGCAGCCGCCTCCATCTACCCCGGACCAGCGCAGGCATGGGAGCAGTCCCATGGATTTCCGGCCTGGCTGTTGAAAGACGATCCTTATATAGAGAACCCGCCCATCGCCGAGTATCATTCGGCTTCGGCGAGCGCTTACGAAGCCTTCCAGGATATGAAGTTCGGAGTCCGGATTCATTGGGGCATCTACGCGATATGGCATCGAGGCCCCGAGTCTTGGCAGTTACTACCCATGTCTCTTGAAGACCGCCAGGCCTACAACAATCTCTATAAGACCTGGAATCCAGCAGGCTTTGATGCGGACGCATGGATGGACATTTTCAAGCAAAGCGGCATGAACATGTTCGCATTCACCACCAAGCATCACGAAGGCTTTTCCATGTTCGACACCAAAACAAGGGTGAAGAGCCGTGCCAACTGGATAGCCGCCGGAGGCCCGAGGATTGAATCGTGCGACCTCGCATACTCCATCATGGAGACTCCTTTCCGCCGGGATATTGTAAAAGAACTCTGCGACGCTGCGCACAAGCGCGATATCAGGATCGACCTCTATTTCTCGCACCCGGATTGGTATGATGCGGACTTCCGTCCCTATGTGACACATCCGCTTCAGATCCCCTCCGCAGCCCAATGGGTGACTCAGGCCGATGTGCGAATGACGCGGAATCGATTAGGCAATCATGCCGTGATAGTTGCCGATCCTACCGATGCCGAAGTAAAGCGCATGATGGAGAGGCATCGTGCACAACTGGTTGAGTTGCTGACTAACTATGGAAAGATCGACATGATGTGCCTGGACATGTGGCTGGGACCGCGCGTCTGGCCCGAGTTGCGCAAGACGGTGCTGAAGATGCGCGAACTTCAGCCCGATGTAATGTTGCGCAACCGGGGAATAGGCAATTACGGCGACTACTACACGCCCGAGCGCGTCGTTCCCGAGACTAAGGAGGCGTCTGATAAGCCGTGGTTGATCATTTATCCGCTAGGTACCGACTTCTCGTATGAGCCGGATGCCGCGCTGTACAAAGGTACTCAATGGATCGTGCACAATCTGGCGGACAGTGTTGCCAAGGGCGGCGGCCTGCAGATCGGTATAGGCCCCAACGCTCACGGCGAATTCCACCCCGAGGCAATCCGGCAGATGAAAGGCGCCGGAACGTGGTTGAAGGTGAACGGCGAAGCAATCTATGCCACTCGACCGCGCGAGGGCAAGCTCTGGGCGGAAGGCGAAACGGTCCGCTATACGCAATCGAAGGACCGGCGATTCGTCTACGCGATTTTGACTGAATGGCCTGGAACTCAGATTGTAATGAAAGCGGTGCGGCCGAAAGCTGGCTCGAGGGTGACTCTATTAGGCTCGCACTCAGCGCTGCCGTGGAAATTCGATTCGGCGCAAGGGACGATCATCACTTTGCCAGAGAACCTGCAGCAAGCCGGTAATAGACCGTGTGAATATGCATGGAGTCTGAAATTGGAGATTCCGGCCTGAGGACGTTGACGCCCATCAAGCCTGCATCAACTGCTTGCCGGATGTGATGGCGGCCTAAACCGAAAAACAGGACTTCCGATTAAGAAACATCAATATAGTTCCGAAAGACCAGAACCACAGTAGTACATGGAACGGAGGTTACATCGAAATGGAAGACAACAGGGCTTACGTTTTACCCGGAAAATATCGTAATCGAATGGGTTGGGTTGGAACTCTCCTCGCAGCCACTCTGCTTGGCTTTGCCTTCCAAAACTGTTTTGCGGGCCCCACTGTGACGGTAGAGTACCGTGTCTTTCCGGGTCTGGCCGAGATGGACGGCAACTGGTCTGCTCTGTTTGCGGCGTCCGACGGAAAGGTTTATGCCGGTCTTGCCTGCCACGGCTGCAGCGGACATCTTGTCTACTATGACTCAAAGAAGGACAAGATGATCGACGTTGGCGATTTGAACACGCTTACGGGAGAGCAGGGACTAAACATAGGGCCACAGTCGAAGATCCACACCAGGTTTGGAGAGGGCAAGGATGGACGCATCTATTTTGCCACTCACGGAGGATGGTGGTTCGACTACTCTCGATTCGCCACGCCGGAAGGCTATCCGGGAGCCCACTACATGGCCTATGATCCGCGCAGCGGCCAGGTGCAGGATTTCGGGATAGGCGCCACGCTTCGAAGGCGTGAACACCGGGGCTTACGATCCCAAGTTCAATCGCATCTATGGGCTGACGCATCCGCGCGCTCACTTTGTTTACTACGATGTTGCAACCGGCGCCAAGGTGGACAAGGGAAGAGTCAACAATTGGGAATCAATCTGCCGTACGCTCGGCGTCGATGATCAAGGCAATGTATATGGAAGCTTCCGCGAGGGGCGAATCTTCATGTACTCGCCGCGTACAGACACCATACAAGAGTTGAATGCGCAATTGCCCATTCGCCAGAAGGGCATATCCTTGGGGCGCGACTACGGAAAGTCCGAGACGGCGTGGCGCGTTGTGGTTTGGGACGAGGCGGCAAAGAAGTTCTATGGAGTCGACGAAAGTGAAAGTGCTCTCTTCTCCTTCGATCCATCCGCCAAGCCTGAGGACGCCGTAAAGCGTCTCGGGCAGATGGCGATTCCTGAGCTCGCAGGCCGCCGCGACGTTCCCTACGCGACTCTCAGCCTCACACTCGGACAAGACCGCAAACTTTACTACGCGGCCTCTGCGAGGGAATTCGACTATAGCGGAAAGGACGCCATAGCTCAAGCCTCGCATCTGGTAACCTACGATCTTCGCAGCGGCAAGATCGAAGACCTGGGCGAGATGCACTTACCCGACGGCCGGCTCGTCCTGGGTACCAACTCTGCGGACACGGGACCCGATGGAACCATTTATTTTGTCGGCGCGATTGAAGCCAGGGAAGGTTCGGCGGATGGAAGCGGAAGCGCCGGAAAGATTGGTGATACGCCCTTCCGGCTGGCCCTCTTTATTTACCACCCAAAGGCGGATAAAGATCATGAGTAATCTCTGCTCGTCTATCGTTATAAGTGCGCTTCTCACCTCGTCCATCTTAGCGCAGAGAGATTCTCGCTATGATAGCGTTGTCGTTCCCCAGACCAGGATCGATTTACGCGATCTTGGCTATAGTCCCGTTGATCTTATTCCTGATGGCGAGTCTGGCATCACTTCGTTGTCGGTGGCTCCCAATGGGGATGTTTACGGAGCAACCAGCGGCACTCGTTCGCATCTGTTTGTGTTGAACCCTCAGCACGGCTATGTTTTTCCCATCGGAGTTATCCCCGGAACTATATCTGTAACCCATGCCCTAGTCGTCTCCGAAGACGGAAGTGTATTTATTGGCACGGCTCCCGGAGGGCGCCTGCTGAAATACACGCCTGGCCGATTCGACCGTCAAACTATCGAAATCGACAAGCCTCTGCCAGTTACAGATCTCGGCGCCCCCATCCAAGGTGAAAGCATCTTTGCCTTGACTATCGACCGCAAAGCAAACAAGATCTACGGTCTCACATCTCCAAATGCACATTTGTTCAGCTATTCAATCCTCACGCTGAAATTCGATGATCTTGGGATAATTGCGACAGCGCCTCCTGCCGGGGAGAAATTCGAGCACGAAAAGATGATCTCCAGAATGCTCGCAGTCGACGAAGAGGGCAATGTATTCGCTTCGGGTGAAGACGGATATTTTTTTGAATTCGTCACGAAGACGCAAACTGTTCAAAAACTCTCCATTCACGCGCCGGCGGTACCCGGACGCGAACCCTATACCCGGGTAGATGCCTTCTTGCCTGGTCCGCCTGGATTTATCTACGGGGGCACTTCCGATGGTTACCTATTTCGGCTCGATTCCGAAAAGCTTAAAGTCCAGAATTTGGGTAAGCCACTTAATCAATATCGAATTACAGGCTTGGCCTGGGGCCCTGGTGGAAAGCTCTATGGCGCCGGCGGCGACGCATCGGAAATGGCTCGAATGTTCTCATACGATCCACAGACAGGTTCCTATGATCTGCTGGGTTTTATCGACGTCAATCGCCGCCCCTATTTTGCCTGGCAGGCATATGTGATTGGAGATATCGTCTCGGATGATCGAGGCACGGTGTATCTTGGAGAAAATGAACGAATCTCAAAGCTCTATCTCTTTTTCCCATAAGAAAAAAGCCTCATTAACGGGCCACTGATTGACCTTTACCGGACCTTTTCCCATCCCATTTGCCAGTTCCCACCCTTATGGGGGAACAGAAGTCGAAGGATTCTTTATCAGGGGCGACAGCACGTTTTCTGTTTCTATTTGATCTGCACATTCGGTTTCAAATAACGCCGGGTGCTCTCTTTTTACCCTTACAATTGAACGGCAATCAGCGTATAACTCGCCATTTTCGGTACCGTAAACCGGGTACGCGCGCCGTCGTAGTTGAATCTGAGCGCGTGCGCATTCTCTGAGTCTGGACCATACTGCGTTATCTGCGCCACCTTCTTGCCATCCGGTAACTCGACCTTGACCTCCAAATCCTTAAGGAGCAGAGCGTTCATTGCGTTGTAATTGACCAGGTGGATGAGATAACGCTGCTGCCGCAGCTGGTAAGTGTAGTTTGCCGCCAGATATTCCGGGCCTTCGATCTCAAATGGGAGCGGACCTCCTGCCGCCCAAGTGATTGCGCCTATAAAGTCCCTGCGATTCAGTGTCATTTCGTCTTGCTCCCGTCATGATTCTCGCCAGGCAGATGTGTGTGGCCTTTGCATTTGTCAGGACTGGAATCTCCATCTTGCTTCCTGGCAACGACAGTGTGCCGCCGGTTGCCGCTGTTGCGATCTTTTGCTGCATTCGTTTCAGAGCCAAAGAACCGGATGCACCCGGCAGGGCCTTTGCCAGAGCCGAGTGGCCATGTTTTGATTCAATTCGAAGTAGTTTCTCAAACACCCCTTCGTTTAATAAATGCCCTCTGCGCGGTCTGCTCTTTCTCCAATCGCCTCAATCGAACGGTTCGGATGTTATCGTGCATCCTCTCGATGCTTATCGAGCCGGTCGCGGACTTTTCGCCGCCCCTGGGATAGTGCCGCAAGCATCTGAGCACTGGTTGCGGTTGGCGCCCAATACTGTTCTATATATTCAATAACCATTTCCGTACCGGCCGCATGAGAAACATGCGGTGCAGATGCGGGGTTATACATCGCATCCGTCAGGTCGCGCACAAGCACACAGCGTATACCCCATCTAGACAACTGGCGAATGCCAAACTGCCGATTGAGGATGCACATGTTGGTATGAACGCCCATGATAAATACCGCGTCGATATGGTGTTGGCGGAGTACGTTGTAGATCTCCGAACCACGGTCGGAGACCACATCGCCGGGTGCGACAGTAAGGAGTGGAGTTTCCCGGCTCCAGGCGATGTGAACTGCGTCTCCCGGCGTGTCACAACCACCGTCGCTGTCATGGATGGGCAACGGAGGGTTGGGTATCGCCAATTCCTTTGGCGGCATAAAATGTGGGAGCGTCTTCGGCTAGCCGCCGGGCGGGCGAGTTGGCATAAAAATTCATGGTATCGGAAGGTGCATCAATAACGAGAATCCCGGAAGCGCGCGCCTTTTTGCAACAGCGGTTCCATCTTCCGGGCAATCTCACCGGTTAAAGTAGCGCCTCTTACACCAATGCTTATCCCACATATCGATAACGATTATCGCCGTGTTCGAGGAACTGAAGCTCTGGTCAACATAGGCTTCCTCCCAAGCGCCACCAACATGAAAGGGCTGGATCCTGGTTCGGAGTTCGAGCGCGAATTGCGTCAGTTTTCGCCGGAGGTGGAGAAGCCGTCGAGAATGCCGATACAAAAAGGGCCAAAGCTGAGCCAATCATGATGATCGTTCTCATAGTATTCACCTGCAATTCTTGTCTGATATATCAGTATACAGGGGACGCCTCTGTCAACACTAAATTCAGATGGAAATTTTATCCATTCCGTTGCCTCTCCTGTCCGTGGATTGATTTGCCCTCGGCTATCTTCCTCGTAAAAAACCTGACCTCGGTTAAACTGTTTTGGTCTTGAGGGCGCCCCGTCGACATTCTGTATACAACCACTGCTTACTAAACAGCATTACCATTCGGTTGCTTAATTATTGCTAATGTTTTTCTTAGGATTGATGCTCTTCAGCCTCCAGCTATTTCCATTGCTGTAGTTCGCGAGACGCTCCAACACCTGGTCTCCGCCATACTGGATGTGTGCCCGCATGGCTGTGTCTGCGACTAGCGGATCACCACTACATATAGCTTCGGCTAAAGTTGAGTGGAATTCCTCCGGCTCGGTCCGCATGTTAGCAGCCGTGTCGTAGAGCCAGTTGAAGATGAGCACCTGTTCCTTATCAATGGCACGCTGCAGGCCGGGGCAACGAGCCAGCTGTGCGATGCGCATATGAAATTGCATGTGATAAGTGTGCACTGAAAACATGAATCTTGAGTCCTCTGGCTCCAGGGAACACGCCTTATGCAATTCATCCAGATGCTGGGCGCTAATGCGGAGCTGTTTTTTCTCCTCTTCTATAATGTTCTGCGCGCATAATCGCGCGGCCTGCGCTTCCAGAGCCTCTCGGATGATCCTGCTGTCGCGGACGTCTTGCTCGCTTGGTATGCGGACCCGCGTTCCAATTCTCGGCCGGCTTTCGACCAGTTCTTCTGTTTCCAGGCGCTTTAAGGCTTCGGTGATGGGAAGGAAACTCATATTAAGCCGGGTAGCCAGCCGTCTGCGCGACAGGACGTCTCCTATTGATAGTTCTCCGCTGAGAATCTCATTGCGGATCTGTTCATAAGCCTGGTCGGACAACGACTTTCCATTGGCTTTCAGCCGACTTGACGTGCGGGCGGATTTTCTCACCTCGGGCATGTTGATCACTAGTTCTCCTGGCTACACCAAGGCTAAAAATAGTATTACGTCCACTAAATGATATATGATATGCCAGTTCATTTGGGGATGTCCAGTCTTTTAATTTGGGCCGTCGAGCGTATAATTTTTTCCCGTGAATCTGTTTCTAGGAATGGAGATTCCGGATTGGATGTGATCAGCTGTTTGGGTCGCTTTCTGGCTATTTGGGAACAAAATCACACACAAGACTCGAGAAAGAAGAGGATAAGCCATGTTTCCGATGAAGCGGCGGGAGTGCATACGAGCCCTGGCGGGCGTTGCCGGTCTAGGGTTTACGAACTCCTTGGCAAGGACGATTTCGATACCGCATACAGATGGGACCCCTTCCACTGGGGGAACCATTACGGATGTGCCGGGTATCCGGGTGGGACACTTTACAGACAAGCGCCGTCCTACCGGCTGTACCGTGATTCTCTTCGATAATGAAGCAACAGCCGGTGTTGATTACGATGGCTCAATTCCAGGTTCCACCATGGGAGTGTCGATTCAAGCGCCAAGTGCGCCCAATCCCATTCACGGAATCCTGCTCACCGGTGGTGGTGTTCTTGGCCTTCCCGCTGTTGCAGGTGTGTCGCGCTTTCTGCAAGAGCACAAAGTCGGTTTTGATTGGGATCCTCCTGGTTTCCTAACGCCTATAGTGGTGGGATCTGTGATCGGCGACAACTCCGTTGGTGATCCAAGAATTATCCCTGACGCAAACTCAGCCTACCAGGCATGTCTGGATGCTTCGACTCGACCTGTTGTAGAAGGCAATGTGGGCGTTGGCGCCGGCGCAACAATCGGCAAGATGTTGAAGGGATTCCAGGGCATGAAGGGGGGGATAGGTTCGTCCAGCCTGCGTTTGGGTGAGGTTGTAGTCGGAGCCCTGGCGGTGATCAACTCCGTGGGCGACATCGTGGATTGGCACACCGGAAAGATCGTAGCCGGGGCACGCCGTCACGATGGCAAGGGGTTCGCGAACATCGTTGAAACCTTAAAGAATCAAGCCTCAAACAAGCTTCAATCCTCTTTGTGGATTAATGATCCCCCGTTTAGAAGCACTACTCTGGTGGTGGTCGCCACCAATGCCGACCTCGACAAAGCTGCTGTGACAAAGATTGCCATGATGGCCAGTATCGGCGCGGGCAGAGCCATCAACCCTTACCACACCACCGGTGATGGGGATTCGACCTTCGCTGTCTCGACCAATAAAACAAAAGCGGAACTTGGCGTTTCAGTGATAGGCGCCCTTGCCGCCGATCTGGTTTCGGAGGCTGTATTGAGGGCGGCTAAGGCTGCAAAGTCTGTGGACGGATGGCCGGCATACTGTGATTACCACACGGATTGAGGCGAGGGTCTCGGTCACCTTACTGGGCTGAGGCCTTCACGCGCTTTCATATGACTCTGGCACCATTGCGTTTTACCGGTCTTACCTGGCATAGAAACAAAAGGAGAGAAAGTATGGATAGACGTTCATTCCTGAAGAGTGGAGTAGCTGCAGGCGTTGCGATATCTTCGCACCTTCCGGCAAAAGAAACACCCTGTAATTACCCCGCAATCCCGGCCAACTCCACTGACGCTGACAATGCAGTTGTTATCGAGAACCGGGATCTCCGATTGATTCTGGGTGCAGACGGAATCGCCAGGAGCCTCGTGCATAAGGCGACAGGACAGGAATGTCTCATGCAGGGCAAGAAAGTTCCGATGTTTACGCTTACCGAATATCGTCCTTACGATGAAATCCTGCAACTGATATACCCAATTAAATTAACGCACTATCTTGTTCAATCCGTGCGCCGGGAAGGCGATCAGCTTATCGCATCTTTTCCGATGGTGGGACTTGAGGCCTTCATCAGTGTGAAGGTAACCGACTCCTACATCGGGTTTACGATGAAGGAACTGAAGTTTAAGCCTTTCACAAACGCAGATACTGTTACCCCTACGCCCGTTGACGAAACACTCTTCGTTCAACTGCCGATTCGAAAACGAGAGAATTTTGGAGATTGGCTTAACGTAGTGTGGGACAAGGATGTTGCCGTTAATCTGCTGGCCACTGACCCTTATGCCAAGATCGACGTCCAACCTTTTGAGGACTACTACATTCTCCAGGCAGGTACGGTAGACGAGGTCAAAACCAACGGGGTGGGAGCTGCCCTCATTGTCACGAGTACGAATGAATTGCTCGACCGCATTGCAACCGTGGAGGAAGACTTCAACCTGCCCCGGGGCGTCAATAGCCGAAGAAGCGAGGAATGTAGGTTCTCTTACTATGAAGTGGTGAAGGGGGGACCGGGCGTCATTGACCGGCACATCGATTACGCGCAGGAGGCCGGGTTCCGTACCGTGCAGATTTATTACATGGCCTTTGCCAAAACTGCCGGGCACTTGCCTTGGACCAGCGATTACGCACAAGGTATGGACGATCTAAGACTGGTTGTGCGAAAGATTGGCCAGGCAGGCATGATTCCCGGGGTTCACATTCATTACAACAAGTCTCACAAGAAGGATGCCTATGTCACTCCCAAGCCGGATCCGCGCCTGAACATAACTCGATATTTTACTCTTACCGAACCCATAGACGAGACGGCCGCCACCATATCAGTTGCGGAGAATCCCCGTGGCTGCACACTCGATAATGAGCGGCGGCTACTGAGAGTTCAGAACGAAATCATCTCCTACGAGACCTACACGACTACTGCGCCTTACCAATTCACGGGATGTAAGCGTGGAGCGCTCGGAACTCACGCGGCGGCCCATGAGGACGGGTTATGCGGAGGATTGCTCGATGTGGACACCTGGCCCATTTTCATTCGCTTCAATCAGACCACTGACATACAGCAGGAATCTGCGGCGCGCTGGAAGAAGCTATACCATGACGCTGGATTCAAGTTCGTCTTTTTTGACGGCGCCGAAGATGTTCCTCCTCCGTACTGGTACACAACCTCCCGGGCACAATGGTTGGTTTATAAAGAGTTGGACCCCGTGCCTCTTTTTTCCGAAGGAGCTGTGCGGTCGCATTTTAGTTGGCACATGATGAGTCGATGCAATACCTTCAATGTCTTCAAGCCCGAAGTCATGAAATCCGCGACACGTCAGTTCCCCGCAGAAGAAGCCGTGCGCGTAGCGATGGATTTCACGCGAATTAATTTCGGCTGGATAGGTTATTGGGCGCCGAGTAAAGAGACCATGGGCACCCAACCAGACATGCTTGAGTTTGTAGCGAGCCGAGCTGCTGCCTGGGATTGTCCATTGTCCTTAAATGGTGAGTTAGAAGAATTCGCGAAGCATCCGCGGACACCAGATAATATGGCGGTCTTGAAACGTTGGGAAGATGCACGCCTCAAGAGATGTTTCACGGAGACGCAGATTCGATCTCTGAAAAACCTGGACCAGGAGCATATCTTGCTGGTCAACGAGAACGGCGACTTTGAACTTGTTCCCTATGCGCAGATTGATAAATTCGCGGGAGGAGATCCTGCGGGGCGGGCGTTTATATTCGAGCGTTCCCGAAAAGTATATTGCGCGTTCTGGCATACCTCTGGACAGGCTTTACTTGACGTAGACTTGCCGGCAGCGAAGCTCCGCCTGATGAAAGAAATAGGAAAAACAATGGCCATTAACTCAGATGGAGTAGGCATCAGATTGTCTCTCGGGAATCGGCTATTCTTGGAGTGCAGCGGACTGTCTCCCAAAGAAGTAATCCGGGCGCTCGAAAATGCAAGGATCGTTTCCTAGCCGAGTAAGAATTTGAGAGGCCCAGTCATTTTGTACCCTTCGCGAATAATTGGAACTTCGTGAAACTAAGTGACTGGCTCAGCTTACTGGCACAGCCTCAAGTGTGAGTACCTGAAATGGTTTGAGGTGAAAGCGCAGCGCATGGCTCGCACGCAAGTCTAGCGGAGCGGCCGCCTGATCGGCTGCCCACGGGCTGCGAGCCCGGTAATTCTGCGGCGCGTGGAGAGGCAGTTCAAACGCCTGGCCCACTTCGAGCGAAAACTCCTGCATATGATCCGAGGGATTGCGCAACACTACAATCCCTTTCTGCGGAGTCCACGAAGCCCAGCCATATACCTCAAGCTTCTCCGGATCGCCTCCGATCCAATGCGTATCTTTCAAAACCGTTGCATTGGTGCGCGACCAGCGCGCCGCCTCAGCTAGAATATCCCAGTCTTGCTTTGTAAGCAGCGACGGAGTTACATATAACTCCTGTAACTGCGTGCCGCTGCCGAAAAAGGAATGAATCTCATCGACCAAGTCATAATCCAACTCCGCATTGCTGGCAGCCAGACGGGGAATTGGGTGGGTGGCATATTCCACGTGGTCGGCGTAGACGATGCCGTCCAACATAAGCGAATTCAATGGAAAGAGCGGCCCGCCTACGACGATATTGCGATAGGTTTGTTCATCGCGATAGGTAATCCATTTCTGGCGCGAACTTCCCACCCCGTCGAACTTGTAGTCGTCTCCGCCGCGCCAGATGTTGTCAGAATAGCGCAACCAGAAAGGCGAAGGCCATGTGCCGGTCGACACGTTGATGTAGATATTGGGGTCTTGCTGGCGCAGCCTCTCGATGAGATGAATCGCTGCGGAAAAGTCGCTGTCGAAGATGCTGCCGGGAAAGACCTCGCTGGCGTTGCCCGTGCCGTCGAACTTGAATTGGTTCACGCCAAACTTTGAGATCATCTTCAGGCAGATTTTCTCGAAGAGCGCATAGTAGCGCGGTGCGGAGAGCGCAAATCCGCCATTTACCGTCTCCAGGCCGGCACGTTCTCCCGCAGCAGTGCGTTGCGCCTTTGTTACGCCGTAACCACCCCAGGGAGAAAGCCACACACCGATCCCAAAGCCATAGTCCGCAGCCGCCTTGCGGATATTTGTAAGTCCGTCAGGAAGTCCTGAGTTGAAGCCCCATAGCGAATTCGTATCGTCCCAGCCGTCGTCCAGAAGAAATGAGTCCATGGTAACGCCACGCTTGCGAACCAGTTCTTCTCCGAAGGCATGCACACGGTCAAGAACCTGAGTTTCATCGTAGTTTTCACCTGCGGTACTGTTCAGGTCAAACCAACTGTTGTAATGCAGGAACGTGCGGTACGGGTGCGCCCGCTCCTCTTCAAGATAAGCGAGGAAATCGCGCCGCAATTGGCCGGGATCGGCCGCGCCTATCACCGAGGAGTAGGTGATAGATTGGCCTGTGCCAAGAGGTAATACACGCCTCAGGATGGACGTCGCCTGCTCGTTTTTTACGTCGCTTGCCGCCAGAGGAGACTCGAAGCCGAAGAAAAAATTGCCAGCCGCGATCGGCGATCCAGCAACCTTGCCTACTACGCGCGCGCCGGATGCCTCGAAGTCGAAGAGCCGCACTTCGGTAATATATTCAGGTTGATCGAGGGCCCGCAGAGTAATCTCCTGACGCAGATAATTCGCGTTGTCGCGCATCACAGCGCACCAATGCACAGCCAGGGAGTTGTCCCGCGTTCTCAGGTCAGCGCATAATTTCCGTCCGGCAACCTGCTCTGCTTGCCTCGCCGCTGCAAGATTGGGCGCCACTTGCTCTTCCACTGGAGCCGCATTCATCCTAAGCTGCGAAGCAGCAATGACGTGCCCATCGCGAAACTGAAGAGAGAATACTTCACCCGGCCGCAGTTTCTCCCCGTTCCTTCGATCCTTAACCTCCACTATCCTGATGCCTCCATTCGCTACCTGGAAGAGAGCCGTCAGGCGATTTCCGCGCAGCTCATATTTGCCCGCGTCGTGCCCGTTGGCAGCAGCAGCAGACAACGCCGTGAAGAAAAGAAATACATAGACAAAGATATTCGTTCGAGATTGCCGCACCTTTGGCGTTTGCATCACAGTCAAGCTCCATTCTGGTTTGCGCTGGAGCATTGTTCTTTAATATGTTAATGAGATGCTCCGATCAGCTATGATATATCAGTACTGGCAGTTCCGCAATCACTTCCGGGTGGCCATCAACCCTGATTAAACGCATCCTATATTTCATTGCAAACTTCGACTTGCTATGCCAGGGTGTTGGGCAACTCTCCCGATCAAGATGATACCGGAGCCCTCTATGGGCATTTCTGGAGTCACCCTTAACCTGCAGGACTCTCGGTGAGGCGGTCGAGACTAGGCGTTTGAGCGAATTTCATCATTGCGCGCAGGTTCTCGTGCGGAGTATCGCGCACAATCTCGCATCCCGCAGCCACCACCCAGCGCTCTCCAGCATGGTGTTGCAACGCTTCCAGGGATTCTGCGATGGTGCGCGGAGAACCATTGCGGACTTCTCGCACCGGATCCAGATTCCCCGTCAGCGTTTACAGCGGGCCCATCTGCGCGCGCGCCTCTTCAAGCGGCACTAGAAAATCAATATCCACAATGTCGCATCCAAGTTCAGCCATGCTGCTGAGAATCCTTCGAGTGTTCCCGCAGATATGGAGGCGAACTTTGCCGCCATTCGCGTGGATGGCGTCGACCAGCTTCTTTTCCCACGGCCACACGAACTCTTTGTAAATACGTGGACCAACCAGGGAAGCCGCGGCATCTCCCACCCCGATAATGTCTGCTCCGGCGCCGGCAAGGACGGCACTAATCGCCCGGCTTTTCCCCTTTAAACCACCGCGTTGGTCCTGCAATTGCGCCAACCGGCGTATACTTGCCGTGAATTCACCTTCAAAATGGAGATTCCAGCTCAAGTACCGTCGGATGAGGGTTTGGCGGCTGCGGGACGGACCTGAGCGTAACGTTCCCATGAAGATCGACGTGCGGACGCCGTACGATTCGATCGTGTCGGATTATAGAGGAGATTTTAAATGAAAGATCTATCACGCCGCGAATTTATCCATGCAGTGACGGGGGCCGCTGTGGGCACTACGGTTGCTGGCCACGATTCGTTTCTTCATGGTGAAACCTTAGCAGCACTCGGGCCGGCGGCCGGCCAAAGTAGCGTTCCGTGCGATGAGGCATGCCAGACGCTCGAATCCGCGATCTTTCCGCGACCGCAGGAAATTACCGCCTCAGACAGCGACTTCGTTCTCAACAGCCAGGTGAGAGTCTTTGTGCCGTTAGCAGCTTCGGAACAGGACTTGCTCCTGGCCCGCATGCTCGTGAACGAATTGAGCGACAGGTTTGGACTTTTTCTGAAGATCGAACGCGTGAATAATCTGAGCGCCGGTAAACGAGCGATCGTAATGGGGTCGATCGAAAATCCATTGGTTCGGATCTGCTGCACGGAAATGAAACTTTTAAGCAGCGTGGAAGGTCTTGGTCCGGAGGGCTATGTTCTTTTCGCTGACAACAACAAGGTTCTGATTGCCGGCAAAGACGACCGCGGCGCGTTCTATGGTTTGCAGTCTCTGCGGCAATTGCTGGTAAAAGGAGAGAAGGAAGTGCGGTTTCGCGGTGCGATGATCCGCGATTGGCCGGACAAGCCCTTTCGAGGAATCTACATGTTCCTTCCCGGACGCGATCACATAGTGTATTTCAAGCGCTTTGTGAGCGATTTCATGGCGTTGTACAAATTCAACACAGTCATATTGGAAATGAACGCATGCATGCGGCTTGAGAGCCATCCTGAAATGAACTATGGATGGGTGGAGTTCGCAAGAGATACGAACTACAGCTGCCGTAACTTTCCCCTTGGACCGTTCCACGGCATGGAGCAGAATGCTTCACACCAGGATGAGACGGACGGAGGTTTTCTGGAGAAAGAGGAGGTTGCCGATCTGGCCCGGTGGATAAAGAGACATCACATCGAACTTATACCGGATGTTCCTTCCTTTACGCATAGTTACTATCTTCTGTCGAAGGAGCACAGAGAGCTGGCGGCAATGCCGCAAAACAAGTGGCCTGACACTTATTGCCCGACGAACCCCAAGTCCTACGAACTGGTATTTGAAGTCTTTGACGAGATCATTGATCTACTGAAGCCCAAGAGCGTACACATCGGCCACGATGAGCTGTACGTAGCGGCGGGAGCATCGCCGCAATGCCAGGTCCAGGATTTAGGCGAATTATTCGGACAGGACGTGAACAAGATTCACCACCATCTGGCCTCCAGGGGCGTGAAGACTCATCTCTGGGCCGATATGATGCTGCAGACGGCGAGAGGCTACGGACTGCAGAAGTTGACAACGCCGGATGGCTGGACCTATGACCGTCCCGGTGGCATGACGCCAGAGCAAGTGGAGAGGCTGATCCCGAAAGACTGCCTTATCTATAACTGGTGTTGGAGCTGGGCTGGAAAAACGGGCAACGAAGAAGACAGCGAAAAGCTTCTCGAAAAGATGGGCTTCGAGCAGGTCTTTGGCAATTTCAGACCGGAAATCAAGAACTATGAAACTCGCAAAAAGCTTCCGAATCTGCTGGGTGGAGAGGCGTCTGCCTGGTTAGCGATAGACGAAACCGGCATAGGCAAAGATCTCATGTCGGATTTTCTCGGCTGCAGCAATATACTCTGGACCGGCCATGTGATTCAAGGCAAGGACCTGTCGGCGCGGATTCAGCCGATGCTGCCCATGATTCGCAATCGGCTAAGCGGAATCACTCTTCCCAGCCAGACGGAAACCTCGATTGTACCTGTGGATATTTCGCGCAGGTTCAATACTGCGGAGACCATTGCCACTCTAGGTGTGAGCATGAAAGAGATGGCATCTGAAATCGTCCGGCACAAAAATATTCCTTTTGATTTGAGACGCTCAAATGGCATGCACGCAATTATCGTCGGGACTCAGGGTAAGGAAGTCATTGATCTACCCAATGCGGTGACCGGCATTCCCGTGGGCGAATCGCCTACAAGCCTGGTGTTTCTGCACGCGTCTGCAAAGCCGGCATTGAACAGAAGAACCTACAGGCTGATCTGGGATCAGCAGGACACGGCTGATCTTCTGGGGTGGTACGAAGTGGTTTATGAGGATGGTTTTGTGACCACCATCCCCATTCGCTACGGCGTCAATATACTCGAGTGGAACTGGGACCAGCGTGTTTCCTCAGAGGATTTATGCTATGGCGCGGATGCGGTAGCAGTTGGAGATCGCGTGAAAGATAGCGTCACATTTTTCGCATACGAATGGATCAATCCGCGGTTAGGCAAAGTGATTCAGGAGATCCGGCTGAAAGGCACAACCGGATTCCGGGGCGGTAACCTCGCCGCCTTTGATAACAGCCAGGGACCGGTGATCGCGAGCAACGCGGTGATGCTGGCAGCGTTGAGCCTGGTGAAAATGCGAAGCTGAGCTGGTAAGAGCAAAGCGATTTTCCCATTGGATTATTCAATGAATGGTACCCTAACTGATCGCTGGTCTCTCTCTGGACAGGCTCCTTGTACATCTCATGCCGCCGCGTGCACCGAGGCTAAGACAACTATTGAGTCTGACTCCCGAACTCAGTGGTCGTTTTGAATGTAGCTTTTGGTTTGGAAAAGAGCGTTCCGTGGCCACAGAGCATATTGAGGACATGGCAAAGCGCACAAAGCGGGACGGGGCGAGCAGATCCGGCTGCAGGGCGTAGCACAAACCGCTATACAGGCTGTGGAAGAGGTCGCATTTTCGCTCGGCACAGGAAGCGCCGAAACCCGGCGTCGCGCAGTGACATTCCGCCGGAATCGCACCATCTTGCGTTATCTCAGCGCAAGCAGCGATTTTAGCAAGGCGGCAATTCGATCAAATCGTGTCCGAGTGTATGTTTGGCGCGGCCCGCAAGGCAGGCGCGCACGTGGATTCACGCAAAACAAAGCGCGTCTTATATTCGAAGTTCGTTTTTGCGCTTATGCCCTCAATCTCCTCAATCAGGGCGGAGAAGGCCAGTCGCGCAATTTCCCGCGGAGAAAACTCGATTGTGGTGAGGGCGGGCTGGGTAAAACGGCAAAGGGGAAGGTCATCGAAGCCGATCAGCGCGACGTCCTTCCCAGCCTGAAGGCCACGTGAGGCGAGAGTCTTGATTGCTCCTACCGCAGCCACATCGTTGCAGCACAGCACTGCAGTTGGCGGCTTGGGAAGGTTCAGCAAAAAGGCCATCCCCTCCGCTCCACCGTCAAACGTGTGCGTGCATTCCGCCACAAGGCCCTTGTCGAAGGAAAGATCAAGGAGCTTCATGGCTTTGCGCAGGCTATCGTAGCGCGTTTTCATGCTGCTCCAGGCGAGCTGACCACTAAGGTAGCCGATTCGTTCGTGACCAAATTCCGTCAGATGCCGGATGGCCTCGCGAAACCCAGAGAGATAATTGACCCGGATATTTCGGATGTCGCACAGGGCATGAACAGCGCCTGCATAAACCATCGGAACACGGACTTGCACATTGGCCAACTGCTCTTCCATCCCGAAGGTTAGAACCGCAAGGCCTTCGACCTGACGCTCCTGCATGCGTGTCGCGCAAGCTGCGACGTGATCGCGACGAGTTTCGGTATCGGCAAAGCTCACCAGGACGTCGTAGCCCTGTTCTACAGCGGCGCGTTCAAAATAGAGAATGATCTCGGAGAAGAACGGATTGCCGCCGGTCAGTTCAGAAACGATCAGACCGACAGTGTGGGTTCTGCCGCGAGCCAGAGCGCGCGCCTGAAAGTTGGGCACATATCCTTCTTGCTGAATCACCTTTTGGACACGGCGGGCCAGTTTAGGATCGACAGTTTCGATCTGGTTGATGACCCTGGATACCGTGGAGTGGGAAACACCGGCGCGCCGCGCAATCTCTCTGATATTCACGTTTTTCCCTTTCGCGCGAATCAATGATGGGAATACTCAGGTACCGGTCAATGCAAAGGGTCGATACGATGGCTTCGCCCTCTCGGACGGCAGTATATCAGAAGGGAGCGATCTCTCGAATTGAGGTTGCCTCCGCATTCCTGGTACGGCGGAATCGGGAGCGCTTAAGCACTCCCGTCGACCAGAATAGGCCTCCCGGTGCCATAGATTTGCATTAACAGGGCTTAGCCACATGGCTGCGACGAATCAACCAGTGAAATTATAAGGATGGTGGCGCCATCGATTGGCAAAGCGATTCGATAAGGAGCCAACCCGTTTACAATTGCTACTTGACTTGGACGGTCCCCCGTTGTAAGCTACCTTCGTTTTTCATTTGAGAGACCGGTTGCTGAACTACGGATATGAGTGTTGAGAATGCCCGGTAGTGAGGGAGCGTGTAATTTCAACAATTCAATGGAGGTGCAAGTAGGTTTTTGCCGACAATGGCGGAACCGACCCCGGTAGGCAGGGTCTTCACGATGTTGATTATCCATGCCGGTAAACCGGCGGTTATCCGGCAATGCCGTACGTTGCGGCATTTTTGCATCCCAGGGCTCGGATGGCCGGTCGCTGACTGCCACGGCCATGAACGTTATACTTCTGCAGCCAGAAAGGAAGTTACCTCATGACTATATCGCGCCGCAAATTTCTAGGTACTGCACTCACCGCCGGTGCCTCCGGACTGATCGTCAATGCAGCAACGGCAAGCGCCGCCACGCCTGATTTGCTGGTGCTCGAAAACGATCACCTCACTGTCGCCATCGACCGGAAGACCGGCTGTGTCGCTAAGCTCGAGTCAAAGGACCAGGCATGGAAGATGCAGGGCGCGGGGATGCGGCTGCACGTTCCGGCACCGGAGCATCGCCTTCACTACCTTACCGAACGCCACAGCGGTAAGCCGCGGATTGAATCGGACGGCACGCGCGCGACGATCACTTGGAACGGTTTTGAAAGCGACCGGCTGGGCAAGCTTGATATTGAAGTCAAACAGTCGATCCGCCTGGAGGGAGCGGGCGTTCATTTCAGCTACGAGATTCGCAACGGCGGCCAGGCGGTGATCGAAAGCTATACTTATCCGCGCTTGAAGGGGCTCAAGCCTCCAGTCGGAGAAAAGAACATGCGGCAGGTGGCGGCGAATTACAGCGGGATGGG
Organism: uncultured Acidobacteriaceae bacterium; assembly: GCA_963839225.1. Taxonomy (GTDB): domain Bacteria; phylum Acidobacteriota; class Terriglobia; order Terriglobales; family Acidobacteriaceae; genus Telmatobacter. Next base: position 80,575 of record CAWIVA010000087.1, read on the forward strand.
TTCCTCTAGCCTTTGGCCCACCTTTGGAAACCAGATCGGTTACTGGGGTTACGATACTCCGGGCCAGTTGCGCAACCTGGGCACCGACATTCAGTTTTGCATGATACTGAGCGACACATGTGGGCTCTATCTTGGCTACCACGATCCGAGCCAGAAGCAAGTGGTGCAAATCTGCTTTGCTCTATCGCCCGCCTTCGTCGACTCATTCAATATCAGCAGCAACGATCCATCAGGCAAAATCGCCGATGCAACCATCTGCATCGATCCCAATTACCTGTGTTTCATCCAGCCCGGCGCCAGCCAGCAATCTGAAGCGCTGGTGCTCGAACCCTTCACCGGCGACTGGCATACGGGTGCGGATATCTACAAAGCCTGGCGCGTCACGTGGAAGAAAGCCCCCAGTATGCCGGCCTGGGTGCGGGATGTGCACTCCTGGCAGCAGATCCAGATAAACTCCTCCGAAGACAGGCTTTCCTTTCCATACAAAGATCTGACCAAGTACGCGGAAGCCTGCAGGCGTTGGGGAGTGAAGGCGATTCAGCTGACCGGATGGCAGATTGGTGGCCAGGACAGGGATTTTCCATTGCACGATACCGATCCCCGGCTAGGCACAGCGCAGGAGTTTAAAGACGCCATCGCGGCCAGCAAGGCGATGGGTGTGGAGATCATCCTCTTTAACAAGTACGCATGGGCCGACGTGACCGGCCCGGCCTACCAGAGCGACTTCAAAAAGTACTCCATCGAGGATCCATACGGAAACCCCTACCAGTTCAACGGCTATAACTACGACACGCCCACTCAGATCGATGGGATCAACGCGAGGCACGGAACCGGAATGTGCACTGCAAGCCCGTTGTGGAGAAAGCGGGCGCTCCAGGAGTTCCGTAAGAGCGTGGAATTAGGCGCAAGCGGCATTCTGTTTGATGAGTGCCAGTGGCACATGAGCCCCTATTGCTTCTCGAAGGCCCACGGCCATGCCGTTCCGGGCGTCGTTTTCTCTGGCGATGTGCCGCTTATTGAGGACTTTCGCACCATAGTTGACGGTGAAAAGTTTCTCTTCGCCGGTGAATCGCCATACGATATCGAATTGCAGACCTACGATATGTCTTACTTCCGCATCCGCCAGGGCTTTGTTCCCTATGGCAGATATATCGATCCCTTCGTGCCCATGTCGGCTGCCGTCATCGGCTATAACGATCGCCAGACCATTAATGCCTGCCTTCTCTACCGCTTCTCGATGAGTTACGAGCCCCGCGATTTTCACGGCGAGCTGGACGAGATGCCGGTTTCGCTTACCTACGGGCGTGCGATGGACGATCTGAGACGCAGATACAAGGAGTGGCTCTGGGACGCGCAGTTCCGCGATACGCTCGGCGCAAAGGTAACTGCGGGCGGCGCGCCGTTGAGCACATATTCCGTTTTTCGCCGCAAAGATGGGCTGCGCGCGGTTGCTATGGCCAATATGAGCGATACCGATTCGATTATTTGCGAGGTTTCTCTCGACGATATTAAGGCGGGGGAACTGAAGTGGGTATCACCTGAGCAGCCGGAACGGAAGCCCTGGCCGGGCAAGCTGGAGCTGGCTCCCGGATCGGCCGCAGTTGTTCTGGAAGACTAAGGGCATAGCAGACGGCAACACCGTATGCGAGAGTAAAGCGGGCTCTCAGGACCGGCAGGTTCGTCCTTAAAGAGACTCGCGCACGTTGCGGATTATGCGGATTGCGAGCATAACGACAGGTTATCGCGGATTTTCGAGCAGAATTTGCCGGAATCGAAAATTGTAGGGGATTTATTTGTTGTCTCGGGAAATGAAGGGTGGCGATCCATGAATACGGCAACAGCAGTGACAAGCGTAACCCGGCAGGCTCTTGAGGCCGGTGATGGAATTCTCAGGCTCTCGCCTACATGGGTGCCGCGGGTCTATACGCAACCCGGCCGGAGGCTCAAGCTTGATTCGCGCGATTTGTACGCTTACGGCGCGCACCGCGGCGGAATCGACGAGCGCTGGTTTGCTTCCACCACGCCGGCCATGAACGACAACCGCACGCCTGACGAAGGCCTGAGCTATGTGGTCTCGGGGGACCAGCGATTCACACTGAAGGAAGCTGTTGAGGCCGAGGGGCCGAGGCTGGTCGGCAAGGCAATCTGGGAGAAATATCGTCGCTGGCCGGTATACAGCAAGTTCTTCGACAACATGGGACCGATCATGCACCACCTCCACCAGAGCGATGAGCAGGCCAAACTCGTCGGTCGTGAAGGCAAACCGGAGGGCTACTATTTTCCTCCGCAGTTGAACGCGACGCACGGCAATTTTCCGCATACATACTTCGGGCTCGAGCCGGGCGCGAAGCGGGAGCAAATCCGCGCCTGCCTGGAGGCGTGGGATCGCGGCGACAACGGAATCCTGGACTACTCGAAGGCCTACCGGCTCAAGCCGGGCACAGGCTGGCTGGTGCCCCCGCGCATTCTGCATGCTCCGGGATCGCTGCTGACCTATGAACCGCAGTGGGGCAGTGATGTGCTGGCCATGTTCCAGTCAATGGTGGAAGCGCGACCGGTGCCGCGGAGTCTGCTCACACAGGACGTTCCCCAAGGCAAGCACTGGGATCTCGATTTCCTGGCCGATCTCGTCGATTATCCGGCGAACCTCGACTACGAATTCAAGAACCACCACTACTTGGAGCCGATTCCCGTGGCCGATACCGCCGGCGAGGGCTATGTCGATCGCTGGATCGTCTACGGAACTATCGCTGGCGAGCAAAAGTTTAGCGCTCGCGAATTGACTGTGCAGCCGGGAGCGCGTTGTACCCTTCGCGACGCCGGCGCCAGCGGCGTCATTGTTACCGAAGGCTACGGGCGCGTCGGCAAGCTCGACGTCGATTGCCCTGCGGCCATCCGCTTCGGTCAGATGACGCAGGACGAGCTATTTGTGAGCCACGAAGCGGCGACGGCCGGCGTAACCATTGAGAACCACTCGAAAATGGATCCGCTGGTGACGCTGCGCTACTTCGGACCTGACGTTCATAAGGACATGCCGGAAGTGGGCGCTCACCTGAACTAGAGGTTGATCGCCGGTTGGATTCTCGGATTCCGCCCGACGATAAAGACGCGCGAGGGTGGGGCACCCGAGATGACCCAAAGCGAGAAGGGAAGGAAAAATGCGGCAGCAACATTTTGAAGAGAAGAATGAACGCATCCACGCGCGGTTCAGCGAACTGAAGAAGAAGTCGCCGGAAAAGCTCAAGGAGCGGCTCAAGCTCTCGTGGAGCAACTGGGGCTTCGGACGGGAAGCGCTGGCCGCCTCGGCTGAACGGCTGGAAGGAAATGCCGTTCCCTATATCGAGCTGCATGGCAATCACTACGGTCCGGATCTTGGCTACGACGTCGACGAGACGCTGAAGATCCTCGGTGATCACGGCCTGCGCGTTTCCGGCGTCTGCGGCATGTTTTCGGCCGATAACGACATGGCCTGTAATCGCGCCGTGGTCCGCCAGGCGGCGATCGACTATCTCAAGCGTGAAGTTCCTTTCACCCGCGAGGTTGGCGGTGAGTACCTGCTGGTAGTGCCCGGCGCCGTGGGCCGGCCCAAGGCGTATGACGATGTGGAGTTTGAGCGTTCGGCGGAGACGCTCAAGGCCTGGGGCCATCTCTTTTCGGAGAACGGCGTCAAGGCGGCCATCGAGCCAATCAGGTCGGCCGAGGTCAGCCTCGTGCACACTGTCGCCGATGCCAAGCGCTATCTCTGCGCGGTAAACCACGCAGGCGTGGGCCACATCAACGGCGACGTCTACCACATGCAGGCGGAGGAGTCGCACATCGGCGAGGCGATCATGGACGCCGGCGACCAGCTCGTAAACCTGCACTTCGCCGACAGCAACCGCGCCGCCCTGGGGGAAGGCTTCCTCGATGTGGCGACAATTATCCGTGCTCTATATTTGATCGGATATAACGAAGGCAAACGCTTTGTGACCTTCGAGCCACTCGGACCCGGCGGCGACCCATATCCGGCGATGCACGGCAAGCCGGATAAGGCCAAACTCGATGCCCTGGTATCGGCAAGCATCGGGTATTTCCGCGAAGTGGAAGAGACGGTGCTGGGAGATAAATGAATTCCTGCTGTTTTGCTCTTGATCTCAATGACGATCCGAGGCTCATTGCGGAATACAGGCGCTGGCACCAGCATTTCTTTCAATTAGCCCTCATTTTCTGAGATCTTTACGGTAGCTAGGACGGTCCAATGGTCCAACCCTTTACGCTGGCTTCCGAGTTTGTTTGGGCGAGTCCGAACCGGCTGATTGCTCTTGCGCCCTCGGATGTTGCAATCATCACCATTTACTTCGTAATGGTGCTCGGCATCGGAATCTACCTGCGGCGCTACGCCAACACTTCCAACGATTTCTTCATGGCCGGCCGCGAAATGACCGCCTGGGTTGCCGGCCTGAGCTTTCTCTCCGCCAATCTTGGCGCCATCGAGCTGATGGGCTGGGCGGCTTCGGCCTATCAGTACGGCATCCTGGCCGCGCATTTCTACTGGATTGCGGCCTTTCCCGCCATGGTCTTCCTTGGTCTGGTGATGATGCCGTTCTACTACATCTCGAAGACTCACTCGGTTCCCGGATACCTGCAACTGCGCTACGGCGAAGCGACGCGCGCCCTCAGCGGCATCTCTTTCGCCTTCATGACCATCCTGATGTCGGGCATCAATATGTATGCCATGGCCATCGTCATGAAGGTAGTGCTCGGCTGGAACATCCACTTCAGCATCTGGGTTTCTTCGCTTACCGTCGCGGTTTACGTCGCACTCGGCGGCTTGTACTCGGCCATCTTCAATGAGGTGCTGCAGTTCTTCCTCATTTGGCTGGGCGCGCTTACCATACCCATTCTTGGCATGATCGAGGTAGGCGGCTGGGGCGGCCTGAAGCAGCGCATCTTCGAGCAGGTGCACTCGAACGAATACGTTCACCTCTGGAGTACCCTCGGGTCTTTTCCAATAATCCCATGGGCGTGCACTGGACCGGCATCGTCTTCGGCTTGGGCGGCGCCATCGCCTGCGGCTATTGGACCACAGACTTTCTGGTTGTGCAGCGCGCCATGGCGGCAAAGGATCTGCGCTCCGCGCAACTGGCGCCGATTATTGCATCGTACTTCAAGATGGTGGTGCCCCTGATCGTGATTCTGCCTGGCCTCTTGGGCCTGGCTGTGCTGCCATTCAAACTGGTGCCAGAGAGTGCCATGCAACCCGGCCTGCATAGCTACAACGAAGTCCTTCCACTAATGCTGGCGCGCTACTGTAGCCCGGGCTTGCTCGGCCTCGGCATTACTGCACTCATCGCAGGGTTCATGAGCGGCATGGCTGGCAACGTCAGCGCTTTTGCCACGGTGTGGACCTACGACATTTATCAGCCGTACATTTGCAAAGGCAAAACCGAGGGTCACTACGTCCGCATCGGCCGCTGGTGCACCATTCTTGGCGTGTGCCTGAGCATCGGCACGGCATATTTCGTCACCAACTTTAAAAGCATCATGGACTACATGCAGGCGTTGGTGGGCTTTTTCATTTCGCCGCTCTTCGGCACCGTGGTGTTGGGCATGACGTGGAAGCGCGCCACCGCCAAGGGCGGTTTTTGGGGACTGCTCGCCGGCACCGGCTCGTCCGTGGTCATGTACGTCGCGGTCAAAATGCACCCGGCGTGGATCAAGTACGTTGCGCTCTCTTCAGACGCCAAGGATATGGCCGAGAACGTATACCGCGCGCTGTGGTCGCTGCTCATCTGTATTGCGGTCACGGTGACCGTCAGCCTGCTTACCGAACCCAAGTCGGACGAACAGCTGAACGGCCTGGTATGGAGCGCCACGCACATTCCGTGCGAAAGGGAGATCCCGCTGTGGAAGAAGCCCATCTTCTGGGCCTGCGGCGTCGCAATCTTTTTCGCCATCCTGCAGTGGGTTTTCTGGTAAACGGGTTGTAGAGAAAGGCACTTCCAGAATGAGAATGCTGGTGTCACTTTACGGTGGTTGGAATGAGATCGGCCTAGACGATTATTCGATGCTTGCCAGCCGGCAAGGTTTGTGAGGAGGAAAGTGATGCGCGAGCGGCACCACATGCTGCCGGTCTGGTTCTTCATCGGCATTCTGTTGTTTATCTACGGGATCATCATCTTCATCACCTCGGTGCGCGAGTGGTCGCATCCGCCTGCAGTGGTCCTCTCGCAGTATCATCCCGGCGTCTGGGGTGGCATTGTGCTGTTCGCCATCGGCAGCTTCTACGTGACCCACTTCTGGCCACGGCGCAAGTAGCTTGCGGAGCAAATCCACTGTATCGCGGTCGATCGTACTGAAAATCGAGCACCATGAACACATGCCCAAGGGTGGCGGCGGAAAACCCTGAGTGCTCTTAAAGTCGCGTTCCGATGGAGGCCAAGCCAGCCGGTGGCAACAGCCACCACAAGTACCTAGTAACGGACGATATAAATCTTCCGGTATTACCAAAAGGCCGGAGGGCGATCTGCGATGGCAGTGCCTCGCTCCATGTTCGGTTGCGAACCAGTGGCGAACTGAAGATGAGTTATGCCGGTGCTCAGTTTGTCGAGCGGTAGCCATGTGCTGGGGTAAGGCCTGCCGTCGAGCGTCACACTCTGGACGTAGAAGCCGCTGCCATAACGGCTGATAACCAGCTTTCTGCCGCTGGCGAGGCTCAGGGTTGCCTTGCTGAACATGGGAGTACCCAGGACCAGGCCGCCGACGCCGGGCACAGCCGGATAGAGGCCGAGCGCATCCCACACGTAGACGCCGGACGTTGCGCCCAGATCGTCGTTGCCGGGAATGCCGTCAGGCGTGGCCTTGAAGACCTCTCTCCCAATGCGCGTGACCACTTCCTGAGTCTTCCATGGCTGGCCGGCGAAGACGTAGGCATAGGGAACAACGAAGTCGGGTTCATTCTCGATGTTGTAGCACGGTTCTTCCCAACATCTGAGCTTCAAAAAAAACTTGTCGAGGCGCGGAATGACCTTGCCTTCGCCGCCGATAGCGGCGAAGAGGGCGGGATAATCGAACGGAAGCATGAAGGTGTACTGGTAAGTGTTGCCTTCCTGAAAACCCACCTGATCGAAATGGCCCCAACTGACTGTGGTTTTGGGAAGGGAGAGATCTGCGTCGAATCCGGGTAGCCAGGTTCCATCGCTGAGGCGGGGGCGAATCCACCCGGTGGTGGGATCGAGCAGAGTTTTCCAGTTCTTTGATTGCTTCATGAAAGATCGATAGTCGGCTTGATCTCCAAGATTTTTGGCAAATTGCGCTACTGCAAAGTCGGCATTGGCGTATTCGAGCGTGATGGAGGCCCCGACATCGGTTTTGTCCACGGGAATGTAGCCTAAGGCGCGGTAGTCGGCGATGAATGGGCGTTCGGAGCCTCCGCGTGGTCCGAAGACAGGTTCGGTTCCAGCTTTTACCATGTACCTGAGAGCTGTTTTCACGTCAAAGTCGTGCGCGCCAAAGGCATAGGAAGACGCCAGCAGAATTGCGGGCGAATCGCCTCCAGCGATATACGTGACATCGTTGGCGTTTGGCCAGCGCGGTAGCAAGCCGCTTTGCACCGCGTCGTTGACGAGCGACTGCATCATGTCGCTTTCGCGTGCGGGGTCGAAGAGCGCCTGCAGTTGTATGGTGTTTCGATAAATATCCCAATCAGAAAAGTTGGCGTACTGGGCCTTCTGCTGCGATGCGGAGAGGGAATGCACTTTGTTGTCGAAGCCAATGTAGTTGCCATCCTGATCGCTGAAGAGAGTGGGACACAGGAAGGAGTGATAGAGGCCGGTGAAGAAAATGGTGCGCTGCGCCCGCGTGCCGCCTTCTACGGCAATGCGGCTGAGCAACTCGCTCCATACGTGGCGCGCATCGGCATGGACCGCGTCGAAGTTCCAGCCGGGAATCTCCTTGTCAAGATTGGCCAGTGCGCCTGCCTGGCTGACATACGAAATGCCGACCTTGAGCAGGAGTTCATGCTGACGGCCAAAGTCGAGCGATGCGCCCGTATGTTTGCCCTGCGCCGATCGGCTAACGCCTGCGATGGCGTCGTCCTGCCACAATGCGGAAGTTTTGTAAGGCTTGCTGAAGCGGCCCGCTACGTAGATTGTGTATTGCGCATGACGCCCGCATAAATTGCCTGCCGTAGAGGAGCCGGTATAAGAGGTTGGCGAAATGAGTTCGATGCGGTTGCCAAAAGCATCAGGAACAGGGTTTGTGCCGTCTTTGCCGGGTATGGTGTTAGCGCTGCTCCCGGCATTGATGAGCAGGCGTGCTCTGGCGCCCTCAGGGAAGATGAAGCGGGCGATACCGGCGCGTTCAGTCACCGTGATTTCGACGTGAACGCCATTGGTCAGTGTGACGGCATAGAACCCGGGATGCGTTTCCTCTTTGCTGTGATCGAAGGGAGCTGCGTACGGATCGAAGTTCGTGCCTGGGCTGGAAGATAATGCATCGGTGGTGGGCAGCACGGCGAAGTCGCCGAAGATGGGGCAGCCCACACCGCTGAGGTGCGTCATTGAAAATCCGAGAATCTGCTTCGCATCGTAATTGTAGTAGGCATTGTGATCAGTGTCAGGACTCCATTGCACCATTCCGAAAGGGAGCGAGGCGCCGGGAAAGGTTTCGCCACCTCCGGAAGTGCCTATGATGGGATCAACGGAGCCGTATGAAGTGGAGTCAGCTTGAGCTGGGAGTGGGATGCAACGAATCAATGCAAACAGGACTAGGCCGAAACAAAATCTAGAAAAATGGCGCATGAAAGCTATCCTCTTGCGGAGATAATTACAGTTTGATTAGCATGCCCGCATCGTTCAGGCCAGGACATTCATGCTGCTTTCCCGGCGACGAAAGTATACAGCCTGTTGCCGCCGCTGCGATCTTTTTCTGCATAGGCTCCAGAGCCTAAAAACCGGATATGCAAGATATATCCTTTGCCGGAATCAAAAGGCCATGACTGGCCTATTTCGAAGTGATTCCTTAAACACCCATCCCTCAACTCCGCTCCGTCGTCCAGTTTCATTTCGCCTCCCTGCCAAGCCTACCCGGCTGACAGCGGCAATGCATCTGTCTGCCACTGTATGGTTCCAAACAAGTATTGCGCCGGGTGGCTTACTACGCACACGGAACGGTGAGTGCGGCGCTATTTGGCCAGTTGATCGTTGATTTGGGAGCTTTCTTCAGCGATTTGGATGGTTCGCACAAATCATGCTGGTTTACTCATAAGGTGAAACCTACCTGCTCTATATTCCAATCATTTGCGGATATGCAATCCTCATAATGTGAAAGTAAAATACTGCATATTTTGGTGAATATGCACATTGGGGATCTCGTGGATTGAAAAATGAGTAAACAATTTGGGGGCAATTGAGCCGAGATTTTCTTTTTTGGGCGGCGCAGTATGTAAACTAATAGGAAAAAGGGTTAAATCAGAAATCGGAATGTTTACAAATGCCAATTGTAGCGTGGGCCGTCCTCTGTATTGGAGGTAAGTGAATTGGTAGCTCGGTCTTTCACTCTCATTGCCGGCGTTTCTTTAATTTTCTTTGGTGTAGTTGTCAATGTACACAGTTCAGCTCTTTCCAATGGATTGCCCAGCCCGCAAGACACGGTTTCCAGCACACGTGCAAACTCATTGCTCGTCGCGAACGAGGTAAGCCACCGGGCACTTCAAGTGCCGGGAAGCCAGGTTGCTGCGCTTTCCGCGGAGTGCGCTCGAGGCCGGGCCAGCAGTTGCACGAAACTGGGGATCCAATACGCTGAGGGTCATGGGATAGCAAGAGATGAGAAAGTGTCCTTGGGATTTTTCCAGCGGGCGTGCGATGCCGGTCTTGCTAAAGCCTGTTCCGTTCTTGGTTTTATGTACTCGCCGGCCCCCGGGATTAAGGAGAATGAGAGGCGGGCAGCGGAATTCTTCCAGCGTGCTTGCGATGACGATAATCTGGATCGATTCAGTAGGGGTGTAGTCGGTGGTTGTTTCAACCTGGGAGGAGCGTATTCTGAGGATCGGAATGCGCCAAGAGACGAGAAGCAGGCGGTTGAATTGTTACGCCGCGGGTGCGAGGCCGGCATTGCATTCAGTTGCCGCAACCTGGGCATGGCATATTCTGACGGCCGAGGTGTAGCGAAAGATGAGGCACAGGCCACAGCATTGTTTAAGAAGACTGACAAGCTCTATCGGCAAACTGCAGAACTGCTGAAACGCGCCTGCGACGCGGGAGACGGGATCGGATGCAACAACCTGGCCGAGATGTATGCGCAAGGTAGGGAGCAGACGCGAGATGCAGCGCAAGCCGCCAGGCTTTATGAGCCAGGCTGCAATGAGCATCGCCCCGATAGCTGCTTCAAATTAGGGCTAGCATATTCGGCGGAATTTGAAGGAGTAGCAAAAGATGAAAAGCGTGCCGCCGAACTCTTCCAGCAAGCCTGCTCCGCGGGCCTGGCCAAGGGCTGCTACAACCTGGGCCTGGCCTATGCGCAAGGGAAAGGGGCCGCAAAGGACCCGGAACGAAGCACTGAGCCTCTTCCGGCAAAGCAAGCAAGACTACCAGAACGAGATCGATGTTTTCCAGCGCGCCTGCGATGAGCAGGTGGCCACCGCCTGCTACAACCTGGCGTTTGTGTTTGCTGAGGGACGCGGGGTGGTGAAGAATCAATCGCGATCCGACGAACTCTTTCAGCAGGCGTTTGTACTCTTCTCCCATGATTGCGAGGCACCCGACGCCGAAGGCTGCTATCACCTGGCCCTGATCTATGCGCAAGGGCACGGTATGGTCAAGGATCAAAAGAAGGCTGCTGAACTTTACCAGCGGGGCTGCGATGGGAAAGACGCAGAGGGTTGCTCCAAGTTAGGGGTGGCGTATATGGAAGGTCATGGGGTGGTCAAGGATGACAAGCGAGCCTCAGAACTCTTCCAACGCGCCTGCAATGGTGGTAGCGCCGAGGGATGCGCCGACTTAGGCTTCATGTATTCAGAGGGCCACGGGGTCGCGGAGGATCATAACCGTGCTGTCGCACTATTTCGGCGTGCTTGCAACGCAGGTAGCGCTGGCGGCTGCGCGGACCTGGGATTCATATATTCGACAGGCCATGGTGTCACACAGGATGACAAGCGGGCTGCAGAACTCTTCCAGCGCGCCTGCGACGGAGGCAGCGCTGGCGGCTGCGCGGACCTGGCATTCATGTATTCGGCGGGCCATGGTGTCACACAGGATGACAAGCGAGCCTCAGAACTCTTCCAGCGCGCCTGCGACGCAGGCAGCGCAGACGGCTGTATGAACCTGGGATTCATGTATTCGGATGGCCACGGCGTCACGCAGGATGACAAACGGGCTGCAGAACTCTTCCAGCGCGCTTGCAATATAGGTCCTGGGAGGGCTTGTTACAACCTTGGCATGGCAAATCTGCCGGGCAATGGCGTGGTGAAAGATGATAAGCAGGCCGCCGAGCTCCTTCAGCATGCCTGCAATACAGGTCTTGGGAGGACTTGTTACAACCTTGGCATGGTAAATCTGCTGGGCAAAGGAGACATGAAAGATGACAAGCGGGCCGCCGAGGTCTTTCAGCATGCCTGCGACGCAGAAAGCGCTGAGGGCTGTTTTTACCTGGGCCAGGCATATGCAAATGGCCAGGGCGTCGCGAAGGACGATAAGCGGGCCGCCGAACTATTCCAACGCGCCTGCGATGCGGATAGCGCCGATGCCTGCTCCAACCTGGGTTTTATGTATTTGGATGGTCGAGGAGTTGACAGCAATCGTACCCTTGCCGCGCAGTTATTCAAACGGGCGTGCGACAAAGGCATTGCAGGGGCCTGTACTGCCCTGCGGCAGTTAGTGCCTGAGTAGTGGGCTATCGTGTCTCACTCGATCTTAGGTAAACGTGAGGTAAGTCGACTTATGGATAGAAGACAGTTCATCGGAAAAGCTGCAGCCACAGCTGGCGCGCAATGGCTATTGCCAAACAATCTGGGCGCCTATCAGGGAGGACCAACCTCCAACCCATTCATTCCCGGAAGAATTCAATTCGAGGAGATCGCAGCTAAAAGTGGCCTGCACTATATAACAGCTAACTGTCCAACTTCAGTCAAGAATCAACCCGAGACGATGGTTGCCGGCGTTGCGCTGTTCGATTATGACCGTGACGGATACCTGGACATTTATCTTCTCAGCGGGGCCGCCATTCCATCGCTCACAAAGGAATCCCCTGAATACTGGAATCGCCTCTTCCACAACAACCACGACGGTACATTCACAGACGTTACGGAGAAAGCCGGTGTTGCCGGACAGGGCTACGGGATGGGTGTAGCGGTGGGCGACTACGATAACGATGGTTATCCGGATTTGTTCCTTGCAAACGTTACTGGAAACCAACTTTTACATAACAACGGCGATGGGACTTTCACGGATGTTACTGTGAAAGCGGGCGTAGGCGGGGCTCTGTTGGACGGGAAGAAGATGTGGGCCGTCGGAGCGGGGTGGTTTGACTATAACAACGATGGGCTCTTGGATCTGTTTGTGGTCAACTATTGCAAATGGGATGTGAATAAAAGCCCGACGTGCCCCAACATGAGCGGAGTCTTTGGATATTGCCATCCAAGGTTTTTCCCGCCGTTGCACAATACGCTTTACCGAAACAATGGGGATGGAACCTTTACGGATGTTTCGGAAGAGACTGGGATCGCAAGGGAGATGGGTAAGGGCATGAGTGTATCTTTTGCAGACTACGACGGCGACGGCTTCATGGACGCTTTTGTTGCAAACGATACAACCCGGAATTTCTTGTTTCATAACGTCGGCGGAAAGAGATTCGAAGAAGTCGGCGCGGATGCGGGCGTAGCTTACGGTGCGCATGGCATGGCGCTCTCAGGCATGGGGTCGGATTTTCGCGATATAGACAACGATGGCCGTCCCGACATTTGGCATACGGCCGTCGAATATGAAACCTTTCCGATTTACCAGAACAACGGCGACGGCGATTTTCGAGACCTAAGTGTGGCCAGCGGCCTGGCTGGGCCCACGGCAAATATGTCGGGATGGGGTAATGGGATTATCGATTTTGACAACGATGGCTGGAAGGATCTGTTTGTCGCGCGTTCCAACGTTATGGATAACATTAGCCTTGTGAATCCGAGCCGGCGTTATCCGGAACCAAATTCTGTTTTTCGCAATCTCGGCAACGGCAGGTTTAAAGACGTGAGCGCTACAGCGGGACCCGACTTCCAACTGGAGGCTGCTCATCGTGGTGTAGCCTTCGGCGATATCGATAACGACGGGCGTGTAGACATGGTCGTTTCTGTACTTGGCGGGCCGGTTAAATTGTTCCATAACATCTCGGACAACAAGAACCATTGGATACTTCTTAATCTGGTGGGCAGGAAAAGCAATCGCATGGCACTTGGCGCACAGCTTCGGGTCACCACCGAAGATGGGAAGATACAGTGGAACCAGGTTACAACGGCAGTCGGGTACGCATCTTCAAGCGACAGTCGTGTACATTTCGGACTTGGGGAGAATAAGAAGATCAAGGAAATTCAAATTCGCTGGCCCAGCGGAATAAAACAAGAAATCCGCGATGTCGAAGTGGACCGTATTATGACGATTGAGGAGCCCACCAGTAACACTTTGAAATAAGGCCGCAACTATACCCTGCCGAAGCGCGCAAACGTACCCTGAAACCCTCCTTCACGGAGATAACACGGGTTCAAATACCGTCGGGGACGCAATATAGAATCAATTGTTTAAAGACAATTCCACCCCATTGGTTTCCGCTGTTAACGCTGCGGTTACGATAATGCGCCAACCTGCCTTCCGTTGAACTCATGCACGGCATCGAGCATGGCGACGATATTTTCGACCGGCGTTGCCGCCTGGACGTTGTGAATCGCATCGAAGACGAATCCGCCGCCCGGAGCGAAAATCTCGCACCTGCGCAGATACCTGTTCCCTTACCTCCGACGCCGTTCCGAAGGGCAGAACCCGCTGCGTATCGACGCCGCCGCCCCAGAAAACGATCTGGTCACCGAAATTTGCTTTCAACTGCTCGGGCTCCATGCCGGTTGCGGAACATTGCACAGGATTGAGAATGTCGAAGCCGGCCTCGATAAGAGAAGGTAGAAATTTTGAGACTGCGCCACAGGAGTGCTTGAAGGTCTTCCACGGCGTGTGCGAGTGAATCCAGTCATTGATTTGCTTGTAGTAAGGAAAGTACAAATCGCGAAAGGTCTTCACGGAACAGAAGGCGGAGGTCTGCGTGCCGAAATCTGTGCCGCAGACAAATACGGCCTGCACCTTGTCGCCGACCGCGGCATAGATGCGCTCAAGATTTTTGATGGCGATCTCGCATTCGTGCTCGAAAATCTTGTGAATATAGTCCTGCCGGCTGCTGGTGGAGACGTACCATTCCGTAACGTCGCGAATTCCCTTGGGGTGCTTGAGGAATGGCGCTGGAACCAAAGCGATATCGCCGAACGCGCTGCCGCCAAAGCTGGCAATCACGCCGCGGCCCGTCGCCGAGGCCTCTCGCGCAGAACGCGCCAGGTGGTCGAGATCTTCCTGCGAAATGGGGGCGAACTCCTCCATGTTGTCTTCCGGATTCAGCTTCTCTTCATCGAGGGGCTCCTGGCGGATAATGCAATCGAAGAAATATCCTCCGCGCGGCATGCGGCCGCTGGGCGGGACCGTCATGTCGCCCAGGGATAGATCAAGGTATCGCCGTTGGCGTCGATGGTGGTGTTGAAATCCCCAGGAACCAGCACTTCAAGCCCATTGAACTGCCAGCTCTTCCATTGATCCGCTGGGAAACCGAACATGGTGTTGCGCGGATAGACGCCTTCCACATCCAGCCCCATCGCATTTTTCAGATCGTCGTCCAGCAACCCCAGCATCTGGAACGGTTCATGAACGCGCACGGGGCGCTTCTCAAGCCCGTAATGGTCGCGCAGCGCAGCCACGCAACTGACATGCATGCCGGTGACGGCAGTTCCACCAAAGTCAATGGGGATGCGATCGGGTTGCTTGTGGTTGAGCGTGTCCGCGAGCCGCTCACGGCTTTTATTGTTTTCATTGGACTTGTCATTTTCTGCTCCTTCACCTTCTGATACGCACGTAGCGCCTCGCATTCATTTTCTTCCGTTGAACTCGTGCACGGCATCGATCATGGCGACGATATTTTCGACCGGCGTCTGCGCCTGCACGTTGTGAATCGAGTTAAAGACGAATCCTCCGCCCGGCGCGAAAACTTCGCATCGGCGCAGGACCTGTTCCCGGACTTCGGCCGGCGTTCCAAAGGGCAGAACGTCTCTGCGTATCCACGCCGCCGCCCCAGAAGACGAGCTGATCGCCAAAGTTCGCCTTCAATTGCTCCGGCTCCATTCCCGTCGCCGAGCACTGCACGGGATTGAGAATGTCGAATCCGGCTTCAATCAAGGAAGGCAGAAACTTTGAGACTGCGCCGCAGGAATGCTTGAAGGTCTTCCAGGTCGTGTGGGCGTGAATCCAGTCGTTGATCTGTTTGTAGTAGGGAAAGTACAAGGTTGCGGAAGGTCTTGACGGAACAGAAGGCAGAGGTCTGCGTGCCAAAATCCGTGCCGCAGATATAGACCGCCTGAACGCGGTTGCCGATGGCGGCGTGGATGCTCTCAAGATTCTGGAGGGCGATTTCGCATTGGCGCTCAAAGACCTTGTGAACGTAGTCCTGGCGGCTGCTGGTGGAAACGTACCACTCGGTAATGTCGCGAATGCCCTTGGGATGTTTGAGGCCGGGCGCCGGGACGAGCGCGATATCGCCGAACGCGGTGCCGCCGAAGCCGGCAATGACGCCGCGGCCGGTTGCGCCAGGCCTCCTTCAGTCGCGCGCACCAGGTAATCGATATCTTCCTGCGAGATGAGGCTGAACTCCTCCATATTGTCTTCCGGATTCAGCTTCTCTTCGTCGATCGGATCCTGGCGGACGATGCAATCGAAGAAGTAGCCGCCGCGCGGCATGCGCCCACTGGGCGGAGCGCGTGGTATCGCCCTGAGGATAGACCAGCGTATCGCCATTCTCATCGACCGTGGTATTGAAGTCTCCGGGAACCAGCACTTCAAGCCCGTTGAGCTCCCAGCTCTTCCAGCGCTCGGCGGGAACTCCCCACTTGGTGGTGCGGCGAAAGACGCCGACCACATCGATGCCCATCGCATCCAGCAGGTCTTCATCCAGCTGCCCCAGCATCTGCGACGGTTCGACGACGCGCACCGGCCGCTTCTCAAGTCCGTAGTAGTCGCGCAGCGCCGCCACGCAACTTACATGTATGCCGGTAACGTTGGTTCCGCCAAAGTCGATGGGGATCGCGTCCGGCTGCTTGTGGCTGAGCGTGGCCGCGAGCCGATCATGGCTCTTTTTGTTTTCATGTTTGAATCTTAGTATTTTTAGACATAGCTTTTATGCTCCGGGAAAGGTCATGCAATTTACAAACTCATCCTGAAAACCAGGATCAGAGGCAAGACTTATGTGCTCCATTTCAGGCAGAAACGGTTCACTGGCCGACAAAAGCAGAATTTTTGCGCCGCGCAACGCCGTATTGCCTGCTGCATGAATGCGCTCCTTTGGCATCTCCAGCAACCCTACGCCAATGGCACTATCGATCTGAACGTAGTTTCCAAAGGCGCCGGCAAGGTGGACGCTCTCAATATCGCTGAAGTCAGCGACCAGTTGCTTGAGCAGCAGCCTGAATCCTGAAGCGATGGCCGACTTGGCCAGTTGCAGTTCGCGAATATCGGACTGATAGAGAACGACAGGATTCTGCACCGGAAAGGTTTTTGTACCGTCGGCGATGCGTCCCGAAGCAAGAATCGCGCCACATTCAAGGCCTGCCGCGACAGCATCCACAAGTCCGCTGCCGCAAATGCCGCGGGCTTCCACGTCGCCAATCACGGTTGAGTGCATTTGGCCATCGCGGAGCGCAACGCGGGAAATCGCGCCGGTAGCTGCGCGCATTCCCATGCGGATAGAGCCGGCTTCAAAGGCCGGTCCCGCAGCCGTGGAAGCGCAAACGATTCCGTCGCGATTGCCGATGGCGATTTCGCCGTTGGTGCCCAGATCGATCAATGCAATGCGCGCCTCAGAGGCGGGCATTCCGACAGCGTGAATCCCGGCCAGAATATCCGAACCAACAAAACCGCCCAGGCAGCGCAGAAAACGGATGCGGCACGACGAAGGCAAGGGCCAGTCCAGCTCTTGAGCAGGGAAGCACTGCTCACCCAGATAGGGGAGTGAAACGGCGCGTGCGCGAGCGGCTTAACGTCAAGAGCCGCAAAGAGATGATGCATTACCGTATTGCCGACCAGGACCACCTCGGCAATCTCGCTCTCGCGGCCGCCGGCAAGTTTGGAGATCATCCGGCCAAGCGCGAGGCGCACCACCGAGTGAAGATCATCGCCGTGCAGAGCGGCGCGGACCCTGCTCATCACATCGGATCCAAAGGACGATTGCGGATTGAGCTCGGTTTCGACTGAGAGAACATCGCCCGTAGCCAGATCGATCATCTGTGCGGCGATCGTCGTGGTGCCCAGGTCAATGGCAACTCCCAGTCCGGACTTCCCTGCTCCGGTAAGTCCGGAGTTATCCGTGAGAACATCCATGTGCCATTGGCCGCACTCCAGCACCAGCGGCATCTGGGCGCGCGCCTGGCATGCGAGCCGCCATCCGCCGGCAAGCTCAGCCTCGGTGAAAAAGGAACGGTCCTGTTCGGTGACCTCGAAGCGATCCAGACAGCACACGCACGCGGCAACCGCCGCAGAGGCCTGTTCCTCCGCAGGGA
>CAWIVA010000088.1:0-71679 GCA_963839225.1 uncultured Acidobacteriaceae bacterium
AGCGGATGCGGGTTTTTGTCAGCTCCAGACTCTCGGGCGTCATCTCCAGTAGCGCGGTGGCCATCAGGAAGCCTGCGCCCAGGGCCACGAAGTAACGCAGGTAGCGCTCCACGCCGCGGGCACGCACCAGCACCAGACCGCCGGCTACGTCGGCCAGCGCGGCAATGGTGCCGAGAATAAGAGAGAGCTTCAGCATCTGCCCTTATCCGCTGTGCCGGATGTGCATTACGTCGCCATCCTGCACCACGTATTCCTTGCCTTCAAGTCGCAAGGTGCCTTTGGCTCGCGCCGCCGCTTCTGAACCGGCGGCCAGCAGGTTATCCCAGCGGATAGTTTCGGCGCGGATGAAGTGATGCTCCAGATCAGTGTGGATGGCGCCGGCACCCTGCGGCGCCTTGGAACCAACGGGAATGGTCCAGGCGCGGCACTCGTCTTCGCCGGCGGTGAAAAAGCTGATGAGCCCCTGCAGTTCGTAGCTTTTGCGGATGAGGCGCACCAGACCGCTTTCGTGCAGTCCATAGCTACCAAGAAATTCCGCCGCCTCTTCGTCGTCCATCTCGGCCAATCGGCTTCGACCTTGCCGCAGATGGCCATGGCTCCGGCGTTGGGGCGGTGTGCGACCTCATCCAGTTTGAAGCGGCTTACAGCAGCCTCCAGATCGTTGCCCAGCGTAGTGCTCTCGCCGATATTGAGCACGTAGAGTATCGGCTTCTGGGAGAGAAACATAAAGCCTCGGATCAGCTTCTTCTCCTCGGGCGTCATCTCCAGCTCGCGCAACGGCTGCTCCTTTTCGAGAGCCTCTTTCGAGCGCAGCAGCAAAGCCTGTTCGTGCTCAAGATCGTTGGTGCGCCCTTTCTTGAGATCTTTTTCCAGGCGCTCCAGACGCTTTTCCACCTGGGTCAAGTCGCTGATCATCAGATCGAATTCGACGTTCTTGATATCGCGAAGGGGATCGATGGGGCCAACGTGCGCAATCGCTTCGTCTTCGAAGGCGCGCAGTACGTGAATCAATGCGTCCACATTGCGCAGGCTGGTCAGGAAGCAGTCTCTTTCAGCGCCTCCTGCCCGATGGCCGCTACGTCGACAAATTCAACCGATGCATAAGTGGTCTTCTTCGGCGAGTAAAGCGCCGAGAGCTTATCCAGCCGCTCGTCGGGAACACGCGCCACGCCGATGTGCTCCTGGCGCGAGTGGCCGCGATCTTCAAGTTTGGCCTTGGTCAGTATCTTGAACAGCGAGGTTTTGCCCACCTGCGGCAGGCCGATAATGCCAGTCTTCATATTTGTTCCATGAGAGCTTCCGCACTTTGCATTGCGCGCATCGAAGCCTCTTCGATGATACAGGAGGCAGGGAACAGGGATTGGCGATCATCGTTCCCTGCAGGTCAACCGCATGTGGTTGCTGCGCCCATTGGGCCCATAATCGATGATCAGTTCAGTCCCGTCCTCCCAATCCATCTGGACAGAGGTTGTTGCCGTTTTCAGCATAGGGAAGCGAATAGTGGTCCCCATAAAGGGCCTTTTGCCGCTCCAGCGTAGCGCCGAGCCGAAGGCCGCGACCCGTGACTCCCAGTACTCCCCTGGGCGCGTCGCCCCATACATCGATATACGCCGGATGCGACTCGACCATCGTCTGCTGCTCACCTCCGATGTAATAAAAGTAAGTGGCCACGCTCATGCGCAGTCCCGGCCACTCCCACTTGTAGAAGCGAGTTCCACCGGCTCCGTCGGGAACTACCGAATCTTCCCTTGAGGTTGGCGGGCCGTATAACCTGATGATTTCGGAGATCGGAGTGCCGTTCGGAAGCTGCGTTCCTTGGGGCTGAATTCCGACTGTGATTCCCGACAATTTGTTCTCGGGTGTACCCGTGGCCATGACCTGGCCTGGATAGCCAGCCGCGGCCGGGCCAGCCGCGATGAACAGGAACGCCAGAACGGCAACCGTTGAAGTGAAACTCCAAGTGCTGGCAGTTGCTGGACCTTTTTTGCAAGATGGGTTCACGTCTTACCTCCACGCTCTTCGCGGATTGTGGCCGCCATCAGTCCCCTAGTTTTTCACCGTCTCCGCCCTGGCCACAAGCACAACCGTTGCGAATCCCAATAAGAGAATCATCTCCTCGCACACCATACTGCGGCTGTGCAGCCTGTTGAAGTCGATGCGGCTGGGGTTGTTCAAGTCCGCTGCATCGATTACTCCGCCTGCGGCGATGCGGTCGCGCTCCATGGCGGGAATGATGCCGAACTGCGAGTAGAGCGTGAAGGCCGCCATCAAGAGGATAAGGGCCATGGGCGCAAGCACCGTTCGCGGTTTGTAGATGCCATATGCAGCGGCCAGCGCCAGCAGAGCCAGCGCTATCATTCCCGAAACCAGACCCATTCCGTGCAGAATCCTCAGCAACTGTCCCACAATCGTCCCAGCCGTATGCGTATCCGGCTTCAACGTTCCGAAAGTGATGGTAGCCACGATGGGAAAAAATATCTCCGCGCCTAGCCAGACGATGAGCGAGAGATATAGGAGCGTGCGTAGAAGAGTCTTCATGGGACAAGAATACAGGGACTAGGGACTAGGGAACAGGGAATAGAGACTAGGCACTAGGGAATAGGGACTGGGACTAGGGAACAGGGAATAGAAAAGAACGCGAGGACCAGTCGATCCTCGCGTTTCTTCGCTTGTAATTGTTTGCAAGTCGGGCTGTCCTGCTGACTCGCTATTTTTTGTTCAGCGCGCGCTTCAGCACCGTCTCAAGGGCCGCTTTCACCTGGGCGTATTCCTCGGGGCTGATGGCGCCGTGGATCTTCTCGCTCTCTACCGCAAACAGCTCTTCCTTCAATACGTTCAAGAGGGCAGAGTTCTTCGCCTCTGGTGAAGCGAAGGCCTGCGCTGTCCCGCGAGCCGGCATTGTAAGACGCTACTGGAGCCGGTTTGCGCAGCAGGAAGGCTGCGGCAACGACCAGTAAAAGTCCCAGGCCGCCCAGAATCCAGCCCTTGTACTTGCTCAGCGGGTCGGGCGTGTTGATGGGGTTGCCGATTCCACCGCCGGGCTGCGAGCCGGGGGCTCCTTGCTGCCCGCCATTTCCATTGTCCGGCGCTCCCATTCCGGCTTGTTGTCCGCCCCCCGCGCCCTGGTCCTCCCGAGGCATCGATCCGACGCCGGAGATGGTGAACTCCAGCATCTTGCCCGGCTCAACATTGCGGGTCAGAAGCGTTTGCACGCCGGGATCTCCGGGGGCGGGCTTGAAAGCCGCACCCGCGCCCGGCGTGAAGGTCATGCTCTTGGGCAGCAGCACGGCAAAGTTATCGGCCGGCAGCGCGAGTTGGGGTTTCTTGAAGGTGAACTTGCTGCTGGCGTAAGGCAAGTGATAAACGAGCTGGAAGAGCGTATCTTTTTCGCCATTGTCGGGCTGGATGGGGAAGTTGAACGCGTAATGCCCTTTTGCCCCAAGCGGGTCAAGATTGATGGAGGTGGGAAGGCCGCTGGGACGCTGCGCCTCCGCTCCGTCGACCGTCGCCTCGGTGGGCAGGACGATTTCAAAGGAGTGCGCGCTCCACTGGGTGACGGGCGGAGAACTGGTGTTGTGGACGAAGTAGCGCTCGGTGACCTGAAGCTGGCCATTCGCGGCCTCGACCTCCATGACATCGGCCTCAATGGAAACATTCTGCACCTTGGCGGCCACATCGTAGACCATAATGTTTCCTGTTCCGCTGCCCTGGGGCGCGGCAATAAAGTAGCCTGCGCCCTGGTGCATGGCACGCACCAGGTAAGGGCCGCTGCCGGGCTCGTTTATGGAATAGTGCCCGCTGCCGTCGGTGGTTGCATGAGCCGCTGTTCTCATGCCGGCCTGAACGTCCACCAGCTCCACGGTATCGCCCACGGCGGGCTTGCCGGTAGTCTTGTTGGTTACCGTGCCGGAGACTGTGGCGGCATGCGCAAGTGCGCCGATGAGAAGCAGGCTAAAAGCTAAAGTGCGAAGAACGAATTGCGTGATTTTCATGGTCGTGAGGGAATCCTATCTGTGTGACTTGGGTGAATTAGCAGTGAGAAGAGCTTAAAAGCAACCGCAGGTCCTTCGACTCGCTCCGCTCGCTCAGGATGACAGCTCTCATGAGATCTTATGCTTGCTGCAAATATTCGATTTCGGCCAGCAACTGCGCTGTTTCGTTTTCAAGCTGCGCGCGCTGGGTTACAAAATCCTCTTCAGGATACTTGCCGGCGCGGTACTCGAAGTTCAGGTCGCGCAGATTTTCGTAGAGCTGTTCCTTGCGTTCCAGCAGGTAGTCCAGGCGGGTTTTTTCGCGCTGGCTGGCGAAGACGTTCTCCGGCCAGAAGGTATAAACGACCAGTACAAATGCCAGAATCAAACCGCACAATTCTCCTTGCAGGATAGTCATGGCTCAATAACCTCCGTCGCTGCCGGTCTCCCGGCGAATCTTTTCTCTGAGCGCATCGGTCGCCGGATCGGAGACCTGGGGAGGGGCCTGTTGTTTGCCGACCGAAATGTGAGCCCAGCGGCGAACCAGCAGAATGGTGCCCAGCAGCGCCGCCGCAAACACTGCGAAGGGAGCAATCCACGCCACGAGGTTGAAACCTTCGGTGGTGGGAGCTGCCAGAACAGTGGCGCCGTACTTGGCTGCGAATGAATCGAGAATTTCCTTGTCGCTTTTTCCGGTGGCGATTCCCGCGCTCAGCTCTGCGAGTTCTCGTCCGCTCTCAGGGCATCCCACGTGGTTGCACTCGCCCAGAATTTCAGCGCAACCGCAGGTGCACATGAGGCGGTGGTTCAGGTTGAGGTAGCGAGAGCCGGCATCTGTTGCGCCCAGCGAGAAGCAGACGAGGATGGCCAGCAAGATTGCCTGCACCGCTCTGGCACAAATTGAAAATGATCGGAAGCTCTTCATAGGCCGCTCCCCTTCAGCGCCGGTTCAGTGGGAACTGTGCGGGCAGGAACGCGCAACGCGGCGGTTGCCGGGCTCAAACTGGGAACCAGCGCCACAAATGTGCCGAAGACCAGCACCACCAACCCCGCCCAGATCCAGCCGACCAGCGGATTGAGGAATGCTTTGATAATGGGCTGGCCGGTATCGGGGTTCGTGCCTTCATAAACCACGTACAAATCCCAGCTGGGAGTGGAGTGAATGGCGACCATGGTCTGCGGCTGCTGGCTGGCCAGATAGACCCGCTTCTCCGGAGCCATCTGAAACCGCAACTTGCCGCCCTTATACACATTCAGCATCGCGTACTCGGAGTTGAAATTGAGATTGGAGTCCTGCGTGGCGCCCACCTGCTCCAACGTGTAAGGGCCGATGCTCATCTTGTCGTGCAGACCCATTTCGCTTTCCACGTTGCGGTTGAACGCTGCCCCGGCCAATCCTATGACGATAATCACCACACCGATGTGGATGATGTAACCGCCGTAGCGGCGAGTATTGCGGCGCGTAAGCAGCCAGACGCCCACCAGCAGATTTTTACCGCTTTGTTTAGAAATGACCGCTGCTCCGCGCAGGAACTCGCTCAAGATGGCGGTGAACACTGCAGCGGACAATGCGAAAGCGATGAGTGCATAGAAGTTGCCCTGATCGATTGCGCCGTCTTTCCACGGTCGCACGCCAACGGCAAGACAGACGAACACCATGGCCCAAAGCGCAATCACCGGCAGCACAAAGTTGCGCTTGATGCTTTTGAGCGATGCGGATCTCCATGGCAGGAGCGGTCCCACGCCAGTAAGAAACAATAGAAACAGTCCGATAGGTATAGCCACTGCGTTATAGAACGGAGCGCCCACCGTTACCTTGCTGCCTTCAACGTATTCCGAGATGATAGGGAAGAGCGTACCCCAAAGAATTACGAAGCAGGCCGTCAGCAGGACCAGATTATTGAAGAGGAAGCTTGATTCGCGGCTCACCAGCGACTCAACCTGGTGATCGGTCTTCAGGTGGCTACGCTGCACAATATAGGTAAAGATGCAGACCGCCAGCACGATTCCCATGAAGACCACAAACCAGGTGCCGATGGAGGACTGAGCGAAGGCGTGCACCGAGCTGACCAGCCCGGCGCGGGTGAGCAGAGTGCCCAGCAGAGTGAGCAGGAAGGTCGAGAAGATGAGCCAGACATTCCAGCTCTTCATCATGCCTTTCTTCTCCTGCATCATTACGGAGTGGAGAAATGCGGTTCCGGTGAGCCAGGGCATGAAGCTCGCGTTTTCGACCGGGTCCCAACCCCAGTAGCCGCCCCAGCCCAGCACTGCATAGGCCCAGTGCATGCCGAGGAAGATGCCACAGGTCAAAAACAGCCAGGTCACCATGGTCCACAGGCGGGTGATCTTGATCCACTTTTCGCCGGGATAGCGCATCATCAGCGCGCCCAGAGCAAAGGCGAAGGGAACCGAGAAGCCCACGTAGCCGAGATAAAGCATCGGCGGATGAATCACCATCTCAGGGTATTGGAGCAGCGGATTCAAGCCGTTGCCGTCGTCGGGGATGGCGCCGCGGTAGAGGGCGAATGGTGGAGCGGCGAAGTTGAGAACGGCGAGAAAGAAGACCTGGATGGCGGCCATGATTGCGCCGGCGTAGGCGTATAGCTTTACATCCTGCTTGTGGGTGAGGCGGAGGACAAAACCGTAGGCTCCCAGGAGCCACGCCCACAGCAGCAGCGATCCCTCCTGGCCAGACCAGAGAGCGGAAAACTTGTACGGGGCGGGGAGGGCGCGGTTGGAGTGCTCCATGATGTAGGTGATGGAGAAGTCGTTGGCGAAGACCGACCAGATCAGGGCGAATGCTGCCGCGGTGACGGCCACAAAACCGGCGATTCCAGCCCGGCGTGCTGTATCGGCCAGCCGCTCGGGCGAGATGGGCGCCGGTTGCCCGGTGGCGATCCAGCGCAGGGCCAGCGCTCCAGCCAGCAGATTGTACGCAGCCAGCGCTAAAGCTATTAGAAGAGAGAAACTACCAAACGCTGCCATTCAGACTCCACGATGATTCTCGCACGCGAACCGGGAGCCAAAAGGGTTCCCACTGAGGGTATTCTCGTATCATCATAGACCCTTCCGGTGTGATTTGGCTCACACCGCTCTCTGGGAATGGGACAGCGGTGCAGGAAGCTGGAACTGCTCGCAGCCTATCCGAAAAGAAACTCCTTCTCGCGCAGCTCCTTGATGCTGTCGCGGAGTTTGGCTGCTTTTTCGAACTCGAACTTCTTTGCCCACTCGCGCATCTCTGTTTCGAGCAGGGCAATGTAGGCGTCGAGGTCGGCCTGTGTTTTGAACTCCGGCGTGCCCTCGGTTTCCTCCTCCTCAACTTCGCCGTATTCGGCTTTGAGGATCTGGGCCAGGCCCATATCCATGGTGTTGATGATCGACTGCGGAGTAATGTCGTGCTCTTCGTTGTAAGCGCGCTGGATGGTACGGCGGCGGTTGGTCTCGTCGATAGCGCGCTGCATGGAGTCGGTGATCTTGTCGGCGTAGAGGATGGCGCGGCCCTCGAGATGGCGAGAGGCGCGGCCCATGGTCTGAATCAGCGAGCCCGCCGAACGCAGAAAGCCTTCCTTGTCCGCATCGAGAATGGCTACGAGCGAAACCTCGGGCAAGTCCAGGCCTTCGCGCAGCAGGTTGATGCCGATGAGGACGTCGTATTCGCCTTTGCGGAGGCCGGAGAGCAGCTTCACGCGTTCAAGGGTTTCGATTTCGGAGTGCATGTAACGGCATCGGACGCCCACTTCGGTGTAGTAACCAGCCAGGTCCTCGGCCATGCGCTTGGTGAGGGTAGTTACCAGGACGCGTTCGTTGCGCTTGGCGCGGTCTCTGATCTCGCCCAGCAGGTCGTCAATTTGGCCTTTTACGGGGCGGATTTCTACCTCGGGATCGACCAGGCCGGTAGGCCGGATGACCTGTTCGACGACCACTCCGGCGGAGCGGGTGAGCTCATAGGGCCCGGGCGTGGCTGAAACGTAGATGGTCTGGTGAATGCGATTCTCAAACTCTTCAAACTTGAGCGGGCGGTTATCCATGGCCGAGGGCAGGCGGAAGCCGTAGTCGACCAGATTCTGCTTGCGGCTGCGGTCGCCTTGCCACATTCCATGCACCTGAGGAATCGTGGCGTGGCTCTCGTCGACAAAAAGCAGAAAATCGCGGGGGAAGTAGTCGAGCAGAGTGGGTGGGGGCTCACCGGGCAGACGGCCGCTGAAGTGGCGAGAGTAGTTCTCGATGCCGTGGCAGTAGCCCATGGACTTAATCATCTCCAGATCAAATCGCGTGCGCTGGTGAACGCGCTGCGCCTCGACCATGCGGCCTTCGGCCTCCAACTGCGGAACCCAGTCGTTTAGCTCCTTCACGATTGAATCGATGGCCTCAGCCTTGCGCTGCGGCTGCACGACGTAATGGCTTTTGGGATAGATGGGCAGGCGGGAAAACTTTTGCTTGACGGTGCCGAAGAGCGGGTCGATCTGAGAGAGCGATTCGATCTCGTCGCCGAAGAGCTCGATGCGGTAGGCCGTTTCGTCGTAAGTGGGGAAGACTTCGATCACGTCGCCACGCACGCGGAAGGTGCCGCGCCGGAAATCAGTATCGTTGCGCTCGTAAAGGATTTCGACTAGCCGCTGGGTAATATCTTTGCGGCTGATGTGCTGGCCCTTTTCGAGCAGCAGCAGCATGCCGTAGTAAGCCTCAGGCGAGCCCAGGCCGTAGATGCAACTGACCGAGCTGACGATGATGGAGTCGCGGCGCTCGAAAAGGCTGCGCGTGGCGGACAGGCGCAGTTTGTCGAGCTCTTCGTTCACGGTCGCTTCTTTCTCGATATATAAGTCTCCGGCGGGAATATAGGCTTCGGGCTGGTAGTAGTCGTAGTAGCTGACGAAGTATTCGACCGCATTGCCAGGGAAGAACTGCTTGAACTCGTGATAAAGCTGCGCGGCAAGGGTCTTGTTATGCGCCAGGATCAGAGCGGGACGGTTGGACTGCTCAATGATCTTGGCCATGGTGAAGGTTTTGCCTGAGCCGGTGACGCCCAGGAGCACCTGATGCCTCTCGCCGGCGGCAAGACCCTCCATCAGCTCGGCGATCGCGCGGGGCTGATCACCCTTGGGCTTGTAGGTGGTCACGAGTTGAAAGTCCATTTTTGAATTATACGTGAGGGGCGAAGATGGGGCGAAGAAACAACGGCCAGAGACTCGTCCCGCCTTCCCTATTCCACCCCCAGCACCTTCACAATCACGCGCTTTCTCCGCTGCCCGTCGAATTCCGCATAGAAGACCCGCTGCCACGTCCCCAGGTCCAGCCGCCCGCCGGTCACCGGCAGCGTGGTCTCGTGATGCAGCAACAGAGACTTCAGGTGTGCATCCCCGTTGTCCTCGCCGGCTCTGTGGTGCTTGTAATCGGGCCGCGCAGGCGCCAGTTCCTCCAACCATTTTCCGATATCTTCGATCAACCCGCTCTCGTGGTCGTTCACATAGACGGCTGCCGTAATGTGCATCGGCGAAACAAAGCACAGCCCGTCCTTCACGCCGCTGCGCTGAACAATCTCTTCCACCTCATCTGTGATATGAACCATCTCTCGGCGCTTGCGAGTTTCAAATACCAGGTACTCGGTGTGACTTTTCACAACTGCCTCCATTCTGGAATTTCAAAAATTCAACCGGGGCCCCACTCCCGCCTTCCGCGGCGGCGGATTTTTGCGGCTAAGATTGGGACTTTTCAGTTGAACTCAAAAAGAACCGAATCAACATGCAATCAATTCCAACCTATTATCCTAACGTCAGCCGTGACCGAGACCAAAGCCCTCACCGCCGAAGCGCTCTACCAGCATTGCCTTGACCTGCTCGCAGCGGGTAATCCCGCTGAAGCTGCACAGTCCTTTCGCGCCGCCATCGCGGCCGACGCCGACAATATTGAAGCCCACCACGGTCTCGTGCGCGCCCTCCGCGACTCCGGCCAGCTCAACCAGGCCATCGGCGCAGCCCTTGCGCTCACTGCCCTAACTCCATCCGATCCCCTGGCCCACACCGCTCTCTCCATCTGCCTGAAAGCCGCCGGCCATGTGCCCCAGGCCGAAGCAGCCGCTGCCCGTGCCCGGATCCTCGAGTGGAAGATTCAGCTCCAGTCGCCGCCCACTGAGGATCACCTCCAGTGAATGCCCCCCGCCGGCCCAGCCCATCTGAGAGGTTGCGCTCCATGCACGACCAATTGTTCAAGGCCTACGGCTCGCAGCACTGGTGGCCGGCCGAGACCCCCTTTGAAGTGATCCTCGGCGCCTACCTCACCCAGAACACTTCCTGGAAATCCGTCGAGCGTTCCCTGGCCAATCTCCGCCAGGCCGGAGCGCTGACCCTCGACGGCCTCCGCTCCATCAGCCTTACCGAGTTGCAACAACTCATCCGCCCTTCCGGCTTTCAGACTCGCAAAGGGCCGTCACTCAAAGCATTTGTCGCCATGCTTGACAAAGAATTTGCCGGCTCGCTCGAAGTGTTGGCAACCACTCCCACAGCCGCCCTCCGGCGGCGCCTGTTGGCGTTGCCTGGCGTTGGTCCGGAGACTGCCGACGCCATTCTGCTCTACGCACTCCACCATCCCGTTCCCGTAGCCGACGAGTATCTCCGCCGCATCGTCCGCCGCCACCGACTTCTCATGCCTCAGCCCGGGCTCAAAGGCTATGAAGCCCTGGCCAAACTCACTCGTCTCGCCTTCACCGCCGATCCTCCGGCCAAACACAAGCAACTTTTCAACGAGTTTCACGCACTTGCCGTAGCCGTGGGAAAAGCACACTGTGGCAGAACCACCCGCTGCGCAAGCTGCCCTCTGGCCCCGGATCTTCAATTCGTCCGCAGCCGTGAGCTAAAACGGAAATCCGCTGCTGGTCGGCGGTAGCGCACACTGTTCCGTATGTACAGCGATTTTGAGGTGTTCAGCTTGACAAGGCCCAGAAGCCGGATTTAAATTTGTTCGTTATTAGAACAAAATATCGTTCGCGGCTGGGATTCTTGCTCAGCCCGGAGGCTTCGAGGTGATACCGGCGGAAAATCAATCCTCGTCCTTGTGGCCGTCCTCGCCTTCTATTCATCTCAAAACATTGGCCCCTTCTTCGCCAGCCGCAACCACACTTCCGCCTCGCCGCGCACCGATGCCCACCGGCCCTTTATGATAATTGCGCCGGTCTTATCGGCCGCTGCTCGTGCGCAAACGAAAGGAGCAATATGGAAGGCTGTTCAAGACGTAGTTTTCTCAGGGGTGCGGGCATGACTGCCGCGGCCTTTGCCGCCGGCTCATCCATCGCCATGGCCGAGGCGTCGAAATCTCCATTCAAAATCTCAGTCATCAACGATGAGATCTCGCAGGACTTCGACCACGTCTGTTACGTCATCTCGCACGACTTCGGCCTGAGCTGGATCGAACTCCGCTCCACGTGGGACAAGAACACCATGGACCTGAGCGATGCCCAGATCGCCGAAACGCAAAAGATTCTGGCCAAATACAACCTGCGGGTAACCGACATCGCCAGCCCCCTCTTCAAAACCGACTGGCCCGACGCGCCCCGCTCGCAGTTCAGCACCACCGGAGATATGCACGGTGCGGCGCATATCGCCTTCAAGAAGCAGGACGAGATTCTTGAGCGCGCCATTGCACTTGCCAAGCAGGTTCAACACCGACAAGGTTCGCTGCTTCGACTTCTGGCGCCTCGATGACGTTGCCCCCTATCGCGCGGCGATCGACGAGAAACTGCGCTCCGCCGCCGAGATCAGCCGGCAAGCAAGATATTTTGCTGGTGCTCGAAAACGAGTCGGCCTGCAATACCGCCACCGGACGCGAAGCTGTGCGAACCCTGAACGCCGTTCCGACGCCGCATTTCGCGCTCAACTGGGACCCTGCAATGCGGTGATGCGAGGCGAGCTCGATGCCTTTCCCGCCGCCTGGGAGATGTTGCCCAAAGAACCGCATTCACCACTGCCACTGTGAAGAACGCCGTCAAAAATGCCCACGGCAAGATCGAGTTATCTCCGGTCGATAAGGGAATCATCGACTGGACCGCGCAGTTCCGCGCCCTCAAGCAAGCTGGTTTTCACGATGCTGTGAGCCTGGAGACCCACTGGCATGGCGGCGGAACTCCGGAAGCAATCCAGCCGCATCTGCTGGGCAGGCATGAAGCAGGCCCTTAAGGATTCCGGAACCCTTTAGCCCCGCGGAAGATTACGTCACTAACTCAGCACTAATCGCAAACACGACTTAGCAGACTCATTTGGAGATACAAATTGGTTACACGACGAGAGTTTCTTGACACCCTTGCAGTGGGTGCGGCTGGCCTTGCTATTCAATCCACCGCCAAAAGCTATGGCCAGATCTCGGCTCCAACGATCGCCTCAACTTTGCCGTGATCGGCCTCCACTCCCGCGGCTACGCACATTTGTACGGCCTGAAGGCAAACAAGGCGCCGCCCGCATCTCCCATGTTTGCGATGTGGACAGCGTCATTTTGAATACTTTCGCCGAAAAAGCGAAGGTCGAGCTGGGTTATGCTCCCGTCGCCGACCGGGATTTCCGCAATATTCTCCAGTTAAAAGATGTGGACGCTATCACCATCGCCGCGCCCGACCACTGGCACACACCGATGGCCATCGCCGGCGTACAGGCCGGCAAGCACGTCTATGTTGAAAAACCATGCAGCCACAATCCCGCCGAGGGCGCGCTGTTGGTTGCGGTTCAGCAAAAGTACGGCAAGCTGGTGCAGATGGGCAACCAGCGCCGTTCCGATCCCACTCACAATGAAGCTATCGACAAGATACACAATGGACTGATCGGCACGGGCCTTACTTCGCCAAAGGCCTGGTACAGCAACACCAGAAAGTCCATCGGAATCGGCAAGCAGGTGCCGGTGCCGCCGCAACTCGATTGGGATCTTTGGCAGGGTCCCGCGCCGCGCAAACCCTATAAAGACAATATCCATCCTTATAACTGGCATTGGTTCAGGAATTGGGGAACCGGCGAAGCCCTGAACAATGGCACCCATGAAGTAGATATCTGCCGCTGGGCACTCGGCGTTGACTATCCCAACACCGTCTCCTCCTCCGGCGGAAGATACCACTTCAAGGATGACTGGGAGTTTTATGACACCCTGGTCACCAACTTTGAGTACGACGATAAGTTGATCACCTGGGAGGGTAAATGCTGCCAGGGAATGAAGTACTACAATCGCGATCGCGGTTCGGTCATCATGGGAACCACAGGTTCGATCCTCGTGGACCGGGCGGCTACGAAATCTACAATCTCAAGGGCGAAAAGACCTCTGAATTGAAGCCTG
This sequence comes from uncultured Acidobacteriaceae bacterium, assembly GCA_963839225.1. GTDB lineage: Bacteria > Acidobacteriota > Terriglobia > Terriglobales > Acidobacteriaceae > Telmatobacter. The sequence goes on from CAWIVA010000088.1 coordinate 13,275, forward strand.
CCAGCAAACAAGTATCTTCTGACCTGGTTGGCAGCGATTCCATGACCGATCTTCACTTTGCCAACTTCATCGCCGCAATCCGCCACGGCGAAAAGCTCCACTCTCCTGTCGCTGCCGGTAACATCGCTGTCACCATGTTGCAACTTTCAAATATCTCCTGGGAAGTAAACCGCAAACTTCACATCGACACTGCGGACGGAAAGATTCAACACGATCAAGAAGCAATGAAAATGTGGGGGCGGGAATACGAGAAAGGTTGGGCTCCGCATCTTTAGGGGCACGGCGCATCTTGATCGAATGCGATGTGACCCAGGGCGTCCGAGCAAAATATTGCTTATGAAAAAAACTTACTCACGCCGCACTTTTATTCAATCAGGCGCGCTCGTCACCATCGCATGCGCGGCTTCAACAGCGTGTCCCTGCTTGGCTCAAACCGCGCCTGCTTCTGGCAAGCCGTCGCCGATTCATCTGGGCCTGGCCAGTTACACCTTCCGCAACTTCACCCGCGCCCAGTTGATAGGATTCATGAAGCAGCTCAAACTCACCGCTCTGAACGTCAAAAACGTCAAAGATCATCTTCCCTCCGATCCGCAGGAAGAGCTGAAAGCCCTGGAGGACTATGCAGCAGCCGGCATTCAACTTCACGCTGCCGGAACCATTTACTTCGGAAAGGATGAAGACGCAGATATTCGCGGTAAGTTTGAATACTGCAAGCGAGCCGGGATTCCGGTAATAGTCGCTGGTGGCGCGGCCCCCGCAATCCTTCCCCGTCTTGAAAAATTTGTGAAGGAATACGACATAAAAATCGCCATCCACAATCACGGGCCGGAGGATAAGTTATGGCCTTCGCCGCTCACTGTGTTGAAGGCCTTAGAAAATATGGATCCGCGCATGGGATGCTGCATGGATATCGGCCACGCTGCCCGCGCCGGCACGGACGTGGTTCAAGCCATCCACACCGTTGGACCGCGGCTCTTCAACATGCATATGAAAGATCTGAAAAATTTTGGAGCCAAGGATTCTTCAGCAGCCGTCGGAGACGGCATCATGCCGGTGCGTGAAGTATTCGAAGCCCTCATTGCGACCAATTACAAGGGATTTGTCGATCTCGAGTATGAAGTGAATGAAGACGACCCAATGCCCGGCGTCATCAGTAGCTTCGCATATATGAGGGGCGTGTTGGCAGGCATGGGATATCGCAGCCAAGAGTAAGACGAAAGTGCAGGGTCGAGTTATGCTGATTCACGAAGACCGTTTATTCCCCGCCGAAGAGGGTACGCGAAAGATAGCCAAGGTTCTCTATGAACACGTTCGCGCCCTGCCCATCGTCAGCCCCCACGGGCATACGCAAGCAGCGTGGTTTGCGAAGAACGAGCCTTTTCCTGATCCGTCAAAACTTTTTGTGCAACCTGACCACTATGTATTCCGCATGCTCTACAGCCAGGGCGTCTCGCTCGATGACCTCGAAATCGGCCAGCCGGAGCTGAAGGACGCGCGCAAGGTCTGGCGCATCTTCGCCAGCCACTACTATCTCTTTCGCGGAACACCCACGCGCATCTGGCTCGATTTCGCCTTCCAGGAACTCTTCGGCATCAAGGAGCGGTTCTCAGAAAAAACCGCCGATCTCTACTTCGACACAATCTCTGAAAAACTCCGCCAGCCAGAGTTCCTGCCCCGCGCACTTTACGAGCGCTTCAATCTTGAAGTGCTGGCCACCACTGATTCTCCCATCGACTCGCTGGCCGATCACCAGACCATTCGCGATTCCGGCTGGAAAGCGCGGATTCTGCCTACCTTCCGTCCCGATCCGGTTGTCGATCCTGAGTTTGATGGCTTTGCCAGCGAACATAGCAGTCCTTGGAGAACAAACCGGCGAAGACACAACCTCGTGGACAGGCTATCTGAATGCACTGCGCAAAGCGCGCTCGCTTTCGCCACGCTCGGCTGCAAGGCAACCGATCACGGCCATCCCACCGCACAGACCGCCGATTTTTCCGCCTCCGAAGCCGCTGAACTTTATCGCCGCGTCCTCTCCGCCAATGCCGACCGCTTGCAGCAGGAACTTTTCCGCGCTCAGATGCTAACCGAGATGGCCGCAATGAGCCTGGAAGACGGATTAGTAATGCAGATTCATCCGGGCAGCACGCGCAATCATAATCGCAAGATTTATGAGCGCTACGGCCGCGATGTGGGCGCGGATATTCCCCGTCCAGTCAACTACGTTGACGCGCTGCGCCCCTTGCTCGACCGTTTCGGCAACGAAACCAAACTCACCATCATTCTTTTTACGCTCGACGAATCGACTTACAGCCGCGAGTTGGCCCCACTGGCAGGGCACTATCCCTGCCTGCGCCTCGGCCCCGCGTGGTGGTTTCACGACAGTCCTGAAGGCATGTTGCGTTTCCGCCAGCAGACTACGGAGACGGCAGGCTTCTACAATACTGTAGGGTTCAACGACGATACCCGCGCCTTCCTCTCCATTCCCGCAAGGCATGATGTGGCGCGACGCATGGACTGCGCATTCCTGGCCCGGCTCGTCAGCCGAACACCGCCTGGAAGAAGACGAAGCATTCGAAGTAGCGCACGACCTGGCATACGGGCTGGTAAAGAAAGCATACAAATTATAAGGAGCCATGAATGGCGGCAAGATCGGAATTGGATACGCAGGACGAAGACTTGTCGTCATTCGGCGCACGGATCGGGCACGTGCGCTGGACCATCTGCGCCATGCTTTTTGTCGCCACCTCTATCAATTACATGGACCGCTCAGTCATTGCCATCCTCAAGCCCACTCTGATGAAACCGTTTAGTGAGCACGGCGTCGGGATGACAGAAGTGGGTTACGGCCACATCACCGCCGCCTTTATGATCGCCTATGCAATCGGCCTGCTGGTAGCAGGGCGCTTCATTGACAAGGTGGGCACGCGCATCGGCTACATGGTCATCATGGCGGTCTGGAGCCTTTCGGCCATGGGCCACGCTTTAGCCAACTCGGTGCTGGAGTTCGGCATCATGCGCTTCACGCTGGGCCTGGGCGAATCAGGCAACTTTCCCGCCGCCATCAAAACCACGGCCGAGTGGTTTCCACAGAGCGAACGCTCGCTGGCTACAGGCATCTTCAACTCCGGCACAAATCTCGGCGCGATACTCGCGCCCATCATCGTTCCCTGGGTCACCATCCGCTTCGGCTGGCACGCGGCCTTTCTGGTCACAGGCGTCTTCAGCGCCATGTGGATTGTGTTGTGGTTCAACAAATACCGCAAGCCCGCCGATCACCCCACTCTCACCGGCGCCGAGCTGCGGCATATCTACAAAGAAGCAGCCGAGGAGATGGGCCCATCCGTGCCCTGGCGCAAATTGCTCGGTCACCGTCAAACCTGGGCATTCACCGTCGGCAAGTTCCTCACCGATCCCATCTGGTGGTTCTTCCTTTTCTAGCTGCCCTCTTATTTCAGCGCAAAATTCCATCTGGATATTGCCCATCTTGGACTACCGCTCATCATCGTCTATAGCGCCTCAACCATCGGCAGCATCGCCGGAGGCTGGTTGCCCGCTCCCTTCCGCCGCTTCGGGCTCACAACGACTCGTGCGCGGCTTGCGGCCATGCTCACTCTGCGCCTGCCTCATAGTGCCCGTCTTCCTGGTCAACTATCTCAATTCCGAATGGGTCGCCATCGGTCTGCTCAGCCTGGCGACGGCAGCACACCAGGGCTGGTCGGCTAACCTCTTCACCACGTCATCGGATATGTTTCCGCGCAGCGCCGTCGGCTCTGTCATCGGCATCGGCGGCATGGCCGGAGCGGCCGGCGGCGTGATGTTCATGAACGTTCACCGGCTACATTTTGCAATTCACGCACAGTTACGCCAGTCCTCTTCGCCATTGCCGCAACCGCCTACCTTACCGCATTGCTCATCATCGTCCTGCTCGCGCCCGGACTGAAAAAAGTGGAGTTAGCCGCATGAGTCTTTACTGCGCAGTTGGAAGCGTCGATACCGATCTCTCTCCGCAGCAGTTGAACGATCTGCTGGCGGAAAGCTTGGCCAAGCTCGGCCCGCGCAACAAGGTGCTGGCCGTGCCTCCCGATCAGAGCCGCGAGCATTCCCGCGCCGGCGAGCTAACTCGTTATGCGTGGCAGTACTATGGCGATCGCCTCAAGGCCATTCTTCCCGCGCTGGGCACGCACACCGCCATGCGCCCCGATCAGATCGAGCACATGTTCGGCGAGGTGCCGCAGGAGTCTCTTCCGCGTTCATAACTGGCGCACCGATATCGAAACCCTTGGCGAGGTTCCTGCGGAATACATTCGCGAGCAATCGGAGGGCAAGCTGAACTATGCCTGGCCCGCGCAGGTAAACAAGCTCATCTCGCAAGGCGGCTTCGATCTCATCCTTTCCATCGGCCAGGTCGTGCCTCATGAAGTCATCGGCATGGCCAATTACACCAAAAACATTCTGGTGGGCACGGGCGGCCGCGAAGGCATCAACCGCAGCCACTATCTGGGCGCTGTCTACGGAATGGAGCGCATCATGGGCCGCGCCATCAATCCCGTGCGCAACGTCATCAATTATGCCGCCGACCATTTTCTCCGCGATCTGCCCATCGTCTATGTGCACACCGTTGTCGGGCGCGCGAGCAAACGGCGATCTGGCTGTGCGCGGCCTGTATATCGGCGACGACATCGAGTGCTTCAACCTGGCATCTGAATTGAGTCTCAAGGTGAATTTCGAGATGCTCGACGAGCCGATCAAAAAAGCCGTCGTCTATCTCGATCCCAGCGAGTTCCACTCCACATGGCTGGGCAACAAGGCCATCTATCGCACCCGCATGGCGCTGGCCGACGATGCGGAACTGATCATTCTCGCTCCAGGCGTGAAAGAATTTGGCGAAGACAAGACTATCGACGCACTGATCCGCAAATATGGCTATCTCGGAACCCCGGCAACCCTCAAGGCGGTCAAGCCAATCCCGATCTGGCCAACGATCTGAGCGCCGCCGCGCATCTCATTCACGGCTCGTCCGAAGGGCGCTTCAAAATCACCTGGTGCCCTGGGCATCTCACCAAAGAAGAAATTGAGGGCGCTGGCTTCAAATACGGCGATCTTGCAACGATGATCACCCGCTACGATCCCGCCAAGCTCGGCCACGGACTAAAACAAGGTCGACGGCGAAGAGGTTTTCTTCATCGCCAATCCAGGATTAGGGCTGTGGGCGCACCGCAGCCGGCTTTAAGTGGAGAAATCTCTTGCGGATCGAATACTCGTGAGTAGGTTTTGCGGTATCTGGAACCATAACTCTGGATCAACCGAAATTCGAAAAGAGGTGCAATTTGGATAAGACAAAGGCATGCAAACGGAAGTAATCTCTCCTTCGATTTGGCGGAACTGACGAAGATGTACGACTTCACGGGGAAGACCGTTGCCATTACCGGCGGCGCCGGAGTTCTGGGCGGCGAAATTGCCCACGCACTGGCCGGATGCGGCGCAAAGGTCGCCATTCTCGACATGAATGCGGAAGCCGGCAAAGCGCTGATCGATGGTTTTGGAGAGCGCGGCAAGCAGCTCACGTTCTTCAAGTGCGACGTGCTCAATCGCGAGAGCATCGGCCAGACAGCTCAGGAGGTTGTGAGCCATTTCGGTAAGCTGGATTGCCTGATCAACGGCGCGGGCGGCAATAAGCCCCAGGCCACAACCAGCGCCGAGTTGAAGTTCTTCGATCTTCCCGCCGACGCCATCCGCTGGGTCTTCGATTTGAATGTGCTGGGAACGATTCTGCCCTCGCAGGCATTTGGCAAGGTGATGGTGGAGCAGGGCTACGGCGTGATCCTGAATATCTCGTCCATGAACAGCTTCCGTCCGCTCACCCGCATTCCCGCCTACTCGGCGGCAAAGGCTGCGGTCAGCAACTTTACTCAGTGGCTGGCTGTGCACATGGCTCAGGAATACACGCCGAAGATTCGCGTGAACGCCATCGCGCCCGGTTTCTTCCTCACCAATCAGAACCGTTTTCTGATGACCGACAAAGAGACCGGCGACTGGACCCCGCGCGGCAAGACGATCATCGGGCACACGCCGATGGGCCGCTTGGGCGAATCGAAAGATCTCTTTGGCTGCGTTCTTTGGCTGCTCTCGCCTGCATCGGAGTTTGTAACCGGCGTGGTGATTCCAGTCGATGGCGGCTTTTCCGCATTCAGCGGCGTGTAGGCATTAAACAGGATCAACTAAAGACTCCTGGATACCATAAGAAGAAGAGTACTAAGATCATAGCTACGACGAGGAATCGCCGGAATGAATGGAAACAAAATGGCCGTGCTCATCACAAGCACAGCTCTGGCTGTGCTTGTAATTACCAGGTGTTTTGCAGGACAAGAGGGCGCGCAGCCGGCAAAGGTTTCTCCCGCGACTATGCCGCGCGTAGGTACAATCGATGAGCGCTTTCAATCCTATAACATCGAGATGGTCGAAGTTACCGGTGGAAGATTCTGGAAGCCATATGACCAGCCAGGGGGTGCGACTCAATCGACCACTAAGGAATCGCCGTCGGATAAGTCAGCCGACGAGGATCAATCCCGCTTTCAATACCGGCCGCCGATCGACCTGACCAATCCCCGTCTGCGCAAACTTGCAGCAGCCCTGGGACCTGCATACGTGCGCATCAGCGGCACCTGGGCTAATAACACTTACTTCCAAAACTCCGACAAACCGGCGTCTCCCACCCCGCCCAAAGGATTTAATGGCGTCCTCACGCGCCAGGAATGGAAGGGCGTGATCGACTTCTCGCAAGCCGTGGACGCGAAGATTGTAACTTCCTTCGCCATCAGTGCGGGAACCCGCGACGCTTCCGGGGTGTGGACCTCAAATCTCGCGCAACAGTGGGTTGAGTATACCAAATCCGTCGGCGGCAACATCGCTGCGGCGGAGTTCATGAATGAGCCGAACATTGCCATGGACGGCGGCGGCGCTCCCAAGAATTACAGTGCCGCAGGCTTCGGCCGCGATATCGCCGTCTTCCACGCATTTCAAAAGCAGTATTTGCCTGATATGTTGTTCCTCGGTCCCGGCGGCTCAGGCGAAGCTACTCCGGCCACAGTAGCGGCCATTCCCGCGCTCTCCGACCGTTGACTTGATGAAGGCTACCGGCCCGATCTTCGATGCATTCTCCTACCATTTTTACGGAGCGGCTTCCAGCCGCTGCGCGGCCTACGGTGGGGATGCAAATACCACTCAGGGTGCGGCACTGTCAGAAGCCTGGCTCGGAAAGTCTGGGATCGTCGAGGAGTTTTATAGCAAATCTCCGCGACCGCTTTGAGCCCGGCAAACCCCTGTGGCTCACTGAAACAGCGCAGGCGGCCTGCGGAGGCGACCGCTGGGCCTCGACTTATCTTGATAGCTTCCGCTATCTCAATCAGTTAGGAACCCTGGCCAAACGCGGCGTTCAGGTAACTATGCATAATACCCTTGCCGCCAGCGACTATGGCTTGCTTGATACCAAGACTTATGCCCCGCGCCCTGACTATTGGTCGGCGTTCATTTGGCACAAGTTAATGGGAACCACCGTGCTCGATCCCGGCCCCTCATCCGCTCCGACCTTGCATCTCTTTGCCCATTGCCTCCGCAATCACCCCGGCGGCACCGCGCTGCTGGCGCTCAATACCAGCAAAACCGACGCGCAGTCCATTCAGGCTCCAACCGCGTCAGAACGCTACAATCTCACGGCCCGTGGGCTGACAGACAGAGTAGTTTTCTTGAACGGAAGTGAACTCAAGCTTGGCCCTACGATGCCCTTCCCGAACTGCATGGAAGAACCACGCGTGCGGGAATAATCACCTTTGCACCCGCGAGCATTACCTTTCTTGCGTTTCCCAATGCCCGCAATGTGAGTTGCCAATAATGAATGGCGCGAAATTGATTTTGAAGTAATTAACTCTCAAAGATCTAGGAGAATGTATGTCAGAAACGTCATGTGATATCGGCCTTATCGGCCTCGCAGTCATGGGGCAAAACCTGGTCCTCAACATGAACGACCACGGATTTAAAGTAGCCGTGTTTAACCGCACGGTTTCCAAGGTGGACGACTTTATCGCCGACGAAGCCAAGGGCACCAATGTCGTCGGAGCCCACACCATCGAGGAGTTGGCCGGCCTGCTTAAGCGTCCGCGTCGCATCATGCTGATGGTCAAAGCCGGCGATACCGTTGACCAGATGATCGAGCATGTGTGCCCTACCTTGAGGCGGGAGACATCATCATCGACGGCGGTAACTCGCTCTTTACTGATTCCAACCGCCGCACAAAATATCTGGCCGATAAAGGAATTCTCTTCATCGGCACCGGCGTCTCCGGCGGCGAAGAAGGCGCGCGCTTCGGTCCCTCCATCATGCCCGGCGGTAACCCGGACGCATGGCCGCACGTGAAAGCAATTCTTCCAGTCCATCGCCGCCAAGGTTGAAGACGGTACGCCCTGCTGCGACTGGGTAGGCGAAAACGGCGCAGGCCATTTCGTCAAGATGGTCCACAACGGCATCGAATACGGCGATATGCAGCTGATCTGCGAAGCCTACAGCCTGCTCGAGCGCGGCCTCGGACTTACCGCCGATGAACTGCACGAGGTTTTCGTCGACTGGAACAAGGGCGAGCTTGACAGTTATCTCATCGAGATTTCCAGCCAGATCTTCGCCAAGAAAGACGAAGACGGAAAGCCGCTGGTCGATAAGATCCTTGATACCGCCGGCCAGAAAGGCACGGGCAAGTGGACGGTCTTCAGTTCGCTCGACTTAGGCCAGCCTGTGACTCTTATCGGCGAGTCTGTCTTTGCGCGCTGCTTGTCGGCGCTCAAAGACGAACGCGTCGAAGCTTCAAAAATTCTTGAAGGGCCGCGCACCAAACCCGCCGTCGGCGACCGCGCCGCATTTATTGAAGATGTTCGCCGCGCACTTTACTGCTCCAAGATCATCTCCTACGCTCAGGGTTATATGCTGCTCAGGGCTGCCGCTAAAGAGAACGGCTGGAACCTGAACATGGGCGGCATCGCGCTGATGTGGCGCGGCGGATGCATCATTCGCAGCCGCTTCCTGGGCAAGATCAAAGAGGCCTTCGACAAAAACAAAAACATCGATAACCTGCTACTCGACAGCTTTTTTTTTTCAGCGCTTAATCAGTACCAGGCTTCCTGGCGCAAGGCTCTGATTCATGCTGTTGAGATCGGGGTGCCCACCCCGGCGTTCTCCACCGCCCTGGCGTTCTTTGACGGCTACCGCACTGCACGGCTGCCCGCCAATCTGCTGCAGGCGCAGCGCGATTACTTCGGCGCGCACACCTACGAGCGCGTCGATAAGCCACGCGGCGAATTCTTCCACACCAACTGGACGGGCCGCGGCGGCAGGGTTTCGTCCTCTACTTATGTTGTTTAGTTTTTTCAACGCTCGTTGTATCAGTAGCGAACGCCCCAAGTCGCGGTTCCTCGCGTCCTGGGAAACTTCGCAGATGGAAAGTGCCGAGATGCCTACGCCGCGTTTATCGTTCACCAACAAGTTGAGCGCTTCAAACAAAATCCCGCGGCAGATCAATCGCAACTCTGATCTTCAACCAGATTCGCACCCGCCAGCCGGTCTCCCGCGCAGATCTGGCTCGCGTCATCCGGGCTGCAGCGAAGCACCGTCTCGCTCATCGTCGAGGAGTTGCTCGCCGAAAAATGGATCGTCGAGGGATCGCTGGGCCGGCTTCCCCGCGGTCGCAGGCCAACATTTTTGAATCTGAACGGCCAGCGAGGCGTGCTTGCATTGGATATTCATCCCGCGCAAACTACTCTCGCCGTTACCGACCTGGGCGGAAATATTCTTGAGCAGAGACTAATCGCGCTCCCCGCGAATCCTCAACAGGTAATCGGCGCAATCGTGAAAGCGATCGAGAGGATGATTGCCGATCACAGCGACCGGTCTTTCGACGGCATCGGCATGAGTCTTGCCCGGCCGTCTTGACCTTCAGCTCGATAAGTCAAACTTGGAAAAGCCCATCTTCGCACCCAACATCAATTGGCCCATCGGTCGCATCAAGTCTCGCGTGGAAGAAGCTACCGGCCTGCCTGTCGTTGCGGATAACGTGGCCAACGCATGCGCATTGTCAGAAATCTGGTTTGGCTTGAGTGACGGAATGCACGACCTGGTCGTCGTAAACGTCTCTGAAGGGCTGGGCACGGGGATTTTTGCCAACGGCAGAATTCTCCGCGGAGAAGGCGGCTTTGCCGGCGAGTTCGGGCATGTGCAGGTTAACCCGAATGGATTGCCTTGCTCATGCGGAAGCAGGGGATGCTGGGAGACCGTAGCCTCCAATCGCGCCGGAATGCGTTACTACACTGAGATCGCGGGCAAGCCACTCGCCATCCTTTGAGTCTCTTCTCAAATTAGCGGAAGAAGCAGACGCGGCTGCCAAACAGTCCATCGATAAAATGTGCATCGCGCTCGGCCGCGGCATGCAGATGATCGCATCGGCTCTGGCGCCCAGCGAGATTGTCGTCGTGGGCGACATTACCACGCTGTGGCAATACGCGGGCCCGAGGATTGAAGCGGAGATGCGCCGAAATCCATCGATCAAGAGTGCCCAGTCTTCGTCCCGCCCAGGAAGGCAACAAGGCGCGGCTGCGCAGCGCTGTCGCACTGGTGATGAATGAGAATCTGCTGTGAGCGCGGCGGCAGTGAGAGGTCTCGCGCATCTCAGTCAAGCCGGATCTGCGAACCGTTGCCATGGTTCGCTCTTTGCGTGGCAAGGCGGCTGACGGCGTCGCACTGCTTCGCCATTTCCTGAACCGATAATCCCTTTTCCGCAAGCGCACCCGTCGGGCACGCCTGCACGCATTTGCCGCAGCCGGTGCAATTCCGGGCCTGCCCCCAATCGTCCATCAGGTCGCTGACGATGCGCGCAGTAGATTCCGCGCGAAGCAACCTCCCACACATTGGCTCCTTCCAGTTCCGCGCATACCCTCACGCAGCGCGTGCACAGAATGCAGCGATTGTGATCCAGCACAAAGCGGCTATGCGTCATATCCACAGGCAGCCGCGGATTGTTGTAGGAATAGCGCACATGCGTAATGCCCAGCGATCGAGCCATGTGATTGCAGCTCGCAGTGGCCATTTGAGACGCACGCCGAACAGATGTGGTTGCGCTCCACCAGCAGCAGTTCGACCGCCATCTGCCGGTAGAGCGTCAGCTTGGCTGAAGCGGTCTTGATCGACATTCCCTCCTGCATCGGCGTGGTGCACGCCGGCAGCAGCCGGTCAGTACCGGCAAGCTCCACCATACACACCCGGCAGGCGCCCACCGCGCTCAGGCCCTTCAGATAGCAGAGCGTCGGAATCTGCTTCCCGTTGGCGCGCGCCGCCTCCAGAATCGTCTGTCCTTCCTTGGCGGTCACCAGCTCCCCATCGATGCGAACTGAAATCGTTTTGCTAGTCAACGCGACGCTCCTTCTCTCTCCACGGTCTAGGTTGCGCTGGCGGTGATTCTCAAATCGCAGCGCAGGCAGCGGCGGCATTCCTCCAGCGCCTCTTCCGGATCGAGCGCCGGAATCACCTCCTGCTCCGAGCGGATGCGAATCTCGCGTGAATTGCGTGGGCCGCATGACGGCGGCTGAGGCTCGGCTCTCCCGGTGTTTGTCGGCTGTATTCGAATTCGGGAACGAGCTGCTCCCAGCGGCTCTCGCCCATCAGTCGCTCGTCGATCTTCCGCGCCGCCTGTTTGCCGCCGCCCATGGCGTTGGAAACATTCGATGCGCCGGTAATGACGTCCCCGCCCGCGTAGAAATTCGGACGGCTGGTCTCCAACGAGAAGCGATCCACAACGATCGTTCCCTCTTCTTTCAATTCCAGTCCTGATGCACGGCAGAAATCCTGATCGAATGTCTCGCCCACCGCGAGAATCACACTGTCGCACTCGAAGCGCTGCACCTCGTCGGTGGGAATCGGCCTGTTGCGTCCGGATTTGTCGTATTCGCCCAGCCGCGTCTTCACAATTTCGATGGCCTTCACATTTCCATCCGCGTCGCCAACAATACGATGTGGCGCGGCCAGAAAAACAAACCGCACGCCCTCTTCCTCAGCCGCCTGAATCTCCTCGTCGATAGCCGGCATGTCTTTCCGCTCGCGCCGGTAAAGAATAGTGACCTGTGCTCCCATCCGCAGCATAGTTCGCGCGGAATCGATCGCCGCATTGCCGCCGCCGATCACCGTCACGCGCGACCCATCTCCACCTTTTCCCTCTTGGCCACCGACTCCAGAAACGGCAGCGCCGGATAGACGCCTTTCAACTCCGTACCGGGAAGATAGAGCCACGATTCCTTCCAGGTTCCGATCGAAAGAAAGACCGCATCGAAGCGGTCGCCAGTTCGTTCAACGGCAGATCGAATCCCACTCTGACGCCGAACTCCATCTTCACGCCCACTCCCTCAATCAAATCCAGCTCCCGCCGCAGCATGGATTTCGGCAGCCGGTACTCAGGAATGGCGTAGCCGCAGCATGCCGCCCGCTTCGTTACGCTCTTCGAAAATTGTCACGTCGTGCCCAAGCATGGCCAGATAAAATGCAGCCGTCAATCCGGTCGGTCCAGATCCGGCCACGGCAACCCTGTGACCCGTCGGTTTGAAGCCGCCGCGCCATAATCCGCTTGAGCATCGGCTCAAAGCGATCGGAACCGATAGATCTGATCCGCAATGGAGCGATGCACCTCACGCATGTTGACCACTTCATCGAAGGATTGGCGGCGGCATCGATTATCGCAAGGATGCTGGCACACGCGGCCCGTCGATGCCGGCAACGGGTTGTCCAGAATCACAGACTCGAATGCATCGTCCAGCCGCCCCTCCTGTAGAGCTCCAGGAAACGCGGAATATTCATCCGCAGCGGGCAACTGTTTTCGCACGGTGAAAGCGCCAATTCCTGGCACACTCCGGCGCGGCAGCGATGCGCAACAATATGATCTTCATATTCCTCGCGGAAGTGGCGGATGGTGGTGAGCACCGGATTCGGCGCCGACTGTCCCAACCCGCACAGTGAGCATTCGCGAATCATCCGTCCCAGCTCATCAAGCAGAGCCAGGTGGTCCCGGTTCCCGCTCCCTTCAGTAATCGAATTCAAAATGCGCAGCGCCTTGTTCAGTCCCACCCTGCAGGGCACACACTTTCCGCATGACTCTGAGTGAGTGAACTCCACAAAGTACCGCGCCACATCCACCATGCAATTGTCTTCGTCCATCACCACCATGCCGCCGGAGCCCATGATGGATCCGATCTGCGTCAGGCTCTCGTAATCCACCGGCGTATCCAGCATCTCCACCGGAATGCAACCGCCTGACGGCCCGCCCGTCTGCACCGCCTTTACCCGGCGCCCGAGCCGGTACCTTCACCAATGTCATAAATAAAACTCTTCAGCGGCGTGCCCAGCGGCATCTCCACCAGGCCCGTGTTCTTCACCTTGCCCACCAGCGAAAACACTTTCGTCCCCGGGCTCTTCACGCTGCCCGTCTCCGCAAACCATGCCGGACCGCGCGTAACAATAGGAGGGATGTTGCACCAGGTCTCCACGTTGTTAATGTTGGTTGGCTTTCCCCAGAGGCCTTTCTGCGCGGGATAAGGCGGGCGGGCGTGCGGCCGCCCCGCAAAGCCTTCGAGCGATGCGATCAGCGCCGTCTCCTCGCCGCAAACAAAGGCCCCCGCGCCCTGCACCAGATCGATATTGAAGTTGAAACCGCGGCCCAGGATATCGTGCCCAGCAAACCGTATGTCCGCGCCTGCTCGATCGCCTTCGTCAGTCGCCGTACGGCCAACGGGTACTCCGCGCGCACATAAACAATTCCTTCGGTAGCGCCCATCACATAAGCGCCGATAATCATCCCTTCCAGCAGCGAATGCGGATCACCCTCAATCTCGTTGCGGTTCATATACGCGCCGGGGTCGCCTTCATCGGCGTTGCAAATAATGTATTTTTTATCCGCCTTGGCCTTGGCCAGAAAATCCCACTTGTTGCCGGTCAGGAATCCAGCGCCGCCGCGCCCGCGCAGCCTGGCGGCCTTGATCTGCTCGATGACCGCATCCGGCCGCCCGTCAATCAGCACCTTATAAAGCGCCTGGTACCCGCCGACCCCAATGTATTCCTCGATATCTCCAGGATTGATCAGCCCGCAATTGCGCAGCACAATCCTCTTTTGTCCCTTGAAGAACGGGATCGCATTCCACGCCGGCAATTCCGGATAACCCTGCCCATATTTCAAGTGCGCGGTAATGTGATCCCATTCCTCCATCTTGCAATAGATCAGATCGGCGGGCAGATTTCCGGTCGACAGGCTCTCCAGAATCCTTCCCGCGTCGTTGGCCTGCACATGGTGCAGCACCACCAGCGGATTTCCCGGCAGCCGCACGCTCACCAGCGGCTCCTGAAAGCAGGACCCAAAGCAGCCCACTCCGGTCAGCAGCACATCCAGCCCGTTGCGCTGGATTGCCTCATTCAGCGCGTGATAAACCTCTTCGGCGCCGTTGCCGCGGCCGCAGGTTCCCATCCCCACCGTCAGGCGCGGAACCGCCGGCATCAGCTTCGCAAGCCCGATTCGCGCACCGCATTGAACGCGCCAATATCCAGAATTCGCTGCATCATTTCCTCCCCGGCGACAAAGCCTTCACTTCCCTCTGCAGCGTGCGCTCGTTCACATGGCTCAGAATGTGGTGATTCACCTCCACCACCGGGGCCAGCGCGCACTGCCCAAAGCAGGCCACGGTGCGAATCGTGAATTTCTGGTCGGGCGTGGTCAGCGCCAGCTTGTCGGCCTCGGTCGTATCGCCCGCCTCATGTTCGCTCAGCCCCAGGTCGAGGCAAAGCTTCTCCAGCAAATCGCGCGAGCCCCGCGTGTGGCAGGCTGTTCCGCGGCAAACGCAGATCACGTTGTCGCCTTGCGGATCGAGATTGAACAGCGCGTAAAAAGTCGCGGCGCTATAAATTCTGGCCGCGGGCACCCCGGTCTCCTCCGCGATATAACGCAGCGACTCCATCGATAAATATTTATGAGGATTGGCCGATTGCACCGCCTCCAGGATTCCCAGCAGCGCTCCGGGCCGGTCCTGATGCGCTGCTATCGCCTGGTCGATCAGCAGTCTCTCATTTGAACCCAGGACCTCATGAACGGCACTCTGCATGATTCCCCCTTCAATGCCCAACGGGTCGCAATCCGGCCAGTCTCTCGCTCAACGAGAGAACCACAGGATCGAACCGCTGACTTCTAGACACTATTCCGGGGGTGGAAATAGAAAAGAAAAAAGCATTCCCTAGTGACGCTTCGCAACCTGTAGGAAACAAACGCACCGCTTTCCGCAGCGCGTTCTCTGCACCAGGATCTCCCCAAAGAGTGTCCGTGGGAACATTGAACTCCCGGGGAATCGTTTCGATGTGCCTCAGATCACAGCTCTATGTGATAATCAGCCTTATCCATAACAGAATGTATAAAATAGCCCCGCGTCTTTTGCCGACAAAACACGAACCAAAACACGAACTATGATGAATGCAGGCTGCCTCACATTTTCACGCCCATTCCAATCGCGGCGTCTAGCTCTTTGAGGAACCCGCGCTCCACATGCCGCCAGAACTTCTCGCTGAACAAGCCTTTGCGGTCGAGGTACTTCTCCATCTTCAGCAGCGGGTCGCCTTCCTGCCGGCATTGGCATTCGATCAGCGTCGGGCCGTCACCCTTGCGCGCGTGCGCGATAGCCTCGCAGGCCACGCGATAAACAGCCACCGCATCGTTGCTTTCCACGGCGATGGTAGGAAAATCATAGGACCTTGCCTTCAGCTTGCCGCCACTTCCGATACTCTGCGGATCGAATCCGACCCTCCGATTGGTGCACTGAGAGACGAACAGAATCGGCAGTTTCTGCTCGCCCGCAAGTTTCAAAGCCTCCAACCACGATCCGTGACGAGCGAATTCACTGCTTGAGAAAACCACCGTTATCTTATGGTTTGTGTTTGCCTTAAATGCGACAGCGTCCCCGATGGCCCCTTTCAGCTGCTCCTCGAGGCTCAAAGCCGGGTCGTTTCCATTCAACGGCCGCGCAAACAGCTTTCTCAGCGGCAGACCTTTGACGAAAAGATGGATGAGATCGCCGGGAACCACCCGCACCGTATCTTCAGGCAGCAGGTCGATCCCCACTGCGGCGGCAATTGCCTCTTGTCCCGCGCCGGCATGACCGTTCAGGTTTTTCATTTTAGCTAGGACGCGCGCACGATCGTCAATCATGCGGCCCTTGAGCATTGCGGAGTAAATCGCCAGCAACTTCTCGTCCGAGATGAGCGAGAAATCGCTGTTGGCGGCAGGGTCAGGGATTTTGTTTTTGCTGATAACCATCATCTGCTGAGGTCACTCATGATTCGTTGTGATTGTAAATGAACTCAATCCGGGGCTCGCCGGTCAATCGTTCACGAGTAAAATGCGCGCTGAATCAATTCATCGACATATACTCCTGCGGTTTTCATTCTCAATAGAATCCAAAACTGACTTCAACGAATCTAACAGGAAGAGTTGCACAAACGCCGGAAGCGCAGAGTTGGTTAGCCCCGTGCTTCAGTGTGGGGAAAGCTACAGCTTGGTTACAGAGTCGGGCAGGGCCGGCGCAAGAACATTGTTTCTGCAGAAACCGCATCGCTCCAGGCCCATCACAGACTTCCCGGGCCAGCTGCCCCGGGGTTTCTGGTCGAGCCCGTTCCCAGAAGGGAACTAAACGGGTACGGGCCGCCGACATTCGGCAACGACAAAAACAGAAAGTGACTATAATCACATATGAGAAGGAAATAGACGCTTAAGAGAACTCCTCGGAAGGGATCCCGCCACATGGCGACAGGCGACCTCGCCCTCAGTCAAGAACAGGGCGCAATCAGCACGAAGGCACGTGTAATCAACGACTTCAGCATCAACGTGGCAACGGTGAACGGCTCCGGCTCGCAATCTGCCAATAGCGTGCTCCTGAAGAGCATCTTCGGCATGGGAGTCCCGGTCAGCGGAAAGAACCTCTTCCCTTCGAACATCGCCGGCCTTCCCACCTGGTACACCATCCGCGCCAGCAAAGACGGCTACGTAGCGCGCAAGCGCGACGCCGAAGTGCTGGTCGCGCTCAATCCCGATACTGCCCGCGATGATACGATGGCGCTGCCGTCCGGCGGCGTAGCCATCTATGAGGAGAACCTCAACCTCAAGCAGTACCGCGACGACATCGTCTTCTACCCCGTGCCCCTGGACAAGATCACTGCATCCATCTGCCCTGAAGCCAAGCTGCGCAAGCTGGTAAAGAACATGGTTTACGTAGGCGTAGTTGCCCACCTGCTCTCCATCGACCTGGAGGTGGTGGAGCACAGCCTGCGCAAGCAGTTCGCCAAAAAGCAGAAAGTCTTCGATCTCAACTTCGGCGCGGTAAATGCCGGGCGCGACTACGCGGTGGAAAAATTCACCAAGCAGGATCCCTACTTTATCGAGCGCATGGACCGCACCGCGGGCAAGATCATCATCGACGGCAACGCCGCGGCCGGCATGGGCGCGGTCTTTGCCGGAGTCACAGTTGTAGCGTGGTATCCCATTACGCCGTCCACGTCGTTGATTGAAGCGACCACCGACCTGCTCAAGAAATTCCGCGTTTCGCCGGAAGGCAAAGCCACTTTTGCAGTGGTGCAGGCTGAGGACGAGTTGGCAGCTATAGGCATGGTTCTGGGCGCAGGCTGGGCCGGCGCTCGTTCCATGACTTCCACCTCCGGACCGGGCATCTCGCTGATGGCTGAATTTGCCGGCCTCGGTTACTATTCCGAAATTCCCGGCGTCATCTTCGATGTACAGCGCACCGGCCCCTCCACGGGCATGCCCACGCGCACCCAGCAGTCTGATCTGCTCAGCGTGGCCTTTCTCTCCCACGGCGATACGAAGCATATTGTGCTGCTGCCTGGCAGCGTTAAGGAATGTTTTGAATTGGGTTACGCCGCCTTTGACCTGGCCGAGCGCCTGCAAACCCCGGTCTTCGTTCTCAGCGATCTTGACCTGGGCATGAACAACTGGATGTCCGAGCCCTTCGACTATCCCACCGCTCCGCAGGACCGCGGCAAGGTGCTTACCGCCGAGGATCTCCAGCGCCTGGGCAGCTTTGCACGCTATCGCGACGTGGACGGCGACGCCATCGGCTGGCGCACGCTGCCCGGAACCCGTCACCCCAAAGCCGCATACTTTACCCGCGGCTCCGGCCACAACGAAGCGGCCGGCTACACCGAAAAGCCGGACGAATACATCGGTCATAGAGCGGCTGGCGCGCAAATTTGAGAACGCGCGCAAACTCGTTCCCGCTCCGATCGCTGTGAAAGACGGAACCTCGAAGATCGGCTTCCTCGCCTTCGGCAGCACCGACTTTGCGCTGCGCGAAAGCCTCGATCAGATCAAAAAGGAATACTCGCAGGATGTGGACTACATGCGCATCCGCGCCTATCCCTTCGCCCACGGG
Organism: uncultured Acidobacteriaceae bacterium; assembly: GCA_963839225.1. Lineage (GTDB taxonomy): Bacteria > Acidobacteriota > Terriglobia > Terriglobales > Acidobacteriaceae > Telmatobacter. The sequence goes on from CAWIVA010000088.1 coordinate 31,772, forward strand.
ATTCACGACTTCGTGGCCTCGCACGAGCGCGTCTACGTCGTCGAGCAGAATCGCGATGCGCAGTTGGCCAGCCTGCTCAAGCTCGACCTGCCCGCCGACCAGGTAATCAAGCTGCGCAGCATCCTCCACTACAACGGGCTGCCCATCGATGCCCGCACCATCACCGAAGAGTTTGCAACCAAGGAGGGCCTCTAGATGGCCACCGCTACTCCAACCCCCACAAGGTCAACCACATCGGCCTTCCGGTTCTTGAATACCGCGGCAGCAAAACCACTCTCTGCGCCGGCTGCGGCCACAACGCCATCTCCGAGCGCATCATCGACGCCATGTGGGAGATGGGCGTCGAGCCCGAGCGCGTAATGAAGATGAGCGGCATCGGCTGCTCCTCCAAGAGCCCCGCCTACTTCATGAGCCGCTCGCACAGCTTCAACAGCGTCCACGGGCGCATGCCGTCGGTCTCCACCGGCGCCATCCTCGCCAACCACACCATGACCACCATCGGCGTCTCCGGCGACGGCGACACGGCCTCCATCGGCATGGGCCAGTTCGTCCACCTGATGCGCCGCAACCTGCCCATGATCTACATCATCGAGGACAACGGCGTCTACGGCCTCACCAAGGGCCAGTTCTCGGCCACGGCCGACATCGGCTCCAAGCTCAAGACAGGCGTCATCAACGACCTGCCCGCCATCGACACCTGCGCGCTGGCCATCCAGCTTGGCGCAACCTTTGTCGGCCGTTCCTTCTCCGGCGACAAAAAGCAGTTGCTCGCCATGCTCAAGGCGGCCATCGCCCACAAGGGCACGGTAATGCTCGACGTGATCAGCCCCTGCGTCACCTTCAACGACCACGAGGGCTCCACCAAGAGCTACAAGTTCATGCAGGAGAACGACGAGCCCATCAACGAGATCGACTTCGTGGCCAGCTTCGACGACATCGACGTCGATTACGACTCCGGCCAGGTCTACGAAGTGGAGATGCACGACGGCTCCAACCTGCGCCTGCGCAAGCTGCACGAGGACTACGACCCCACCGACAAGTTCAATGCCGTGCGCACGCTCATGGAAGCCCACGACAACAACGAAGTGCTCACCGGCGTCTTCTACATCAACACCCAGAAGCCCACATTCATCGACCAGCTCAACATAGTCGACGAGCCCCTGGGCACCCTTCCCGAGTCAGTAACTCGCCCCCCGAAGTCTGCGTTAGACGGCCTGATGGCCAGCCTGCAGTAACAGGGGTTCCTCTTGCGCGACCTGCAATATACTTGAACCATGCGTAACCTCTATGTATCCATCCTGACTTTGTCATGCCTCCTGGCATATTGTCCCTGCACCGCAAGCTCACAAGGCAGCGAAAAAGCATTTTCGTCCGGCGAGATATCGGCGGATCTTGGACCCTGCTCCGCCCTGATTACGGTCACCGGAGCCGACTCTAAACCGGTCTTCGCCGCAAAGATCGCCACGCGCATTCAGTACGGCCCGCTGAGCCTGAAAAAGCTCGACCTCGAAGCCTATACAGGTTCTGATGGACAATTGAGGATTACGAATCTCCCCGAATCTCTCAAGAAGCCGATGTATATCCACATCACGAAAAACGAATTGGGGGAGATGATCGAGTTCAATCCCAAGCTGAATTGTCATGCAACTTTGAGCGTGCAGTTACGGCAGCAATAGGCGGACGATTGCCGCTCTCAGTCATGGTCCAGGCTATAAGAATGTAAAAGTTTAATCCGGTCTCAACCAGCTTCAATGCTATACTCGCCTCATTCATTTTTCCCCGCTGCATACCAGCCCCCATTCTCCTGGAGACCAACCGGATGACCTTCTCGCGCAGCCGCATTGTGTTTTGCACACTGCTCTCGATCGCCCTGCTCGACGCAACCGCCCTGCGTGCCCAGGAATCGCGCTGGAAAAAGCTCAATGAGCAGACGTTAGATCTGGAGCACAAAGGCAAGTATGCCGAAGCACTGCCGATTGCGGTCGAAGCGCTCAAGGTGGCCGAAGCAACCTTCGGCCCTGACGATGGTAGGGTTGCCACCGCTCTCAGCAATCTTGCCACCATCTACGACGACCAGGGCAAATACCCCGAGGCCGAGCCTCTCTTCCAGCGCGCCCTCGGCATCCAGGAAAAGGCGCTGGGGCCCGAAGCCGCCGATGTCGCCACCTATCTCGGTAATCTTGCTTCTCTCTACGGAGACCAGGGCAGGTACATCGAGGCCGAGCCTCTCTACCTGCGCGCCCTCCGCATCGATGAAAAGGCGCTTGGGCCAGCCGACCCCGGTGTCGCCGCCGATCTGAATAATCTCGCTGCCCTCTACTTCCGCCAGGGTCTATACGCGAGTGCGGAACCTCTCTATCTGCGCGCCCTCCACATCGACGAAAAAGCGGCTGGGCCCGACCCTACCGATATCGCCACCGATCTCAACAATCTTGCCCTGCTCTACGTAGATCAGGGCAGGTATGACGAGGCGGAGCCTCTCTACCAACGCGCCTTGCGCATCGATGAAAAGGCGCTCGGGCCTGACCACTCCGGTGTCGCCACCGATCTCAACAATCTCGCCTTGCTCTACGTGTATCAAGGCAGGAAAGCCGACGCGAGCCTCTCTTCCAGCGCGCCCTGCGCATCGACGAAAAGGCGCTCGGGCCAAACCATCCCGAGATTGCCACGGACATCAACAATCTGGCGTTCCTCTACGACAACCAGGGTAGATATGCTGAAGCGGAGCCCCTTTACCAACGCGCTCTGCTTATCGACCGAAAGGCTTTCGCTCCAGACCACCCCAACGTTGCCAGCGGCCTCAACAACCTCGCTGCGCTCTATGGCGAGCAGGGCAAATACGCCCAGGCGGAGCCTCTCTACCAACGCGCACTGCAAATCGACGAGAAGGCGTTGGGGCCCGATCACCCCAAAATTGCCACGGACCTCAACAATCTGGCATTGCTCTACGGCGACCAGGGAAGATACGCCGAGGCGCAGCCCTTCTTCCAACGCGCCTTCGACAATCTCTTCGATCAGTTTCAATACAACTTCACTTACATGAGCGAAAAGGACAGGCTGAGCTTCCTCGATACCGTCGCTTATCGCTTTCCGGTTTATTTCAGCTTCGTGCACCGTTTCCGCGACAAGGATCCGCAACTCACAGGCTCCATGTATAACCTGCTGCTTTGGGAAAAGAGCTTCATCGCCGGCAGCGTCGCGGATATGCGCCGCCAGGTTGAAGCATCCGGCGACCCTGAAGCCCTCAAGCTTCTTGAGCAGCTCTCCGCCAAACGCACGCAGATTGCCGCGTTGCTCAACGTCGTCCCGCCCGACCGCGAACTCTGGCGCAAGCAGATCGATCAACTGCGCGCCGAAGCCAACGTCATTGAAAAATCCCTCGTCAGTCCGCTCCTCGGTCTTCGCCGAGCGAAAAAAGCTCGATCGCGCCACCTGGCAGCAGGTGCGCGACGCACTTAAGCCTGGCGAAGCCGCCGTCGAGTTCGCCCGCTTCGCATACTACGACACAAAATGGATAGACACTTACTACTACGCTGCCCTGGTCGTCACGCCACAAACCAAAGACCAGCCGCAGTACATTTTTATCGGTGACGACAAACAGATGGAAGGCGCCGCCCTCACCCGCTTCCAACATTCGGTGCAAACCCGCGGTTTCCCCACTCAACCTCAAGCCAAACTCCCCAGTGCCGATGCCTGGGATCTGATCTGGAAGCCACTCGAGCCATCACTCGCCGGAAGCACTCGTATCTATCTCTCCCCCGACGGCGCCCTCAACCAGCTTCCCCTCGGCATCATCCCCGCGCCCGGCGGCAAGCTGCAAATGGAGCGCTACGATCTGCGTCTCCTCTCCAGCACCAGGGACATTCTCCGCTCCACGCCTCCACCCTCCGCCGCCACCGCCCTCCTTATCGGTGACCCGGTTTTTGATCTCACCGAAGACCAGCAGCGCGCAGCCATACAAAAGCTCACTCTTCCGCCTGAGCCGCCAGCCGCCGAATCACTCCTATCGCGCACCGCTACGCCCAATCAACTCTCACGTGATCGGGGGACAAGCGTCACTCTGCCGCGTCTTCCCGGCACCGGAACAGAAGTCATCGCCATTGCAAAACTCATGCGCGATCGGCAATGGAAGACAAGCGTCTACACCAACGATCTCGCCCTCAAGCAAGTGATCGAACTAGCCGGGGTCCCAAGCAGCCCACGCGTAATCCATCTGGCCACGCACGGATTCTTCCTTCCCGACCAGCAATTCAAGACTCGCCAGATCGCCACCGCTCGCATTAGATCCAGACCAAATCGATTCTTCAGCATTCAGAAGATCCCATGCTCCGCTCCGGACTATACTTCGCCGGAGCCAATCGCACCCTCGCCGGCAAACCCGTCGCTGAAGGCCTCGACAATGGCGTCCTCACCGCCATGGAAGCCGGCAGCCTGAACCTGAGAGGAACGGAACTGGTAGTCCTCAGCGCCTGCAACACCGGCCAGGGCGACATGAAAAACGGAGAAGGCGTCTTCGGCCTGCGCCGCGCATTTCAGGAAGCCGGCGCCCAATCGGTTCTCATGTCTCTATGGTCAGTGCCTGACAAAGAGACTCTGGATCTGATGCAGAGTTTCTACAGCAAGTGGCTGGCCGGAATGGAAATCCACCAGGCCCTGAAAGAAGCGCAGCTAGAGACCCGCGAACAAGTAAAGAAAACCCACGACGGCCACGACCTTCCCTATTACTGGGGAGCCTTCGTCCTCGGCGGAAGATAACCCCACTCCTTGTCGTCCAGGCATTATTCTCGGAAGATCATCACAATCCCAATCACACCTCCCAGGCCCCCGCTTCGCAGAAATATTCTCCGCTCCGTACTTCGATGGCTAGTCCTCACCGCAGTAATACTTTGGTCCCTGGCCGCTCTAACCCTGGTAGCCGCGCGATGGATCGATCCGCCCACAACCGCCGTTCACGTCAAGCGCCGCATCCACAGCCTGGATCCATCACACAAGCCCTCACCAGGGCACTACAAATTCATTCCCCTCAGCCAAATCTCGCCCAACCTCCAGCACACCGTAATCGCGACGGAAAACGGCACTCTACCAGCATCATGGCTTCATTGGCACGCAATCCAGATCGACACCCAGGAGGATCTGGAAGGCGAGCGCACCCGCGGAGCTTCCACCCTTACGCAGCAACTGGTCAAGAAACCTTTCTTCAGAACCCCACCGCTCCCATCCTCCGCAAGGGTGCTGAGGCCTCATTGGTGCCGGTCGCGGAATTCACCCTCGGCAAGCAGCGCATTCTGGAACTTTATCTCAACGTCGTCGAATGGGGCCAGGAATTTACAGCGCGGACGCAGCCTGCCGCTACTACGACAAGACTCCAGCCCGCAGCGTCAGCCGCGGACAATCAGCGCGCTTGGCCGCGATTTCCCGCCCCTCTAAAACGAAAGCCCGAACGAATGAATCATTACAGCTTGGCAATCCTCAAGCGAATGAGCCAAGTGGGTTGGTAGCGGCTAGTTCCCTGGATCCCTGATGGGACACGGAATTCTTGCTCGCGAGCATTAAGGCGTGCGGAGCACCAGTTATGAATGCCAAGCTTCCATAATGAGCAAACAGCCTTAATCGCAAGCCTCAAAGCAAGACCTTGGGCACCCGGTTCCCGGCGGTCATTCTGCTAGGCAATGTACAGACCTGAGAAGAGAATCACCAATCCGATTATGTCGATGATCCCACGTTGCACGGAAAGAAACGGCGACGAAATTCCCAAAAGAGCGCATTCTGCATATAATTTTTCCCAGCCGGGGGCCAACCACGTGTATGTATTCGTCTGTTGCGCATGTTTCTGTTCCGCGAGAAAGAAGTAATAGGAATTGTGGGCAGGGCTGTAGCGGAGTAGGTCAGAATAATGGCTGCAATTTGATAACGCAATCCCCCCGCACCTTGCGATCCTTTTCTGATGGCTTTACCCACCAGCCATCCCACTGCCGGAGCGAGATAGCAAATAAGACCGAATCCCGTGAAGAGGTCAAAGAAAAAGGTGATTACAAGCCCAAGAATGGATGCGCCAATGCCGTAAAGAAGGCCTGCCAAAAACCAAAAGCCTCTCGCAAAAGCCGTGTTGCTGTTAACAAGCGGGCTCGCATATTTCGCGGTTGAGGACTCAGGCGGTTCAGGAGATGCGTGTTGCTCAAGCTCGACGAGCCCCGTGATGGATTTCCACTGGTCTGGCATAATAACTGCTATCGTATCATTAGCCGCAAGTAGTGGGGAGCAAAAAGCCTTTCCCGTGAAGGAGCGTTCGACAAGGTCCCATTAAGATCGGGTGCCCCGGGTCTCGATTTTGAGACCTGGAAAACCAGTAAATCGCGGAATAGGGAAGCAGTCCAGCCTATTCGCCACCCTGGCACCGCTCAATAGCCGTCGGTGATTTTGCGCCATGGGCCAGCGTGGTGAGGCGCGGCGGCGGCGGCGGAGGGATCGATTCTGGCGCGGGGCAGGACGACCAGATCTACGCGGCGGTTTTCGGCCCGGCCTTCGGCGGTGTCGTTGCGAGCAACAGGGTGAAACTCGGCATAACCGGCCGCGGATAGGCGGTCTGGGGGCATGGCTTTCAGGTCAAGGAAGATGCGGGCAATATGAGTGGCGCGAGCCGCGGAGAGCTCCCAGTTGGAATCGAATTCCGCAGTGTGGATGGGGATGTTATCCGTGTGGCCCTCAATGCGCAAATCGTAGGGCGTGCGGCCCAGCGAAGCGGCGATCTGCCTGAGCGTGGGCAGCGTTTCAGGCCGCGGAGTGGCTGAGCCGGAAATGAAGAAGCCGGCTTCGCGCAGGCTGATGATCAGGCCGTCGCGGCCCATTTGAATGGAGACGGTGTGCTGGGCCACCTGGTTGGAGAGCGTCTGCTCCAGTTCACGGCGGATGTGGTTCAGGTCGTCGATGACCTTGGCGGGCGCGAGAACATCTTCTCCCATCACGATGTTCATGGGCACGAACGGTTGATCGATGCCGCTGGTTGTGCTGCCAGCTTTGGGCGACTTGCGCGAGGAATCTGGAAACAGGCCCAGGGAGCGAAATGCGGAGTCGATGGATGCAGTCACCTGGGTCTGCTTTTTCTGATCGGCCCTGGCGAAGACGTAGAGGACGACGAAAAAGCCAAAGAGGAGGGTGATGAAGTCGGCATATGAGACGAGCCAGCGATCACGGCTGATGTTCGCCTTGCGCCGTTCCCGAAACAAGCCACTCACGCCGCGCGCTCCTTCTTTTCCCGGCTTGCATCGTCGAGGAATCCGGCTAGCTTGACTTCAAGCATGCGCGGGTTCATGCCTTCGAGAATGGAGATGACGCCTTCGAGCATCATCTCTCGGCGGAGATGCTCCTCTCGCATGCGCAGGCGCATCTTGCCTGCGAAGGGCAGAAAGAAAAGATTGGCGATGCCGACGCCGTAAATAGTGGCGACGAAGGCTACGGCGATGCCTTTGCCCACCTCCTGAATATTGTCAAGATGCTGCATAACCTGGATGAGTCCCAGCACCGCGCCCAAAATGCCGATAGTGGGCGAGAAGCCTCCGGCCGATTCGAAAACCATGGGAAGCCGCTCATCGCTCTCCATGATGCAATCCAGGCTGACGCGCATGAGTTTGCGCAGTTCGGTGGGCTCGGTTCCATCTACGGCCAACATGAGCGAGCGCTTGAGAAATGGATCCTGGAGGGTATTCAGGTCGGCATCGAGACTGACCACGCCGTTGCGGCGGGCCTTGTTGGCAAAGGCGATCAGCAGGCGGATGATTTCGTCGTTCTGAACCGGCGGCTTGCCAAATACATGTGCCAATCCGCGAAATGCCGCAATCACCGTGGGAAGCGGAAATTGCAGCAGCACCGCACCCAGAGTGCCGCCAAAGACGATCACCGCGGCTGTCGGCTGCAGAATCTGGCTTAGGTTACCGCCCTCCATCAGCAACCCGGCCACAATTCCAAGGACGGCCAGCATAACTCCACCGATGCTCGACTTATCCATGACTCGCCCTATTCATGCAAAGCTCCTCCGTAAACGGAGACGAGGGTTCCAATGCTCTAACGTTCAGGCGTGTGGCCTCGACGAGGAGTCAGTGCTGCTGTGTCTGCGCGGCCGGCAACGTCGAGGCTGGCGATGGAAACAACGCGCTGCAAATCGCCCAGGTTGGGGATGCGGCGAGCCACGCGGGCCAATAGTCGCGCGCGGTAGGCGAGCACGCGCTGTGTTACTTCGCCGCAGTCTTCGCGCACAATTAGCTTTTCTCCGTTGATGAGTGTGAGCATGGTATCCGGGGATGCCTCGGCGGTCTTGATCAAGTCGCTGTTGAGCACCATCGGCGTGCCGTTGAGCCGAGTAAGTTCGATCATGGCCGGAACCTCCTTAGTCGGAGTTATCGGCTGGCTTAGATAAAAGTTAAGAAACTAAGGTGGGATACGCGAAAGTGTCCGGGCGTGGGACACAAAGGCGGGGAAATAAAGTCCATAAGCACCGCGCCGAAGAATGCGCCAGATGCGGCGGTACCCGACCGAAAGCAGCAGCCCAGGGTTACAAGAGAAATGGGAGCACTTAGCGGGACGGGCCGCAAATCCACGCATCCAACAAGGAGATTCCCATGTCCCTGGGTGTCCTGAATAACCTCTCAGCGGTTTACGCAGAAAATAACCTGAATAACAGCAACAGTAGCCTGAACACCACGCTGCAGCAGTTATCGTCCGGATCGAAGATCAACTCCGGCGCCAATGACGCTGCGGGGCTTTCGTTAGTGGACGGCCTCCAGGCCAACCAACAGGCACTAACCCAGTCGGAGACCAATGCATCTGAGGGCGTAGGCCTTCTCCAGGTCGCCGATGGCGCTCTCTCGCAAGTGACAAGCCTGCTTAACCGGGCCGTGACGCTGGCTACCGAAGCCTCGAACGGCACCCTCAACTCCTCACAGGATACGGCTGCCAACCAGGAGTACCAGTCGATTCTGTCGGAGATCTCGAACATCGGCACGACGACCACGTACAACGACGCCGCGGTCTTCGGCAGCAATAAGAACATCTACACCGGCGACTCATCCGTAACCGGCTCGTCCATCGATGCACTGGACATCCGCTCGCTGTCTTCGTCCAACGTGGGCGACTCCGGCGGCGTAATGGCCTACAGCAATGGCGCGAACAACGTGTTCCTCAATTTGTCGAGCAGCGGCGCGAATGCGAAAACGGACGACTCCCTGGGTGGCTCCAGCAACACCATGAACGTTACCTACCTGGTAAAGGGTGCTGACGGATCGGAGAGCACGGCGACCACATCGATCGCGGTCGGCGGCACTTCAAGCTATCAAAACACCGTGGGTGGGTTGATTAGCGCTATCAACAACTCCGGGCTTGGACTGACCGCGAACTTTGCTACGCAGGCGCAGGCCGGCGTTCAGGGCGGCGGGACGCAGACGGGCATCGAGATCACCGGTGGCGTGTTGTCGGCGGGCGTCGATCCCAGCGCGGCCAGCACCAGCGGCATGCTTAATCCAACTGGCATCTCCGCCAGCGAACTGCTCACGCAGGGCCAGTCGGTCACAGTCACGGTGGGCGGCACGACGGTTTCGACGGTTGCGGTCAACTCGAGCACCAACACGCTTCAGGAGTTGGCCACCCAGATCAATACTGCCTCAGCCAACGGCGGTACCGGTTCACCGAGCGAGTATGCCCAGGCGACAGTGGTTACCAACGGCGATGGGACGCAGAGCCTTTCGCTGGCCAGCACCGCGGGAAACGGAGCGCTGACAGTAACCACGGGTACCAACGGCAACCCAGCAGCAGCGTTGGCCTTCAGCGGCCTGGTTACTGCGACCAACACAGTTAATGTGCAAAATGCCGGTACCCTGGTTTCGGGAGCAGAGACATATGCCGGTAAGGCCGGAATTCTCACGGTGAGCGTACCCACCGCCGGCGGCGCGGGCAATTTGAACGACGTGGCAGACAGCAGCGCCGATACGGTGACCGGCAAGATCGTGATCAACGACGGCAACTTGGCCGCGCAAACCTTCGTCATGGGCGCCAGCGGAGCGACCACGACGGCGAGCAGCTCGATCACCACGATCAATGTCCACGGCAATAATATGTCCACCCTGGCGACCGCGATTGCAGCCCAGTTGAACGCCAACGGGGATACCGGCGCCACAGCCGCCGCGGGAAGCACCGGCCTGGTCATTACCTCCGGGACCAAGGGCAACGCCGTCACCGCGACCAGCAGCCTGCTGAATACCAATGACACGCTGGGTGTTTACACACCGACCGATCAAGGAACCGGTGTCTATGGAACCGCCTTGCTGGCTCTTACCAATACGGGTGGAACCCAGATCACGGGGACCATCGGCGCCAGCGATGTTCTGTCTGGCAGCGTCGTTCTCACGGACGGGAGCGGCACCGCAACAACCTTCACCATGGGCGGCAGTGCGGAAGCTGTTTCCGGGAGTGTAGTTACCGTGAATGGCAACACGATAGGCGCCTTGCAGACCGCGATCAACGACTATACGGGTGGAACTATAACCGGGATGGGCGGCAACAAGCCGGCTGGCTTTGCGATCACCGCAACGCCGGATAACGCCGGTGCATCGGGCGGCCTCTATCTGCAGTCTGGCACCTCAGGCAATACCGTAACCGTGAACGCCGCAGGTCTATCTGACACCGTTGCCGAGAATAATATGACCACCACGCAGGCGGCGCAGGCTATCGCTGCCGGCTCAGCTGCCAGCGCGACCATCGGGCCGCAAGCAGGGTCAGTCAATTCCGGCGACACACTGACGGGTCAGGTCGTCATCTCCAACACCCTATACGGAGGCGGCGCGGTGACGCATACCTTCGTCATGGGCGGCAACAGCGGGGATACGGGCTTGAGCGGCTCGACCTACACTGTCAACGGCAGCACCCTGGCCAATCTGGCAGCGGCGGTCACTGCCGACACAGCGCTGAGACTCACCGGTTTGGCTAGCACAGCAGGCTTGACCGTGACCCAGTCGGGTTCGCAATGGAGTGGTGTGACCCCAACGTTAACCAGCACCTCGCTGGTCGATACAACCGCCCAGACAGCCTCGTCGGTGACCTTGGGCTCGTTTGCCAGCGAAAACGATACGGTCTCCGGCAATGTCGACTTTTATGTCGGCACAACGCATGAGAGTTTCACTCTGGCCGCGGGCTCCACTGTTGACAGCCTGATTCAAGATCTCAACAACGATACCGGCGCAAACGGAGTAAATGCCAGCTGGGTTGCCGGCAGCAACGGGGCCGGGAGCATACTGATCACGTCAAACACCGCAGGAACCGCACACCAGATTTCATCTACCTCTGGGGGAAGCGCGTCTCCGACATCAGCCGTCACGGACACAACTACAACCGCCACTCTGAGCTACACCACCAGCAACCCTTACAACATGGGGCTTTCCGGCTCCATAGGCGATACCACCAGCGGGCAGGCCGCGGCGACGTATTCCTCCGACATCAAGGCGTCGAGCGGGACGGCGACCATCAGTTACTCCGATGCAGCCGGCCAGTCGCTATCTGCCACTGACCTGTCCAACCAGACAGACGCAGAGGCCGCACTGACCAACCTAAACACGGCTATCACCGACGTGGCCGCACAGGACGGCTACATCGGCGCACAGATTAACACTCTCAACGCCGTCAGCCAGGTGCTGACAACGCAGCAGGAGAACGTGGAATCGGCACAGAATGCGGTGCAGGCCACCGACTACGCTTCGGCAACGTCGAATATGTCGAAGTATGAAATCCTGAGCCAGACCGGCATCGCCGCTCTCGCGCAGGCCAACAGCATCCAACAAGAAGTGACCAAGCTGCTGCAATAACCCGGCAATGTCCGCCTCGGCGGACCGGTAACCAGGGAAGGGCGCCCACGCGGACGCCCTTCTTTGCGTTTGCGGCTGAAAACCGCGAAAAGCTATGACGTTAGACTTGCGCCGCTAATGCGCAAGCCTCAAGAGCCGATGGAGAATATGCGCGCGGGAAATGCGTTGCTATTCCATTCGAAGGCGCTTCATGAGTTCTCTTTAATGCGGCTTGGCCACGGGTGGTTCTGATTCTGCTCGGAGTGAGGACGGAGCGAGCGATGGGCACAGTGGGGCTGAATTTCGGAGCGGCGACCAGTGGAACCGGCTTCGATGTGAGTACGACGGTGGCCGAGATTGTGGGCAATCTGCAGAATGTTGAGAAGCCGTGGAATTCGCAGTTGACTACGTTGCAGAGCCAGGACACGGCGATCTCCAGCCTGGGGACGCTGTTCTCGAATCTCTCCAACGATATGACATCGCTGACGGATGCGGAGGGCATCCTGGCGGAGAAGACGGGTTCCAGTTCCGACACCAACGTATTGACGCTGACCTCGGCCGACGCATCGTCAGCTGCCGGGACCTATACCGTGGAGGTGGGGAGCCTGGCGACGACATCGAGCGGGTATCTGACGCAGATTGCCAACGCCAATGACCCATTGAGCGGATCGATCACGTTACAGGCGGCCAACGGATCGCCGCTGACCATTATGCTGGACTCTTCAAACAATACGCTGACCGGGCTGGCGGCGACGATCAATGCCTCCGATGTGGGCATTAACGCCAGCGTGCTGACAGATTCTTCGGGCTCGATGCTCAGCCTGGTTTCGGCCACCTCGGGCGCTGCGGGCGACATCATCGTAAATCCAAGTACGAATACGCTGTCGGCCACGAACACCGCGGCGCTCAATTACACCTCCGCCACCGGCGGGACGAGCGGCTCGCTCGCGGCGCTGGCCAACACGACCGATATGATCAGCGGTTCGATGACGATCCAGGCGGCTACCGGCGCGGCGGAAACCATCGTGGTGGGCGCACAGCCCAGCAGCGGCGCAGCTCCCAATACGGTATATACCGGCTCGGCGAGCGGCTGGAACACGCTCACCGGGCTTCAGACAGCGATCGCCACGGCCAACCTGGGAGTGACGGCAACGATTGTGACCAGCAGCAGCGGGGCGCAAAGCCTGTCGCTGGCCACAAGCCCCTCAGCATCGCTGTCTGTTACCTCAGACATCAACGACGTTACCGGCACGACGCCGCTGGCTTATACCAGTCCGGTAAGCGGTGCGGACGCTAAATTGACGGTGGACGGAGTGAGCCTGACCTCTGCATCGAATACCGTTGCCAACCTGATTCCCGGCGTGACCTTCCAGTTGCTGGCGCCCAGCGCAAGCGGGGAACAGGTGCAAGTGGTCATCGGCAACGACAATACCGATGTGGAAAGCACATTCAATCAAATGGTGAGCGACTACAACTCGCTGATCAGCGCCATGAACGCCCAGGAAGGGAACGACAGCTCGGGCAACGCCGAGCCGCTCTTCGGATCTCCTACGCTCACATTGCTGCAGCAGCAGTTGCTGAACGGGTTGAATATGCAGAATCCGAACGGAACGCTGACATCGATTGCAACGAATACCAACACAACTTTGTCGGGCACAATCTCGATCGCGGTGGGCAACAACAACGCGCAGAGCGTCTCCATCGCTTCGGGCAGCTCCATCACCGATATGGCTGAGATCATCAACAAAGCCGATATCGGAGTTGCGGCGACCGTAGTGACCAGCGACGGCCAATCGACGCTGACGCTGACATCGGGAACCGACGGCTCAGGCGGCGCATTGACGGTAAATTCGAGCATTGTAGCCACCAGTGGCACACTGCTTGGTTACTCCGGCTCGGACGCCACAGACACGCAGAATTCATCCGGCGCGCTGACCGAAATTCCCAACGAAAACGATGCGCTCTCCGGCTCGGTCACCATCCAGGTGGGCAGCGGCGTGGGGCAAACCATCAATGTTCCGCCCAACTCCGCCACTTCGCCCAGCAACAATCTCTCCGGCCTGGCCGGAGCCATCAATGCGGCCAACATTGGTGCTTCTGCTTCTGTAATCCAGAACGGCGACGGTTCGTGGAGCCTGTCGCTGGAGTCGGATACGGCGGGGCCGGCGGGAAATTTGACAGTGACATCAAATGTTCTTGATGCCTCCAACACCAGCAGCGAGCCGCTGAGCTATACCAACTCGTCGGACGTAAACAGCCTGACCGACCTGGGCATCAGCGTCAACGACGATGGGTCGTTGACCTTCGATGCCGCGAACCTGGATTCATTGTTGAATTCCGACTACAGCGGCGTGGTGGGCTTTTTCCAGAGTGCAAACAGTTGGGGCATGAGTTTTTCAGCCATGCTGACCAACGCCGGCACCAGTTCGCCGACGGGGGTTCTGGCGCTGGCCTCGAGTTCCAACAGCAGCATTGAATCCACGTTGAATGCGGATATTTCCAATGAAAACAGCCAGATCTCGGTGCAGCAGGTGAGCCTAACCGCCGAACTGAACAGCGCCAACGAGATCATGCAGGAGCTGCCTTCGCAGTTGGACGGCGTCAACGAACTCTATTCGGCCATCACCGGCTACAACGAGAACACGAACGGTTAAGGAGATTTATCCCCATGGGAAGTTATCAGGAACGAGCACTGGACAGCGCCTCGGCGGTGGACCTTGTGGTTGCGCTTTATGACGGCATTCTGCGTTTTCTTTACGCTGCCGGCGCGGCCGTGGAGCGCGGAGACGAGGCCGCACGCAGAACCGCGGTGAAGCGCGCGCTGGATATCATCATTCACTTGCAGGCGCGGCTAAGAATGGATGTGGGAGGACGGCCAGCGCAGGTGCTTAGCGAGTTTTATGCGTCGATTTTCGCACAGATTTTGCAGGCCTCCCAATCGACTTCGATCAAAAAGTTTGAGCACGCCATTGAGTGCGTTCGCAATGTGCGCGACGCATGGCGTCAGGTGGCGAAGGATCCCACGGTCAATCCTGCCCCGCTGCAGGTCAGCTCGCTGGGTTTAGGACGCAGGCAGTCGGGCAGCGATGAATACGATGCCGAGGCACGCGCCATCTCGCATTGGAACGCATAGAAGCAGGGAACAGGGAATAGGGAATAGAAAAACACATTCTGCGAACTGAGGGCTGCGTGGACTGAGATATGGGCTTCCTTTTTTAGCGGCAGAGAAAGTGCAAGGATGTGCTCAATGATTGTATGCACAATTCCTATTCCCTATTCCCTATTCCCTGTTTTTATCATCCGGTCACGGTTAACTCTTCTTCCAGTTGCTGCTTCTGATATAGGCCGGCATAATAGCCGTCCAGGGCCATCAACTCTTCGTGGCGGCCTATCTCCACGATTCCGCCGTGGTCGAGGACGGCGATCTGGTCGGCATCGCGTACAGTTGAGACGCGGTGGGAGATCAGGATGGTGGTGGAATTTGTAGTGTAGTTCCGCAAACCGCCCAGGATGCGCTCTTCAGTGTATGTATCCACGGATGCCAGTGCGTCATCGAGGATGAGAATCGAGGGCCGGCGCAGAAGTGCGCGGGCTATGGCTGCGCGCTGCTTCTGTCCTCCAGAGAGCGTGACGCCGCGCTCACCAACCATAGTCTCAAAGCCCTGCGGGAATTCTTCAAACTCGAGACGAATGTGGGCTGCCTCGGATGCTTCGAGCAGTTCTTCCGGGCTGGCGTTAGGCGCGCCGAAGGCCAGGTTTCCACGGATCGTTTCGCTGAAGAGAAAGGTCTCCTGGGGAACCATTCCGATGTTGTGGCGCAGCACCGCCAGGGGATAATCGCGAATCGGACGGCCGTCGATGAGCAGCGAACCTTCGGGCGCTTCATACATTCTTGAAATCAAATCAACCAGCGTGGTTTTGCCCGATCCAGTGGGGCCGACGATGGCCATGCTCGTGCCGGCTGGAATGTGCAGTGAAATATTGTGGAGGACCGGGGTCCCCACGGACAGGTCTCTGTCCGTGGGGTGGAGGACCGGAGTATCGTCGTAACTGAAATTCAGATTACGGAACTCGATGTCGCCTTCAAGCACTGTATCCGGTGATATGGACTTGTCAGCGAAGCGGTCATCGATGGCCGGCTCAGCCTTGAGCAATTCATCGATTCGTTTGACCGAAGCGGTGCCACGCTGGAAAAGATTCACCACCCAGCCCACGGCGATAATAGGCCAGATGAGCAGAATCATATAGGTGTTGAACTCGACAAACTGGCCGACCGTGATGCGGTTTGCAATGACCAGGTGGCCGCCGGCCAGCAGAGTGATGACCATGGAGATGCCGAGGATGAACTCGAGCGAAGGCCATAGCATGCCCATGAGTTGAACCAGGCGCAGAGCGCGCGCGATGTACTGTCGATTGAGTTTTTCGAAGAGGCCGATCTGTGACTCTTCGCGGGCGAAGGCGCGTATAAGGCGGGCGCCGGAGTAGTTTTCCTGAGCCTGGGATGAGATCTCAGAGAAGCTGGCCTGGATGCGCTCGAAGCGGTCGTGAATTCTATGGCCGAGATATTGAACCAGTATGCTGGCCAGCGGCATGGGCGCCAGAGCCACCAGAGTAAGCCAGGGGCTTATGCCGAGCAGGAAGTACAGTGCGAATACGGTGAAGAAGACCGTGTTGGCGCTGTACATGAGGGCCGGGCCCAGCAGCATGCGGACAGCATTCAAATCGTTGGTCATGCGGGCCATCACGTCGCCGGTGCGGTAGCGTTGATAGAAGCCCGTATCCTGTTTTTCGAGATGGCTGAAAAGATCGTTGCGGACGTCGAACTCGATCTCGCGTGATATGCCGATCAAAATCCAGCGCTGAGCGTAGAGAAAAATGCCCTTGATGAGCGAGATGGCGACCAGAAGGACGGCGAAAAGTAGAATCGCCTTGCGATCGGCCTGGTGCTTTTGCAGTTTGTCGACGGCCCAACCGAGAACCCTGGGAAACTGGACGGCAGCCGCATTGGTGGCAATGCAGGAGAGGGTGCCCCAAAGGTATCCCCACCGGTAGCGGCGCATGTAACTCGAGAGCGGGGTCAAATCCCTGAGCATGTATTTATTGTAAGGGGCTGGGCGAACGGAGTGAATTGAACAGCAGGAAGGCGGATTATGTGGGAGTTCTCAGTAGCAGGTAACCGCCCGTTAGCCCGAAGAGGACGTCTGGCGACCATGCGGCCAGCGCGGCAGGCAGGTAGTTCACGTTGCCCATGGCTCCAAAGAGCCCGTCTACTACAAAATAAGTGAGCGCCACGGCAATGGCCACGGCAATGCCGGTGAGCGAGCCGCGGCGGCCCATGGAGAGCGCGAAGGGGATGGCCAGGACCGCCATGACGATGGCGATGAGCGGATAGGCGAGCTTGTGCCACAGCGCGACTCTTAGGCGCTTGGTATCAAAGCCGCTCTGGCTCAAGTCGCCGATATAGCGCTCCAGTTGGCCGAAGTTCATCTCCTGCGATTGCAGGCCCTCTTTCTTGAAGTGGCCTGGGTTCTCGTGAATCTCAGAGAACGAGGTTTGTTTGAATTCGCGATACTCGGTGACGTTTGCACCTCCGATGTCGCGTTGCCAGCCATTCAGGAAACGCCACGCGCCTATTGCCGGATCCCAGACGGCGCGGGAGGCAAAGATGCGCCGCGAGAGAGCGAAGGTGGAGGGATCGAACTCGAAGATGGAAAGATTGGCAAATTCGTCGTGGTCGTTGTCGAAGAACTGGTAGTAGAAGATGCGGCTGGGCTCACCGGGCCGCGGCTGGCCGAAGATCCAGTTGTTTTCAGGGTGCAGCACGGTTTGCGGCGGCAGGCCCTTGATAATATTGCGGATCGCCTCAGCTTTGCGGTTGGCTTGGGGCAGATAGTACTGGTCGAACACAAAGAGAGTTACGGCGAGGATGGCGGAGATGCAGAATATGGGAATCGCCAGCCGGTAGAGGCTGATGCCGGAGGCCTTCATGGCGATGAGTTCGCTGTTGCGGTTGAGCACACCGAAGGTGACCAGCACAGCAATGAGCACCGCCAGCGGCGAAATCAGGTAGAGCATGCTGGGCGTCAGGTTGACCAGATAGGCCCCCACAGTGGACATGCGAATGTGATTGCGGAGTATGTCGCCTACCAGGTCAAAAAATGTGAAGATCAGCATGAGCACTACAAAGCCGGCCAGCACCAGCAAGAAGGTATTGAGGAATTCACGGACTACGTACTCGTCGAGGATGCGCGGAAAAACGTTGCGAGCCTTGGTGCGCTGGAAGCGCGGCTGCAGCCGCTCAAGAAAGCCGGCAAGTGGAATGCCGTTGTGATTTGGCGAGGCATCCGGCTCGGGTTTGGAGGAACGGGCGGCCCAGCTGGTGAGGGCGTAGAGGATGCTGCCGCCGCTGGCCATTTGCCATAGCAGAAAAATACCGGCCCCGGCGAAGAGCAGGTTGGCCAGCCACACACCGAGGAAGACGGAGAGTTTTCCCTGGCGAGCCATGGCGATGCCAGTGTACGAAAGAATGTAGTACAAGGAGACGAGCAAAATGGTGAAGACGAACCCGGAACTTTTTCCGCCCCGCCGCGAGGCCACTCCCAGCGGAACGCCCACCAGCATCAGCACCATGCAGGCCGCCGGATAAGCGAAGCGATTGTGCAATTCGATCAGGAATCGTTTGGGATCAGGACCACGGGTGCGTTCGAACAGAGCACGTAGGGGCAGGGCGTAGATGACCGTGTCCAGCCGCCCTAGGTGAAACTCACCCTGTTGGCCCAGGGCCAGCGGCATATCGGTGGTGGAAAAGGTGGAGATATTGTACTGCTGCGGCTGGCCTTCCACTGTCTCATGCTGCGATCCGTCGCGCAGGCGCATAAGCAGATCCTGGCTGATATCGTTGACCACGGTTGCGGAGGCGGCGGTGGTGATTTGCGGGTTGGAGGGATTGGTTACGTCAGCCATGAAGACTTGCCGCCAATTAGAAGCGCCCGTACCGGCGCGCACGTCCTGCACATAAAGTACGAAGTTCTTGAAGTCCTCATAGAAGACGCGGGGCTGAATCTCATAGGAGGCTTGCGAGGTTTCCAGCTCCTGTTGCATATCGAGGATGGCCTGGTTGGCGCGCGGAGCGACGTAAATTGAGTTCACCAGCCCCACCAGCGTTCCTGTGACGGCGACGATGGATGCGACGCGTACAAAATAGCCGATGCCCAGGCCGGAGGCGCGCATCGCGATGATCTCGCTGTCTGCGGCCAGGCGGCTCATTCCCAGCAGCACACCCACCAGCACACCCATGGGGATGGTGACCTTGAAGGTGTTGGGAAGCGTGAGAACAAAAATCTCCATCACGTAGCTGAAGGTGGAGCTGTTGCGGACCACCATCTCCAGGATGTGAGGAAGGTCGCGCATGAAGAGGATGAAGGTAAACAGAGCGCACCCGATAATTGTGTGGGAGAGGATTTCGCCGAGGATGTAGCGGGTAAGGATGCGCACAGAATGGCTCTGGAGTTAGTTTATCGTGACTGGCCGCCAGCGGCGCAGACGAAGACTGTTGGCCAGCACGCAGACGGAGCTGAAGGCCATGGTGGCGGCGGCCAGCCAGGGAGTGAGCAGAATGTGGAAGCTGGGGTAAAGCAGGCCGGCGGCCAAGGGAATCCCCAGCAGGTTGTAGCCGATGGCCCACGCCAGGTTCTGGCGCATCACGCGCAGGGTTTGCCGGGCCAGGTCGAGCGCAGCGGGGATCGCGGAGGGTTGTGCGCGAAGGAGCAGCACATCGCCGGCCTCCTGGGCCAGATCCGCGCCGGAGCCCATGGCCATGCCGGCGTCAGCTTGTGCCAGCGCGGCTGCGTCGTTGATGCCGTCGCCCACCATGGCTACGCGAAGGCCGTCGGCTTGCAGGGCGCGAATGCGGGCCAGCTTGCCGGCCGGGTCGAGGCTGGATTCAATCTCTGTGATGCCGGCTTGCTGCGCGATGGGTTTGGCGGCGTCGGCCGAGTCGCCGGTGAGCATCAATACACGCAGCCCTTCGCGGCGCAGCGCGGCGATTGTCCCGGCTGCATCGGAACGCAGTGCGTCGCGGGCATCGAAGTAGCCGGCGGGTGCGTTGTCCAGGGTCATCCATAGCCGGGTAACGCCGGGCTCTGGTGAGGGAGTTCCTGCTGGAAGCGGGATGCCGTATTCGTACAAGAGAGCTTCGTTGCCGAGCATGCAGTCGTGGCCTTCGACTTTAGCGATGAGGCCCCGGCCGGGGAGAATCTGAGCGTCTTCAGCGGGCGGCCACGCTAGATTCCGCGCCTGAGCTGCATCTACGACGGCGTGGGCCAGCGGATGGTTTGATCGCTCTTCGGCTGCTGCGGCCATACGCAGCAAGTCGTTTTCCTCGTGGCCCGCGAGAGGGTGAACTCCATCCAGAACTGGCCGGCCCAGGGTGAGAGTTCCCGTCTTGTCGAGGACGATTGCATCCAGGTGGGTCAGGCGCTCGAGAGCTTCTCCACCTTTATAGAGAATTCCGAGTTGCGCTCCACGACCCACGGCTACTGTAAGAGCGGCGGGCACAGCCAGGCCCATGGCGCAGGGGCAGGCGATCACCAGTACGGCGACAGCATTCGCCAGTGCCAGCGGGAGCGAATGCGCAGCGATCAGCCACGCGGCAAAGGTGATGGTCGCCAGTGCCAGCACGATGGGCACAAAGATCGCGCTGGCGCGATCTGCCAGCCGTTCCATGGGTGCCCGGGAAGACTGCGCCTGCTGAACCATGCGCGTGATCTGCGCCAGCACAGTGGCCTCGCCAAGCGATTCAGCACGGCAGGTGACGGCGCCGTCATAGTTGAGCGAGCCGGCCAGCACGCGGCCGCCTGGGTCACGCGGCAGCGGGGTGGGTTCGCCGGTGAGCATCGATTCGTCTACCGTGGTGCGGCCTTCGAGAATGGTTGCGTCCACAGGAAAGCGCTCGCCGGGCAGAACCAGAATGCTGTCGCCGGGTTGAATCTCTTCAAGAGGCACAACGGTTTCCACTCCGTCGCGAACACTGCGGGCAGTTGCGGGGCGCAGGCGGGAGAGCGAATCGAGTGCGGCCAGTGCGCGGCGTTTGGCGCGGGCTTCAAGGAATTTACCCAGCAGAAGAAATCCGAGAATCAGCAGGACCGCATCAAAGTAAATCTGGCGGCCGGCTGCCGGCCAAATCGTGGCGTATGCGGAATAGAGAAGAGCCACGCCTGTTCCTAGACTCACCAGGGTATTCATGTTGGTGTTTCCGTGGCGCAGGGCGCGGACGGCACTTAAATAAATTCCGCGGCCTGCCCACGCCACGATGACTACTGTAAGAATCAGCAAAAACCAGCGCAAAGGATCCGGCGGAAAAGTATAGAGCCGGGGGAAAACGCGCATGAGAGCGCGATCCAGTACGCCCATCTCGGCTCCCAACGGCATGCTTAGCAGCATGGCGGCGGCTCCGCCGATGAGCGTGACCCAAGCCTTCCGTCCTATGCCGGATGCTTCGGCGCTCGAGGTGGCTTGCGAAGAAGAAGCATCGGGGCGGGGAAGAACGGCGTCATAACCTGCGGAGCGAATGGAGGCGAGAAGCGCGGCGGGCGCGGCGACGGCAGGATTGAAGATTACAGTGGCGCGATTTGCCATCAGATCAACGCGTGCGGACTCCACTCCCGCGGTTGAACGCAACGCTTCTTCCACATGATGCTGGCAGGAGGCGCAGGTCATACCCAGAACCGGGAGGGTGAGCGACTCTGTTTGAGACGTGGACACTTTAGGTTTCCAGTCGAGCAATGTAGCCGGCCTTGGCGAGAACCGCAATGGCAAGATCGACGGGCGCAGGAGCGAGAGTAGCCCGCAACCGCGCCGCGCCCAGGCGAACCTCTTCCACCTGCATCCCTTCAGCGGAGGCCAGAGCCTGGCTTACCCGGCGGATGCAGGAGCCGCAGTGCATCCCATCGATTTGCAGCGTGAACTCCCACATTTTTTGGTCTCCTGTTTGTATTTGATGATAGCTCTTCGCAAACGGTGCGAGCGCAGGGATGGAGCCCGGATATTTGTGCGAAAGTTAGATACGGGCACTCTCATTCGAGAGGGTAGGTTTTTGTGTGGAGGACTATGCAAAGAGAATATCCCGAAGCGCCGCTTTTGGGAGTGGGTGCGGTGATTGTGGAGGAGGGACGCGTGTTGCTGGTGCAACGCGGAACCGAGCCTATGCTGGGTCAATGGACGCTCCCGGGCGGTCTGCTGGAGGTCGGCGAGCCGCTGCTGGCTGGGGTAGTCCGCGAGGCGAGGGAAGAGACCGGGCTGACGGTTGAGCCAATTGAATTGATTGAGCTACTCGACCGCGTTCAGAGGGAAGGCGAGCGCGTTCGCTACCATTACGTGATCGCAGACTACCTTTGCCGCATGGTGGGCGGCCAGTTGCAGGCGGCCTCTGACGCGGATGCCGTGCGCTGGGTGGAGCGGGCGGAGTGGAACAGCCATAGCGCACTTAAGATCGATCCGATGACAGTCAGGGTTATCGAGTGTGGGTGGCAGCTAGCCTTGAAACTGAAGGTCTGAGAGGGGCCATGAAAGATGGAAGGCGTCTATGGTTTATTTACATTCCGCTGGCGGTGTTGGTCTCGGCCGGAATAGGATTCTGGGCGCGACCGGTTAGTTATTTCAATGGAATGATGTATTTGCGGGCGCTTCTCACGGGAGTAGAAAGCCATACCATCGCGGTTGATGGCTATCGTATTCATTTCAACGCGGTTGGGACGAAGGACGGGCCAGTGGTAGTGCTGGTGCATGGCCTGGGCGGGCGAGCCGAGGATTGGCGCAATCTGGCGCCCCAACTTGCCAAGGCCGGCTATCGCGTCTATATGCCCGATTTGCCTGGATTTGGGCGCAGTGAAAGGCCGTCCTTCTTTTCCTATTCGGTGCGCGATGAAGCCGCAGTGGTGGTGAGTTTTATGGATGCACTGGGACTGAAGCAGGTCGACCTGGGTGGCTGGTCGATGGGCGGCTGGATCGTGCAAATCGTTGCAAAGGAGCACCCCGAGAGAGTCAAGCGGCTGATCTTGTTTGACTCGGCAGGGCTTTTCGAGAAGCCAACTTGGGATACTCGGTTGTTTACGCCTCAGACGCCTGCGGAACTGGACCAACTGGACGCGTTGCTTGTTCCTCATCCAGACCGGATTCCAGGATTTGTCGCGCGGGATATTTTGAGGCTTTCCCGTCAGCATGCATGGGTAATCCACCGGGCCATGGATTCCATGCTCACAGGTCGCGACGCTACCGACAGCTTTTTGCCGCGGCTAAAGATGCCGGTGCTGATTGAATGGGGCGCTGAGGACCGCATCACGCCGCTGAGCCAGGGTGAGAAGATGCACCGGCTGATCCCGCAGTCTGAACTGCAGGTCGTTCCGGGATGCGGCCATCTTGCGCCCGTCGACTGTTCAGAGCAGATGGAACCGAAGCTTGTGCAGTTTTTCTGGCAATAAGTTTTTCAAAAATGCAGACGCAAAGACAAGCGGTTAATGATCAACATGATTTCGAAATATCGGTTTGGGTTCTGGTTCTGAATCAGTTGGTGTGACAACCTTCAGATTGACGTCTGTGTTGGGGTCGCATGTGGGCCCCTTCCAGCGATAGTCAATTTGGGAATCGGAGTGGGAGGATTGTCCTCTGATCTCCATGTTGAAGGAACCCTGGCCGACCATGTGCGTCATTCCATCAAAGACAATATTGACCTTGCCCTTCATCTGGAAGGAATTCGCGGCGCAGCTCATCTTATAACTTATACCGGCTGGCATGGTGGAGTAGTCGGTAATGGAGCAGGCGGGGTTCTTCCTGATGACCTTAAACCACAGTTCGTCATTCAGGCAGTAATGAGCAACCGTAGGCGGCTGGTTCTGCGTGGCGCCAGACACGGTAATTACCCACTCGCCGGGAGTCAAAGGAAACTTCTGTTGAGCTGGGGATACCGTAGTTTGCTGAGCCGAAGATACCGTGGTTGCTACGAGAAAGATCACGCCCAGAAATGCCCATTTGAAGTAAGCCATCATTATGTTTTTCCCCCGGGGGTGATTATAACAAGGCGATGCTGTATTGGTTTTTCAAAACAATGAAGTCATGACGCCTGCAAAACTCGGATCATCGGATCAATATTTCCGCGAGTTCGATTAGCACCGATGCTGCGAGTGCTAGTGTTTCTGCTTCGTCCAATCCTCGGCGGCCAGTCCATTCAGGTCCCAAACGATTTGGCCGTCGCGCACCGTCAACTCACAAACCAGTTTTCTGTCTCCGTTCATGCGCGCTCCGGAGCTGTCCACAAATCCGAAGTGGCCGCGCTCCAGTCGAAGCACCGTGATATCCGCATCCGATCCCACGCTGAGCGTGCCCAGTTCAGGATGCTTGATCTCTTTCGCAGGATTGTAGGTTGAATCGCGGATGACATCTTGGAGTGAAATCCCCATATTCAGGAACTTCGACATCAGGTTGAGCATGTCTTTCATGCCGCTATTCATGCTGCCGATGTGCAGGTCGGTGGAGATCGAGTCTGGTGTCCATCCCTGCTGAATAGCCGGCACAGCCTGGCTAAACTGAAAGCTTCCGCCTCCGTGGCCCACATCAAAAATGACGCCGCGCTTGCGCGCCTCAAACAAATACGGCAGCACCTTGCCCCGCGCATCGAGAATCGGCACCATATCACGGTACATGTGGGTTGATATATCGCCGGGGCGCATCTTGCGGGTGACCAACTCCTGGTACGGCCGCTCGGGAAGAAAAGAGCCGAAGTCCACCATGACCGGAATATCGGCCAGCGCGCCGGCCTCGACCGCTCGCTCCACCGCCGTCCAATCGGGCGCAAAGTAGTGAGCCGTCTTGATGCCAACAATCACACCGGGATATCTATGGGCCATCGCTGCGGCCGCAATGGGATCCATCTCGTCAAGGTTCTGTTCATATTTGGGGCCGCGCATTCCCGCTCCCACAATATTCAGGAATGCCAGCACTCGCGTTTTTGAGCGATCGATAATGTGCGCCTTGAAATCCTCAAAGTTCTTCCATCCGGAGCAGCCGGCATCGGCGACCGTCGTCACTCCGGCGCGGAAGGTAAATCCGTCAGGAAATTCGCTGTTGTCGCCTGCGTACGAGCCGGCTTCTCCGGTGCTCGCGTAGACGTGAACATGAATGTCGATGAGTCCCGGGGTCACATAGAGGCCAGTGACGTCGATGGTCTTGACGGCGAGGGCCGGGTCAATGTGAGCTGCCACAGAAACGATGTGATGATGATCGACAGCCACATCCATCATGCCGTCGATTTGATTGGCGGGATCGATAACGTGGCCGCCCTGCAAAAGGAGGTCGTATTTTTCTTGTGCCGGGAGGGGAGTGCCGGCCATCGCTATCGCTGCAATCGCGAACAACATTCGCTTCATGAACAGAACCTTTCCGCATAACCGTTCCGGGCGCTAAACGCCTATGACAGCGCAGAGTTCCTTGACGGCGGCGGCGCTCTTTTTGAGGGCGGCGTCTTCTTCAGAGGTGAGTTTGATCTCGATGATTTTTTCGAGACCGGCAGCGCCCAGCTTGCAAGGGACGCCGATATAGAAACCGTCGATGCCGTATTCGCCTTCGAGATATGCGGCGCAAGGCAAAATCTTTTTCTTGTCTTTGAGAATGGCTTCGGCCATCTCGGTGGCGGCAGCTGAGGGCGCGTAGTATGCGCTGCCTGTCTTGAGATGCTTGACGATCTCCGCACCGCCGTCGCGGGTGCGCTGGACGATGGCTTCAAGGCGATCGGGAGCGATGAGCTCGGTGATGGGAATTCCGGCGACGGTGGAGTAGCGGGGAAGCGGAACCATGGTATCGCCGTGGCCACCAAGAACGAATGCGGTTACATTTTCTACGCTGACGTTGAGCTCGTCGGCGATGAAGGCACGGAAGCGCGCCGAATCCAGTACGCCGGCCATGCCAATGACGCGCTCGCGATTAAAACCTGCTTGCCGGTAGGCGGCCTGGGCCATGGCGTCCAGCGGGTTGGAGACGATGATGAGGATGGATTCGGGCGAGTGCGCCACTACTTTTTCAACCACGTCCGACATAATTTTGAAGTTGGTATGAAGCAGATCGTCGCGGCTCATGCCGGGCTTGCGAGGAATGCCGGCGGTGATGATCACGATGTCGGAATGGGCCGTTGCCGTGTAGTCGTTGGCGCCGGTGACGCTGACGTCGCGTTTTTCGATGGGCATGGATTCAAGCAGGTCAAGCGCTTTGCCCTGCGGGATGCCTTCGACCACGTCGACCAAAACCACATCTGCCAGTTCCTTGGCCGCAATCCAGTGGGCGGTGGTTGCGCCCACATTGCCGGCGCCGATAATGCTGACTTTCTTCCGCATTTTCTTTCTCTCCAGTTGTGCATCGACGAGTGTTAGAAGCGCCGTAGCACTGATCACTGACTACATGTTTTCAATGATGCGTGTGGCGAATTCGCTGGTGCCTACTTTGGTTGCGCCGGAAAGCTGGCGCTCGAAGTCGTAGGTGACGAACTTTTGCAGGATGGTTTTCTCCATCGCGTTTTCAATGAGTTTTGCAGCTTCTTTCCAGCCGATGAACTCCAGCAGCATGACACCGGAGAGGATGAGTGAGCCGGGATTGATCATGTCCTTGTCAGCGTATTTGGGAGCGGTGCCGTGCGTGGCTTCGAAGACGGCGTAGCCGTCGCCGATGTTTGCGCCGGGAGCGATGCCCAGGCCTCCCACCTGTGCGGCTGCCGCATCAGAGATGTAATCGCCGTTGAGGTTGGTGGTGGCGAGGATCGAATAGTCCGCAGGGCGAATGACGATCTGCTGAAAGATGGAGTCGGCGATGCGGTCGTTGACAAGAATCTTCGATTTCCACGCGCCGTTGCCGTGGGTTTTGCCGATGGAATCGAGGACCGCCTTGGTCTCTGCGTAAATGGAGTCGCGGAATGCTTGCGAAGCAAACTCCATGCCGGGCTCGATAAGGGCCGCGTTCTGCTCAATGGTGATTCCGGGGTTGGTTTCGACGTTGCCCAGAATCCAGCTTTCGCGCTCGGTGACGGTTTGCGCGCGGAACTCATCCCGTGCGACCTCGTAACCCCACTCGCGGAATGCGCCTTCGGTGAACTTCTGGATGTTTCCCTTGTGGACCAGGGTGACAGTTTTGCGGCCACTTTCCAGCGCAAATTCTATGGCGGCGCGGACCAGGCGCTTGGTGCCGAAAATTGAAATGGGTTTGATTCCCACGCCGGAGTCGGCGCGGACTTTTTTCTTGTTGTCTTTGAGCAGGTCGTCATTCAAGAAATTGATAAGCCGGGCGGCGTCTGTCGTACCCTGCTTGAACTCGATCCCGGCATAGACGTCCTCAGTGTTTTCGCGGTAGATGACGATGTCGAGCTGCTCGGGATGCTTCACCGGGCTGGGGACGCCCTGGTAGTACTTGACCGGGCGTACGCAGCAGTAGAGGTCGAGAATCTGGCGCAGGGCTACGTTGAGGGAGCGGATGCCGCCTCCGATGGGCGTGGTGAGCGGACCCTTGATGGAGACGCGGAGGTCGCGGGCTGCGGCTACAGAGTCGTCGGGAAGCCAGGTGGAGAACTGGCGGAAGGCTTTTTCGCCGGCGAAGATTTCAAACCATTGAATGGCGCGCTTGCCGCCAAAGGCCTTTGCGACTGCGCCGTCGAAGACCCGCTGTGCGGCCTTCCAGATGTCGCGGCCGGTGCCGTCGCCCTCGATGAAGGGAATGATGGGGTGGTCGGGGACTTGAAACTGGCCGTTTTTGTAGTCGATGGGCTGGCCGTTTTGCGGCAATTCGAGGCCGTTGTAGGTGGTTTGCATTGTTTTTACGGGATTCCTTCCCAGCGTTGCTTCAAGGTAGAGGCTACCATCTGCAAATCGAGGGTGGCAATGGCGGGCGGCGCGATCCCGGGAATGATGAGATTTAATCCAATAACTCTGGTCCCGCCCATCAAAATGCGATAGACTCATCCGGGTACGTTTTGTAATTCGCACAATTTTCAAACTCATGGAGGATACATAGAAATTGGGAATAGGCATGGTGCCGAAGAAGATGTTCTTCACCAAAGGCGTAGGCAAGCATAAGGAGCGTTTGACCTCCTTTGAATTGGCGCTCAGGGATGCTGGAATTGCTTCGCAGAATCTGGTGCGCGTTTCATCCATTTTTCCGCCGCAGTGCAAGGTGATTCCGCGCAAGGAAGGGCAGAAATACCTGAACGACGGCGAAGTGGTTTTTTCGGTCATTGCGGAGAACTCGACGCGCGAGCCGCACCGGCTCATCGTTTCGAGCATCGGCGTGGCCATTCCCGCGGACCGCAACGCCTACGGTTACCTGAGCGAGCATCATAGCTTTGGCGAGACCGAGGATCAGGCCGGGGAGTATGCCGAGGAATTGGCCGCGGAGATGCTGGCGACGACGCTGGACGTAGAATTCGATCCGGATACGAGCTGGGACGAGAAAAAGGAGATTTATCGCATCTCTAACAAAATCGTTCGTACCAGCAACGTTACGCAGTCGGCGGTGGGCGACAGGCGCGGCAAGTGGACCACTACGATTGCTGCCGCAGTTTTGATTTTGGAAGAGTAAGGGGTTTGATGTTCGGATAAGCTGAGGCCAATTCCGCCGGGCGGGGTTGGCCTTGCAGTATGGTTGCTCAGGTTTGTTTACATCGGATTTATCTGCACCACAAAACTTGGATGCCCCAGGTCTCGATTTTGAGACCTGGGAAAGCACAACTCTCAACCGGCCTTATTGATGAGATGGGGAGCTTTCAGCCGATGCCGAAGGCACGCAAATTCACAGTAGGCCTCGTGCAGATGCGCATGGGCACAGACCCGGGAGCGAACTTTGCCTCGGCGGTCGAGCGCATTCGCGAGGCGGCGAAGCTGGGTGCGAATATTGTCTGCCTGCCGGAGCTTTTCAAGACGCAGTACTTTTGCCAGCGCGAAGAGCTTGCGCTTTTTGAGCTTTCGGAGGAGATCCCCGGTCCGTCAACCAAAAAGCTGGCGGAGGTGGCGCGTGAAGCTCGGGTTGCGATTATTGCTTCGCTCTTTGAACGCCGCGCGGCGGGGCTTTATCACAACACGGCGGTTACGCTGAACGCGGACGGGGCCATCGTCGGCGTCTATCGCAAGATGCATATTCCGGACGATCCGCTCTACTACGAGAAGTATTATTTTGCTCCGGGGGATTTGGGTTTTCAGGCCGTGGATACGGACTTTGGCCGTGTGGGGGCGTTGGTGTGCTGGGACCAATGGTATCCCGAGGGCGCGCGAATTACAGCACTACAGGGGGCCGAGGTTCTGTTTTATCCCACGGCAATCGGATGGCATCCGGCCGAAAAAGACAAGTTCGGTGAGGCGCAATATGATGCCTGGCAGACCATCCAACGTTCTCACGCCATCGCCAACGGCGTCTATGTGGCCGGAGTGAATCGAGTGGGAGTGGAGCACGGCGACGTTTTGGGAAATCGTGCCGCGGGGCCGGGCCTGGAGTTCTGGGGCGGAAGTTTTCTGGCTGATCCGTTTGGGCGAGTGATTGCCAAAGCTTCGCACGATGCGGAGGAGATTCTGCTCGGCGAGATCGACCTGGGATTGATTGAAGAGACGCGCCACAACTGGCCATTTCTGCGCGACCGGCGGATCGACGCGTACGCTCCTATCACCCAGCGCTATCTCGATCCGGTGAAGATGCAATCGCAGGACGGAGATCCAAAATAGCCATGGCTGAATCTTCTGCGTCCGCAGCGACGCCGCGAGCATTGGGCTATCGCATGCCCGCCGAGTGGGAGCGGCACGAGGCTACTTGGCTTGCATGGCCGCACAATCCTGAAGATTGGCCGGGAAAGTTTCAGGTGATTCCATGGGTCTATGCGGAGATTGTGCGGCTGCTCGCCGCGCGCGAGCGGGTGCACATTCTGGTGGAGGACGCGAAGACGCAGAGGCGCGTGGACGGCATCCTGGAGCGCGCCGGAGCGAATCTCGACCGCGTGAGTTTTCATCTCTGGCCCACCAACCGCAGTTGGACTCGCGATTCGGGTCCAATCTTCGTGCGCAATGCGGAAGGCCGGGTAGGCATTACCAACTGGCGTTTCAATGCATGGGCAAAGTATTCCAACTGGCAGCTCGACGATAAGGTGCCGGGGCGCGTGGCGAGCCTGCTTGGATTGCCGGAGTGGAAGCCAACCGTCGAGGTGGCCGATGGCCTGGCGCGGCGCGTCGTGCTCGAAGGCGGCGCAATCGATACGAATGGCGCGGGGATTTTGCTGGCAACCGAAGAGTGCCTGCTGAGCGAGGTGCAGCAGCGGAATCCAGGCGTGGGCCGCGAGGATATTGAGCAGGTGTTCCACGATTTTCTGGGCATCGATCGGGTGATCTGGCTGGGCGCGGGAATTGCGGGCGACGATACGCATGGGCATGTGGATGATATCTCTCGATTTGTGGGACCGACGACGATTGTGACCTGCGTTGAGCCGGATAAGAGTGATCAGAATTATGGGCCACTGGCCGAAAACCTGAAGCGGTTGAAGGCGGCCCGGACTCTTGATGGGAAGCAATTCATATTGGTGGAGCTGCCAATGCCGCGACCGGTGATTTTTGATATGCAGAGGCTACCCGCTAGTTATGCGAATTTTTATATTGCCAATGAATTGGTGCTAGTTCCGACTTTTCACGATCCAAATGATCGCTCGGCGCTGAATACTTTGGCAAAAGTTTTCCCAGGGCGCGAGGTGATTGGGATTGATTGTGTGGACCTTGTGTGGGGACTGGGGACGCTGCACTGCATGACCCAGCAACAGCCGGCAGCGCTAGCATTGTGACGATGAGCGCCGATTGCGAATTCATGAATGCCGCGCTGGCCGAAGCGCGTCTGGCCGCCGAGGCCGGCGAGGTGCCGATTGGCACGGTGGTTGTGCGCGAGGGGGCGATTGTTGCGCGGGGGCAGAATCGTGTGCTGCGCGATCTGGACCCGACGGCACACGCGGAGATTGTTGCCTTGCGCGCGGCTGCCGCTGCGCTGGGCAATTATCGGCTGGATGGATGCACACTGTATGTGACGCTGGAGCCGTGCGCGATGTGCGCGGGGGCAATGATTCATACGCGGCTTGATCGGCTGGTCTTTGCCGCCGCCGATCCCAAGGCGGGCGCGGCGGGATCGGTGCTTGCAGTGCTGAACCATCCACAACTCAACCATCAGATGATCGTGGAGCAGGGAATTCTTGGCGATAAAGCGGCGGAGTTGCTGAGGAGCTTCTTTCGCGAGCGGCGGTGATTCCGCGCGGATGTGAATTTAACCTGCTGATTCCTGCTGGCGAATATGTTCGGCGCGCACATCGTTGGCCGTGAACAGGCTGAAGAACGGGGCACCCAGTGCAGCGGCTTCTACGGCGGGGCGGCCATTCGCTTCCTGGCGTTCGACGATACAGACGACGGCGGCGACAATCATTCCGGCTTCGCGGGCGGATTCAATTGCAGTGATGGTGGAGGCCCCGGTGGTGCACACGTCGTCCATAATCACTACTCGGGCACCGGGATTGTTGAAGCCTTCAATGCGGCGGCCTGTGCCGTGAGTCTTTTCCGCCTTGCGGACCAGGAAGCCGTGGATGAGTGGAGCGGCAGGATTGGTGATCGCGCGCCAGGCGCTGGCGGTGGCCACGTTGGAGACGATAGGGTCGGCGCCCAGGGTGAGCCCGCCGACAGCTTCGGCTTCGATTCTGTTGGCTTCGAGAAGATCAAGGATGGCGTGCCCGGTGAGTCGGCCTCCCTCGGCGTGGAGTGTGGTGGTGCGGCAATCGACATAATAATCGCTTGTTCCGCCGGAGGATAGCTTGAACTGGCCGAGACGGAAACTCAGGCGGGCGAGCAGGAAGAGTAACTGTTGGGCGTGGGTGGTCATCGGCTTTGATTGTAACCGGGTTGGGGGGCAATTCAGGATTTTGGGTATAGGGCTTGAAGGGAAACTATTCCTCAGGGGCTAAAGCCCGCGGTTTTCTCGTCGTTAATGGCACGGCTGAAAATGTACCCCTTTAAAGGAAATCAGATTTATACAACCGTTCAAGAAATCAGTTATGCAATCAGTGCCGCTGGAGTGGTCCGGAGATTTTTGGTGATTCGGGGATGGCGGCTCCGTCGGTTCGCGGATCGGATGCGCCGTAGTTAACTTTGGCTGAGCTGTCCCGCATGACAGCTTGGCCGCGTCCCATCGCCGATGAGTACTCTTTGCGAACTTGCAGCAGGTGGCCCATCTTCGTCAGCGCATCGATGGATTCCGGCGTCACTCGCGACTCGATCACGATATTGCAGCCGAGTTTTTGGTCGACGGTGAAGCGCGGCTCTTCCAATGCGGCCTGAATGTTCATCTTGTAATCCACAACATTGGAGACGAATTGCGCGTGCGCCAGCGGCTGATTCATTCCGCCCATGATGCCGAAGCCGATGTGCTGGTCTCCGTTCTGCATGAATGCTGGAATGATGGTGTGAAAAGGACGCTTATGCCCGGCGAGGGCGTTGGGCGATTTGCTGTCGAGCGAGAAAAGACCGCCGCGATTCTGGAGCGCGAACCCCATCCCCTGCACGGTCACCTTGGACCCGAAGGAATTGTAGTTGCTCTGAATGATGGAGAGAATATCTCCCTCGCGATCATGACTGAAAAATAGGTCGTATCGCTTGCCGGAAGCGCGCCGGGAGCAACGCTGCAATTTGCCTTGGCCGGATCGATCAGGGCGGCTCTCTGCGCGGCATATTGCTTTGAGAGCAGCTTCTTTACGGGGATTTCGCCGAAGCGCGGATCGCCGTCGTAGGCTTTCACGTCAGCGTAGGCCAGCTTCATGGCTTCGATTCTGGTATGCAATTCAGCAGCGCTGTGAGGGCCGTCGGCGGCGGGCTTGAACTGCTCCATGATATTCAGCATTTCGAGCGCGGCCATGCCGTCGCCGTTGGGCGGAGCTCATAAACGGTCCAGCCGCGATAGGTGGTTGAGATGGGCTCGACCCACTCCGCCGAGTATTCGGTCAAATCTTCAGCGGTCATTGTTCCTCCGAATGCGCTGGAGGTTTTGAGAATCGCCTGTGCGATTGCTCCCTTATAAAAGGCCGACTCGCCTTCGTTGGCAATCAATGTCAGCGCATCGGCAATATCGGGGTTGCGAAAGATCTCGCCGGTCTCAGGCGCTTTACCTTCGGGCAGAAAGATGCGCCTGCTTTCGCGGGTCTTCATCATCGCATCCTCGCACCTTTCCAGTAGCCGTGAATCATTTCCGGCACCGGATAACCGTTTTGCGCGTAGAAGATTGCGGGTTGAAAGAGATCACGCCACGGAAGCTTGCCAAAGCGGTCATGGAGCTTCGTCCACCCATCTACAACGCCGGGCACGGTGACGGAATCAATGCCAGATTGCGGCATTTCCGTTATTCCCTTGGCCTTCAGATGTTCGATGGTCAGCGCCTTGGGCGCCCAGCCGCTGGCATTCAGGCCGTAGAGTTTGCCGTTTTCGCGTCCCAGTAGATAGCGAAAAATCGCCGCCGATTCCATTGGTCATGGGTTCGGCTACTCCCAGTACAGCATTTGCAGCTATGCCAGCGTCGATCGCAGAGCCGCCTTGCTCCAGCACCCGTGCGCCCGCCTGCGACGCCTGGACGTAGCTGGTGGCGACGATGCCATATTGAGTGGAGACCACAGAACGCCCGTAGGAGCGATCCTGCGCCGGCAGGCAAACGGCGGCCGGTGCAATGGCGATGAATGCGAGTGCTTTCCTTTGCGCGATCATTTTATATTTTCCGGATTGAACGTGCAATGCTCAATTTCACTTCTTGTCGAGATGCTGAAAGCCACTTGTGCCCCAAAGCATAAGTGAGAAGAGCAGAAAGTTGTAGCAGGCGTGGACCATTACGCTCGCTGAAAGGGAGCGAGTGGTGAGCCGCACCCAGCAGAGGACCAGGCTTACGCAATACAGCAAAAGAAGCGGGCCTATGGAGTTGCCGGTCTGCTCGGCATGCATCCAGGCGAAGGGAATGCTGGTGAGGATGGAAGCAACCATCATGGCATGCATGGACCACTGCGGATGGCCGTTCTCGCCGAGCGCAGGCGGGGGTGTGTGGTGGATTTGTTCTCCGGTCCAGTCCCAGGCTGTGCAGAGAGAGGGCAGCAGAAAACCGCGGAAGAAGATCTCTTCAAAAAAAGGCGCAAAGGTGACGCCGAAGACAAAAAGCAGCCACGCCTGCGTGGGGGTCTGGAAGAGCTTTTCGATGGGCGCATTGGACGGGCCGGGCATCAGCATTCCGTCGGCCAGGGCAAGCACGAAGCAGGCGAAAGCTGCGCTGAAGAGCCGCCGGCGCAGTTGCAGGGCTGTTTGGACGTTCCACTGCAAGCCGGCAAACAGGCTCTTGTGCCATATGAGTGGGAAAATCAGTAGGCTGGCAGCGAAGGGGACGAGATAGAGAACCACCATGTTGCCCAGTGTGTAATGAATGTCTTCCGTAGCCTTTTCAGGTGTGGAGATGCCGTAGAGATGAAACCGAAGGGCGGCTTCAGTGAGCAGAAGGGAGCACAGCAGGCCCAAACAGGTAAGCATGCCGAGGATCAGAAGATGACCGAGATGAGGAATTCGCGCGGGAGGCGGGGGCGCGGGCTGGTACCAGGATTGGAAGAGGGGAAGATCGGAGGCGGGACCGTCCTCGGGAAGATTGAGGTTTTGAATGGTATTTGGAATTTGGTCCTCCGTCGGCGGAAGGAACTCCTCTGCCGTGGGGGAAGGTTCGGGATGGAAGGGGCCTTGCCCAGGGATGGTGCTCATGCGACGCCCGTTTTCTTTTTTCGAGGGCCGGAAGACTTTGTAATTGTCTCCATTAAAGTGCGTCTCCTGGATTTTGCACGCGTAGCAGCGAGGTCGTCTTCAGCGGGGGTATTTTTCCGGGCGCGCTTTGGCTTAGTCAGTTCCGATTTCTGTTCTCCTTCAGTTTGCCATGAAGAACCAGGCACGGATGAGTCGGCCGGCGCGAAATCTGCATCGAGGTCCATCGGCGCAAGCTTTCCATTCGTGGAGGCGTAATAGCGAGTGAGGAACTGGCCTGTGTAAGAGCCGGGAGTCGCGGCAATTTCTTGAGGCCTTCCTTCACCCACGACGCGGCCACCGTCTTCGCCGCCTTCGGGTCCGAGATCGAGAATCCAGTCGGCGTTGCGGATGACGTCGAGGTTATGTTCAATAATGATGACAGAGTTGCCCAGATCCACGAGGCGATGGAGAACTTCAAGCAGCTTGCGCACGTCGTCAAAGTGCAGGCCGGTCGTGGGCTCGTCAAGTAGATAAAGAGTCCGCCCGGTTTGGCGTTTGCTCAGCTCGCGGGCCAGTTTCATGCGCTGCGCTTCACCACCGGAGAGAGTGGTTGCGCTCTGGCCCAGGTGCACGTGACCCAGGCCCACGTCGACCAGGGTTTGCAGCTTCTGGCGCACTTGCGGCACGTCGCTCAGCAGCGGCAGCGCATCTTCAATGGTGAGATCGAGAATGTCGGCGATGGAATAGCCGTGGAATTTTACGGCCAGGGTCTCCTGGTTGTAGCGACGTCCGCTGCAAACCTCGCACTGTACGTAAACGTCAGGCATGAAGCTCATTTCAATGCGGCGCTGTCCATCGCCCTGGCAGGCCTCGCATCTTCCGCCGGTGACGTTGAAGCTGAAGCGGCCTGCCTTATAGCCGCGTTCGCGAGATTCGGGCAGCATGGCAAAAAGGTCGCGGATGGGCGAGAAAACCTGCGTGTAGGTTGCCGGGTTCGAGCGTGGGGTGCGGCCGATGGGAGACTGGTCGATGCGGATCACCTTGTCGAGCTGCTCTGCGCCGGTGAGCGCATCGTGCGCGCCGGGGTCTTCACGCGAGCCGTAGATGGTCTTGGCCAGAGAGCGGTAAAGAATGTCGTTGATGAGCGTGCTCTTCCCGCTGCCGCTGACGCCGGTGACAACGGTCATGACGCCGAGCGGGATGCGGATGGTCACGTCTTGCAGGTTGTGCTCGCGGGCTCCGGTGACAGTGAGCCATTTGCCGCTGAGTGGGCGGGGACGTGCGCGCTGGAGCATAGAGGAGGCGCCGGAGAGGTAGCGGCCGGTGAGCGAATCGGGGCAGGCCATGATCTCCTCCGGTGTACCTTGCGCAACGACCTGTCCGCCCAACCGGCCTGCGCCGGGGCCGAGGTCGAGAACATAGTCGGCGTGGCGGATGGTCTCTTCGTCGTGCTCGACGACCAGTACGGTGTTGCCAAGGTCGCGCAGTTTTTCCAGAGCCTGAATCAGCCGGTTGTTATCGCGCTGGTGAAGGCCGATGGAAGGCTCGTCTAAAACGTAGAGCACGCCGCGGAGCCGCGAGCCGATTTGCGTGGCCAGTCGAATGCGTTGGCCTTCGCCGCCGGAGAGCGTGGCCGCGTTTCGGTCGAGAGAAAGATAGTTGAGTCCGACGGCGCAGAGGAATTCGAGGCGCTCAACGATCTCGCGGCGGATGCGATCGGCAACCAGCGACTCGCGCTCAGTGAATTTGAGGTTGATAGCTGCAGAGAGCGCGCGGTTGAGCGGCAGGGCGGTGAAGTCTGCAATGGAGAGCCCACCGATTTTGACTGCCAGCGATTCAGCACGCAGACGCTTGCCGCGGCATACAGGGCAGGGCGTGGCAGACATAAAGGTCATCATGTACTCGCGATAGCCGTCGCTGCGGGCTTCATCGATGGAGTCGCGGAGGAAGCTCAAGATTCCGTGGAAACCGGTGCGCGGTGCTTCGCCTTTGGGAGGGCCGTAAACGAGGATGTGCTGCTGGCGTGCAGGCAGATCTTCGAATGGAATCGAGAGGTCGATATCGTAGCGGCCGGCGGCCAGGTGGATGAGCTTGAGTAAATATTGCGATGAGGAGCCTGGTCCCAGCGCGCCGTCAAGGAGCGGCTTTGACCAGTCGGTGATGACCTTGGCTGGATCGAGGTCGTAGAGCGAGCCCAGGCCGTGGCACTCGGTGCAAGCGCCGAAGGTGGAATTGAAGCTAAAACTGCGCGGCTCGAGCTTGGGCACGTCGAGGCCGCAATCAGGACAGGCCATGCTGGAAGAGAACAATTGCTCGAGACGATCCGGGGCCCCCGATACGGCTACCAGCGCCAGTCCATTTGCCATTTGCAGCGCTTTGGCGACGGCCTGGTCGAGACGCTTTTCAACCGAAGGCTTTCCGGGAGCGAGTGGAGGCGCGCCCGGCGCCGGC
This sequence comes from uncultured Acidobacteriaceae bacterium, assembly GCA_963839225.1. Classification (GTDB taxonomy): domain Bacteria; phylum Acidobacteriota; class Terriglobia; order Terriglobales; family Acidobacteriaceae; genus Telmatobacter. Next base: position 68,832 of record CAWIVA010000088.1, read on the forward strand.
GGCTTCAAAAGAATGCGATCGATGACGGCTTCAATGGTGTGGTTTTTGCGCCGGTCGAGAATGACGGGCTCAGATAAATCGCGCATCTCGCCGTCGATGCGGGCGCGAAAACCCTGCTGGTCAATCTGGTCGAGCAGGTCCTTGAACTCGCCTTTGCGGCCGCGCACGATGGGAGCCATGATGGTGACGCGTTCACCCTTGCCGAGTTCGATAATGCGCTGCACAATCTGATCGGCGGATTGGCGGCTGATGGGCCGTCCGCAGTTGGGACAGTGGGGCATGCCGATCGAGGCATAGAGCAGGCGCAGGTAATCGTATATTTCAGTAATGGTGCCCACGGTGGAGCGAGGACTGCGGCTGGTGGTCTTCTGCTCGATGGAGATTGCGGGGCTGAGACCTTCAATGGAATCCACGTCGGGCCGCTCAATCTGGTCGAGGAATTGGCGAGCATAGGCGGAGAGAGTTTCCACATAGCGGCGCTGGCCCTGGGCGTAAATCGTGTCGAACGCAAGCGAGCTTTTGCCCGAGCCGGAGAGTCCGGTGACCACCGTCAGCGTGTTGCGGGGAATGCGCACGTTGATGTCGCGCAGATTGTGCTGCCGTGCCCCGAGCACCGAAATGTGAGTGATTGGCATGATCAGTTTTGAATGTCGAAAAATCAACCGTTTGCAAGCCAATGAGATTGCTGAATGTGCTGAGTGCGATGGATGGATGCATCACCACAGAACTGAGTACCTCTTCTATGATACATTCCGCTCTACGCGTAAGGTAAAGATGCGGGCAGCAGCAAGATCCTCTATCTTAATGACCGCAATGAATTCCACAATGACGGATTAAGACGAGGGCGCACAAGCCAGGAACCGCTATGACCAGTTTGTGATGCTGGTGGCCGGCTTCGGAGGCCTGTTATATGGGATCGATATAGGTATCATCGGCGGCGCATTACCCTACCTGGAAGCAACTTCGGGACTCACTGCTTCGCAGCTTTCCATCATTGTTGCGGCTGTTTTGCTGGGGAGCGTCATCTCCACGTTGTTTGCGGGGATTCTTGTCGACTGGCTGGGCCGCAAGCCGGTGATGATCCTGAGCGGAGCATCGTTCATCGTGAGCATTCCGATGATTGCCTTGTCGCACGGCTATGGACCTTTGTTCATGGGACGCCTACTGCAAGGGGTGAGCGGCGGCCTGGTTGGAGTGGTAATCCCGCTCTACCTCCGCGAGTGCCTTTCGGCATCGAATCGAGGCAAAGGAACCGGGTATTTCCAGTGGTTGCTTACGCTCGGCTACGTTGCCGCGGCGCTGGCCGGAATCTACTTCAGTTACCGCGTAGCCAGCTGTAGCCGCGACCGGCAGCGCCGAACCATTTTTGCCTTCAAGGACCAGGCATGGCGGAGCATCTTCTGGGCCTCGCTTCCGCCCGGCTTGCTGTTCATGTTGGGTAGCCTGTTTGTCAGCGAGTCTCCACGCTGGCTTTCAAAACAGGGGAAAAGAGAATGGCCCGTGCGGCGCTGCTTCGCTCTCGAAGTGCAGAACAGGCCGAACTGGAATTGAAGAGATGGAAGAAACAGCGCAGGTCTCACAGGCGCAGGGAGAATTCCCGGCTCATCGCCGGACAGGAGGTCAAGAATTCTCTGCTGCGCCGGAAATATATGATTCCATTTCTGCTGGCCTGCATCATCCTCTTCTGCAACACGGCCACCGGGGTCAATTCGATTCTCGGCTATAACGCCAGCATTCTGCTGCAAGGCGGACTCTCCGATGTGCAGGCGCATTGGGGCTATGTGATTTTTACCGGTGGTGAATTTTGTGCATGACCATGGTTGGGGATGACGCTGGTCGATCGCAAAGGACGCAAGTTCCTGCTGGTTCTGGGCACCAGCGGAATCATCGTTTCACTGGTTGCTGTCGGGATGGTGTTTCTTGGAACGGAAAAGAAGAGCGTGGACTGCCGCAGACCAGATTCAAACCATGGTGGGCGCGAGCCAGGAGCTGACTCTGCGCTTTGACCCGGCTGAGGCGAGCAGGCTGCTGGCGGCGGAGGGCTATACGGGAAGCGAAATTGGCAGCGATCGCGCATCGCTTGCCGTGATTTACTCGTACGGAGACTTCACTGCACACCGCCGACTCGAGGGTCACACGAGTCGCGTTGGCTCCCCCGTTTGCGGCTGGAGCAACGCAGGTGCTGGCGCTCAATGGTCGTCGGGCCGTGATCGGCGGGATCGAGGGCGGCTCGGCGAAGGGATCGTTCGCGCTTGAGACTGCGGGCCCCGGCGGCCACTCCCTGAGGCTGGTGGTTCCTGGCGCCAGGCAGCACCTGCAGTCAGCGGGTAGGGGTCATCGCGGCCAACCGCGCGGAGAGATTGCGGTGCTTGGTGAGAGCGGCGCGCAGCCTGTGCTCACCGTGTGCTCGGCGGCCGCTGGTTGTGGCCGCACGCTGGCGCTGGCGCCGTCAACCGGCGTGCTGGATCTGAACGGCGCCGAGGCTCAGGGAACGGGGCTGGCGGTCGCGATCACCGCGGGCGGCACCGTCCTTGCGGCGTGGGTTGGCAACGGCACGCTCGACGCGCGCTGGCGCACACCAGCCGGGCGGCTCGGTCCCACGCAGCCACTGGCGCGCGTGCACTCCCAGATCTGGCTGGCAGCCTCGGTGTCCGCAAGCGGCAGGGCAGCGCTCGTTTGGGAAAGCCAAGACGACGAGCAGCTCGCGCGCCCAGGCCCCGCGAGCTCACCGACGATTGTCCAGGCCGCTACCGCACCCACGGCCGGGCGGTTCGCGGCGCCCCAGACGCTCGACCGTTTCCTGCAAGCGACGCGTTCAACGGGCCGGCCGATGCGGCGCTCTCGGAGC
>CAWIVA010000089.1:0-31376 GCA_963839225.1 uncultured Acidobacteriaceae bacterium
CTTCATGTTGTGCGCGGACCACTTCGACGACGTATTGCTGGGCCTTAAGCAGGTCCTTTACGAGCCCAAAGAGCGCGTTTCTTCGGCGATGTACCCGCGAATCTTAAGAACGACTATCAGGTAATCGACTCAGTCACGGTTGCTGGTTCGTCGGAGTGGTTTGGTGACCTCACCGTGCCTTTGAATTCCAATCTAGTCTCGGTTATTGGGCCGAGAGGGTCTGGCAAGAGCGCGCTAGCTGAGGTGATCGCATTTGCAGGCGGCTCGAGTATTTTCCGCCCGGGTGGAGACATAGCGGACACGTTTATGCGCCAAAGCATCTAAACGCTCAGCATCGAATCCAGCACCGATCTTGGGGGTTAAACATCACCCTCAAGTGGTGTAACGGTCAGGACGGACTCTGCCGCTATCGGCCCTTCCCTCCAAACAACACAGGAGGAGGAAAAGGTAAAGTACCTGCCGCAAAAGTTTGTCGATCGGCTCTGCGCTCCAAGAACAACCAAGAGCTTGAGCGCGAGATAGAGCAGGTTATCTACCAGCGCCACCAAAAGGCCTCGCAAACCGATGCCTCAGACTTTCAGGAACTTCGCCGTTCCGCGACACAAGCGCTCGGGACCCGACGCACGCGACTCCACGACCATCAGATCGCTCAATCAGAGCATCGCCTCGAGGACCGCTCAGATCGACGGCCTCGCACACAGGGAGAGCGACCTATCGCGCCGCAAAGTTGAGCTTGAGGCAGTCAGGGTCAAAGCAGCACCTGCAATCCCGGAAGCTAATCGTGCGGACATTGATCGTCTCGCTTTGCTTCAGGCGAGGCGCTTCAACGTTGTCGAGCAGATCGCGCAGTTCGGCCGGCAGGCAGGTGTGCTGGACAATGTCCTGGCCAAGTACGAAATTCTGGCCGCGGACATCGAACAATTCAACCGGGATGTCTCTGAAATGCTCTCCTCCGCTGGAGTTGCTGATCTATCGGACTGTCTTGTGCCCGCACCCCCGGCACGTGCGGTCGAGATGATCAAAGCTCGCAGGTCTTCGATCGCAGCTGAAGTGTCTAGGCTTCAAGGGACACCCTCAGACACGTCCGAAGATACAGTGGCTGGGATCGATAGGGTGATCGCGCTTATAAGGGCGAACATGACCCTGGCCGAAAACAAGCAGAGGGAATACGAGAAGAATCAGGCCGACCGGAAAAAGCTTGAGGCCGTAATCGCCGGGCTGGAACGTGACATCAGAGAAATCAACGAGGTGCAGAAACCAAAGAGAACAGAGGAGCAGCAATCGCGGATGGAGGCCTACCTGGACGCAATAGGCCTGCTCGGACAGGAGACGAAGGTGCTCGCCGATTTGTATCGGCCACTGCACAACGCGCTGGCGAGCGCAAATGAAACCGCCAAACGTCTCGGCTTTGTGTCGCAAGTTGTGTTCGACTCGGAAGGCCATGCGTCGCGAGGGATGGACTCTTTGATCGCAGGAAAAGCTTTATCCGCGACGAAGAAACGCTCCGGACAATACTGGCAGGGTATTTCGATGGAATTTCAGGCGATGGCTTTGACAGGGAAAAGACTCGCGCCGCGTTCGAACAATTGAGATCGGACGTCATCGGAAAAGTACCCATGAAGGACAAGTTGCGCGAAAAGCGTACAGCAAGAGAATTAGCCGATTGGTTCTTCGATATCGAGCCGTTCGGCGTGACCTACACACTCGAGTACGACAAGAAGGACCTCAAGTACCTTTCTCCAGGCGAGAAAGGGATTGTCCTGCTCCTCCTTTACCTAGAAGCAGAGGAAGATGATCACCGGCCCCTCATCATTGACCAGCCGGATGACAATCTGGACAACTTGTCGATCTTCCCGAGCCTGGTGCAATATTTCCGTGAGCGCAAACACACACGCCAGATCATAATTATTACGCACAATCCGAACCTCGTCGTCACGACCGACTCTGAGCAGGTCATTATTGGAAGCTTTGACGGGTCGCGCACCCCGCGGGTCCAGTATCGGAGCGGAGCTTTGGAGAACACATCCGCAGAACCAAACCCCGGTGTCCGCGAAGAGGTCTGCCATGTGCTTGAGGGCGGGGTGCATGCGTTCCGCATAAGGGAGCAACGGTACGACCTACCTGAATGAGCGGTTTCAAGCCCGGGCCTGAAGGCCACATCAAGGGGATGTGTTCGATTTCAGGAGCCTGAAGGCTCCTGCTCCCTCCGTCGGTATCCCAGGTCCCAGAGTCAGGGATCCAGGGCAACCGGCGCTATTTTCATTTGCTCCCTCCGGGAGCAACGGTGAGGCGTGGGGTTGATGGCGATGGCAGGGCCACAATCCCCGGTGCCCGAAGGCGAGGGACCGGGGGCACCCTCGTTTTAGCTTGGAAAGGGCGGAGGGATCGGGGCTACACGGGGCGCCCGGCGTGCATTTTGCCGCGGAGCCATTGCTGCGGACAAGGCCCGGGCCTGAAGGCCACATCAAGGGGATGTGTTCGATTTCAGGAGCCTGAAGGCTCCTGCTCCCTCCGTGGGTATCCCGGGTCCTAGAGTCGGATCCAGGGTAACCGGCGCTATTTTCTTTTGCTCCCTCTGGGAGCAACGGTGAGGCGTGGGGTTGATGGCGATGGCAGGGCCACAATCCCCGGTCCCCGAAGGCGAGGGACCGGGGGCAGCCTCGTTTGAGTTTGGAAAGGGTAGAGGGATCGGGGCTACACGGGGCGCCCGGCGCGGATTTTGCCGCAGAGCCATTGCTTCGGACAAGGCCCGGGCCTGAAGGCCACATCAAGGGGATGTGTTCGATTTCAGGAGCCTGAAGGCTCCTGCTCCCTCCGTGAGTATCCCGGATCCTAGAGTCGGGATCCAGGTCAAGCGGCGCTATTTTCTTTTGCTCCCTCCGGGAGCAACGGCGAGGCGTGGGGTTGATGGCGATGGTTGGGTTGCAATCCCCGGTCCCCAAAGGCGAGGGACCGGGGGCACCCTCGCTTTAGTTTGGAAAGGCTAGAGGGACCTGGGCCACCCGGTTCGGCCCGGCCCGGCACCCGGCGCATAGAACAAAAGTTGCGAAAATCTAAAATTTGCGCTTGACATTCACGGAAAATCCACTACCATATGGTTGTGGATAGATTGGGCACAACATTTGCGGCTTTATCTGATCCGACGCGGCGGACAATGATCGAGCGACTGTCACACGGGCCTGCGTCCGTGCATGGACTGACGGAACCGTTTGCACTGTCGCAGCAGATGATTTCAAAGCATATTGCCTACCTGGTGCGGGCGCGGATTGTGATCAAGACGAAGCGTGGACGGGAGAGTGTGTGCACGCTGAGGCCGGAAGCGATCAAGACAGTGAGCGACTGGGCGCACCATTATCGCCGCTTCTGGGAAGAGAGTTTCGACAAGCTGGATGTGGTTGTAAATCAAATGAAAAAAACGGAGGTGAGAGATGACAAAAAACACGGTGAATGAGATTGAACGGATGGTTGTGACAAGAGTCTTTGATGCCCCACGCGAGCTGGTTTGGAAGGCGTGGACTGACCCGAAATATGTGATGCAGTGGTGGGGGCCGAAGGGTTTTACTTCGCCTGTTTGCAAGATGGATTTTCGGGTGGGAGGAAAATTTCTTTGCTGCATGAGATCGCCGGATGGGCAGGAGTTCTGGAATGGCGGCGAGTACCTCGAGATTGTTCTGCACGAGAAGATTGTTTACTCGATGTACTTTGCCGATGCGGAGGGAAACAAGGTTGAAGCTGCGCACTATGGGATAGAACATGAGGCCATGCCCGATGCGCACGATGTGGTTACTCTTTGAGGATTTTGGAGACGGCAAGACGAAACTCACCTTGATTGGAAATGAATCGATGGAGAGCGCAAAGAAAGCGGTCAACTCGAGGGCTGGAACCAGATACTCGATAAAGTTGCCGCGGTTGTTGCGGGGATGGCGGACGACAAGGCACGGGCCTGAAGGCCCCGCTCCCTCCAGAGGTATCCCCGGTCCCCAAGTGCGAGGGACCGGGGGCACCCGGCGCCGTCCCTATGGGACTCCGCAACGAACTTGTAGGATCCCTTTTCCCCACGCTTAAGCGCGGGGCTAACATCCACTGCGCCTACGGCGCGGGCGACGAGAGGCTGCAGTGTGGAGTGTATCTACACATGCCCCTCGGATTGACCATCAACCCAAAGGCCCCCAGCACTGCCGAAGGATACTTATTCGGCGTGGAAGACTACGTCGAATAGGAGGAGGCTTACGGTGGTGAAGATGATGTCGTAGCCGAGGAGCATTTTGATCCAGAGGGAGGGGTCGCTTTCGCCGGTGAGGATGGAGGTGGTGGCGAGGACCATGGCGAGCAGAGCGGGGATGAAGATGGGGAAGAGGATGAGCGGGAGCAGGAGTTCGCGGTTGCGACTGCGGATGGAGAGGGCGGCGAAGAAGGTTCCGTTGGCTACCAGAGCCCAGGTGCCCAGCGGGAGAACGAGAGCCAGCTGCCAGGGATTGCCCTCGATGTGGAGGTTATAGAAGACGAGAAAGACGGGGGCGAGAAGCAACTGGACGATGGAGACGAAGAGAAAGTTGGCGAGGACTTTGGCGAGGAATAGCTCGGCGCCGGGGGTGGGAGCCATGCGCTGGGCATCGAGGACCTGATGGCGGATTTCGCGTGCCCAGGCCTGGTTGAGAGCGCTGACGGAGGCGAACATAGTGGCTACGCAGAGGACGCCGCCGGCGATTTCGCGGGAGAATGCGCCGCGGGGGTCGAAGGCGATAGAGAAGAGGACAACGACGAGTAGCGCGAAGAAGAGCATGGAGTTGATGGCTTCGCGGGAACGCCATTCGATGCGGAGATCTTTTACAGGTGGGTCCAGAGGGGGCTGGTCATTTTTGGTCCTCTGGGGTGGTGGGAATCGATGGTTTGGGGTTGTGGTCTCCCACCCATGGGACAAAAGGACGTCCCATGGATGGGGCACCCGCACCCTTGGTGGAGTTTGTGCTTTCCCCGGTCCCCAAGTGCGAGGGACCGGGGGCACCCGCAGTGGTGGGGATTGCGGGCTTGGTGAGGTCGGCGGTTTGGACTTCTACTTCGAGGGCCTGGGCGGCGCGGAGGTAGTCGGCGGGGCTGAGGATTAGCTGGGCGCCGCGGGCGCCGGCGGAGACGCTGATGCGGTCGAAGAGGATTACGGTTTCGTCGATGTAGACGGGGTAGGGCTTTCTTGCGCCGAAGAGGGTGACGCCGCCGCGGATGTAGCCGGTGAGGGGCTGGACGTCTTTGAGGGGGGCCATTTCGGCCTTGCGGAGGTTGGCGGCGCGGGCTAGTTTTTTGAAGTCAAGTTCGGCGTCGCCGGGGATTACGGCGAATCGGTAGATGTTGGGGCCACCTGTGACCAGGAGGGTTTTGAAGACCTGCTCGGGAGGCATGCCGATTTTTTTGGCGACGGTCAGGGCGGAAAGATCGTCAGGATCGACTTCGTATTCGCGGAATTCGAAAGGGATGCCGAGGGATTCGAGGAAGCGCGCACCGTTGGTCTTCATAGCGTGGGGCTCCCTGGGTTGGTTGAGATCAGCTTGCCGGCGCGGAGGGTGAACACGTAGTCGGCTATGGGGGCGGCAGTGTCGCGCTGGTGGGTGGTGAGGACGATGGTGCGGCTGCTGTGGCGGAAGCTGGCGAGTAGCTCGACCATCTGGCGTGCGGATTCTACGTCCATGTTGGAGAAAGGCTCATCGAGGAGGAGAAGCTCGGGGACGGGGAGCAGGACGCGGGCTAGCGAGGTTCGCTGACGCATGCCTTGCGAGTATTGGCCTAGTAGACGGGGGAGATCTGGGTCGAGGCCGACCTGGCGGAGGGCTTCAGAGGGGGTGAGGCAGGGGCGGCCGGGGTAAAGGCTGCGGAAGTAGCTCAGATTTTCCTGGGCGGTTAGCTCGTCGTAAAGCATGGGGGCATGGCTCATGTAGCCGATGCGGGCGCGGGCTTCATGGGGTTCGATTCCGTTGGGCTCGCTGGGGGAGAAGACTTTGACGGTGCCGAAGCTGGGGCGGAGCAGGCCGGCGAGGATGCGGAGGAGGGTGGATTTGCCTGCACCGTTTTCTCCGATGAGCACGTAACAGCGGCCGGGCTCGAGATCTGCGGTGACCTGGCGGAGGGCGGCGAAGGAACCGAACAGTTTGGAGACGCCGTCGATGCGGGCGGAGAGCGAAGTGCCGACGGCGGCTGAGTCGATCATGCTTACGATGCCGGATTGGCGGCGTTGGGTGAAGCTGCCGCGGTTTTGGAGGGAGCGGCGGACTTGGGAGCGGCTTGCGGGCTGGTTGGGTTGGGCGGGCGCGTATTTGCTGGCGCACTTGGCCTGGAGGACGGTTGCGTGGAAGACCCCGTCGCGGCCGTAGGAGCCTTCGGCCAGGGCCTGGGCGTCATCCTTAAAGGTGTCCGGGGGCGGCTCGGAGCCCTTGTAGCTGACTTTGAGGGTGCGGCCGGAGGGGGCTTTGGGGTTGTGGCTTTCGAATTCGTTGAGTGTGAATTCGACGTGGGGGCCGTTGTGCTCAATGGAACCGGGCTTGACGAAGCCTTCCACGCGCAGCTGGCTGTGGTAGGCTTTCTCGCCCATGCCGCCTAGCTCGGCGATGGTGACGTAGTAGCTCTTGTTGTTCTGGGCGCCGGTGATGGCGAGCCAGCCGATGGTGCCGACGATAATGGCAGCCGCAATACCGATGCGCAGAGAGTTGGGGGAAATTTTCATATCAAACTATAACGATACGGGGGGAAGGGGGCGGGGTCAACTGGAGATGCGGGGATTGGTCCGGTTGAGGCGCATTGGTCAGCGTTATTGGTTCCCACATTCATAATGCGGTTGCGGCGTCCCTACGGGACTCCGTGGACAACCTGGCCCATTTTCCCCCACGCTGAAGCGCGGGGCTAACAAACTCCGCGCCTCCGGCGCGTTTGTGCGGTCCAGTTTATTCTTACCTTCGACCCGCGTACCTGGCTCAACTTCTAGCATCCGTTCCGCATTAATCGTCGTTGTGGAGGGACCTGGAGCGGTGAATGGTGGCCAGGATGGCCGGAAACAGGACCATGGTGACGAAGGCGAAGCCGATAAGGAAAGCAATCATCTCGAACCTCCGCTCGAGCAGATTTGAGTGCGCTACCGGGAAGCACAATTTCTATCTGGAGGGCCTTTTGCGAAGGCAGTACAGCAGGACAACGGGCTTTAGCACATCCCGTGCGGCTGACCATTGGTGTGGAGGATGGTGTGCCGAATGGTCAGCCGCCGTTGGAAGGGCAGGCCTTGAGATCCACGCTGCCTGCCAAAGCTTCAGGCTTCGTCGTCGATTCGATGCTGCGGCAGGGCTGCAACAATCGCTGGGCAGGCCACCATGGCAATAAACGCGAGGGCGATCAATAGATTGTGCATTGCGGTCTCCTACTTGGATTTGCGCTCAAGTAACCTGATTACCGACTCGTCAGTAATCATAAAATTGTTACCACTGTACACCATTTCAAATGCAATGCAAGAGAAATCTGCTGCGTTCCCGGAGATTTTGCAAAGAGGGATAACGGTTTGCATATCTATGCAAAAAATAGGATGCAAGACACTGAAGGAGGGAAGGAATCCATTTAGTTACTTTTGTACTGTGCGGAGGGGATTTGATGGGGCGGGACCTCTTACTGTCTCCTCAGGAGCGAGACAGGGGCGTGGAAGCGGAGTCGCATCGTCGAGGATTGGGGTCCGGCCGACCTTAGAGGTCGTGTTCGCGGGAGCGGGCGTTCTGGATTGCAATCAGGATTGCCGGGCCGAGGATCATGGCCGCTATCGCCAAGCCGATGAGGAAACTGAACATGCACACTCCTTCAGACCACGCTCGGCTGGGGAGTGCCGGGATTTTGGGATGATAGCTCATGGATGGAACGGTAGAAAAGGGATTTTACGGAAATATTTCTGTTCGGTTTCAGAAGCGGAAAAACCGGATCAAGGTGCGGAGTCGAGGGTGCGGGTGGCGCGGTCGAGGGCCTGGGTTAGCGCGGCCAATTGCTGGACGGCACGCTGGAAGTTTTTGGCATCGATTGCCTCATTGACGCCGGGGATGACTACGGCTGCGTAACCGGTGAACTCGCCGGGAGCGTATATGGTGTGACGATACCAGGGACGATTGGGCAAACCGGCATCAGAGAGCAGGGCGGTTTCAGTTTGGCGAAGGGCCAGGTTTAGTTTGGCTGGTCGCCGGAGGGGGCGAGCTGGAGGGCGTGCGCTCTTTGAGCCGCGGCGGCGAAGCGGGAGGCGGCGGCCTGGGCTGAGGCAAAGTCGAGCGAGCTGAACCCTGCTTCAGAGGCTTTCTTTTTGGCGGCTTCAAGATGGGAGGCGATGGCGTGGGCGTAGGAGACGTAGTCGTAGGGGAGCACGTCGGCATCAGCCATGCGGAGAACTTCAAGGCCGAAGACGCGGGCCATCTGCTGAAGATAAAGAAAGTGGGGATCGGCGTTCTGGACGAACCAGGCGTAGTTATCGAAGGCGGAGTGGTAGACGCCGTAAGGTCCATCGGAGCCGATATCGGTGGAGGGAACGCCCGCGTGCTGGAAGAAGGGCGTGTAATCAGAGCCAGAGCCGAGATCGCCGACGTGGACGTCTTCAGAGAGCGGCTGGCTGAGCGAGTTGGCGGCGCGCTGCGCTTGTCGAGGTCGCTGGGGTCTAGTTTCCACTGGTCATAAACGGTGCCGCCGCGAGGGGCTGGGGACGGAGCGGGTGAGCTCGCGGAGGAACTGCTTGAGCGAAGGAACGGCGGAGGCGGAGAAATCGGGGCCGGCAACGGCAACGTCCATATTGAAGTAGGCGACGGCGCGGTTCGAGGATTCGGCGTGCTGCTCGACCCACTCGGTGGAACCGATGAGGCCTTGTTCCTCCGCATCCCAACTGCAGAAGACAATGGTGCGCTTGGGCCGCCAGCCCTGGCGGACCAGTGCGCCGATGCCGTGGACGGATTCCAGCATGGCGGCGGTGCCGCTGGAGGGATCGACTGCGCCGTAGACCCAGGCGTCGCGATGGTTGCCGGCGATGACCCATTCGTCAGGGTACTCGGAGCCTTTGATTTTGCCGATCACATCCCAGATGATGCGGCGTTGATAGTCCTGCTGGGAGACCAGATGGACTTTGACTGCACCGGGGCCGCGGCTGTCCCAGGTGATAGCGAAAGGGCAGACGCGCCCTGCCAGCCCTGCGGCACGCCGGGGCCCGTGAGCGCTGGAGGATGGGCGAGGCGTCGTGGTAGCTGAGAGGGATGGAGACGATGTGGGGCTGGTTGCCGTAGTGGTGAGATGCGGGCCGAGTCGGGCAGGTCGAGCGTGGAGGCTACGCCGGGGGTTTCGGGGTCGCCGGGATACTTGAAGATGAATTGCACCGAGCCGCGCTGCACGCCGGTTTCAGGACGCCAGGGGCCGATGGGGTAGGCATCGCCTTTGAAGTAGCCGTCGTCTTGCGGATCGGAGTAGATGAGCACGCCGGCCGCGCCGCGCTGCTCAGCGATGTAGACCTTGATGCCGCGAAAGTTGGCGCCGTAGCGGCAGATTACGATTTTGCCGTGAAGGTCGATGTGCTGGGCGGCGAGTTGGTCGAAGTCTTCAAGGCGGCCGTAGTTGGCGTAGACGACTTCGGCGGTGACGTCGCCGGAGCCGGAGGAGCCGTTGAAGGGCATGACTACGCGGGGATCGTCCTGATAGGGGTCGCCGTCAACGTGCTCGCGGGTGGGGCCGGTCATAAGCAGTTTGCCGCTGGCGTCCTATGCCTCAACGCGAACGGTTTTGGGCTAGTTGATGAGAACGCGATAGGGGACGATCTCGGTTTCGAGGCCAGCGGCACGGAACTTTTGTGCGACATAATCGGCGGTTTTGCGGTCTTCAGGGGTGGCCGCGAGGTGGGGTTCGGCGGTGAGGATTTTCAGGTGCTGGCCGGCCAGTTTGGCATCGGGGACGGCGAGGAATTTTTCTTCGATGCGGGATTGCGCGGTGAAGTCCGCATAGCCGAAGACGGTGGGTGCGGGGGCGGATTGGGCTGAAAGAAGGCTGGGTGTGAGAGCGAGCAGGAGCAGGGAGGGGAGGGGGTTGCGTGCGGTCATTGGTTGGGCCTTTTTTCAGCGGGTTAGCGAGTTAGCAGGTTAGCGAGTTGGCGAGCTGGCGAGTTGGCTGTTATGGAGATTGATGGAAATTCATTCTACGGGCTGGGTGCAGTGGGCGCAGCGCTTGGCGGCCAACGGGATTTCGCTCAGGCATTCGGGGCAGGTTTTGAGGGTGGACGGCGCATCGGGCGCGGGCTTTTTTAGCCGGGACTGAAGCGCATTCAAGGGCAGAACAATGGCGAAATAGACCACAGTGGCCACGATGAAAAACGCAATGACGGCATTGAGGAAACTGCCGACCTTGACGTGGCCGTTGCCCACGGTGATGATTACGTTGCTGAAGTCCGGCTTGCCAATGGTGGCGGCGATGAGGGGGTTGAGAATGTCACCTACCAGGGCCGTGACGATGGCGCTAAAGGCGGCGCCGATGATGACGGCGACGGCCAGATCAACTACGTTTCCACGCAGAACGAAGTCTCGAAACCCTTTCAACATATTTTCCTCCAGTTGCTCAATCGGTGAAGAATACCGCGGACGATCGTCGGTAACGCGAACGCGGTTTGAATCATCGTACACGGACGACTTGGACTGACGGAAGCCGGGGAGGGGATGGGCGTGAATTTTCAGAGGCGATAGACGCAGAAGAAAAGCGTCATTGCAAGGATCATGAGTTCGGCGTAGAGGAGGATAAGAACGCCGGCGTGATAGAGGTTCCATTTACGGCCCAGGCAGCGGGCGGTTTCGAGCATTCCCCAGCAGGCAAAGGGGACGAGAAGGAGTTGCCAGGGCGAGGCATGCAAGGTGTCGCCGGGAAAGCCTTCAAGACGAAGGCTGGCTGCGAAGGCGAAGAGGGAAAGCAGAACGCCGCGGAGAAGGGATTTCGAGCGCAGGCGAAAGATGGAGAGGCGGGGAAGCATGACACTTTTACTTTAGATAGTTTGGCCTATTGGGGCGCCAGTTGTGTGGTAGTAATTATGGAACTGATCAGGGATGGCGTGTGATCGCGATGACGGTAATAACGGGAATCCGTTTCTTGCCCTTGATTTCATCTGGGCCATAATGCCAAAAGATGCGGTATGCGCCGGGAGTGTTGTTTTGAGCGTATGCCTCGAAGATTTTTTCGCCGTTGGCGCCTGTCAGAGAGGTAAATTCGTGCGTATGAAGGCCTGGGTGGTGGGGATCAATTTCCAGGCAACCGAGAGCTTTTCGAACCTGAGCGAGTAGCGCGGCATTCGAAGGTGTTTCTTCGAGAGCCGTCAATTGCGCATCGGCCGTGGGCGTGAATTTGATTTTCCGTTCCATATTTAATCCTTCAGTCTTGACTTATCTATATCTAAATATCGTGCCTATTACCTTGCGTGCCTGGCAAACGAGCCGCGATAGATGCTCTTACCTTCAGTCGATTCCCGCAAACCTTTTTTGACACTGGCGAGGGCCTCTGCATTCTCGTAGAGCCACATCTCAGTGGCGGGAACGGTCTTTACCGGGTCGAGAATGAGCTGGCCCAGGGAGTTGCGGTAGATGTTGTAGGCCGTGGCATCGCGGGCGGCCTCTCCGAGAGACAGGCGCTTTTTTGCATCGGGCTTCGCGAACTCCGAGAGCAGCCGGAAATCGGAATTTCTGATGATTGTGGAACTCGACATGAGGGAAGAATAACACTTGTGGGAAATTATATCAAGTGGGCTACTCCCACCTGACGGTACTCTTGTTTTGCGGGTTACTTCACCGCCAGTTCCATGGTGCGGAGGGATTCGGCGTAGGGAGCACGGAGGACGCCGCGTTCGGTGATGATGGCGGTTACGTATTTGGCGGGGGTCACGTCGAAGGCGGGGTTGGCGATGCCGACGCCGTTGGGGGTGAGCTGTTTGCCGCCGTGATGGGTGACTTCGACGGCGGGGCGCTCTTCGATGGGGATGGATGCGCCGGTGGCGGTGGCGAGGTCGATGGTGGACCAGGGAGCGGCTACATAGAAGGGAATGCCGTGTTCGCGGGCGAGGATGGCGACGTTGTAAGTGCCGATTTTGTTGGCGGTATCGCCGTTGGCGGCAATGCGGTCAGCACCGACGATGACGGCCTGGATGCGGCCGGCTTGCATGAGGCTGGCGGCCATGTTGTCGCAGATGACAGTGGTGGGGATGTGGTCGGCCATCAGTTCCCATGCGGTGAGGCGCGCGCCTTGCAGGAAGGGGCGGGTTTCATCGGCGAAGACAGCGATGCGCTTGCCCTGCTCGACGGCGGCGCGGATGACGCCGAGGGCGGTGCCATAGCCGCAGGTGGCGAGGGCTCCGGCGTTGCAGTGGGTGAGGACAGAGCCTTCGTCAGGGAGCAGGGCTGCGCCGAATGCGCCCATGGTGCGGCAGGCGGCGATATCTTCCTCGTACATGGCGTGGGCTTCGGCGAGGATTTTTTTCTGGATTTGGTCGAGGGTTGCGCCTTGAGAGAGCAAGGTTGCAAAGAGGCGCTTCATGCGGTCGATGGCCCAAAAGAGATTGACGGCGGTGGGGCGGGTTGCGGCGAGGCGGGCACAGATGCGGTCGAACTCGGGGGCGAAGCGCTCCGCGCTCTCAGCTTTGGACTGAATTGTACCCAGAGCAATTCCGTAGGCTGCGGAGACGCCGATGGCCGGTGCACCGCGGACGACCATGGTTTCGATGATCTCGGCTACCTCTTCGTAGGTGGTGGCGAGGAGATAGCTCTCCTCGAGAGGGAGCTTGGTTTGATCGAGAAAACGGACGCCTTCAGGGGTCCAGGTGAGGGTGGGAATCATGCTTGTTTAGTTTAAATGGTGGGAGGGGAAGAATAGGGAATAGGGAATAGGGAATAGGGAATAGGGGATAGGGAATAGATAAAATGCCGCTGGACTTGGATTGGCCCTGATGCAGTAAAGTTGTTGCGGTGCTTTTTTGCGCGGTTTACTGATTTCTGTTGATTTAACGAGAGCCTGCTTTGCTGGGGTTTGACTGCGGACGACAGGGATTGGCAAACGGCGAGGAGCAGATGACTTTATTAAAGGAAGCAGGGTAAACCTCTCATGGCTACACGATCGACACCACCGGCGGCGGCTAGCTCGCCCAGCTATATTGGACCGTTCATTACGGTCACTGCTCTGTTCGGCATCTTCGGATTTCTCACCAGCCTGAATAACCAGCTGGTTCACAAGCTCGAAGACATCTTCCAGCTGAATCACTTCTACGGCATGCTGGCTACCTCGGCATGGTTTTTTGCATACCTGGTGTTTTCGGTTCCCAGCGCCAAGCTGATCGAGAAGGTCGGTTACAAGCGGACAATGGTGATTTCGCTCTTCATTATGGTGGCGGGCGCGCTGCTGTTCGTTCCCGCGGCCAATCTGGTGAGTTTCCCTATGACGTTAGCGGCGATTTTTGTGCTGGCTACGGGCGTTTGCGCGCTGCAGACTTCGGCCAATCCTTATATATCGATCCTGGGGCCCGAGCAGAGCGCACCGGCGCGGCTGAATCTGGCGCAGGCCTTCAACTCGCTGGGCTCGGCGGTTGCGCCATGGGTTGCGGCGCACTTCATTCTCTCGGATACCTTCAAGGTGCCCGATGCCGCAGGGCAGGCGCATATGCTGGCAGGGCCTTATATCGCGATTGCCGTTTCGCTGCTGCTGCTGGGATTTGCGGTGATGCTGCTGAAGCTTCCGGCGATCTCAATGACGCGCGAATCTCGTCCCGGCTCAGCGAACGATCCGGAAGCGGGTCGCAATATATGGACCTATTCGCATACCGTGCTGGGGATGGTGGGCATCTTCTTTTATGTGGGTGTGGAGATTGCGCTGGCTGCGATCGGGATTCGGTTCTGCCAGGAACAAGGCATCTACAGCCTGGAAACGGCCGGATTGCTGGTCACGCTTTATTACCTGCTCATCATGGCCGGGCGATTCATCGGCAGCGCGCTGATGAGCGTGATCAAGGCACAAAAGATGCTGGTGGGCCTGGGATTGCTTGGCGTGGCGCTGATGGTGGTAGCCATGTTTACATCAGGACAGGTGGCAGTCTGGAGCCTGGTGCTGTGCGGGTTGGCTAACTCGGTGATGTATCCAACCATCTTTACTTTGGGGATCGCGGAGTTGGGGCCGCTGACCAGCGAGGGATCGGGCGTGATTACCATAGGCAACGTGGGTGGAGCGGTGATTCCGCCGCTGTTCGGATGGCTGTCGGAGGTGATCGGCAAGCATTATGCGGTTACACACGATATGCAATATGTAATCGGCGGGGCGGCCGATAAAGTTGGAATTCAATACGCGTTTTTGCTGCCCATCGTCTGCTACCTTTTCATCGCCTACTATGGCCTCGCGGGCTACAAGCCTTCGCGCAGGACGGCGGCGTAGAGGAGGAATTATTCCAGTAATTCGAGGGCCCTCCGCTTTGCGACGGAGGGCCTTCGTGCGATTTGTCCGCCGTGCGGGAGCGGGCTTGCCGCCTGACCGTAAGGAGGAATGAGAATGCTGGTTAGAATGATTGGAGGCTGGCAATCATGACGAGCAAATCGCGACAGCGGAAATCAAGAGACAAGCGCCCGGCCGTGGACAGGGGAGAGCAGGGCGCTTCCTTTGCTCCGGTCAGCAGCAAGCCGTGGCAAATTGCCGCTGTGTGCGTTGTTCTTGCGGTGGTTACCTTGATTGCATACCGAGGTGTGAGAGGGAATGATTTTCTTCGCGTCGACGATGACTACTATATTTTGGAAAACCGGAATGTGCAGCAAGGGCTGACGATGCCAAGCGTCGAGTGGGCGTTTACCACTTATTATGCCGGAAACTGGCACCCGCTGACGTGGATCTCTCACATGGTCGACTGGAGTCTTTATGGGAAGAATCCCGCCGGCTATCACGTGACTAACTTGCTGCTGCATGCTGCCAACGCGATTCTACTTTTTCTTGTGCTTTTGTATTTAACTGGAACCCTGGCGCGATCGGCGATGGTCGCGTTTCTGTTTGCACTGCATCCGGCGCATGTGGAATCGGTCGCATGGATTGCGGAACGCAAGGATGTTTTGTGCACGTTTTTCTGGTTTGCGGCTTTGCTGGCGTATGTTTGGTATGCGCGAAGGCCGTCGTGGAAACGGTTGGCTTGCGTGGCGATTGCCTTTGCATGCGGACTGCTATCAAAGCCGATGATTGTTACTCTTCCGTTCACCCTGCTGTTGCTGGATCTTTGGCCTTTGCGCAGGATTACGTTTAGCGAGAAAACTCGGGGGCATTGGATCTCTTCATTTTGGAAATTATGCCTGGAAAAGTGGCCGCTGTTTGTGATGGCGGGAGCTTCAAGTGCAATTACCTTTATGGCGCAGCGGGCCGGCGGCGCGGTTTCCCAGCTTCAACTTTTGCCCTTGCCGGATAGAATCCTGAACGCGGCAATCAGTTGCTGGAGTTATGTGCGGATTACATTCTGGCCCGATCCGCTTACGATCTATTATTACTACGACTTTAACCACATCAGTTATCTAGCGGCGGGGTTGGCGTTTGCGGGACTTATCGCGGTAACTGGCGTTTGCTGGCGTTTTCGCAAGAATCAACCTTATTGCCTCGTGGGCTGGCTTTGGTTTCTGGGGACGCTGGCGCCGGTGATTGGCATCGTGCAGGTGGGTGAGCAGTCGATGGCCGAACGCTACACTTATGTTCCCGTGATTGGTCTTTTTATCGCTGTTGTGTGGCTGATCGGCGATGCGGTGGCTCACTCGCCCAGGTTAAAGGTTGCTGCTCAAGTGCTTGGGGTGGTGGTGATTGCAGCTTGCGCGGTAAAGACGGATGCACAGGTAAAAGTGTGGAAGGATACGGTGACGCTTTTCACGCACGCGCTGGCGATCGATGAGCGCGGGGCGTTACCGAATTCCAATTTGGGCGCTGCGTATGTGAGGCTGGGGAAATATGCCGAAGCGCAACCGTATCTGGAACGAGCACTGTTTTATAAGCCCTCGGCTTCGCTGATACTGTCGTTCTCGGCATTTTCGATGATGCAGACCATGATACGAACACACGATATGCACAACATGCCGATCGCGGGGGAGCGATTGGAACGGGCGTTGCGCGGAGCACCGAACAGCCCCAATGTTCTGTCTGACATTGCGCTGTGGTCGATCATGGCGGGCAGGCCGCAGGATGCGGAGATGTATAGCCGGAAGGCTATCGCCGCGCAACCGGATCTGGTAAGAGCAAGGAGTTATCTTGCCAGTTCTCTAATGACGCAGAACAAACTTGACGAGGCGATGCAGGAATACGGCAGGATTCTTGCCCTCGATCCGGAAAACGGCGAGGCGCATAACTACTTAGGAGTGATTTATATCAAGCAGGGGTTGATGCAGGAAGCAATCAAAGAGTTCAGGCTTTCATTGGCACTCTATCCCGAACAGGCGTTGCCGCATACTCAACTGGCAAAGATTTACATGGAGGCTCATCAGCTTCCTGAAGCGGTTGCGGAACTTACACAGGCGGTGCGTTACGATCCTCAGAACGCCAATGCACATAACGGCCTGGGCGTGGCGTTGGCTCAGATGGGGGATTATGTAAAGGCGTCTGAGCAGTTCAGCGACGCGGTGAGAATTGATCCGGCCGATGAAGGTGCAAGACGAAATCTCGAACTTGTTGAATCGAAGATGAAGAGCGATGGCGGGAAGAGGTGAAGAACGCCGGGAACTTATTTTTTGGGGCTAGCGCTACGACCGGGTGGTTTTGTGGCTTCCCCGGTCCCCAAAAGCGAGGGACCGAGGGCACCCAGCAGTTCAGCGACGCGGTGAGAATTGTGTGTTTCAAAAACAACTCAGTGGTCGTTGGCAGTAATTCCTCAGGGGCTAAAGCCCGCGGTTTTTTCCAGCCTTTCCGGCACGACTGAAGTCGTGCCCTGACACAAAACGGATTTTTGAAACAAATTCCAGTAATTTATGTTGATTGAATTTTTGAAATGAGAGGGGAAAATTGATGCAATTTATGCCGGTTCACAATGTTCCAGGAGCGATGTGTGGCTAATCTTACCGCCGTTGACTGGCTGATCATGCTGCTTTACTTCGGGTTTGTGGTGGGCATTGGATTTGCCCTGAAACCGAAGATGAAGACGAGCAAGGATTTTTTGCAGGCCGGGCGAGCGCTGCCGGCGTGGATCTGCGGGCTCGCGTTCTTGAGCGCCAACCTGGGGGCGCAGGAAGTGATCGGCATGGGCGCGTCTGGGGCCAAGTACGGGCTGGAGACGGCGCAATTTTACGGGATCGGCGCTATCACGGCGATGATTTTTGTGGGCATCTTCATGATGCCGTTTTATTACGGGTCAAAAGCGAGGAGTGTGCCCGAGTTTTTGCGGCTGCGCTTCGACGAGAAGACGCGGGCGCTGAACGCATGCACGTTTGCGGCGATGACGGTGTTCAGTTCAGGGATCTCGATGTACGCAATGGCGCGGCTGATGCAGGCGCTGCATGTGTTTGACGGGTTGTTTCGCGCGCAGGGATGGGCGCGGGAGGGGATCTTCACTTTCTCGATCGTGCTGTCGGCGGCGATTGTGCTGGCTTACATTTTTATGGGCGGGCTGGCCAGTGCGATTTATAACGAGGTACTGCAGTTCTTTCTTATCATCGCCGGATTTCTGCCGCTGGTTCTGCTGGGACTGAGGAATGTAGGCGGATGGAGCGGGCTGAAGGCAGCGGTTCCGGCGGCATATATGCACGAGTGGAAGGGCGTGGCGCACGCCAGCACTAATCCCATGGGGGTGGAGATCATTGGCCTGGGGATGGGGCTGGGATTTGTGCTGGCGTATGGATACTGGTGCACGGATTTTTTGGTGATCCAGACCGCGATGGCCTCAAAGAATATGGAATCGGCGCGGAGGGTTCCGCTGATCGCGGCGATTCCGAAGATGCTTTTTCCGTTTCTGGTGGTGGTGCCGGGGTTGCTGGCGATCGGGCTGCCTACGCCGCACTCGACAACTGTTACGCGGGTTGAGAACGGGGCTATCATCCACGAGATTACTGTGGTTCCACCGCAGGTGGAGCAGGGACGGGGATTGGTTCCAGCGAAGTTAAACCCGGTGACCGGTAAGCCGATGCTGACGGCCAGCGGCGAACCGCTGCTCGACTACGACATGGCCACGCCGAATATGCTGCTGCATTTCTTCCCGACGGGGATTCTGGGGCTGGGGCTGACGGCGCTGCTGGCCAGCTTCATGAGCGGAATGGCGGGCAATGTTACGGCGTTCAACGCGGTGTTTACTTACGATCTTTACCAGTCTTATATCTACAAGAACGGCGGCGACCGGCATTACATGACGGTGGGGCGATTTGCCACGGTGGGCGGGATTCTGCTTTCGATTGGGACGGCGTATGCGGCAATCAACTTCAACAACATTATGGATACGCTGCAACTGGTCTTCAGCTTTGTGAATGCGCCGCTGTTTGCGACGTTTCTGCTGGGCATGTTCTGGAAACGGGCTACGGGGCATGGGGCTTTCAGCGGGCTGATTGCGGGGACGGCGGCGGCTATGCTGCATCACGGGCTGACACTGCCTATCGAAGCGCGGGTAGGGATTCACGGGGGATGGATCGCGGTGCTGCATCACTATCCGAGCGATATGGCGCAGAACTTCTGGACAGCGATCTTTGCGTTCTGGGTGAATTTTATTGTGACGGTGGCGGTAAGTTACTGCACCAAGCCGCGGTCGGAGGCGGAGTTGGTGGGGCTGGTTCACTCGCTGACGCCGAAGCCGGAGAGCGCAAAGCTGGTGTGGTGGAAACGGCCGGAGGCGCTGGCGGCGGCGATTCTGCTGGCGGTGATTGCGCTGAATATTTTCTTTTATTGAGGTGAGGGCGATGGATCTCGATTTGCGGATTCCGATCGGGTTGATGTTTGCGCTGGCAGGGGCGATTCTTACGGCGTTTGGATTGAAGTCTGACGGCAATGCGGCGCTCTATGCGAAGAGTTTGGGGATCAATGTGAATTTGTGGTGGGGGCTGGTGATGGCGGTCTTTGGGCTGGCGATGTTTTGGTTTGGGCAGGCGGGGCAGATGCGGAGCGAGAAGGAACGCGATGGGAAGAAGAGGAAAGCGGCAAGTTAGCGCCGCTTACGCGGCGGTAGCAGGTTCGCAAGTTGGCCGATGCTGTGGGGAATAGTTGAATCGCAACTAATGGCTAGAGCATGTTTCATAAATGGCTGCTGGCACATCGGCCGAAATCTCGCAGGGGTTAAAACCCCTTGTTATTCATGCCTTTTTCGGCACGACTAAAGTCGTGCCCTGACGCAAAACAGGCTTATGAAACACGCCCTCATAATTACTTACCCTAGTTGCTCATCTCTGTTAACTCAAATCTAATTGCGCATAACTTACAACTGACAGCTGACATTTGATTACTACTCCGGCTTTACGCTGAAGCGCATGGTCCGGTAGTCGAAGGTGTAGGCCTGCAACTGGTCGAGGGCATCGATGCCGAGGACGCCGTATACATCGTCGAGGGCTGCGGAGCCTAGCGGCTGAGTTAAGACCTGGATGAAGTGGATGGGGACGGTGTTCGGACCTACGGTTAGTGGAATGGTTTCGGCTACGAAAGCGGGTTGGGGAGTGGCGGACTGAAGACCGGGGAGGGTGAATAGCTGCATCTTCTGGCCGGTGAATTCGGCGGAGTGCTCGTCGTAGTAGCGGGAAGTAAGGTAGGTCTGCTGGCCGCCGGCATCAATCACAAACATGCGTTCGTCGCTGGTTTTCTGCGGAGCGGGCGAAGGTTTACCGCTGGTTGATGGATCGGGGGCGACCGGATTGCCCAGAGCGACAATGATCCTCTCGCCATCGAGATAAAAGGACGCTCCGGGTGCAGGAAGATCTTGCTTTACGATTTTCTGAGCTTCGAGAGATTTGTTTGCCGGTTGCGGCTGTTTGGCGGGGCGGACCTCGATCATGTCTTCGTTGGTGATGGTGAGGCTGCCGAGGGCTGAGAGAGCCGGGTAACCGAGAACTCCCTGGACCTGATAGTGCACCTGAGGGAAGGAGTAGTCGGCGTCGTTATAGACGAAGGCAGTCATGTCGTGGAAGGTGATGAGTCCGCCGATGGTGAAGCGGGGAATGATAGTGACGCACATTTCGATGGGACGGCCGGTGAGGGAGCGGATGACAGTTGATTGCTCAGAGACTTTGAGACCAGCCTCTTTGGCGAGTGAGCGGGAGATGAGATTGAAGGGCGAGGTGGGATCGAGCATCCAACTGTGCGGGCGGGCATCGACGTAGACGGGAATGTCGGTGAGGCCGAGGGGGTTGCGGGCGGCCTGGAGCGCGAAGGGGTCGGCGGGATCGACGGTCATTGCTGGCCGGGAAGGATCTCCCGCTGCGAGCTGGGAGAGTTTGCGCGGCATCTCGATCTCTTCCTGCTCATCGGTGGTGAGATGCCCCTGGAGACGGAGATCAAGTGCCTGATAGGCTTTGGCCGCTTTGGACCAGTCGCCTTCGCGGAGGTAATCCTCTGCCAGCGCTTTGCGGACAAGCTTTTCTTTTGCTTTATCGCCGCTGGCGGTGACTTGATCGACGAGAGGTTCGAGCAGCTGAATTGAGGACTTGAGGTCGTTGGAGCGGTTGGCAAGAATGCCGCGGTAGAGTTGGGCCTGCTCAGGCGG
Organism: uncultured Acidobacteriaceae bacterium; assembly: GCA_963839225.1. Classification (GTDB taxonomy): domain Bacteria; phylum Acidobacteriota; class Terriglobia; order Terriglobales; family Acidobacteriaceae; genus Telmatobacter. Next base: position 20,672 of record CAWIVA010000089.1, read on the forward strand.
CAACTGGTTGAGTTGGGACTGGATGCGCAGGAACTGGTGATCGACGAGCAGGTTCTTGAGGCGGGCATCGATGTCGAGACCGCTGGTGGTACCGGTGTGGACCTGTTCGCTGATGGCGGACTGCTGCGGGATGGGTGGAGGTGTCTGGGGCGGGGCTTGCTGGGGTGCGGTTGTTGATTGTGCCGGAGAGACAGCCTGCTGCGCTGCGAATGGACTGACGGCCAGGGCCAGGGTGCAGAGGGCGACGGCGCCGGAGGGAATAAATCGCCGTCGCAAATCTCGGTGCAGGGCTTTCATGCTCAATTTTGAAGTTAACAGATTCCGGTAATCGGGACCTTTTTGTGTCCGGCCGAAAGGTCCGGAGGGTAATGCTATGCAGGCGTTGAGTGCAAAACGCCAGCTTCGAGCCAATAGCTCTCCCAGGTCTCAAAATCGAGACCTGGGGCACCCGGTATTGATTTTGTACTGGTGGTTGGGTCAATGGGCAGAAGTGGATGCTGGAGGGCGCGGGTGTGGGGTTGTGCTTCCTTCGGTCATGCGGAGGGCCCACTTGATGGCTTCGAAGTACATTGTCTTGATGTCGGGATCGTCCCAGGATTCCTCGGTGTGGCCGAGGGTGGAATAAAAGACGCGGCCTTTGCCGTAGAGCTTACTCCATGCGACTGCAAAGTCGTGATCGTCGCGATGGATGCGGGGGTTGTTGTAGTCCAGTTTTGATGGGTCGAGCGAGAGCAGCACGTTTACCTTGTCGCGCGACCAGGCCTTAGGCTGATAGATCTCGTCATATTTGACGAAGGCGGCGGGGAAGTGGCGGACGGCGGGGAAGGTTGGGTCTTCATTAACGATGGGCGCGTTGAAAGTGTTAAAGGGATGGTCGTTGAACCAGCCGCCGATCATCTCGCCATATTCGGGCCAGGTGTAATTTGTGTCGAGCGCGGCGTGAATGCCGACAAAGCCCTTGCCGTCGTCGTGGATGAAGGAGAGCATGTCCTGCTTCTGGCCGGTGTCAAGGTCCAGCTCGCCGGTGGTGCTGCAGAAGACGAGAAGGTCGAAGTAATCGAGATTTTTGGCGTTGGCTTTGAGTTCTTTTTTGGTAATGAGCTTGGTATCGGTGCGCAGGGTGGTATCCCACAGGCCGCTCTGCTTGCCCATGTCGTAAACGGCAACCATGCACGCAGGAATGGAGTCGTGCTCCCAGCCTTTGGTTTGCGCGATGACCAGGACGTGCTTGAGATGAATCTCCTTGGCGTGGGGCGGGGGCGGCAAAGCGCCGTTTGCGGCGGACTGGGCGTGGGTGCGGGTGCTCTGGCCGAGAATGGCCAGACAGATCAAGGCTGGAAAGAGAAAGCGGAAGTTACGGAAGGTGCGCACTGGGACTCCTTTTGGATACAAGAATATACCGTTATGGTTCCCACGGGTTCAGAAGCGCTAGGCCCGTGGGTTTGAAGTCGGATACGTTTCGAGTGACGACGGTCATGCCATGCACCATGGCGGTTGCGGCGATGAGGGCGTCGCGTTGGGAGCGTGGATTAGGCACATGAAGGGCCGCGCATTTCTGTGCGACTGGAGTATCGACTGGCAGAATACGGCCGTCAAAGGCGGGCAATACATAGCTCTGCAGCCAAGATCGTAGAACTGCTCCTTGCCGCGGATCACGGCGTTCCATCATGAGGGCGCCAGTCTCCAATTCAAGGATGGAGATGACCGACAGGAACTGACTGGCTGCCGGAACGGTCTTTGCCCAGGCAAGTACATTGCGGTCCACTGTGGCAGATTTTCCTCGCGAAGCCGAGGACTTGCGCAACTCCGAAACTACGTTCGTGTCGAGCAGGTACATCATGAAAAGTCAGCCGGCTTAAAGAAGATTCCATCTGTGCGTGGCGGCTCGAACTCGATTTCGGCGGCTTCGGGCATGGCCAACAAGTCGAGGATGTTTTGCCCCTTGCCCTTGATTTTCTGGTATTCCTCGATCGACAACAGCACATGGGCGGGGCGCCCGCGATCCGTGATGAAGACAGGGCCCTTCTTGGCGGCTCTCTTCGCACGGCTGGCATCCTGATTGAATTCCCGGCTGGAAAGGGTGGTGATTGCCACGGGGCGCCTCCTTGTAGCAATGTTTCTACATTATAGCACGAAAGCGTCTAGTGCGTTTTCGGTTTGAGTGTTTACGGTCGAGAAGGATCACTCGTTTACCCATCTGTTGAGTTGGTACTATCCCACCCTAGCCACAAAAACAAAAACGTGGCGAGGTTGGGGCACCCGAAGCTTTGTCTATACTTGAAGTTAAAATGCTCTACTCGAATTGGATAAGGACGATTTCGGGGTGGGTGCCTACGCGCATGGGAGGGCCCCAGGTTCCGGCGCCGCTGGAGGTGTAGACCTGGAGCGAGCCGAAGCGATGCAATCCGTAAGTGAACTTTCCGAAGGCGCTGCGGGTGAACCAGGTGAAGGGGATGAGCTGGCCGCCGTGAGTGTGGCCGGAGAGTTGGAGGCTGATGCCGGCCTGTTCGACGATAGGCAGGCGATGGGGGGCGTGGTTGAGCAGGATGCTGGCCTGGGAGGGATCAGGCGAATGGGCTTCAAGATTGGCGCGAAGATGTATGGGGTAGTGGGAGTCGGCGTAGGGAATGCCGAGGATCTGGAGGCCGTCGACGTTTATCTTTTCATTGATCAGGACGCGGATGCCAGCCTGGGTGAGCGCATGGGTGAAGTTCGCTTCGCCGCCGTACTCCTCGTGATTGCCGGCAGTGAAGAAGATGCCGTAGGGAGGAGAGAGATCTCTGAAGGGAGCGATGAGCCGGGAGGGGTCGGCATGGACGCCGTCGAAAAGGTCGCCGGGAAGGAAGACGATATCGGGTTGGAGTGGAGCAGCGAGGCGTACGATGCGCCGGCAGAAACCGGGGCCGTTGATGTTGCCTAGATGCAGGTCGCTGATCAGGAGGGCATTGCGGCCGCGCCAGGAGGGGGGAAGGTTTGGGAGCTGGACGGTTAGGCGGCGAATGCGCACCCAGCGAGCATTGAGCAGACCGTAAATTCCGGTGAGAATTGCCAGAGAAAAGAAGATACCGGCGATGAGGGGGCGGTATTGCGGCAGGGACGGGGCGAGGGGGGAAAACAGCAGAGCGAGATCGACCAGCCAGCAGAAGCAGGCGGCGAAGAAGAAGTAGTTGAGGAAGCCTAGCCAGACGGCGGCGAACGTGTAGATAAGGCGGACCGGCAAGCTGGACGAGGAATAGCCGAGCAGGGCGGCGGCGATGAAGCTGAAGGCCAGCAGGAAGAGCGCGGCACCGAGCGCAAGAGTTTGAGAGAGGGTGAGATTGCCGTAGAAGACCAGAAGGGTATGAAAGATGAACCAATGGGCCAGTAACAGGAGGGTCTGCATCAAGCCGATACCCAGGATTGGCCACACTTTCAAGCGGGAAGCCTCCTTGGTTCAATGATTGCACATCAGAGATCAGGGATTAGGGACTGAGGGACTAGGACGTAAAGTTCGATGGGCAAGTATTTGCCGGTGGGCGTGAAAGAATCCTGTTTATGGATGAGCTTTCTGGAGACGGGCTGGGTATTTATATTTCGATTCCGTTCTGCCGGTCGAAGTGTACTTACTGCAACTTTGCGTCTGGGGTTTATCCGGCCAGTGAGCATGGGCGGTATGTGGAACGGGTTATCGAGGATTTAAGGGCGAGCTGGGGATTGGGCGGAGCGGATGGGCGCTGAGTTGCCGCGACGCGTGGATACGGTTTACCTGGGCGGGGGGACGCCTAGCCTGCTGGAGCCGGAGCTGCTGGAGACGGCTGTTCAGGGCGATGCGGGCGGAGTTTGATTTGGAGCCTGACGCGGAGATTACCGTGGAGTGCGCGCCGGGGCAGATTGCGGAGGAGACACTTCCGGCGCTGGCGGCGGCGGGCGTGAATCGGGTGAGCCTGGGGGTGCAGTCGTTTATCGACCGGGAGGCACAGGTTAGCAGACGGCTGCATAACCGGGCGATGGTCGAGGAGGATTTGCGGCGGCTGCGCGGGGCGGGGATCACGAACCTGAGCGTGGATCTGATTGCGGGGTTGGCGGGGCAGACGGCGGTTAGCTGGGAGGAATCGCTGGCGGCGGTGGTGGACACGGGCGTTCCGCACGCGAGCGTTTACATGCTGGAGGTGGATGAGGATTCGCGGCTGGGACGGGAGGTTCTGGGCGGCGGGGCGCGCTATTTCGCCGAGATGGTTCCAGAGGACGATGCGATCGCGCGGATGTATGTGACGGCGATCGAGCGGCTGGGACAGGCGGGGCTGGATCAGTATGAGATTTCGAATTTCAGCAGGGCGGGGTTTGAATCGCGGCACAATTTGCGGTATTGGCAGCGACGGCCTTATTTGGGGGTGGGGCTGGACGCTTCATCGATGCTGCGTGGGGCCCCGGCCTTGAAAGGGCAAGGCTTTAGCAGTGCCGCAGAACACCCCAAACAGATCGCGGCTTTAGCCGCCGAGGGAATGCCAGTTATTGCAAATACATTGTCTCAGGGGCTAAAGCCCAAAGTTCCATTTGCCCATCAAGCGGCGCGGCTAAAGCCGCGCCCTTTCAAAGCGGCCGAAATTACGGTCCCTACAAGCTGTACCAAGGTTTCTGTTGATAACTACGTGATGCGGTCAACGACTACCGATGAACTTAGATTATTTCTTGAAGGGCAAGAAGCGGTGGAGACTAGTTGGAACTCGCCGGAGCGGCAGCACGAGGAGGCGTGGTTTCTGGGGCTGCGGCTGAACGCGGGAGTAGATTTGGCCGCGGTGGAACGGGAATTTGGCAGCATTGCTTTGGAGCGGGCGATGGAGGTCGTGGGGAGGTTGAAGGTGGATGGGCTGGTGAGTTCGGACGGGAAGACGGTTCGACTGACCGCGCAGGGACGGCTGCTTTCGAATTATGTGTTTGAGGAGTTTTTGGGGATGGAAGCGCCGGTTGGGAATGCTTCGCGGGCAAATGGATGAATTCTTTTAGGTTGCGGCGAACGATGTCCTGGAGGAATGGTTTATAGATTGCGTTTTGCAAACAGACTGACAGTCCGCGGGCCTAATTCAAAAGAAGGGAACTCCGATCTGAGAGGGCTGCCTATCCATTGATTTATCCGTACGGGCTATCGTGCCAGGAACTGTGCAAGATTATGCACATATCGATACATTTGGTGCTAATATGTTTGACAACTAATCGGAACTCCCGTCTAATCTGATGGGTTAACTCGTCAACCAGTCGCCACTAATCGAAAAGATCGATCGCCTGGAGGACTTATATGACCACACGCTGGTCTCGCTTTGCCTTTGTGTTTGTATCTGCCTGTACGCTCCCACTCTTCGCCAGCAGTCCTACCGGAACCATCACTGGCACCATCACCGATCCCAAGGGAGCCGTTCTCTCGCAGGCACGGATTATTGTGCAGAACGAGGATACCAACGCGCGCCGTGAGGCAATCAGCAACGGCGACGGCGATTACACTGTTGCGTTGCTGCCCCCGGGACCCTACCGCGTCTCCGTTGAAATGAAGGGGTTTCGCCGCAGCGTCATCCACAGCGTGAACCTGAATGTGGACCAAACGGTGCGCGTGGATTTCTCCCTGGTTGTGGGCGCCGCTACCGAGGAAGTGACCGTCACCGAAACACCTCCGATCGTGCAAACCGATACGTCTACGTTGGGACAAGTGGTCAATAACCAGCTAGTGGAGAATCTGCCGCTGAACCAGCGCAACTTCCTGTCGTTTACTTTACTTGGGCCGGGGAGTGAATTGGCGGCGCAAGGCTCTGAGAACTCGACCGAGGGCGGGGCTGTGAACGTGAATGGCGCACGCGAGCAGGCCAACAACTTCCTGCTGGATGGAGTGGAGAACAACGATACCTATCTCAACCAGTATGCCGCGCTTCCCTCGATCGACGCGATCGAGGAATTCAAGGTGCAATCGGGCGATTACTCGGCGGAGTTCGGGGGGCGAGCGGCGCCCAGATCAATATCGTGCTGAAAAGCGGCACTAACAACTTTCACGGCAGCCTCTTCGAGTTCGCCCGCAACCGGACGATGGACGCCAAGAACTATTTCGATTTTTCCGACCTACCGATTCCCCGCTTCGATCGCAACCAGTTCGGCGGAACCCTGGGCGGCCCCATACTCAAGGACAAGACCTTTTTCTTTCTCCGACGACGATGCGCAGACGCCAGGCGGTGACCAGGGAGGCCACCGTGCCTTCCGTGAACCAATGGGCGGCGGCCACGGGCCTGGCGGATTTGCTCTTCGGGTGCCCGTTCAATCCATCCTGCGCGACGGGCGCGAATGTGGAGGCTCTTTACCCGGCCGCCAACGTCGGATCGGATCTAGCCAACTCCAATACCTTCCGTGCCGCCCCGGTGATCGACAACTCGGTGAACTACATTACGGCCAAGGTGGACGAGCAGGCCAATAAGAACGACAGGCTGTCAATTCATTACTCGCTGACGCAGGAAAACCTCTTCTCTCCTTACGATCCGGTTAACGAATTCACTGCGCTGCCCGGTTATGGAAGCTATACCATGAATCTTGCCCAGAGCACTGGAATCGACTGGGTTCGCGTCTTTCGCTCCAGCATAGTGAATGAGTTCCGCCTGGGCTACACACGAATGCGCTCCACCGTGCTGCAACAGAACCATGGCCAGAACATCGAAACGCAGTTGGGATTTCCCGACATCCTGACCAACCCTGTGGACCTGGGCGCTCCCAACATCAACGTGATCTACTTCGACGGCATTGGCGAGCCGATCAACTACCCGCAGGAGCGCCGCGACAATACGTATCAGATCTCCGATAACGTTGCATGGACGGTGGGCGAGAATCAGTTCAAGATCGGGGGCGGTTTCCGCCGCCTTCAGATCGGCGACTACCTCGACTTTCTGGCGCGTGGAGATTGGTTCTTTCTGGGCGATACAGCGGCAGGAGCATTGAGCGGCGGCACAAGCACGACCTGCACCGGCGCTCCTCCAATGGATCCTCTCAGCTGTTCGCTGGCGCAGGTGCTGGCCGCCGTTCCCGATTACGCTTTGGCGGTGAGCGGCAGCACGTTGAACGACCTGCACGGCCGTGGCTTCAACGCCTACATTCAAGACGATGTGCACGTCATCCCGCGCTTTTTGCTGAACGTGGGTCTGCGCTACGAATACAACAGCCCGGCGGTGGAAGCGCACAACGAGTTCAGTGTTCCCGACCTGATTGCCTGTCCCGAACCCTGCGCCCTCTCGCCTGAGTTCACCGTGGCGGGGACCAATGGAATTCCGCGTGCGACTTACTACCCCACGCGCAGGGATTTTGCGCCACGAGTTGGATTCGCATGGCGGCCGATGAAGTCGGAGAGATGGGTGGTCCGCTCCGCCTACGGCATCTTCTACGATTTGGCCATCTCACAGGTCAACATTCTTCCCCGCATCAATCCGCCTTTCTATACCATGGCCGCGTACTTCCAGACTCCCACTTGTCCCGGCTTCCTATGTACCGTTTCGGACATTCTCGGCCAGACCGGGCAGGAGTCGGGCGTGGAGCAGGGCAACATGATCGATCCCCACTTCCGCGACGGTTATGTGCAGCAGTGGAATGCCGACCTTCAATACGAGGTGGCTTCCAACTGGATGGTTGACGTGGCCTATGTGGGCTCCAAGGGCACGCATCTATCGAACGTGATCGATCAAAACCAGACAAATCCCTTCACTGGGCCTCCCTACGGACAATTCTCTTCGGTGCTCTATATCGAATCGGAGGCCGGCAGCACCTATCACTCGCTGCAGGCCCGCTCAGAGAAACGCATGAGCCACGGTCTGGCCTTCCTGGTTGCGTATACCTGGTCGAGGTCAATCGACGATATCTCCTCGATCTTCGGCGGCAGTGTAGGCTCGGGGCTGCCGCAGGACTCGCAGAATCTCCACAGCAACCGCGGCCCCTCGGACTTTAACGCGACGCAGCGGCTTTCAGTGAGCCTCTGTCTATGACCTGCCCTTCAGCCGTCTGCATGGCCAGGGCTCGACCGTGGGCAAGGAACTGCTGGATAACTGGCAGGCGGGAGGCATACTTTCAGTGCAGACGGGCTCGCCGTTTACGGTAGTTTTGCCTGGCGCACCCGCCGCTTCAGCCGCAGCCTTCGGCAATCCGGAGCGCCCAGGACCAGGTGGGCGATCCGAACAAGGCTGGACCTGTAGCCGGAAACCCAACCTGCCAGGCGCCAACGCAGATCAGGACGACCCACGATTGGTTTAACGAGTGCGCCTTCGCCCAGCCCGCCGAGGAACCTTTTGGGCCGGATTTCGGCACCGAGGGGCGTAACGCGCTGATCGCGCCGGGCTACACCGATCTGGATCTAGGGCTGTCAAAGAACTTCCACCTTCGCCCTGAAAGGCAACAGGTGCAATTCAGAGGTGATGTCTTCAACTTGCTGAACCATCCCAACTTCGACGTGCCGAATCATCAGTTAGACCTGACTGCGTGCGGACCAACCGACGGCCAGCTTTGTCCGACGTTAAACTATGGCGCCATTACCTCCGCGAACTTTTACCAAAACAAGCCGCCACGGCAGATTCAGGTGAGCTTCAGGTACACGTTCTGAGAGTGGATCTGCGTGTCTGGCCAATTGGTGAGAGATTAGGCGTATTCCTTCGGGATCGCGCTCGCCGGTTTGCTGCGTCTATAATTTCAGCAAGACCTCAACAATCGTTGCCACGCAATCTTCTGGACCTGCCAGACCTGGATGGTTGTACTTCATGCCCGAGCTTTTGAAGAAGCATCCGCGGTTTTTTCTATTTTTTGTCCTTCTTTCGCTATGGTTGGCCTGTTGGATGATGCAGGCGCAGAGTAGCAAGCCGGAACACGAGAGAAAACCTGTCGCCCCACATTCCAGCGCGGCGGCTACGCACAAAGCTGCCGAGACGGCTTCCCCGGCGCACGAAGCGGCCCCTGCGACTCATCCCGCAACCTCACGGGAAGCCGCTGCGGAGCCGAAGCAAAACGCTGAACGAGAGGCTCGATCAGCCGGATGAGGACACCCCTGGTGAAACCATGGGTTCCGTCATGACGACAACAAGTGGAGAAGGCAATACCCCCAGGAGCAGCGCTCGAAACGGTATTACATCCAGACCTCTGGGACGCAGCGGTTTCTCCAGCGGCACGAGCGATGGCCCACGCACCACGGCCATGCCGTCGAGAGGCGATGGTACATCGAGCGGCATGGGCCACGGGCCCCGCGGAGTGCGCAGCCCCGGGGATGGGTACGGTTCTTTTTCGACGAGTTCCAGCATGGTGAGCCGGCCGATGGATAAGGATTCAGCGGAGGCTCAAGCCGTTTTGCACCGAGTAAATTCGCAGCGGGCCAGGCTCAGCGGCGTGAACAGCATGCCCATCCCCGAGGGGAGGGTATTCAACGCCGGCCACGGGGTTACCGTGAGCACCGACGACGGGCGCTCGTTCTCACTGCGCGCCGACGGCACCCTGGCTCGCTTCCAGAGCAGGATTCCCCGGCCGGCGCTGAACTGGGGCGACGGTTCTTCCGGTACGAGTTACACACGTCGTTCGCCGATGGCGGTTGGAATGCCGGGACCAGCGCCACGTTCGGCCGCGACGGAAAGATTATTTCACTGCGCACGGGCGGGTTTGATGGGACCGATATTCGTCATGGGGCGCATGGTGAGCGCGTCATTGTCGCTCATCTTCAGGACCAGAGCACCCTGGTGAGCACCGGGCGACAGAGTGGCTACCTGGAAAAGGCATTCGATCAGGGTGGACGGGTGCTGGTTCAGCGTACTTATGTTTCGGGCAACAAGACCTGGCAGCGCAACTACGAGGCATCATCGAAAATGCCGTTCGGTGTAGGAGCGGTGGCAAGAAAGACGGCCAACGGCGCTGTGAGACAAAGGGTTGTGTATAAGCAGTACCTTCCCCGCTATAGTTATCCACCGGGATTCTACAGGTGGGTGAATCAGGGGTGGGCATTGCCCATCAACTACAAATGGAACTGGGCCGCCAGGCGCTGGTACATCTATTTCGGTTCTTATTTTTATCCGTGGGCGAGTTACCAAGACGGCAGCTACTGGTTAACGGACTACATTCTGGGACAGACGCTGGCGGACGGGTACGATATGCAGACGGACGACGGTGGTGCGGCTGCGAATAACACTGCGAACGCAGGCGGCGACAGCGGACAAGAGGCGGACGACGAGAATGTGAGCGCACAGTTTTCGACGGCTATTTCGTCAGAGGTGAAGCAGGAGATCGTCACCAAGGTGCACCAAGAACTGGCGGCTGAAAGCGGCGCAGATGCCAACGCCACCTACGTGCAAGCTCCGGCGCCGGACGATCCAGACCAGTTCATGCAAGAGGGACATGTTTTTGTGGTCAGTTCGCCGATCAATGTGAGGGTTGACGATAACCCCAATCCTGCAATTCCTTTTGGCTTTCAACAATGCAATCTTTCACCTGGAGATGTGATTCGCCTGAAGCGCATTCCGCAGAATCCCGGGTCAAGCACTGCCGTGGTGAGCAGTCTGGTTGACAGTTCCGTATCATTCCCGCTGCAGGGGTCGCTTGAGGTGGTGGCTAGCCTGAAGTCGGATTGCCCGGTTGGCGTTCAAGTGATGCTGTCAGCGCGATGCTTCAGGAGATGGAGAATAACTTCCAGGCGCAGATGGACGATGGACTGCACGTGCTCTATGGCCAGCAGGGCAAAGAC
>CAWIVA010000090.1:0-23846 GCA_963839225.1 uncultured Acidobacteriaceae bacterium
CGGTTATCGTAGCTGCAAAGACCATCTCCGCCGCCAACAAGGAAAAATAACTGCGGCCTCGGCCCGCAATCCGCCCGTCCATAATTAGCCCATTAGTTTGATACGCAACTCATCGCTATCTGCATAGCGAATAGCCGAATTGCACCGCGCACGACGGGAAAAACCTAGTAGAAGGTCGTGTCTCTTATCCCACTAAGGTACTAATCCCCTAGCACTTGCAGCCCTCAAGTGACTGATAAGTACTATTTTAATTTTTTCTAATCTATTCGAGCATGGTTTCCTGCGCTCAATCGAACGTAGGGAGTCACAAATGCACGATTTAATTGTGTTACTAGCGTTTTTCGGAATCGTCTTTGCTCCTGCCATCGTCGCCGTCAACACCGTAGGAGAAGCCGCCGATGGCTACCGGCATGACTTTGACCCAATCGATAATGACACCGATCCCAATTCCCTGGCCGAAACCCTGGGCCGTTAATAAACCTGTTTTATGTAACTGCACCACCGGGCCACCCCTGGGCCGCGTTCCACAAAATACAACAAAATGATTCGGGGCTCTCAGCTCTCCAGCATCCTTTCGTTCAAACTCGTCCCTGCGCCGGGCTTCTTAAGTAATTGCCCTTCCCCCTCCTACCAATTAGACTGGTGGTTTGAGGGCCATTCATGTTAGTTGTCATGAAATCGCACGCCACGCCGGAAGAAATCCAGGCGGTCTGCGACCATATTGAGCAGTTGGGCTTTCGGCCCCATCCCCTTCCCGGTGCGCAGCGCACCGCCATCGGCATCACCGGCAACCAGGGTGAAGTCGATCGCGGCAACCTCGAATCCCTCTCCGGCGTCGCCGAGGTCATTCGCGTCTCAAAAGCCTACAAGCTGGCCAGCCGTGACGTAAAAGAAGAAGACACCATCATTCGCTTTACCGGAACCGATGCCTCCATCGGCGGACGCGACCTGGCAATTGTCGCCGGTCCCTGCTCCGTCGAGACTCAGGAACAGGCCTTCGCCATCGCCGAGCAGGTCGCCGCCGCCGGCGCGCAGTTCTTTCGCGGCGGAGCTTACAAACCCCGCACTTCGCCCTACGCCTTCCAGGGCCTCGGCCTCGACGCCCTCCGCATCTGGCCCAGATCCGCGACCGCTTTGGCCTCCGCATCATCACGGAAGCCATCGATACCGAATCCCTCGCTCTGGTCGCCGAGTGGGCTGACGTCATCCAGATTGGCGCGCGCAATATGCAGAACTTCTCCCTGCTCAAGCAGGCTGGCTCGTCTTCGCAAGCCTGTCCTGCTCAAGCGCGGTCTCTCCGCCACTCTGGAAGAGTTCCTAATGTCCGCTGAGTACATCATGAGCGAAGGCAACTACGAGGTCATGCTCTGCGAGCGCGGCGTGCGCACCTTCTCCGATCATGCCCGCAACACCCTCGACCTCAGCATCATTCCTGCCATCCAGCGCCTCAGCCATCTACCCGTCCTGGTCGACCCCAGCCACGGCACCGGCCGCCGCGACAGCGTTCTGCCCATGGCCCGCGCCGCCGTCGCAGCCGGCGCAGACGGCATCCTGGTCGAAGTCCACCACCAGCCGGAAAAAGCCCTCTCTGACGGACCTCAATCTATCTACCCCGATCAGTTCGCCGTTATGATGGATGAACTCACGCAGATCGCTCCCGTGGTCGACCGCCATCTCCCCCGCGGCATCCATTCCATCGCCGCGGTTTAAGCCATGAAGCAGAGGTACGTCCAACCAGCCCGTTTTTTGACACTCGCGTTGCTAGGCCCTCACAGCCTGCCGCCATCCCGACCCCCTTCAATACCCACCCAACTTTCGCGAATACGCCTACATCACCAATGGCCAAAGCGGCACCGTCACCATTCTCGATGCGGTCAACATGCGCCTCGACCGCGAGCTCCGCGTAGGCCAGAATCCTGTAGCCGTCACCCCCAGCCCCACCCGCAACGAAGTTTACGTAGTCAACTCCGGCGCATCGGGAAACCAGGGCTCCGTCTCCGTCATCAACGCTGAAAACAACTCCGTCGCCGCCACCATCCCCGTCCGCCGCCAGCCCGTCTCCATCGAGCTCGACCCCACCGGCAATCTAGCCTATGTGGCGAACTCCGGATCCAACTCCATCTCCGTACTCGACCTCAGCGCCCGCCAGGAGATAGCCGTCCTCCCCGCCGGCGAAGAGCCCGCCTCGGCCCGCATCTCCCCCGACGCGAAATCCCTGGTCGTCGCCAACCGCCGCGGCAACAGCGTCAGCATCATCGACCCCGCGTCTCACAGCCTCCGCGCCGTCTTCCCTGGCCGCCCCGGCGCGTCGGACGCCATCATCCTTCCAGATTCATCCAAAACCTTCGTAGCCTGCGCCGCCGGCCACCAGGTCATGGCAATTGCTCTTGCCCACTCCAAAACCAATCCCAACCAGCCCGATCGCCTTGAAGCCCTCATGGACGTAGGTCGCGCTCCCATCCAACTGGCCCTCAAGCCTGATGGCGGCGAGTTCTTCGCCGTCAACTCGCAATCCAACTCCATCTCCGAGGTCGCCACCAGCACCAATGACGTTATCGGCGCAACCATGATCGGCGATAATCCCGTCTCGCGGTCTCGTCACAAACGAACAATGCCCTCCTCTACGTCGCCAACCTCCGCTCCCAGTACGTCACCGTCTACTCCATCGAGGACGGCAAGCGCGTCGGCTCCATTCGCGTAGGCGACGGTCCTTCTGCCATGGCTTTCTCAAGCAACGGCCTCCTGCTCTTCGCAGTCGATGCCCGCTCCGCCGATGTGGCCGTCGTACGCACAGCCACGAATTCGCTATTCACCCTCATTCCCACCGGTCGTGCCCCCAACGCCATCGCAGTAAAATCCTTCAAGCTCCCTTGACTTTCTAACTTAAGGTTCCACAAGAAAAGCCGGGTGCCCCAGGTCTCGCCTTTGAGACCTGGGTTAGGTTTGCACTCCGCTTTCGTGTTGTCAGTTTTGCCGTAATGTCGAACTTTCTATATAACCCGCCAACCCCGCGGACCGGGTGCTAACTTGCCGCACCATTTTCCTACCCTACTTGTTATCGTCCAATATCGCTCGATTCAAAAAATGCACAGTCCGCCCCGGCTGCCCGTTCAGATCAAAGATGACAATCTCATTCCGCCGCTGATCGAGGATTGTCGACGGCACATAGAGAGTCCTCTGCGGCCCAATATTCCAGAAGCGACCGATAAGCCGCCCATTGATCCAAACAACGCCTTTGCCAAACTGACTCATATCCACAAAGGTATCCGCCGGTTGGGCCACATAAAAATCCCCACGATAGAAACACGCACCAGTGCAGCCGTCCGAATCATAAGCCAGGCCGAGGTCCTCCATAGGCAACGGGTAGATCTGCCATCCTGTCAGCGTCGCATCCCCCAGTGTAACCCGCTTCGTAATTCCGGCACGCTCGTTCACAAACTCCCGGCCGTAGTTCACCCGCCCGGTATTCTCCACCAGAATATCCAGCCTGGTATTGTCGTGCGTCGCATGAATCGGCAGCGTCGACTGATTTAGCCGCCGATCGAGCGTCCCAGCCAGCTCACCATCCAGGTAGATCTGCGCATAACTGTGCAGCTCATCGATGTGCAACTCCGCGCTCTGCGCTTGCCCGATCGTCGTGCGGTACAGTATGTAGCCATAACTCTGATTCACGTCTTCCATTGAAAGTATCTTGTCCGATTGAATAGGCTTGGGCAGAGTGTTCCATAGTGAAACCCCTTCCTTCAGCTTTGCCGGCGCATAAGTCCTTGCCGAAATCGGCGGCGGCGGCGCTGGCGGTGTCTTTCCGGTGGCCGCTTGAATCGCATCGCGAAAGAGATAAAACTTCGGCGTCAACTCTCCGCTCTCGCTCACTGGCGAATCGTAGTCGTAACTGGTCACGTCCGGCTTGTACTTTCCGTCGTCCATGTCGGCGCCGTTCATCCAGCCAAAGCTTGTTCCTCCATGAAACATATATAAATTGACTGAGTAACCCTTCTCCAGCATCCATTTCAGATCCGCCGCCTGCGTAACTGCATCCGTCGTGTGATGCTTCTCTCCCCAGCTATCGAACCACCCGTCCCAGTACTCCCCGCTCATCTTCGGCCCATCCGGCCGCGCCTTGGCCAATCTGCCGAATGCCGTCTCCGCTCTTGTAGGAAGTCCGAAGTTAATAACCGCTGGTAACTCTGGAAGCAGCGACTTACTAACTTGAGAATCCCCATCGGCGGTAAATAACATCGCTTTGTCAAAGCCCGCGTCCAGCAACATCTGCTTCACTCCATGCATATATGCGCTGTCGTTTCCAAAGCTGGCGTACTCATTCTCCACCTGTACAGCCAATATCGGCCCGCCGTAAGCGCTCTGCAGAGGAGCCAGTTCCTTTCCCAACCGATTGATCCACCTCGTTGCCGCAGCCATAAACGCTGGATTCGAGCTGCGAACCACCATCTTCGGATCTGCCAGCAGCCACGACGGCAGCCCGCCGAACTCCCACTCCGCGCACGAATAAGGCCCGGGCCGCAAAATCACCCACAGACCCTCCTGCTGCGCCTCGCGGATAAACTCGGCCACGTCCTTCTGGCCCTTGAATTCGTAAGTCCCCGGCCCAATCTCATGAAAGTTCCAGAACACATACGTCTCCACCGTGTTCAGCCCCATGGCGCGAGCCTTGCGCAGCCGGTCCC
The DNA here is from genome assembly GCA_963839225.1 of uncultured Acidobacteriaceae bacterium. Lineage (GTDB taxonomy): Bacteria > Acidobacteriota > Terriglobia > Terriglobales > Acidobacteriaceae > Telmatobacter. The sequence goes on from CAWIVA010000090.1 coordinate 4,686, forward strand.
GCCAATAGCCCTGCGGCACACGCTCATAATGAATCGCCCCTGAAATAATTTGGAACGGTTTTCCGTCCAGCTCGAAATGATCGCCATTGGCACGAAAAATATGTGGCGTAAGTGCTGCGGGCTGCTGTCCGTAAACCACTCCCGCAATCAGTTGCGCCGCCATAACCGCCGCTGCAAATGCTTTTATAACTTTGATCCGCATGATGAATAACAGGTCCTTTCAAACGGTAATCGCAGCAAGCGTTCTTCTCCGCTTACTTATCCTTGTTTCTGCCCCCACCGCGCCACGCTGAACTGCGCCCCGGCAAACAGAATCAAGCCAGAAACATAAGCCCAAAACAGCAGCCCCACCGAAACATAAAACGGTCCGTAGAGAGATTTCAGATCCATATGCGGAAGCACTGCCCAAAAAACGTATTTCGCCGCCAGCCAGATGATTCCCGTATAGATTGAAACACGCAGCACTGGCCGCCACGGAACCTTGCAGTTAGGCAGAATCCAATAAATCGAAAAGAAAAATAGAATCGATGCCACACCGGTGGTAACGGTCAGCAAGACAAAACTGGTTCCTTGATAAGTAAAGTGCAGAACGATATCAATGAACTTGATATTCGTGTTGTGAACGAAAATAATAGTCAGCAAATCGCGCAAGCCCGCATTCAGCAGAATGCTGCCCATGCCCAGCACAAGCATCAGGATGGCCAGCCCAAACGCCACCGCTTGGTTGAACAGGTAGTTCCGGCTTTTGGTCACTCCCCAGGCCTGGTTCAGCGCCACCTCCAGCGGCAGAAAGATGCCCGTGCACGCCACCAGAATCATGACCAGAGAAAATATCTGCACTCCATGCTGCGAAGCTGCAATAGCCACGCCATCCAGGTTCTTGGCCACAAAATCCTGGTTCGAAGGCATAAAGTAGCGCACCATGTCCCCAATCACTCCCTCCATCATCGTTGAGTGGAAGATCGAATGAGAAATCGTGTAGAGCAGCACAATAAATGGAATGAACGAAATAATCGCATTGGCCGCCACACTGAATGCATAAGTATGCACCTCGCTGTCCAGCAGGTAATTGATCAGCGCCATCCCATTCTTGCGCCAGCTATACCACTTCGATTCGGTAACTGGCACCAGCGCATCGGCGCTCTTGGTAACCCCGGTCGTCGCTTCGTTCCTCAAATCAACACTTGAAACATCACTCACGTATTACTTCCCTTCCAACGACAAACGTCCCCTGTCAAACGATCGCCAGGGCTCGAACACCCTATGCGGCAAGCACATCCCTGCGATGGATCTCATCTCCAAGGATAGCCGCTGAGGGTGATGAGCAGCCAGGAAGTATGAGCCTGAGACCCTCGTAAACATAAATGCCCGTGAGTGTTCCGGGTGCCCCACCCTCGCCGGGCTTTTGTTTTTCCGGCTAGGTGGGATACACAAATCTCATACGCGTCGATTCACCGGACAAGCTTCCCCAGCGCCCACACCGCCGCCGACCGTACCCCCTCATCCGCATCCCCAGTCCATTCCTCCAGCCGGGCAACAAACCTGCTCAAGCCGCTGTTCCCCATCGCCACAGCCAAATTCCGCCGCATTCCCAAAAACCCCGCCCTCCGTATCGGCGATCCATTAAAGAGCCGCTCAAACTCCGCTTCATCCATCCCCGCCAGCCACTCCAGTGCCGGATTGACCAGTTCCTCCCGCGCCTCCAACTCCGGGTCCACACTCACCACCATCCGTCGCGGCGAATTCCACGGACAAACGTCCTGGCAGATATCGCATCCGAAGACCTGCCGTCCCATCCTCTCCATCAACCCCGCATCAATCGCCCCGCGATGCTCGATCGTCAGATACGAGATGCACCGCGCCGCATCCATATGGTAAGGGGCCGTCAACGCTCCCGTTGGACAAGCCTCCAGGCACCGCCTGCAACTCCCACATCGATCCGGCAGTGCCGCGGGCACTTTCTCATCCTGGACTGGCAGCGAGGTAAGAAGCACCGCCACATATCCAAACGATCCCAGTCGAGGATGAATCAAGCAAGTATTTTTCCCCGTCCATCCCACCCCGGCCGCGGTAGCCAGCGCCCGCTCCACGACCGGTCCGGTATCCACAAACCCACGCGCCTTAAACTCGCCCAGCCCCTCACGCCGCCGCGCCTCTCGAATCCGTCCCTCCAGCGCATTGATCCGTTTCCTCAGCACTTTGTGATAATCCGAAGGCCGTCGTTCCCCATTCGCATCCACACGCCGCGACCACGCATACCGCGCAATCCATCCCGCACCCTCCTCAGCAGCATCCGTAGAACGCGGTTGCGCACTCTCATAGTTCGCAAAGCAAACCACCGCCGATCGCGCCCAGGGAAACGCATTCGCCACCCGCGCCCGCTGCAGCCGCCCATCCTCCCCCGCCCGCTTCAGGTACCCCATCGTTCCCGCGCGTCCTTCATGCACCCATTCCTCAAATCGCTGCGCATCCCGCCCCTCGTGCGCATAAGGCAGCGCCACCAAACCCGCCTCATCAAACCCCGCCTTCAGGGCGAACTCCCGCACAGCCTCGCGGTTCAGGCAAAGCTCCGGTGTTTGGCCTTCAGCCCGATAACTCTCGCTGAGCTCTCTCAATCGCGCTCCCATCGCTCCCGATGCCCGGCTGCATTGTGGCCGACGCATGAAACGGCTTACCTCAATTATTTCCTGAATCAAATATACTGTTCAGACGCAAAACCGAGGGAGTCTGCCGGTTCCGTAAATCAAGTTAACGCGGCTCAATCTCTCACTCTGCGCCGAAGTCATCATAAGGAGCAAGTAGATGCCAACCATTCGACTTCGTTCCGGTTGGGTGAACTCTCGTCTTCACTCCAATACGCTGATCGGTCTCAGCGTTTTCTTTCTCGCTTTATGCTCATCCGTGTCGGCGGAGGTGACCCTGATCCCCAATGCGCCTGCATACAATTTCCAGGTCTTACCCGGCTCCACCAGGCAGATCAACGTCAACATTCTCGGTGGCAAGCTGAATACCGTCAACTGGAGCGTGCTGTCCACCACGGGAGGAGCCACCGCTACCTTTACCACTCCTTCGGCCAGCGATGCCTCCACCGTCAGTGCCGGATTGGCAACCGTTCAGGTCAACATAGGCCCCACCGCTGGAAATTGCAGCATCCCCGAAGCCCAGACCGCCATCGGAACCTACACTGTAATCTCTACGGCCTCAATAACCGTTCAAGCACAGTCGGTCGACGACACCACCAAAACCGCAACCTTTCTCTTCAACGTCTGCGCCAAGACAACCACGGTCCTGGTGGCTCCGGCCTATCAACAGGCCTTCAAAGGACAGCACCGAATGCTCCAATCATGGGTTACGGGAGATACCGACGAAACTGGAACATGGAGTATCGTTGCGCAGCCAGGCGGCGGAGATGGGGCCCTGGCCGACACAACCAATCGCGATGCGGACTTTGAGGCCACTGTAACCGGCCGCTACACTCTTCAGTACACCAGCAACAGCGATTCGTCAAAGAGCGCGACGGCGATCGTCTATGTCTCGCCGAACCCGATTCCTTTCTACGGCTCCACGCCAAACAATACCGAGCCGCGCGAGTGTTATGTTGACCCCGCGCTTACAGGTGGAGACTATGAAGTCGGCGCCGGAAAACAATATGCGACCATCCAGTCAACGCCGGCAGCCAACACTCTGGAGCCCGGATCGATTATTCGTATCTGGAATACCGACACCACCGGCTCCAACCCCTCCACCTATCACGAGTACTACCAGCTCGCCAGCTCCGGCACGCCAACCCAGCCCATCATCCTCTGCGGTGTGCCAGACTCGCTCGGCAACCTGCCGGTCATTGACGGGTCGAACGCAACCACGCAGCCGGGAACGGACATCGACACCCATGACGGAGTTGGGGTTCTTAATCTATGGGCTGGGGGGTATGGCGCAAGCGATCCTTATGGTTTCTGGCAATCGGGATCCGCCGGGCCTTCGTATGTGAGCGTGACCGGCCTCCATATCGCCCATGCATCGCCAAACTACACGTACACCCCTCCGGGAGGCGGCGCGGCCACACCTTATCACACATTCACAGGCTGCGTGAATGTGCGCTCAGGCGCTTACATCGACGTGAGCGGAGACGACCTGGATAGTTGCACCAACGGTTTCTTTTCTACCGAGTACGCAAGTGAAGGCTGGGCGGCCATTTCGCGATTGGTCACACTCACAGGTAATCACATCCATAACTCGGGATGGCCAAATAGTGAATACGAACACCAGGCCTACTTTCAGACGTTTTTTGGGGTGGTGCAGGGAAATCTAGTCGACCATTATCAAACCAACGCTGACGGTACCGCGATTGCGTGGCGCGGGTTGGAAGGAATATTCCGTTATAACAATGTTGCCAGCGGGCCGCTGAGAGACTTCGACCTGGTAGAGCCTCAGGACGCCACTCCTTATGTATCCTTTGAGGCTTACCTCAGCACGCCGGGGGATACCGTTTGTTCCGATTCTTTGTATTGTCTAGGAGATACAGCCGGGCCGAATATCATTGCTGGCTATCAGGAGTCTCTTCAAAAAGACTTTGTATACGGAAACGAGATATTTGGAGCCTCGTCGCTGAACCAGATCCAATTGGGCGAAAATACGAACAGCGGCTTGGCCGATCGCAACGGTACGCTCTACTTCTATTCCAACACTCTCGACAATGCGCAGACAGTTTTCGACAACGGCAGCTCAGAAGGCTGGTACGGCTACTTAACCCAGAGAATCGATGCGCGGAACAACGTGCTTTGGGCCGGCGAATCGCAATTTGAGTTCGCACGCTATGCCACCATCATCCTCGATGCCACAACCAACCTGATGAAGTCAGGCACCTTCTCCATTGAAACTCCGATTGAGGGCGGCAACGGCTGGTCTGACACATGCGTTGATAACGCCTGCCCCTGGCCGCTGACGGTTCCCCTCAACACGCATCTCTATGGCTTGAGCGATGCGAATTACTTGACCACAGCTACGCAGCCCTATAACTCCACCACCATGATTCCTCCCTCCGGATCGGCTGCCATCGGCGCGGGGACCGCCTTGATTGGAGTTCCGGCGTCAATGCCGGCGCGATGGCAATACTCCATAGCTATTAACTCACTCATGGCTCGCAATTACCCGCTTACCATCGGAGCGGCAGACCAGGCGGGAAGCACTCCCGACTTTTCCGTTGCCGCCACTCCGTCATCGGTGACCGTAAATGCAGGTCAAAGCGGCCAAACCACCATCTCGATCTCGCCGCTACAGGGATTCAACTTCCTGGTCAAACTCAGTTGCTCCGGGCAACCCGCGTCTGTAACCTGCAGCTTTTCCCCCGCGTCAGTTGCGCCCCTGGGCTCAGCGGCTTCGTCAACCCTCATCCTGACCGCCGCCACAGCCTCAGCAACCCCCCAACGCAATTCCCCTCCATCATTCCCAGGCGCTGCAGTCGCGGTCATACTCTGCTGCCTCGGATTCAGGAAGCGTCGGCTTATTCATGCCCTCATGCTTCTGGCAGTCAGCGTCCTCGGCCTCACTTTTTTCACCGGCTGTGGCAGTCCATCGGCTGTCACCACTCCAGTCAACCCCGTTAATTATTCGATCACGGTAAACGCCGTCTCTGGACCGTTGTCCCACACCGCCACCGTCTCACTCACAGTCAACTAGCTCAAGCATCCGTTTCTCAATCCGCCCAACACGCTTGCCTCACCGTAAGTGAGACAAGGCAGCCGCCTCGGCGCCAATAAATCCCCGCTGACTCAGAAGCAGAAGTGCTCTGATTCAAAACCGCTTGCTCACTATCATTCCGAATCAGTCGTTAACATTCCTTTCAAATAGGCGCGCGCCAACTTAAGTCAATTGATGCCATGACGCGAATCACATCTGGCGCAGTGCAGTATTGATATACTCTCATCTGTCTTCTCTCTAACTAGCTGGCCGTTCTGTACGTGGTGTGCAGGCCGCGCCATCCTTTATCCCGGCGCGCACACCGTTCCTGAGGAGGAAATATCCTGTGAGCAATCATCGTTCGTTCTCCGGCATTCTGCTGAGCTGCCTGCTAGTCTTCGCCCTGCCCGCACCGTCGCAAGGAACGGGAACCTTCACCACCATCACTGCACCGGCCGCCGGCACCGGCTCGCAGCAGGGAACCGCCGCCGTCGGCATCGATACAGCAGGCGATGTGGCAGGCAGCTACATTGACACATCCGGAACAAGCCATGGCTTTTTGTACTCAGCCGCCGGCGTGTTAACCGTTATCGACATCGCCGGCGCTAACACGGGAAAAAATATGGGCACCTTCGTCACCGCCATCGACGCCGGAGGAGATATCGCCGGCTACTTCACAATTGCCGGGACAGAGAATAACGGCTTTGTGCGCACAGCCAATGGCACCATCTCCACATTTACCGTTTCGACTGGGGGATGGCAGGGAGAAGGGACCGATGTCATAGGTATTAACTCGGCAATGGCTGTTACGGGGGAATATCAACAGACCGGGACTGCGTTTGTGCGTTCGGCCAATAGCACAATCACGACCTTTCAGGTTCCGATTCCGGGAACTTCTAGATTTTATGGAACTGTAGGAATCGCGATCAATACCGCAGGAGTGATCGCAGGAAGATACATGGATGAAAACTGCATCTCTCACGGTTTTGTGAGATCAGCAAATGGCACAATCGGGACCTTCGATCCTCCAAACGTAGCTACAAGCCACACCTGCACGAGCTACGGCAGCTTCGGAACCATCCCCACCGGCATCGATACCGCTGGAGATATCGTCGGCACTTACACAGACACAAATGGCGCACGCCACAGCTTTTTGCTACCGGCCAGTGGCACCCTCGTCACCTTCGATCCTCCGGGCACTGACACCAGTCCGTGTCCGGCCACGGGCTTGGGCGCCATTGCCTGCGGCTCCGCAGCTATAGGCATCAACGATGCCGGACAAATCGTCGGCGCATATATTGATTTGGATGGCGTGGGTCACGGCTATTTGCGCTCCGCCAACGGCGATTTCACCACCTTCAACGATTCCAGCGCCGGCACAGCCGCGCTGACCGGAACCGGAGCCTTCAGCATCAACGCTGCAGGAACCATCGCCGGCACCTACGTTGACACAAACTCTGTGCTCCACGGCTTTGTAGGTACCGCACCGGCGGAGGCAACCAGGACCGTGCTCACACCCGTCCCCGCTCCCAATCCATCCATCTATACCGAGGCAGTAACCCTCAGCGCAACCGTTTCCGCCGTCGGAGGAACTCCCCCTGACGGAGAGAATGTTACGTTCTCCAACGGTTCAACAGCAATAGGTACGGCCCCGTTAACCAGCGGTGTGGCCAGCCTCACCACAACGGCCCTCCCCGCTGGCTCTGACTCCATCACCGCGGCCTACGGCGGCGATACTTACTTTGCCGGAAGCACCTCGACCGCAATCAACCAGGTAGTGATGGACTTCACCGTCGCCGCCAGTCCATCATTACAAACCGTGACGGCCGGTCAGAACGGCTCAACTACCATCACAGTCACGCCGCAGGGCGGCTTCAATTCTTCGGTTGCGTTCACCTGCTCCGTGCAGCCTGTCGGCCCCACATGCAGCCTATCGCCAACCTCTGTAACGCCCTCCGCGCCTACCACCACCCTCACCGTAGTAACAACTGCGTCGTCCGCGTCTCACCACCAAAAATCCAACCCGTTCTTACCCGGCGCAACCCTGGCCATTGGCCTCTGTTTCTTCGGCTTCAAAAAGCGCCGCAGCTTGCAGGTAATTCTCCTTCTGGCGGCGAGCATAACCGGCCTGAGCCTGCTCAGCGGCTGCAGTTCTTCTTCCACTGTGTCGACTCAACAAAGCGCCATCTACACCGTCACCGTAGCGGCCGCAGCGATAACGACGGACACGCACACGGCCACGTTTGTCCTCACGGTGAATCAATAAACTCTTCATCCACCCTCAAGCCACGGCCGCTTTGCCTCGCTCGCACGAGGCAAAGCGGCCAGACTCCGGATGCGCAGAAAATAAGTGTCCCCTCACGGAACCGTCTGAACCTCATCCGCGTATAGAAATCTATCCGCTTCCGGCCGCCCGCCAGCCGGTTCGGCACTGCGCGGAACAAGAGCCCTTCCCAGCTCCTGCGCACACAAAATCTACCCATGGAGGTTTCACATGTCCTGCGCCATCTGCGACCAGCCCGTCTCCGGCTCCATCGCAACCACCTGCCATTCCGAATTTATCCTCACCGATCTCGTCCGCGAAAACGACCGCCGACTCCTCGACCGTCTCATGCCGCTCGTTCGCAACCAATCCCTCGCGCTCGATCTCGCCGCGGTCCAGCGCATCGACGCAGCAGGCATCACCACTCTCGTCTCTCTTTACCGTTCCGCCCATCGAGCGGGCCACCGCTTCACCGTCTCCAACGCCTCGCCGCGCGTCGAGAAAACTCTCGCGCTCGTCGGTCTCGATCGCATCCTTTTATCCCATAATGTGGCCATTCATTCACAATCCAACCGATGATGCCCATCGTTCTACCCCAAATCGCCTCATTCCCGGCCCCTTCGCGGCCCCCTATCTCAAATTATGAAATTTTTCATCCCATTTTGATAAATGCCCTCACTCCCCGCACCCTCACCAAGTGACCATAAAGACCCGGCAACTGTATACTTGAGAAGATATTCGTAATCACGACTAATCAACCCGCAACGCGCTGTTGGATGTCTGGTCGACTCGCACGCTCGTAGGCTTCCTGATTGTTGTTCCTGTCGAAGCAATGAGCCTCTGTTTCACCACCCTCTCATAGATCTCCGTTGCGGAATCCTAAAACACGGAGGCTTTACCCATGACGCAGGGCGTGATGGAACTACCGGTCGCCGAGGCGGCCTCGAGCTCAACCCCAATCAAATACTGTTATTTCTTCGGCGGCGGCAAGGCCGACGGAAACGGCAAGATGAAAGACGTACTGGGCGGCAAGGGCGCGGGCCTGGCCGAGATGACCAACGCCGGCTTGCCCGTCCCTCCCGGTTTCACCATTCAGACCGAGGCCTGTCGCGAGTACATGCGCGGCGCCGTCAGTCCAAAAATCAATGCAGAGATGCACGCCGCCCTCGAGCAGCTTGAAAAGCTGCAAGACCAAAAGCTCGGCTCGGGCGAAAATCCCCTCCTCGTCTCCGTCCGCTCCGGCGCCAAGTTTTCCATGCCCGGCATGATGGATACCATCCTCAACCTCGGCCTCAACGATAAGGCCGTCGAAACCCTGGCCAAGCTCACCAATAATCCCCGGTTTGCATACGATTCCTATCGCCGCCTCATCCAGATGTTCGGCGACGTCGTCCTCGATATTCCCAAAAAGAAGTTCGAGCACATCTTCGACGCCGTCAAAGCCGCAAAGAAGGTCAAGTTCGACTACGAGCTCACGCCCGATGCCCTCAAGCAGATCATCGCCGAGTACAAGAAGCTGGTCCTCAAGGAGACCGGCAAGGAATTCCCGCAGGCCCCGCTCGATCAACTTACCCAGGCCCGCGACGCCGTCTTTCGCAGCTGGCAGAACGAGCGCGCCAAGACCTATCGCCGCATAAACAATATCGACGACTGGCTGGGCACAGCAGTCAACGTGCAGGCCATGGTCTACGGCAACCTGGGCGAAAACTCCGGCACAGGCGTCGGCTTCACCCGCAATCCCGCCACCGGCGAGCACAAGTTCTTCGGCGAGTACCTCATGAATGCCCAGGGCGAAGACGTCGTCTCCGGCGTCCGCACGCCGCTGCCTATCAGCGAGCTCGAGCGCGCCATGCCCAAGGTCTACGAGCAGCTGCGCGCCATCACCGGCAAGCTCGAAAAGCACTATCGCGATATGCAGGACTTCGAGTTCACCATCCAGGATGGCAAGCTCTACATGCTGCAGACCCGCAACGGCAAGCGCACCGGCCTGGCCGCCGTTCGCGTCGCCATCGATATGGTCAAGGAAGGCCTTATCACCCAGGAAGAAGCCATCTTCCGCGTCGAGCCCAACCAGCTTTACGACTTCCTGGTTCCCCGCCTGGTCGAAAAGGGCGAGAAGATTGAAGTCCTGGCCACCGGCCTGCCCGCATCGCCCGGCGCCGCTGTCGGCCAAATCGTCTTTACCGCCGAGGATGCCGTCAAGCACCACGCCAACGGCAGCTACCCGGTCATCATCCTCGTCCGCGGCGAAACCACCCCTGAAGATATCGCCGGCATGGAAGTTGCCGCCGGCATTCTCACCTCGCGCGGCGGCATGACCTCTCACGCCGCTGTCGTCACCCGCGGCATGGGCAAGTGCTGCGTAGCCGGCGCCGGCGACCTCAAGGTCGACGAAGCCAAAAAGGAACTCCGCGTCAAGGGCAAGGTCTTCAAGCAGGGCGACTGGATCTCGCTCGACGGCACCACCGGCCGCGTCATCGATGGCAAGCTCAAGACCCTGGATGCCCAGCCCGACGATCCTGATCTGGTCAAGTTCATGAGCTGGGTCGATCCCGTTCGCCGACTCAAGATCCGCGCCAACGCCGACATTCCTCGCGACGCCAAAAACGCTCGCCTCTTCGGCGCCGAAGGCATCGGCCTCTGCCGCACCGAGCACATGTTCTTTGCTGAAGACCGCATCGAGCACATGCGCACCATGATCCTGGCCAGGACGAGAAAAACCCGCCGCGCGGCCCTCAAGAAGCTCCTGCCCATGCAGCGCGCGGACTTTGAAGGCCTCTTCAAGTCCATGGAGTCGCTGCCCGTAACCATCCGCCTCCTCGATCCGCCGCTGCACGAGTTCCTGCCCAAGCGCGAGGACCTGCTGGTTGAAATCCAGCACCTCCAGGACACCAAACCCCGTTCGCCCAAGCTCAAGGAACTGCGTCCGCTGCTGGCGCGGGTCGAAGAGCTCCACGAGCAGAACCCCATGCTCGGCCTGCGCGGCTGCCGTCTCGGCATCGCCTTCCCCGAGATCACCGAAATGCAGGTTCGCGCCATTCTCGAAGCCGCCGTCGCGGTCAAGAGCAAGGGCGGCGATCCGCATGTCGAAATCATGGTTCCGCTCATCGGCTCCATCGAGGAGATGCGCAACCAGTCCGCCATCATCCGCCGCGTCGCCGAAGATGTCTTCAAGGAAAAGGGCGTCAAGGTCGACTACATGGTAGGCACCATGATCGAGCTGCCCCGCGCGGCTCTCACCGCCGGATCAGATCGCCGAAGAAGCCGAGTTCTTCAGCTTCGGCACCAACGACCTGACCCAGACCACCTTCGGCATCAGCCGCGACGACATCAACAACTTCCTGCCCGCCTATCTCAAGTACGGCATCTTCAAGCAGGATCCCTTCGCCACGCTCGACCAGGCCGGCGTTGGCCAACTGGTCCAGATGGCCACCACCAACGGCCGCAAAACCCGCTCCAACCTCAAGGTTGGCATCTGCGGCGAGCACGGCGGCGATCCCGAGTCCGTCAAGTTCTGCCACAGGATCGGCCTGAACTACGTCTCCTGCTCGCCCTTCCGGTTGCTCACGGCAAGGCTGGCAGCGGCGCAAGCCGCTCTTGAAGAAAAGGGCTCAGGCGGCCACAGCAACAAGTAACTGATCGCACAACGCAATGAACAAGGGCGCGGCCAATCGGCTGCGCCCTTGTTGCCTTTGAGCAGATTGCAGGTGCGTTACAGGGGTTTTGAGTTCGGGTGCCCCGGCCTAGATTTTGGGGCCTGGGATTCATTTATATTGCACAACAATCCGGGTGCCTCACCCTCGCCGCACTCTTGTTTTTGCGGCTAGGGTGGGAACCCACAAACTCAACCCACCGAATCGCCGTTACGCTCCTAATGCGCCGCCGCGATCGAGTCGATGTGCATGCTCTTTGCGGCGGTGTTGGCGCTCGCGGACACGGTCACGTGGTCGCCATAGAAGGCCTTCACGGCTTCCGGATTGTCGATACTCCACACTTCCTTTTTGGCCTCGTCCACAAACACCGGCTTTTCGCCTCCCTTGATGCACTTCTTCACGCACGCTGCGCCGCTTCCGGCGTGATGGGCCCCGCACATGGAGTCCGATATCCAGCCGTTGATCGTAGTGGAATCTGAAGCTGTGGCCGCGATCGTTGCCAAAGCAACTAAAAGCATAGACAGAATATGCTTCATGAGAATCCTCCTGGGGAATCGCTAACCAAAATCAACTTCCATCATGCTATGGCGAAGGTGATTCTGCAAGCACGATCTCGCCCGGCTTATTTCAACTTGCCCCATCGCGGTGCCTCACTCTTTTCAACTGCGCTCTGGGCAGGCTTTCCGCGGGTTTTTAGTTTTCCGCTTGGGCAAATCCATCTGGCACCCGTCTGTACCTTTTCAGACACTCGATGACGTCGCTGCCGGACGCATCTCAAATTCTTCACAAAAAACAAGAAACCGCACTCCGCTGCCCGGCATCCAAGCTGTTACTGTGGCCGTTCGCACCTATGCCCAATAGGTCGGTAAGCCCTGGGTGGAGGTAAATAGATGCTTTGGACAATCTTTGTGATCCTGCTGGTCCTGTGGTTGGTGGGCGTGGTCAGCTCCTACACGCTGGGTGGGTTCATTCACGTGCTGCTTGTAATCGCGCTGGTCGTGCTGCTTATTCAGCTGATTTCAGGCCGCAGGCCTGTGGTCTGACCACGATCCAAGACCGGTTCGCCTTGAAGACGGAGTAAGGAACGGGCATAATTCCATGCCAAAGAACCGTTGAGACATCGGAACATCCCCGGAGGGAAATATGGACAAGGACAGAGTAAAAGGCGCCATCGATGATTCAGTCGGGCGCGCCAAGCGCCAGGTTGGAGAATGGACGGGAGATACAAAAACACAGGCTGAGGGTGCCGCGCAACAGGTGAAAGGCAAAGCCGAGAAAGCCTGGGGCAACGTGAAGGATTCAGCGCGAGATCTCAACAAGAAAAGTGAGACGCGCCATGATACCAAGGTGGAACACGACAGGAAAGATGTCCGCCGCCGTTCTAACACATAACGGGCCCCAAAAATCGCGCACCAGGTATCCCAGGTCCGGCTCTCCGGGCCTGGGAGGAGCCACATTTCAGCATTCTCCTCATTTGTCCTGGGATTCCCCGGCGAAGCCAGCCGGGCGATGCACGTATTCTGACAAAAACTCCAGACATAACATAATGGAATTCAGCCGCATTGCTGTACCCATAATCCAAAAGCTGTTTTTCTAAATTACCCCTCAAAAAATATGCGAGAATCATGAAATCCCGCTGGCTGACGCCTGCTGTCTGCGCGTTCCCTGCTTCATCGGTCGGGCCAACCCCGGGAACGGCCCAAATACTGGTTCCCCTTGAACGAAAGTGGTAAAGAAGGACCTTATGGCGAATCCGTCGAGCAATGACCAGGCGAACACCAGGGACCACGCAGTATGTTTTGCTCAGGCTCTGGCGGAAGAACTGGTGGAAGTTGAAGCTCTGCGCGCGAGGCGCGGGATTAATTCCGGTGCGTTGACGCAAAACGAAATACTCGAGCGAAAGCACCTATTGAATATCGCCGCTGATGCTGGAAAAAGCGGGCGAGACAACATAGAAGGAAAAGAGGCGGCCGAAGAAGCAAAGTTTGTCGTGGGCCAGGCCCGAAAGTTGGAGCTCGCCGGTCTCGCGTTTTCTGGCGGTGGCATTCGCAGCGCTACTTTCAATCTCGGGGTGCTTCAGGGCCTGGCTCAATACAACAAGGTGCGAGCCTTCGATTACCTCTCCACGGTCTCGGGGGGCGGTTACATCGGAAACTGGCTCGAGGCCTGGATCAAGCGTAGCGCTCCAGAGCAGGATAAGAAGCATCCGGCCGGCCCTCACATTCGCGAGGGAATTGATGCGGTAGAGGAGCAGCTGCGCCCCACCCGAACCGCGCGCCCCAGGAGCGTGGAAATGCAGGAATGGGCGGACCAGAAATCGCATACCGAGCCGCCGCCCATCCGTTTCCTGCGCGATTTCAGCAACTATCTCACGCCGCGGCTCGGTGCGTTTGGAGCCGACACCTGGACGGTGATTGCCATTTATCTGCGCAATCTGTTTCTCAACCAGTCCGTTCTGATTCTGTTCTCGTTCACGCTCCTGCTGCTTCCCTACATCGCCGTCTGGCTCACACATGCTGTGCCTCTTTTTTTCACGGGCCCGTGGCTCACGAATCTATGGCCCATGTCCTCCGTGTGTCCGTGGCTCGCGCCAACCGCGGTCTTCCTGCTCTTGACCGGTGCGTTGTCAATCGGCGCTGGGAACCTGAAGGGCCTGATCGATTGTGCGCAGCCAAACTATTGCATCCAGCAACCGCGGGAAGGACCGGTTCCCGGGAAGAAATACCCGTGGCTTCTGCCATACGATCAGCGCTGGGTACTGCTCACAATAGTTGCGCCCGTCTTCCTGGCGCTGTGGATTTTGGTCGCCTGGTTGTGGCCGCACGCCGGCAACTGGGACGCGCCCCAGAATACTTACTGGTGGCCTTTAGGGGGGATGGTACTGCTTGGCCTGCCGCTGTGCATCGTTTCAGCAATTACGGTGTCTCTGCAATGGGAGGGGGTCCCTTATGTGAAAATGCTGTCCTGGTTTTTCGCCTCCCTGGCAGCGGGAGCGGTGGCCGGGTTCCTCATGCTCGCGGCCAGTCGCCAGGCCTTCACGCCGATGCGGTCCTGGCCGGGAGCTGATTGGCACATGCTGAGCTTGGCATTCCCGCTCACTGTGCTGATCTTCCTGGCCGCGTGCACGCTTAAAGTGGGCCTGATGGGTCGATCGTTCTACGATCCCTACCGGGAATGGTGGGCGCGCGTCGCCGGATGGATTCTCATCCTCGCCATCTTTTGGATGGCGGGATTTTCAGTGGCCATCTACGCACCACTCGGATTGTTGTGGCTGCGCGGTTGGGTCAAGGCGGCGGGACTGGCAGCCTGGGCAGGCAGCACCTTGGCTGGCGTGCTGGGAGGGAAAAATGCGAAGACCGTCGGTGACGATCCGCAAAGCATGACCTCAAGGCTGCTCTCGTTCACGCCCTACGTTTTCATCGTGGGACTGCTGTCGCTGCTGTCGCTCTCTTTGGAGTTGATTCTGGCGCGGCTTTATTTGGCCCGAGATGGCATGCAAGCGGCCTGGAATTCATTTCTGGCAGAGAGCCCCACGGTGGAAAAAGTTGCCGGCTGGGTGCTGAAGGTCAATGGAAATATAGCGTCGGGAACGCTGACCGTGAACGGCACGGCAACCGCGCCTGCCTCGCCTTCAACCGGTTCTCCGGCCTATGTCCATGCCCACTTCACGCTGCTGCACCAGGCGACAAACGGCTGGCTGATTCTGGCCTGCCTCTTGGTTTTCGGCGTTTGTGTGTGGCTCTCCTATCGAGTTGACCTCAACGAATTTTCCATGAACCTGATGTACAGGAACCGCCTGGTGCGCTGCTATCTGGGAGCCACTCACGAAAGACGCTCGGAAAATCCATTTTCAGGCCTCGATTGCCGCGACGATCTATTCCTCTCCAGCCTGCGCAGCTCCCAGTGCTATTCCGGCCCGCTGCCCATCCTCAACAGCACGCTGAACCTGGTCAATTCCAGAGAACTCGCCTGGCAGGAGCGCAAGGCGGAATCTTTTCCCATGACCCCGTTTCGTTGCGGCTTCGATACCTGGATCGAGCAGGCAAACCTCGAAAGAGACTATCTGCGCGAAAAAGATGAAGCGCACATCTCCAAATACGCCTACCGGATGACGGAGCAGTATGCATACAAAGACGGAGGATTCTTCGTTGGAACCGCAATGAGCATCTCCGGCGCGGCGGCCAGTCCCAATATGGGTTACCATACGTCGCCGTCGCTCGCGATTCTGATGACCTTCTTCAACGTGCGTCTCGGATTCTGGGCGGGCAATCCAAGAAACAACGATACCTGGTTTCTACCGGGGCCCACCGTTGGTCTGAACCAGCTTATAAGCGAATTGCTCGGCCTCACCAACGACAACGCAAAGTACGTCTATCTCTCCGACGGCGGACACTTTGAAAATCTCGGCATCTACGAACTCGTCAAGCGCCGCTGCAAATTCATCATCGCCTGCGACGCCGGCGCCGACCCCAACTACTCCTTCGATGACCTGGGCAATGCCATCCGCAAGTGCCGCCAGGATATCGGTGTCGAGATCGAGATCGGCACATCGCCGTTGGTTCCCAAAAGCAGCGGTGCAAGCGAAGGAAAAAATAACAGCGATGCCAAGAAGCTCACCTCGCAGCATTTTGTCTTCGGGACAATCCACTACGATATGGCCGATCCCGAGGGCGCAAAAGGAATTCTTCTGTATATCAAGGCCTCTCTCACCGGAGAGGAACCTTCGGACGTGCTCAACTATCAGACCGCAAACCCAACGTTTCCCCACCAGTCAACGACAGACCAATGGTTCTCTGAATCGCAATTCGAAAGCTACCGCCGGTTGGGGCAGCATATCGTGGATGCGCTGTTTGAGGGACCTAAGGACTCGCCGCACTACGAAGACCTCAAGTCAGACAGAAAACTGCAGCACTACCGCGAAATGCCGGTCGGCAGGCTCTTTGACGAGCTGAAGAAAAAATGGCCGGACACAGGCGCCAAACCGAAGGCCAAAACCCAGAAAGCACATTGAGGCCTGTGCTCATTAAGCCGGTTGTAGCGCCTTTTTGCCATCCTTCTTCTTGGCCTTCGTCTCCACCACCGGCCCATGTGTTTCGGCAGTCGGCATCGCCGGCGCATCTCCAATGCGCTTCGAATAGCTGCACTCCACCGGTTCTTTTCCGGCTCCGCACGCTTTCTTCGCGCGCTTCTTCGGGCGCCATCTCCTCGGCCGTCTTCTTCTTGTTCGGGCATTCCAGAAAAATCCCCGACCGCAGTGTTTTCTCCACCAGATATGGGCTTCCGCACTCCGGGCATTTCTCCGGGACCGAGCTTGCTATTCGACGTAAAGTCGCACTTCGGATAATTCGTGCAGCCCCAGAACACGTTCCCCCGCCGAGCCTTGCGCTCCGCCAGGTCCCCGGTCCCGCACTTGGGGCACTTCAACCCTTCAATCAAGTTCTGCTTCACATACTTGCACTTCGGATAACCCGAGCAGGAAACAAACTCCCCAAAAGCCCCCTGCCGCAGCACCAACGGCTTGCCGCAAGCCGGGCAATCCTCGCCCGTCGGCTGCGCAGTATTCTGCTTCTGCTGTTGCTTCTGGCTCAGCTTCCTGAACGTCTTGCAGGGCGGATCTTCGTTATACCCTGGGCAACTCATGAACGGCCCGAAGATCCCGCGCCGCAGCACCATCACCCGCCCGCAGTTATCGCAGTACTCTTCCTGTCTCGCCCGCTTCCTGCCCCTCCGGCGTATTCATGTCCGGCTTGGCCGCAATGTTTTCCTTCGTAAACGTGCAGCTCGCCGGGTCCTTCTTGTCATACTTCGAGCACGCATAGAAGCTGCCGAACTTGCCCCACTTCAGCAGCAGCGGCGCCCCGCACAGTCGCACTTCTCGTTCGTCTCCTGCTCCATCCGCTTGATGTTTCCATGTTCTTGCCGGCAACCTTCAGCTCCTCCTCAAAGTAGCCGTAGAAGCCGTTCATCAGGTCGGTCCACTTCTCCTTGCCCTCTTCAATATCGTCCAGTTCCTCTTCCAGCTTGGCCGTGTACGCGATATCGAAGATGTACGGAAAATTCTTCACCAGCAGATCGCAAACCACCACCCCAATCTCGGTGGGATAAAACCGCCCGCGATCCGTGCTTCACCACGTACTCGCGGTCCTGAATCGTGTTGATGATCGACGCATAAGTCGAAGGCCGTCCGATGCCCCGCTCCTCCAGCACCTTCACCAGCGAAGCTTCGTTATAGCGCGGCGGCGGCTGGGTAAAATGCTGCTCCGCTCCAGCTTCTCCAACTCCAGCTTCTTCACGTTGTCCAGGTTGGGCAGCTTGTTGCTGCCGCTCTCGTCGTCCTCGTCCTTCTTATCTTCCAGCACTCGTAGACCTTCAGGAAGCCGTCGAACCGCAGCACCGATCCGCTGACCCTGAAGTCGTAGGTCTTGCCCGTCTTCGCGCTCACCGCGGCAATCTTCGCCGTGGTCACGTCAAACACCGCCGGCATCATCTGCGAAGCCACAAACCGCTGCCAGATCAGCCGATAGAGTTTCAGTTGCTCTTCGGTCAGATAGCGCGCAATCGACTCCGGCGTCCGCGACGCATCCGTCGGACGAATCGCTTCGTGCGCATCCTGCGCGTCCTTCTTGCCCTTGTACACATTCGGCGTCGCAGGCAGATACTTCGCTCCCAACTGCTTGCCGATCCACTCCCGCGCCCCTGCAATCGCCTCCGGCGCAACACGCGGCGAATCGGTACGCATATAGGTGATCAGGCCGACCGTGCCCTCGGCGCCCAGTCGATGCCCTCATACAGCCGCTGCGCCACGCCCATCGTGCGCCGCACGTTGAATCCCAGCTTGCTTGATGCATCGCGCTGCAACTGGCTGGTGATGAACGGCGCCAGCGGCCTTCTCTGCTGCTCTCTTGACTGAACCGAAGCCAGCGACCATTGCGCCTTCTCCAGCGCCGCCATCACCTCGTCCATCTGCTTCTTATCCGGCAGCGCGTTGGCAATGAACTGCTCTTTGCCGTCCTTGTCCTTGCCCGTTCGCAACCCGCGCCGGCTCTCCATCAATGCCCACGAAGCGCGCTTTGAAGCTTTGTCCGCATGCTTCTCCGGATGGAGAATGCGCATCCAGCGTCCAGTACTCCACCGGGCCAAACGCGCCAATCTCCCGCTCCCGCTCCACAATCAGCCGCACCGCCACCGTCTGCACGCGACCCGCCGAAAGCCCCCGCCGCACCTTATCCCACAGCAGCGGCGAAATCTGGTATCCCACCAGCCGGTCCAGAACCCGCCGCGTCTGCTGCGAATCAATCAGATTCTGATCCAGATCCCGCGCGTGATGGAACGCCTCCTGCACCGCCTTCTTCGTAATCTCGTTGAAGGTCACGCGGCGAATCTTTTTTCTTTCCTTCGCATTGGTCCCCAGTTGCAGCGCCAGGTGGTACGCAATCGCCTCGCCCTCGCGGTCCGGGTCAGGCGCCAGAAAAATCTCGTCCGCCTTCGCCGCCGCCTTCTTCAGTTGCGCCACAACCTCTCTTTGCCCGGCGACACAACCAGCTCCGGCTCAAACGTCCGGTGTTTCAG
>CAWIVA010000091.1:0-16296 GCA_963839225.1 uncultured Acidobacteriaceae bacterium
ATACAAAATCACTGCCGTTCCACAGACCGTGCACACAACTGGGGATCGCGGCTTCTGCAGTGACCAGTTCGGCGCCATCACTTTCGATCCCGCCGGCGGCACAAACTGCACTCAGCCCCTCAGCCAATGAGCCTGGGCACCTTTTTCAAGCGCGGCGGTCCCATTACGGCCGCCGCACTACTGACGTGCGTGTTCCCGGCAAACTCTCAGTCAGCCGCTCCGCCCGATGCGGCGCACAGCCTTGCGCACAAGGTCGACCTGCATTACAACCAGCTGCATTCCCTTCAGGCCGGCTTTACAGAGAGTTATGAAGGGCTGGGAATCAGGCTTTCCGAGAGTGGAACCCTGCAATTGCTCAAGCCTGGCCGCATGAGATGGGATTACAACTCTCCAGCCGGCAAGCTCTGCCTGATCGACGGCAGGTACGCTTGGTTCTACTCACGCGGCGACTCTCAAGTCCAGCGCATTCCTGCCGGCCAGCTCAATGACTTGCGTTCCCCGCTGCGTTTCCTGCTGGGTCACACAAAACTTGAAAAGGAGATTAGCAACTTGTCGCTTGCTGCCGGCCCCGGCGGTCTCTTCACCCTCACCGGCCAGCCCAAAGGCCAGGAAAAGCGCGTCGCGCGCCTCACCCTCACCGTAACGGCCGAAGGAATCATTACTGGAATTGAAATTGAAGAAACCGACGGCGCTCTAACCCGCTTCGCGTTCTCCGGCGAGGTACCCAACAAGCCGATCCCGCCCCAGACTTTTCACTTCACCCCACCCCCCGGAGTACCAGTGGTAGACGCATTACCCCCGGTCTAAGCCAAAGAGGAATGCGCGATAAACCTCCATCGTATGGAAAGTGAATCGCCTATTTTTGGTCCGCAAGAGCATAAACACAGCAGCTGACTCGCTGAATTGCAAACTCGTCAAACCCTAATCTAGTTCACACTTGCTTCCGGCACCACATTCTCCGCAGGAGTAGCATTCTGCGTCGGAACCACATTCTCCGCGGGCACCAGATCCAGCGGTTCAGTCAGCGTAAAAAGCAGCGGCGCGCCCTCCTCCAGCGTAGCCTGCGGATGGTCCACCATCAGGTGGACCGTAATCGCTCCAGCGCCAATCAAACCGCCGGTAACAGCGCCCGCCGGTCCGCCGAGGACAGCCCCGGTGACCACCCCCGCGCCCACCGCTCCGCCGTATTCCACCTCGTCTTTCCTCACCCGCGATCCGGGGTTGATTGCGCCTTCGCCGCCAATCCGGGTATGCGAGCCGGGAGTTCCGCTGATCTCAGCGTGCAGCCTGTAGCGCGTGCCGTCGGGCAGAATCACCACCTCCGGATTCAGGTGCATGGTGCCGTGACCGCCCAGGTGGCCGCTTGAAACCTGCGTCACCCGCCCGTCAATCTCCGCTCCGGCAGGAATCAGAACCTGCCCGTCCTGCAACACATCGGAGGCAACCTTGGTACGGAACTTCTCACCCACCTCGCTGTCTGAGGTCGAAAGCCGCTCGAGCAGCCGTACGCGAATGCTCGTTCCCTCGACGATCTCTCCCGGCCGCCGCGCACGCAAATGCACAATATCCCCATCCGGATCGTTCGCATAGGCCCGATTCTGCAAGAGTTGTTCACGCTGGGAACTTCCATTCACAATTCCAGAGTCCGGGTCCGGGTAGTTGCTAGAGCGGTTCACAGAAGTGGGCCGCGGCTGGACCTGCACTTCAACAGGCGCAATGGGCTGACTGTAAACAGGTCGCCCTGCCGGCGGCTTCGGAGCGGGAGCATCGCTGGTCGTAATCTGTTCATCCGAAGGCGGATTCGAAGTCCCCTGAAAAGCGCTGGACTGGCTTGCCTCCTGCGCTCCCACGGCCATAGCAGCGGCAACAAACATCGTGCATATAAGAATCAGACGATTCATTAAGACTCCTTTTCGCGGGCACACGCCCCCACTGAGTTAGACCCCGGCAGCGCCAAAGAGTTTCATTGGGCTGACGCTTGGCCTCCGTGCCCACTCCTCCAGATTAAGATTAGCGCCGATCGGCATCTGAGTTCGCACTGACCTCCCGTCAGGTGCCGCGCACGGCACGAATCAAGACAGGAAACCCTGGAGCCGGTCGACTCCTATTCGCAGAACTTTTGCTCGGGTCCCTGGTCCCTCACACTCTACGCAGTCGCCAGGTTTGTTAGAATCTGAAGAGTACAACAGCACAAGTGAGCGCTGTCCGAAGTGGAGAATCCGATCGTGCAGGAGCTTCTGAGCACCATTCAAAGCGCCGCCGGAGAAAATCTTGCCGTGGATCGCCGTCCGCAACTGAAGACCCGGCTGCAGCACCGCATCATGAGGACTGATATGACTGAGATCGTTGCCATTCGCGCCCGCGAAGTTCTTGACTCGCGCGGCAACCCCACCGTTGAAGCGGACGTAATCCTGGAAAGCGGCGCTTTAGGCCGCGCCATTGTGCCTTCGGGCGCCTCCACCGGCGAGCATGAGGCCGTGGAGTTGCGTGACGGCGATAAAAGCCACTTCGGTGGCAAGGGCGTCCTGCAGGCCGTTGAAAATGTGGATCCATCATCGCGCCCGAGCTGGAAGGCATGGACGCAGCCAATCAACGGCTCCTCGACCAGACCATGATCGCCCTCGACGGCACGCCCAACAAATCCAAGCTCGGCGCCAACGCCATTCTCGCCGTCTCCATGGCCGCTGCCCGCGCCGTGGCCCAGACCCTGGAGATTCCCCTCTACCGCTATCTGGGCGGCGTCAATGCCAGCATTCTTCCCACGCCCATGCTCAATGTCCTCAACGGCGGGGCGCACGCGGACTCAATGTTGACTTCCAGGAGTTCATGATCATGCCGGTCGGCGCAGAGCGTTTTAGTGAGGCTCTGCGCTGGGCCGCTGAGACCTTTCACTCCCTCAAGGGCGTGCTGAAGAAGAAGGGATACAACACCGCCGTCGGCGACGAGGGCGGCTTTGCACCCTCGCTCAAGTCCAATGCAGAGGCCATCGAACTCATCCTCGAAGCCATTGAAGCTGCCGGATACAAGCCCGGCGAGCAGATCTCGATCGCCCTCGATCCCGCATCGAGTGAGTTTTATGACGCGGAAAAGAAGAAGTACGTCTTCAAGAAGGGCGACAAGAGTGAGCTGTCCAGCGAAGAGATGGTCGCCTTCTACGACAACTGGATTCGTCAATACCCAATCGTCTCCCTCGAAGACGGTCTGGCCGAAGGCGACTGGGCAGGCTGGAAGATCCTCACTGACAAGCTCGGCAGCCGCATTCAATTGGTAGGCGACGATATCTTCTGCACCAATATCAAGCTGTTGCAGCGCGGCATCGAAGAGGGCGTGGCTAACTCCATCCTCATCAAGCTCAACCAGATCGGCACCGTCACCGAGACGCTGGAAGCTATCGACCTGGGCCGTCGTTATGGCTACGCCTCGGTATATCGCCATCGTTCCGGCGAAACCGAAGACACCTTCATCGCCGACCTGGCCGTAGCCACCGGCGTAGGCCAGATCAAGACCGGCTCGGCAAGCCGCACCGACCGCATCGCCAAGTACAACCAGTTGCTCCGCATCGAAGAAGAACTCGGCTCCGGCGCGGTCTACCTCGGCCTGGAAAGCCTGAACTACAACGACTAACCACCTGCGGTGGGGCAGACGCTCGCTTTTCGCTCGCATAAGCTTTGTCATATCCCAGGTCCCAAAAGCGGGCCTGGGGTACCCGATTAACGGAGAACGACATCATGCAAAGAGACAAATTTCCGCCGGGAGTGGCGGCGCAACTGAAGTGGTATGTTTACCGACTTATTGATCCTCGAAATGGCGAAACATTCTATGTTGGCAAGGGAAAAGCTGACCGGGTTTTCCAGCATGCGAAGGGTGTGTTAAAGACAAATAAGGACGAAGACACTGCAGAACTAAAATCCAGTCGCATAAAGGCGATCTTAGCCTTGGGACTTGATGTCGGTCATGTGATCCATCGCCACAATATTGAAACAGGGAAAATTGCTTTTCAGATTGAAGCGGCTCTGATTGATGCATATCCGGGTCTAACCAATGTAGTTGGCGGGCATGAATCTAGCGACTATGGATGTAGGCATGTCGAGGAAATCGTCGCAGATTATAAAGCAGAGCCATTCAAAGCAAGAGAACCGCTGATCCTCATTTCAATTGGAAAGAGCTATGAAGAAGGAAAGAACGTATACGAGGCTGTACGGAGTGTGTGGCGACTTAACAAAAACAACGCTAAGGATTACAAGCTTGTCTTAGCGCATCGCCGAGGGATAGTGGTTGGCGCATTTCGGCCCAAGGATTGGCTGGATGCTACAAAGAAGAACTTTCCTTTGCTGGCCGAGGATATCCCAGGCCGAATTGGTTTTGTAGGAAAGGATGCAGAACCAGAGGTTGCGAAACTTTACATCAATAGGCGAGTTCCCGATAAGTACCGGCGCAAAGGCGCAGCAAATCCAGTCCGTTTGATTCCAAAGGAAACCGACTATGTCTAAACGTCTCCTCGTTCTAACCATCCTTGACGGATGGGGCCACCGTGCCGAAACCACCAACAATGCCATTGTGCTGGCCCAGAAATTTCACAAATACTGCACCCAGGAAAGAGAGTATTGAAATGTACAAAGTGGTTCTGTTACGCCATGGAGAGAGCATCTGGAACAAAGAAAACCTGTTTACCGGTTGGACGGATGTTGACTTGTCGGAGAGAGGCAGAGAAGAGGCCAGCCAGGCCGGCCGGATGCTGAAGGAGCAGGGATTCCACTTCGACCTCGCCTTCACTTCGGTGCTGAAGCGAGCGATACGCACTCTATGGATCGCGCTGGACGAGATGGACCTGATGTGGATCCCGGTACAACGCGACTGGCGGCTCAACGAACGCCATTATGGGGCGCTCCAAGGCCTCAACAAAGCTGAGACGGCAGCCAAGTATGGAGAAGATCAGGTAAAAATCTGGCGCCGCAGTTACGACATTCGCCCCCCCGCGCTGGAGGAGTCCGATCCGCGCTATCCGGGAAAGGATCCCCGCTATCACAGCCTCACAAAACAACAGCTTCCCCTCACCGAATGCCTGAAGGACACAGTAGACCGCTTTCTGCCCTGCTGGCACGAATTGATTGCTCCCAGCATCCGGTCAGGCAAGCAGGTGTTGATCGCGGCCCACGGCAACAGCCTGCGGGCGCTGGTGAAGTACCTTGAAGACGTGCCGGACGATAAGATTGTCGATCTCAACATTCCCACCGGCGTGCCCATGGTTCAGGAACTCGACGAGAACCTGAAGTCTATTCGTCATTATTATCTGGGAGACGCCGCGCAAATCGAAGCGGCGGTAAATAAAGCTGCCACCACCGGCGTGGCGAGTCATTAGTTGGCAATCGTTCATGCCCTAAGCGCACAAGGGCCTCCCGTATGGGAGGCCCCTAACTTTTTAAGGCACCGAACTCTTCTTACCTTGGCCGCATCGCCTTGATAGCCGCGGGCAGCCGCTCCTCGATCAGCTTGGCGCGCTCCGCCGCAATGCCGCCCAGGTAAGACGGAACAGGCGTTGCCGTAAGCACCAGCACAAACGCAATCACTGAGAAACAAAGCCCCGCAATACCGGCCGAAACAAACATGTGGTACATATCGAAGACGTCCAGCCCGAAGACCTTGAAGGCCACGTGCTCCAGCGCCTTGATGTGATGAAGAACCGCCAGTGCAAAGAGAAAAAAGAAGACTGCCAAGGAAGTAAGAACAGCCAGGGTCACATCGAGGCCGCGGTGAAACTTCTGCCGGCCGCGGCAGTGGGCGCATTCGACAAAATGCTGCTCGTAGTCCTTGCGCATCTCCGGGTAAATCCCTGAGATGTCGTAACGCCAGCTTGCCAGGATGGCGCCTACTACTCTGTCTGTACAATTTGTACTTGCCATATACGTAAAGACTCACTTTGCAAAGGATTTGCTGGTCCGCTATCGGTCGCGCGGCTCATAGTGCAACAGAAGGCAAGAGATTCTCAAGATGCTCCGCCCGCTTTTATCTAATTCGGCGGTTCTTCGCCTTGCGGCGCCGCGGCGGAATAACCTCGGCCCCTTCCCTGCCAATCTACCTCTGGTACAGAGTGATGCCCGTCCAGCCATTATAGTCCAAATTTCTTAAAATTTAATACTCGAAAGAATCTCGTGCTGCATCGCCAGCAACAGCCGGTTGGCCAACAAGCTGGCCCTGCCGTTCAATGCGCGCTCCGCCGTAACCCTCGCCAGATCGGGAAGATTATTGCTTTCAGAGAGATGCGCAAGGATCACATAAGCCGCCTGCCCGTCATAGCCCTCCCTCAAGGAACTCCGCCGCTGCCTCGTTCGAAAGGTGACCCACCCGTGAAAGAACCCTTTGCTTCACCTGCCAGGGGTAGGGTCCGTCGCGCAGCATCTCCAGGTCGTGGTTCGATTCCAGCATCAACAGGTCCACACCATTGAGTTGCGCCTTGACGTTGGGCGGTATATACCCCAGGTCGGTAGCGTATGCCATCCTTACCCCTTCGGCCTCAAATACAAATCCCACCGGGTCAGCCGCATCGTGTGGAACGGTAAACGGGCTGATGGCAATATCGCCGATCTCGAAAGGCTTACCAGCCTCAAAGTACTCGACAGCAGGCAGCCACGCAGGATCTACCTTCCTCGACAGCTGCTGCTCTGAAGCCGCCTCAACGGGCGGTTCAACCGCTGCGGCTTCGATCTGCAACTCCGCCTCATCCGCTTCGTCTGGCTCACCCTCCATACCCGCCGCGTCGGCCTCCGCCTGCCGCTCCGCCGCCTGCCTCCGGCACTGCTCCAGCCACTGCGCATAGGTCATCTGCCGCCGT
Source organism: uncultured Acidobacteriaceae bacterium (assembly GCA_963839225.1). Taxonomy (GTDB): domain Bacteria; phylum Acidobacteriota; class Terriglobia; order Terriglobales; family Acidobacteriaceae; genus Telmatobacter. The sequence continues at coordinate 6,830 of CAWIVA010000091.1, forward strand.
GGCGTCAGCCAGCGCATCCACGCGCGATGCGTACTCTCGGTAAAGTAAACCGGAATCTTCAGCTTTCGCGCCGTCACCGCCAGCCCGTTCACATGGTCGGAATGCTCGTGGGTAATGACGATGGCATCCAGCGTCTCCGGATCCTCGCCGGCCAGCCGCATGCGCCGGAACAGCTCTCTGCAGCTTAGCCCGGCATCCAGCAGAACGCGGGTCCGCCCGCCGGAGATAACCGTGCAGTTGCCCTTGGAGCCCGAAGCCAGCACCGTGAAACGCACCATGATCTGAGGATACAGCGAAGAGCTGTGCAATTCCGGCCGCGGAAGGTTAGCTTTTGGGGACGGAGGATTACGCGCGGTTCAAACCGCATCCGGCAAATGCGCCGGAATCTCAATCGAAACCAGCGTCCCCCGTCCCGGATTGCTGACCACCTCAAACCGCGCCTGGTTGCCATAGAGCACTTCCAGCCGCTCCTGCACATTCTTCATTCCAATGCCGGCCCCGTTGCGGCGCAGCGCCGAAGCTGGCCGGTTGCCCATCCCCACCCCGTCGTCGGCCACTTCAATCAGCACCCGATCCCCATTGAGCCGGCTGCGCAAGGTCACCGTTCCACCGCTGAGGCGCGGCTCCAGCCCGTGCTTGATGCTGTTTTCAATCAGCGGCTGCAGCAGGATGCTGGGCACCAGAACCTCCAGCGTCCGCGGATCGATCTCCTTCTGCACCCTCAGCTTTTCCGCGCCAAAGCGCACCACCTCGATATCCAGATAATCGTCCGTAAAACTAAGTTCCTCGCGCAACGGAACATAGGTATCGTGGTCCTTCAGCAGCGCCCGCAAAATATTGGCCAGCTTCACCGTCATCTCCCGCGCCAGCTCCGGCTTCATGCGCACCAGTGAGGCAATGGAATTGAGCGTGTTGAAAAGGAAATGCGGATTAATCTGCCGCTGCAAAGCATCCAGCCGCGCCTCCAGCAGCAGCCGCTTCTGCTCTTCAAGCTTCAACTCGATGCGCAGCGCATTCCAAACCTTCAGCGCAATGCCCACCACCGATCGGCGCGCACAGCCACACCAGCACCTGCAGCCAAGGTTGGTTGGCCAGCAGCGCAAACAGCCGGTGCGGAAAAGCTGCGCCAGCCAATCCCGGCAAGCCTCCGCCGCCACAATCAGAAACAGCATCAAAAACTGCCGGTCGATGCGCGGCTTGATCAGATTGCGCCGCACCCAGCGGTAAAGGCTCAGATCAATGAACGGCGTGAACGACCAGATCTCTTCCGGCTCCACAAAGCGTCCCAGCAGCCCCGCACCCAGTCCCAGCAGCACGTTGAATGGCAGCGCCAGGTACTCGTGGTGCAGAACCGCCGGAACCGACAGCACCGCGCCTCCCAGCATCGCCCATCCCGGCCCCACAAGCAGGCCCAGCAGGATCTCTGCCTCAAATGAAATATCCGCAGCCAGAAAGTTGGGCACAGCAGAGCCGAATCCACACGCCCAGCGTAAGCGGCACCAGAAAAAATGCCAGCAGACCCAACGTTTGCCGCCGTCGGCGCTGCTCGGCAAAGAACAGCCGCCGGAAGGTGCGCACCCGCGCCAGCACGCTGGCCACCGAGGCAACCACGCCCAGCTTCACCAGCAGCGTAACGAGAATCAGATTGTCTGTCACCCTATCAATGTACCGCACGATAGAGGTCGGAGATCAGAGATCAGGGACCGGTCGTCCATGGTCGTAGTCAACCCGCGAAAGCATGAAACCGCCTCCTGATCCCTGATCTCTGTAAAATAGAACCATGCCATTTGCAAGCGTGAACAAGATCGCCGAGGCCGATTTCCCTACCCGCTGGGGAGACTTCCGCATTCTGGGATTTGAAGGGCCAGCCGCAAGCCGGCGGCGAAGTCGAGGGATTGGTCGCGTTGGTGATGGGCGATATTCACTCCGCTCCCCCGCTGGTCCGCATTCACTCCCAATGCATGACCGGCGATGTCTTCGGCTCGCTGCGTTGCGATTGCCGTCTTCAGCTTGAGCTGGCCCTGGGCAAAATCTCCGAAGCCGGCGCCGGCATCCTGCTCTATGAGCAGCAGGAGGGCCGCGGCATCGGCCTGATGGCCAAATTGAAAGCCTACGAATTGCAGGATCAGGGCATGGATACCGTCGAAGCTAACGTAGAGCTGGGCTACGCCGCCGACTATCGCGGCTACGAGCTGCCCGCCGAGGTCCTAAAGCAACTCGGCGTCTCCCAGGTCCGCCTCATCACCAACAATCCCGAGAAAGTCGCGGCCCTCGAGTCCGCCGGCATCGCCGTAGTCGAGCGCGTCTCCGCCGAAGTCGAGCCTCAGGAGACCTTCGAGCGCTACGTCCGCACCAAGCAGGAAAAAATGGGCCACATTGTCGAGTCGCCTCTCTAGCCCAACGCAGTTCATCTCAGCACTTCAAGCTTCCCGAGCAACGCCGACCGCTCCGGCTCCGAAAGCCGCTCCCCAAGAAACGCGAGCACCTCATCCAGCGTGGGCAGCGCATCCCATCCCCGTCGCTTTCCGCCGCCCGCCATCGCCTTGAGTGCAGCAGCGCCTGAAGCAAACACAACCGCATCCGCCGCCGACAGATCCCGTGCCACAGCCAGCGCAAAGGCCCCATGAAATGTATCCCCGCATCCGGTGGTATCGAACGCTTCCACTTTGAAAGCCGGAAAATGCTGCACCGCAGGCTCAGTGTTGGTGGTTAGAATAGCATCCCCCCCGCCATCTGTCACCACAGTCGCCGGCCGCCCTGCGCCAGCCAACGTCGCACAGGCATCGCGTGGATTCGCCGCTCCGCTGGCCCACTCAGCCCATGCCCTGGGAACAATCAGGTAGTCGGTCAGCGCGGCCAGTTTCTTGGCAGACTCCGACCACCCTTCAATATCCCCCAGAGCCGGCACTCCCAGCACGTGCGCCTTCTCCGCAACCCCGTCTAGCGACGGCTCGGTAATGTGATCCAGCAGCACCAGCTTTGCCGATTGAATCAGCTCAGCCGGCAGATCGTCCGCGGTTACCACCTTATAAAGCGCCGCATCGTAAAACACATTTCGGTGCCCCGTTCCGTCTACCACGATGATGCTGTGGTACGGCCCTCCCTCAGGGTCCTTGACGAAATGCGAAATGTCCACGCCGTGGCGCTCAAGAGCAAAGGCAATATATTTCGAGAGCTCGTTCTCTCCAAAGCGAGCCGTGTAAGCCGCCCGCCCGCCGAGCGATCCAACCGCAGCAATCGCCGTGCAGGCCGGCCCTCCGCCATGGCGAGCGCTGCCGTGAACCGGAATCTTGCAATCGACTTGCGGATATTCCGTGACGTAGATCAGGTCGTCAACCGCCGCGATCCCCGCTCCCAGCACGTCATATAACTTTTTCATTCAATCCTAGCTGCTCCCGTAATTCGAGGAGGCAGAACTCAATTCCAAATCCTTCTCCAAACTAAGCCGCGGCGAAATCCCCAAACCCTGCAACGCCCCGTGATAGGCCTTCACAGCCTCCTCCGGCGGCATCTGATCATCCGCCACCAAGCGCAAAAACTTCACAAACGAGAGCTGATGCTCAGCCGCCTTGATCTTTCTGCCAAACAGCGCCACCCGCGCTCCATAACGCTTAGCCTCATAGACCAGCGCATACGCATCGTGCGTCGTCCCAGCCGAGCCACCCAGCACCCCCACCACCAGCGAAGAATCGTACCCGCACAATTCTTCCAGCGCTTTGGGCCCCGCATAAGGAATCTTCAGGAACCGAGGCCTTCCTGCGTCAGTCACTCCCGCCAAAAGTCTCGCAATATGGTCGTTGACGAAGTGAGGAATCTCCTCAGCCGCAATCCCGTGATCCTCCGCCCGCACATTGGGATGAAAAACTTCAAGAAAATGGCTGAAATGCTTCGCCTCCGCCTCCAGCCGGAAGGCTTTGTAAGCCTCCATCACCTTCAGGTCGCGCTCCGGATCGTTGTTGAATGTGACCGAATAGAGTCCCAGTTGCGCACCCCGCTGCCGCTCTTCTTCAGTACAAGGGCTCTTGCCCGCCTGAATATGATCCAGTGTCGCAGTGGCAAAGGGTTTCGAATGTGCCTGCGGATAGCATCCCCCGCGAACGATGTGCACATCCGTCGTATCGTTCGTGCGCACCGCCGGGGTTACAGCAGAAAAGTCGAAGATGCGTTCCTCAATCGTCAGAACCTCCGAGGTGCTGGCCGACATCAGCATGATGTCCACCAAACCCTGGGAGACGATCTCCCGCATCTGATCCCTGTAATCTGCCAGCGATCGAACTCTTCCCCTAGGATCCAGCCCCGGCGCTGAGATCCCAAAGGCCATATCGGCGTCCTTGGCATCCGCCAGAATGAAAACCCGGCTGCCGGGATCCTTTTTCAGCGCGGCCAGCTTTAAGTCGAGCGACTTTTCCATGCATGAATATCATATTCCAGTCGCGTCTCTCCACTCCCGTATGCCGTCGATGAAAAACACCGCGCGTCCCATCCGGGCGACTTCTGTGCAACACGTTCTTGTTCTTGTTCTTGTGGCAAGCCTGCGACCTGCCGTAAGGGGGAGTAAATAGCCCGGAGACCTTCTACGATTACCTCCGCCCCCAAACCATGGCCCGCCCGCTGAATTGGAAGTTGCTCGGGATGTTGCAATGAGCAGTGGCATTGATTCCGCTTAACGTTATCTCGATCGGCATCAAGTCGTAGACAAAAGAACTATTAAGCGTTTGCCCCGCTGCCATATTCACGACGCCTTAAGCCGTCGGCAAGAGACTGCAGATCTGGAAAGAGATTCCAGCGCTCAATGCCCATGCCTTGCAGAAGCGAATTTAACTTTCTTTTTGAATCTGCAGGAATTATGAACTTGCGAAGGTAAACAGAGCTTCCCTCGATTGCATCAAGAGAACCATCTAACCGGTGGAAAGTAAAACGGCCAATTTGTGCGACAATCCTTTCGTCTATTTCGGTCGCTGCAAGCGCGATAACGCTAGGGAGCATCGGAAAAACGGGTTCATTAGGAAAAAGGCGCTTCCCTATCGCCCTTTCCTTGAAACCTGCCGCCTGCATCGCGATCGCTTGCACAATCGGTTCGCCGATATGGCGAAGTCCAGCTTGGGAAGCACCCGGGTGCGTCGGATCAGCGTGCTGAGTATTTAATTTGCTTGGTGATAATGCCCAAAGACATGCATCGCCGCCTAAGTCTAGATTTTCAGAAATTGCGAAGTAGAGCGCAACAAGCGGGCTTTCTGACCAATCGAGCAATATTGTGGGTAGCCCATAATGCCGTGCAAGAAGTAGCCACTCCATTTCAGTTGACGGCAGCCGGCGATGCCCGAGCCGCCCTGGCGCCCGCATCATGAAATGACTGAGTAAGGTGGGCCCATCGTAGGATATTCCGTTTGGGGATTGTCTGAAAACACTCGGCTTAAGAAGCCAATCAGCACTGGCATGCCCACGCCACCACATTACTTCCGCATCAAAGCAAGAATACAGTTCGAGCAGTGTGGCCTCTAACGAAGCGAGAGAATCGATTACCGCTCGCCCATCAGGCATTTATGTCTCCCGAATAGCTCTCGAAATTTTTAAATACAACCTTATCCGGCGTTCTTTACCCGCACCACGGTGATCTTGGCAAACCCCTCTTCAAAAACTGGCGGCTTCAGCTTCTCTGACATTTTCCTCATCACGTCCGCGCTACTGAGCGGTCCCGCTTGCTGTTGCGCTCCAGACAAACCTCCAGCGGCACATCGAAGAAAACCGCCTGAACCTCGTACCCAAAGCTCTTGGCCATCTTGATCCACTGCCGCCGTTCGTGAATGGAAAGATTCGTCGCATCCACATAGTTCAACGGCATCCGTGCAATCAGCCTCGCGCGCAGCAGCGACCGCAGAGTCGAAAAAACCAGCCCCTGGTAGCGCTGTTCCTCCACATCGTCAAACAGAATATTCCTCAGCAAATCGCTCGACAGCGGAGTCACCCCCCGCCGCCTGAACCATGTCGTCTTGCCCGATCCCGGCAGCCCGATAGCCAGCACAACATACCCCTTGGGCTCCTGCGGCGATCGCTCCGCCGCCTCGGCCTCCGGCGGAGGCGCTGAAGGCAGTCTCCGGCTGGGTTTCCAGCTCAAATCGCCCGGAGTCGGCCGGCTCAGCCCATTCCTCACTGGCAGGGCGAGCCTGTGTGCACGGGCCGGCTGCGCTGCCGCGGGCCGTGTTTCCTGCGCCGCGTTGACCCTCGGACCTGCTGCTGCTGCCGGAGCCTCGTCCGGATAGAACGGAACCAGCGGAGCTGGTTGATTCGATGGGAGTTCCTGGCCAATCTTGCCTGTCGATTCCGAGGTATTCGGGGTGTGTCTGGAACGTCTTCTCATGCCGCCTTCAATAAGTGCGTGCTGTTACCGGAATACCACACTACGCTAAGGCCGCTGCAATGCTGTGCACACCGTCACATACTGTCCCGTACCAGAAAAGGCACACTATCGGTGAGGGGTTTCTGCAAAAATTGCGGCGCGAGCCGCGTTTTCATCTCGCCCTGTGCCCCGAAGTGTTACGATCAAGAGTTTGGTGGAATTACCTTCTGCACTCATACCAGACGCCGAAAGCACCCAAACTCAAAAAATCACAGCCTCACCCACATACGAAGGAGAAAATCACACATGGCAGTTAAGGTTGGCATCAACGGCTTCGGCCGCATTGGCCGCAACGTTTTGCGCGCCGCACTCGGCAATCAAGGAAATCGATTTTGTTGCCGTCAATGACCTCACCAGCCCGGCAACGCTGGCTCACCTGCTCAAGTACGACTCGATTCTGGGCAACCTGAAGAACGAAATCACCGCCGGCGATGACTTCATCTCCGTCGACGGCAAAAAGATCAAGGTCTGGGCCGAGCGCGACCCCGCCAAGCTCCACTGGGCCTGACGTCGGCGCGCAGATCGTCATCGAATCCACCGGCCACTTTACTGACGCCGCCAAGGCCAAAGCTCACCTCGGCTCGACCGTCAAGAAAGTCATCATCTCCGCTCCCGCAAGCAACGAAGACTGACCATCGTCCTCGGCGTCAACGAGGACAAGTACGATCCCGCCAAGCACAACATCATCTCCAACGCCAGTTGCACCACCAACTGCCTGGCCCCCGTCGTCAAGGTCCTGCTCGGACTCACTGCGGCATGGTCAGCGGCATCATGACCACCATCCACAGCTACACCAACGACCAGGTCATCCTCGACTTCCCGCACAAGGACCTGCGCCGCGCCCGCGCCGCCGCCCTGTCGATGATTCCCACCTCGACCGGCGCCGCCAAGGCCCTCAAGCTGGTCATCCCTGAGACCGCCGGCAAGCTCGACGGCTTCGCCATCCGCGTCCCCACCCCCAACGTCTCCATCGTCGACCTCACCTACATCACCGAGAAGCCCACCACCGCCGAAGCTCTCAACGCCGCCTTCAAGACCGCCTCCGAAGGCGAGCTCAAGGGCATTCTGGGCGTACGATGCCAACCTGCTGGTCAGCTCCGACTTCAAGGGCAACGCGCTCTCGTCCATCGTCGACACACCGCTGACCAAGGTAGTCGGCAACAGCGTCAAGGTGCTCAGCTGGTACGACAACGAGTGGGGCTACTCCAGCCGCGTAGTCGACCTGATCGGCTTCCTGGCCAAGAAAGGCCTGTAACAGCTCAGGAACGGGGGCCCCGATCCCGTCGCCGTGCTCTCTGCAATGTAGGTCCTAAAGCCATGCGCCAAAACATCAGCGGCCCGTCCCCTACGAACCCATCATCGGCTTCTCCCGCGCCGTGCGTGTCGGCAACCGTGCACTGTCCGGTACCGGCCCGTCGGCGCAGACATCGGGACGCGCCGGCAAACCCGCCGCATCTTCGATCGCCGCAAGCCCTCGCAAGGCGGCGCAACCTCAACGACGTCGTCCGAACCCGCATGTTCTCACCCACGCCGAAGACTGGGAAACCATGGGCCGGGTCCACGGCGAGTTCTTTGGCAAGATTCGCCCTGCAGCCACCATGGTCGTGGCCGCCCTGCTAAATCCCGCTGGCGCATTGAAATCGAAGCGATGCCATCTCCTGACCCCCGCAACGTCCCTACTTAAGAAAGTAACTCCCATGCCCAAGCTCTCCATTCGCGACATCGATCTGGCCAACAAGCGGGTCTTCATCCGCGTCGATTTCAACGTGCCGCTCACTGAAGACGGCTCCGACCATCACCGACGACACCCGCATCGTGGCCACGCTGCCCACCATCGAATATGCGCTCCGGCACAAGGCCAAGGTCATCCTGGCCTCGCACCTCGGCCGTCCCAAGGGCAAGCCGAATCCCAAGTACTCGCTCCGCCCGGTAGTCGACCGCCTGCGCGAGCTGCTCGACAAGGAGCTCGGCGACGAGGTCAACGTGGCCTTCGCCCCCGACTGCATCGGCGAAGTGGCCACCGAAATGTCCCGCCAGCTCGAATCCGGCCAGGTGCTGCTGCTTGAAAACCTCCGCTACCACCCCGAAGAAGAAGCCAACGATCCCGCCTTCTCCAAGGCGCTCGCCTCGCTGGCCGACGTCTACGTCAACGACGCCTTCGGCACCGCCCATCGCGCCCACGCCTCCACCGAAGGCATCACCCACTTCCTCAAGCCCGCCGTCGCCGGCCTGCTGATGGAAAAGGAAATCACCTACCTCGGCAAGGCTCTCGAATCGCCCGAAAAGCCCTTCGTCGCCATCATCGGCGGCTCCAAAATCTCCGGCAAAATCGACGTCATCGACAACCTGCTCGACAAGGTCGATACCCTGGTCATCGTCGGCGGCATGGCTTACACCTTCCACCGCGCCCTCGGCGTCACCACCGGCAAGTCGCTCGTCGAAGAGGACAAGATCGACATGGCCAAAGCTGCTCTCGACAAGGCCAAAGCCAAAGGCGTCAGCTTCTGCTTCCCGTCGACAACGTCCTCGCCGACAAGCTTCGCCGCCGACGCCAAAACCCAGCTCTGGGACTCGACCGTCAACTTCCCCGCCGACTGGCAGGGTCTCGACATCGGCCCCAAATCCATCGCCGCCATTGAAGACGTGGTAGCCAAGGCCAAAACCATCGTCTGGAACGGCCCCGCCGGCGTCTTCGAGTTTCCAAAATTCGCCGTCGGCACCAACGCCATCGCCAAGGCCGTAGCCGCCAACAAATCCGCCATCTCCATCATCGGCGGCGGCGACTCAGTCTCCGCCATCAACCAGGCCGGCGTCGCCGACCAGATCACCCACATCAGCACCGGCGGCGGCGCCAGCCTCGAGTTCCTCGAAGGCAAAAAGCTCCCCGGCGTAGAAGCGCTGACAGACAAGTAACCAATCATGCGGCCGGTCTGGCTTTGCAGCCGGATCGCCCGCGAACTTCGGAGATGCCTTATTGTGCCCGCTGTCACCCTGCCAGCAATCTGCAGTCAACTAAACTTCTATTGAGGAACCCCAAAAAATGTCCCGTAAAGCCCTGATCGCCGCCAAT
>CAWIVA010000092.1:0-17645 GCA_963839225.1 uncultured Acidobacteriaceae bacterium
ACGTAAAGATGAAGGGCAAGCATGCGCACGTGAACTGCGAGGCTTGCCACAGCGCGCTGATTGCGCGTTTGCCTGCCGCGCCGCAGCCTGCGCCGAGCCTCTACAGGCGCTTGCTCGCTTTGGTTATTCCCCGGCTCCGATTGAAAGCACGTTTGTACGCCATGCCGACGATCCGGGATCGGTGATTCCTTCATTGCCGGATACGGCTGTGCTGTGCGCACGGTGCCACACGGCGAGCGCGGCCAAGCCGAAGGGATTTCCGCAGGTTGTTCCGGCGGATCACTCGAACGGGGTTGGCAGTGCGGACCTGCCACAAGCCGCATAGATCCGGCATGAATGCGGGAGGTGCAAAGTGAAACTATCCCGGCGCCATGTCTGTTCTTATTGCCGGCAGCGGCCGTTGCCTGGAAGTCGGTGCTTGCCGGAACCCGGAAGATTCGCCTAATTACAAGATGCGCGATCACTGGTGGAGCATGCTGATCGATATCCCCAAGTGCATTGGCTGCGGGAACTGCGTGCGCGCATGCCAGACGGAGAACGATGTGCCGGACGGAAACTTCCGCACATGGGTTGAGCGGTATCACGTGACGGACGAGAATCATGACTGACGTCCGAGGTGATCTCGCCGGACGGCGGCAAGGAAGGATTTCCCGGTTGCAGACGGATAGAGCGGGAAGTATTTCTTTGTTCCCAAGCTGTGCAATCATTGCGCGGATTCGCCTTGCACGCAGGTGTGCCCGGTGGGCGCAACGTTCGTGAGCCCGGATGGCGTGGTGCTGGTGGATCAGAAATACTGCCTGGGATGCGCCTATTGCGTGCAGGCGTGCCCTTACGGATGCCGTTACATTCATCCGGAGAAGAAAGTTGCGGACAAGTGCACGCTTTGCTACCACCGGATCACCAAGGGGCTGACGACCGCGTGCTGCGAGGCATGCCCGACCGGAGCGCGGCAACTGGCCGACCTGAAGAATCCCAAGGATCCGATTCACGAGTTTCTGAAGACGCATAGCGTGCAGGTGCTGAAGCCGCAGATGGCGACGGGCGCGAAGGTTTACTACAACGATCTGGACGGGTCGGTGCGGTAGAAAAGCAGGGACTAGGGAGTAAGGAATAGGGCATGAGGATAGGTGCAGCGGAGCTGATATGAACGGTGTTGAAGGCTTCATGTATCCCAACGAAATCGCGCTGCAATGGAGCGTGCTGATCGTCCTGTACCCGTTCATCACGGGACTGGTGGCGGGGGCGTTCATTCTGGCTTCGCTGGAGCGCGTGTTCCGCGTGGAAGCGGTGAAGCCGACTTACCGGCTGGCGCTGCTGACGGCGCTGGCCTTTCTGCTGGTTGCGCCGCTGCCGCTGCAGTTGCACCTGGGGCATCCGGAGCGCTCGCCGGAGATGTACTTTACGCCGCACAGCACATCGGCGATGGCGATGTTCGGGTATGTGTACCTGTGGTATCTGATGGCGGTGCTGGTGCTGGAGATCTGGCTGGACTACCGGCGGGAGATCGTGCTGCTTTCGCAGTCAAGCAAAGGGCTGTTGCGCCTGATTTACAAGGTGATGACGCTGGGATCGAGCAACATCAGCGAGCGGTCGCTGGCGATTGACGAGCGGGTGGGCTGGATTGTGACGCTGATCGGCATTCCATCGGCGTTTTTGTTGCACGGATACGTGGGGTTCATCTTTGGTTCGATCAAGGCAAATCCGTGGTGGTCTTCGCCGCTGATGCCGGTGGTGTTTATCTTCTCGGCGATGGTGTCGGGCATTGCCGGCGGTGATGTTGCTTTATATGGCGACTCACGAAGCTGCGCAAACAGAAGATCGACATGCGCTGCGTGGACACGATCGCGATGTACATGTTCTATATCTTCATCATCGATTTCAGCCTGGAGATGCTGGACCTGATTCACCGCATCTACGAGGCGGACGAATCGTTCCGCAGCTTGAACTTCATGGTCCATACCAAGCTTTATATTCTCGCATATCGTGATCCAGATATTCCTGGGCACGCTTACGCCGATCATTCTGCTGGGCATGACGCAGGTGGTGAAGCTGCCGGAGATTGCGCGCAAGCGAATTTACGCCGTGGCCGGCTGCCTGACGCTGATGGGTGTGTTTGCCATGCGGTGGAACGTGGTAATCGGCGGGCAGTTATTCTCCAAGAGTTTTCTCGGATATACGACCTACAAGATGGGACTGGTGTCGCGCGAAGGATTACTGGTGGCGGTTTTTCTGACGATTCTGCCGCTGATTTTTTTGTGGGTGCTGATTAAGCTGCTGCCACCCTGGCCTGAAAAGAGCGCGCACCGGGTTGCGGCTGCGGCAGACTGATCATGATCGGGTGGAAATTATGGATGGTCTTCCCGACGCCTTAGAACGGCTTACGGCACGCCTGGAAGTTCTGGAGCGCCGAATCTATGTTCTGGAACATCCTTGCGAGGCGGAAGCTCCGGTCCCGGAGATCAAACAAAATATTTCAACGGCGTCGCAGGGCGCGGAAGCGTGCATCGGTGCGCCTGCGAGCGGAATCTTCTCAGTGCTGGGCAGGGCGATGCTGGGCATGGCCGGGGCCTATCTGCTGCGGGCCGTGGCGGAGGCGAGCATGCTGCCCAGGCCGGTGGTTGCGGGTCTCGCAATTGCTTACGCAATTTTATGGCTTTTATGGGCGGCGCGCGTACCTGCCGGCGCGTATTTTGCAAGCATCACCTATGCATGCACCTCGGCTTTGATTCTGGCTCCCATGCTTTGGGAACTTACGTTGCGCTTCAAGGTGATGCCAGCCGAGGTGACGGCAGGCGTGCTGGGCCTGTTTGTGATTTCGGCGACGGCGCTCGCATGGAAGCGCAACGTCGCATCGGTTTTCTGGATTGCCAACATTACTGCGGCTGGGGTTGCACTGATACTCTCTATTGCCACGCGTGAGCTGACGCCATTTGTCGCGGTGCTATTGCTGATGGTTCTCACTTGCGAGTACGCTGCGGGTCGTAACCGGGAAATTGGTGTACGGCCGGTGGTGGCGCTGGCTGCAGACCTGGGCGTTTGGGCTCTGATCTATATTTACGCGAGCGCGGCAGACACGCGGCCGGATTATCCGATTCTAGGGACGGCGGCTTCGCTTGCTCCGGGATTGATTTTGTTTCTGATCTATGGAACAAGCGTGATTTTCAAGACCGTGGTGAGGAAGAAGACGATCACGGTCTTCGAGACGGTGCAGACGATGATTGCGTTTCTGCTGGCTGCATGCGGGTTGATCTATTTTGGGCCTGGCGGCAGCGCAACCGGTTTGGGGGTCTTCTGCCTGATTTTATCTGCTGCGGGTTATGGGGCGGTTTTTGCAATCTTCGACCGCGCCCATTTCACTGAGCAGCGCAATTATGCGGTGTTTGCATGGTGGAGCGCGGGGCTTTTTCTGGCCGGCGGATGTTTGTGCATGACGCCGCTGTCGTTTGCATTATGCCTGGGCCTAGCTTCAATCGTCTGCACTGTGCTGGGCGTTCGGCTGAAGAAGCTGACTCTTGAAATTCAGGGCACGGCTTATCTTGTAGCGGCCGCGGCGATTTCCAGGCTGCTGGAGTACGCCGCGCTGGCGCTTGCCGCAACGCTGCCAGGAGTGCCCGCGTTAAGCGTTTGCTTTGTCGCGGTTTGTGCAGCAATTTGCTATGCGGCCGGGAAGGCCGGCCGCGGAGAGTCGTGGAAGCGGCAGATTCTTTCTATCGTCTCCGCTTCTGTGGCGATTGGCGCCGGCACCGCGATGCTGGTGAAGGTGCTGATGGGGCTGGCTGCGCTCAGCGTGAATCCCGGACTACAGCACCTTGCATTCGTTCGTACTTTAACCCTTTGCGCAGCAGCTCTCGCACTTGCCTTCTGCGGCTCGCATTGGCGGCGGCGGGAACTGACCTGGATGGGCTACGCCATGCTGGCGCTGGTTGCGGTGAAGATGGTTTTTGAAGACCTTCGGCTTGGGCATCTGGAGTTTATTGCAGCGTCGATATTTTTGTTTGCGGTTACGTTGATTGCGATTCATCCCCTTGCGCGGATGGGACAGAAGACTAATGACGTGGGTTCGGCTTAAGCGGGGATCCCAGGTCTAAGAATCGAGACCTGGGGTACCCATATGACGTTCGGTAGCAATCACCGATACATCTCCTGCCTGACATGCCGATACGTTTCCTTCAGCTTGAGTCTGCTGACGTGGACATCGTAATCGGTGCCAGGCAGCAGCGATTCGAGAACGAAGGTCTCCGTGCTTCCTGACCTTAGTTCGCGATAACGGTAAACGCCTATATCGCCTTCGCTGGTTTCAGTGCCCCCGGAGGGCGCGTTGAGAAAGTGTTGCGCATCGACTGCGGTGGGCGCGGGGTGGCTTTCGCCTTCGGTGAGGCTTTCAGCCGCGTAGGAGCGGACAAGCTTGGTCCAATACCGGGCGAGAAGGTCCGTATCGGCGAAGAGATCGGCCCAGACGATTTCTCCGCGGACGGCTACTACTACGCCGACAGCGTGCTCCTGACGAAGCTGGGCGAGGACCTGGTCGCGGGATTTCATGACCGGGGCGGCGGCTTCATCCACCTTTTCGCTGACGGCGCTGTTCTGCATGACCTGGGCATAACTGGTGGTGCCAAGGTTGCGTGGATTCGCCGAACCTGATCCCGCCTCAGCATTATTTTGCCCTGCCGTCAATTGCGCTATATAGGCCCAATTACGTCCGCTGAGCGGCGTTGACGCCGAGGCAGAGGGGGCAGCCGCGACCTCCATTTGGGAGATGCTTCCCCTGACCGAGTCCCAGACCTGCTGCTGGTCTTTGGCGACCATGGCCTTCTGGCGGACAGAGGGCTGAACCATGATGCTGTGAGAGGAGGCCTTTGCCGATGCGCCGAATGTGGCTGAACTTTCAGTCCAGCGGCCGGGCTCAATGCAGAAGACGCCGAGATCAATGGGGTCGGCGTTGGCAGGCACGATGCGGTCTTTTGCGATTATGCGATCCTGCTTGCCGCCGGTTACGATTTCACCGGCCAGCAGAAGCAAGGGTTTATCGGAGTGGTTGACGAGAACGAGAGTATTGACTTCGTCGCCACGCACACTGTCGTCAGGATAATCGGGAGCGCCGCGAAAACGGTCGTCATGGTAAGTGGGGAAGCCGACGCTTCCCCTGTGCCGCACAAGACCGCGCGCCTTTCCCGCTTCAGTTACTTCAACGTCCCCGCTCTTGATGCCTTCGTCAAGGGTTAGGAAGGGGGTTGCGCCGGGAGATTTACCGCTTGCCCGAACGACAGGAAAGAGCAGCAGATTGCCGCTCTCGATGGGAGCAAGCACACGGTAAGGACCGTTTTCCGATTCCTGCGGTCCGCCGGCCGCTTTTACCTCATTTTCGTGAATAAACGTCACAAGAGCCAGCAGCATTGCGCCCGCCAGCCCGAATCTGAATAAATTCTTCATCGCTCTCCTCCGCCGGGGAAAGATCGCCGGCCTTTGACTTAAGAACGGAGGCTCGCTGTTTTCTTGCAGAGTTTTTTTAGCGTATCTTGAGGGCGTGGGGATTGCGCCTATCCAATCCGTTGAAAACGCGGCATTGCCGGGTACTCCAGTTGCGGTGGGACTCGACGCTGGATTGCTTGCGGAGCTTTGGAGAGAGTGCGAGGCCGGTGGTTGGGGACTGGATCAGGGCGAATTCAGCGAGATCCTGGTTTCGATCGGGACGGAGCAGAACTACGGACTGGCTGCATTGGAGATTGCTTCACGGCTGCAACAGTCAGAGTTTTTTCGCGGGCTTCGACTGGGCGATCTGGTGCTGGCGCGGGCTTGCGCGAACGGCAGCGAGCGGGGCTGGGAGCGGT
The DNA here is from genome assembly GCA_963839225.1 of uncultured Acidobacteriaceae bacterium. Taxonomy (GTDB): domain Bacteria; phylum Acidobacteriota; class Terriglobia; order Terriglobales; family Acidobacteriaceae; genus Telmatobacter. Next base: position 5,829 of record CAWIVA010000092.1, read on the forward strand.
TTGTTGCGCTTTACCGGCAGCCGCTGCTGCGGGCGGCGATTGCGATCACCGGCAGCGAGACGCTGGGCAGCGAACTGGCCGATCAGCTTTATGCGGAGCTCTACGGGCTAACGGAGCGGGAGGGAAAACGGCGCTGCCCGCTTGATTCCTACCGGGGCAGGGGATCGCTGATCGGATGGCTGCGGACCACGCTGGCGCAGCGATTTGTGGATCATCACCGGCGGAGCCATCGTGAGCAGCCGCTGGAGGAGTTTAACGTGCCCGCACCAGAACCGGAAAACCCTGCGGGCGAGATTTGGGCGCTGGGCAAAGCAATTGAAGAGGCTCTCGGGCGGCAGGCAGCGGAGGAGCGGTTTCTGCTGGCCGCATACTATCTTGATGGGCGGACGCTGCTCGAGATCGCGCAAGTGCTGGGCGTACATGAGGCTACGGTCAGCCGGAGGTTAAGGCGGGTGACGGACGGGCTGAGGAAACTGGTGCTCAGAAGCTTGCAGGATTCCGGGCTGAGCAGGCGCGCTGCCGAGGAGGCGCTGGGAGCCGATCCGCGCGACCTTGATTTGAATCTGAAGAAACTGCTGCAATATTCGCATGCGGATGCGTTCCAAGAGAAGGCTGCATCATGAATTCGATTTCTCAACTCGATTTTCATCCCGACGCGGAGAGCCTTAACGCTTTTGCCGAAAAGGCTCTGCCGGAGCGGGAACGCGGGCAGATTGTGGCCCATCTTGCCGAGTGCAGCCGCTGCCGGCAGGTGATTTTTCTTGCCCGGCAGGCTGCCGCTGATTTGGAGGCGGAGGCGGCGGTTTCGGCTGCTCAGTCCGCGGGACGAAGCGGCTCGTGGTTCAGCGGCTGGCGGCTGGCATGGATTCCGGCGGCGGCGGTGGTTGGGCTGGCCGTTCTGGTTCACGGGCGGCATGAGGAGACAGGGCCGGAAATGGCCAGGGCTGTGCCACAAATTAATCCACAGGAGGAGGGAAGCGTTGCGAAGCCTGCCACAACGGAGCGGGAACTCGCGAAAAAAGCGCATGCGCCGGTTTCCTCTGCTGACGAGAAACGACCAGAAATCAAGATTGAATCTGCTCCGGCCGGCGCGGCGTACGCTCCGGGTTCGGAAGGGGCTGCTTCTCCGTCCGCGGCTGCAACCGAGGCAGCAACGGTTCCAGCTGCGCCGCCTTTACTACAGGCTGAAAATACATCGGCCGGGCAAGCCATGCAGGCGGAGCCGTCCAATCAAGAGCAGATAAAGGCGACGCCGCTCAATGGACGAAACTGGGTCTACATAGCGCAATTAACGGCAGGACAAAATAAATCTGCTGCTTCATCGGCCACGCTACCGCCAACAGGAAGCATGCATCAACGCGCAACTGGTGCGTATTCGAGCAGCGTCAAGGCCGACCGCGCGGCTGAGGCAAAGATGGATGATATGGAAGAACGCTCTCAGGCGAGTCGCAAGGCGAAGGCTAGGTATGCCGATTCGGGCGGGGCTCCAACTTTGCAGCTTAAAAAAGAGGCTTTACCGAGCAGTGGTTTCGATGCCGGCGGACAAATGCCGGTGGTCCAGTTTGCAACTGCCCGCCAGGCAAATAATGCGGCGCTGCCCAGCGGATTGACGGCTGTTTCCAGTGTGACGGCAGAAAGTCGCACGCTGGCAATCGACCAGGCGGGAACGCTGTTTCTTAGTAATGACTCAGGCAGCCACTGGGAATCCGTTGCCCGGCAGTGGAGCGGGCGTGCAGTGGATGTAAGCCTTCTTCCGAGTTTGAACGGAAGATCATTCGTTGTTGCTCCCACCAGCGGGGCTGCGGCGGCGGCGGCTGCTCCTGCGGGGATCTTCGAGTTGCGGAATGATAAAAATCTGATTTGGGTGAGCACGGACGGAGTGATCTGGACGGCGCAATAAGCCGTAGAGGATTTTCTGGTTCAGTTAGTTTGTTTACGCTGGCATTCTTTCCGGGGCTGAAGCCCCCGTTGATTCTGCGGACATAATGCTGGGGTTGAAACCCCCGCCTCCCTCCGTATCGAGATATTCAGTTCGCAGCGGGGATGCTCCTGAAAACAGAAGGCCCGCATCCGATGGTCATTTCACGGCGTCGATTGACCTTGTTTCGATCATCCTTTTGTGGTCGATGCCGCCTTGATGACTGACTCACGGCCACAAGCAGTTCCCACTCATGAAAACGGCTCTCCTGCCGAAATAGACAATACGGGGAACGCCAAAGCGCGGCCTGACTGTGCCGAACGAGTGAATCGGCCGGGCCGGCGCATTCGTGGCAGACACGCTGGGCCAAGGGAGAGATCGATGACGCAGATCGAGAGCTTGCGGCCCGAAGTGGAGGACATGAACTGGACCCACCTGCGTCTTCCACCGTTTCCCCAGGTTGGGATCCGCGTGCTGCAATTGGCGAACAAGGAGAACGTCCAGCTGCACCGGATGAGCGACTTGATCTCCTCCGACATGGCCTTTGCGAGCGAGGTTTTGACTATCGCGAATTCGCTTTTGTATGCTCCGCGATTCCCGGCCAGCAGCATTCTGCAAGCGATTGCGGTGCTGGGGATCAATAATCTGCAGGGAATGTGCCTGACCGTGGCTGCCAGAACCTATATGGGCAAAGCGCTGAACCATCCGGCCATGCAGGTCATCTGGCGTCATAACCTGGCTTGTGCATTGATCGCCGAGCAGTTGGCCTCTGCCGGTTTCATGGACAAGGATATTGCGTACACCTCGGGCATGCTGCACGATATTGGGCGATTGGCGCTGGCCACAGTGCGGCCCAAGGAGTACGCAGCGCTTTTGCAAACGCATGAAGGAACGGGTGAGAGCATCCTTGAGCCGGAACGAAATTTGTTTGGCATGGATCATTGCGGAGTCGGGCACCAGCTCATCTCGGATTGGAAGCTGCCTCCCGAATTTGAGGCGGTGGTCCTGGAGCATCATTCGCCAGTGAAAAAAGAAAGCGACTGGGATTTGGCTGAGTTGATCAAGGTGAGCTGCAGAATGGCGGATGCATGCGGATTTCCCGCGTTCCAGGGCTGCGAAGCGGCGACCTATGCGGATCTGCTGGCTCAACTCCCCGCCCGGGAGCGCAGGCTGTTTCCGGCTGAAGCTGAGGTTCTGGCGGCCGAAATCGCTAACAAAATACAGGCAATTGGGTCTGCGTGAAGAAATTCGGCAGATCAAGACTCACTGCAAGCGGACAAGCGGAGCCGGAAGCGCGCTCTCAAGTCTTTAAAGTATTGATTTACTTATGCTATTGAGCTTCTTTATGAAGCGATGTTTCTCGCCGCAGGGACAATGGCGGACGGACAATGAACGCCATAGGTGAGCGCCGTCACACCAGGGCAGCCAGGATTGCAGTACGAATTGTCTTACAGCCTGGCGCTCGCTGCCCATCATAGGCTTAGAGCGGAGACCCCTTGTGAATTCAATGCATGGCGCAAGCCGGCGGGATTTTCTTAAAAAGGCGCTCCTTGGAGCGGCGGCTTTGCGCGCCGGCAGAAGCTCGGAGCTGCTGGGGGCCGAGCAGGGGGCGGCGAAATCAAAAGTTGTGATTTCGCGCGATGCCTTGTTACGCGGCTCGGGTTCCGCGGCAAATTCCAGTATTGATTCAAAGCGAATGCTGGCGCTTCTCGATCGCGCCGTGCAGGCTCTCTTCGATCGCGATCATGCTAGTGAGGCATGGAGAATGCTGGTCCGGCCGGGCGAACTGGTGGGGCTGAAGGTGAACACGCTGGGAGGGCGCGGAATCTCAAGCAATCTTCATCTTGTCGAAGCGATTTGCGAGCGATTGCAGGAGGTGGGAATCAGGGCCGGCGACATTGTTGTGTGGGACCGCGAGACGGAGGAACTGGAACGTGCCGGGTTTCATATCGCGACGGACGGAAACGGAGTGCAATGCTTCGGCACCGACCGGGTGGATTATGAGCAGGAATTGGTCGCTTACGGAAGCGTCGGCAGCAGGCTGTCAAAGATTCTTACCCAGCGCTCGAATTTGCTGATCAATATACCGGTGCTTAAAGATCACGACGGCGCTGGAGTAACCATCGCGATGAAGAATATGTATGGCGTGATTCATAACCCGAATAAGTACCATCCGAATGGGTGCAATCCATATATTGCGGACTTGAATATGCTGCCGGAAATTCGGACGCGGATGCGGCTGACAGTTTGCGATGCGACGACGGCGATGTACGATGGCGGGCCGGGATTCAAGCCGGAACATAGCTGGCATTACAACGGATTGCTGGTTTCTCAGGATCCGGTTGCGCTGGACTATACGGGCTGGCAGATTATCGAACGCAAGCGGGCGGAAAAGGGATTGAAGACGCTGGAAGGCGACGGACGGGCGCCGCACTATATTGCAACGGCAGCCGACAAAGAACATCGGCTGGGCACGAACGATCCGAAACGCATCTCGACTGCTGAAGTTTAGTTGGGAGCGTGAGTGGGAGGTTCGATATGTTATGTGAATTATTGATGCGGGAAGTTGAGGGTTTCGGATTTGGCGGGAGCGCGTTCAATCGCCGTTCGTTCTTGAAGTGTGCGCTGGCGTCGGGTGCGGCGCTGGGGCTGAGCGAATTTGCGGAGCCGGCGGGAGCAATTTCATCTGCAGCCGGGCAGCAGGATGATTCGCAATTTGTGGTGGAAGCCCGGTTCTATCAGAAGCAGCAGAACAAGAAGATCAAGTGCAAGCTTTGCCCGCGCGAGTGCGTGGTGGGCGACAAGGAACGCGGCTATTGCGGGGTGCGCGAGAATCGCGGAGGAACTTACTACTCGCTGGTGCACTCGAGGGTATGCGCGGCGCACGTCGATCCCATTGAGAAGAAGCCGCTCTTCCACTATTTGCCGGGGACGGTTGCTTTCTCGATTGCTACGGCGGGCTGCAACGTGAACTGCAAATTCTGCCAGAACTGGGATATTTCGCAATCGCGGCCGGAGCAGATTCCAGCCGAGTACGCGCCACCTAAACGGGTGGCGGAGATGGCGAAGCAATATGACTGCCCGACGATTGCTTACACCTATAGCGAGCCGGTGATCTTCGCGGAATTCTTGATGGATGCGGCCGATGCGGGGCACGAAGCGGGCGTGCGCAGCATAGTGGTTTCAAACGGATACATGCAGGAGGATTCGCTGAAGCAGGCCTACGGAAAGATGGATGCGGTGAAGATCGATCTGAAGTCCTTCAGCGAGAAGTACTACCGGGAAGTGGTGACGGGCCAGTTGAAGCCGGTGCTGGAGTCGCTGGTTACGCTCAAAAAAATGGGTAAGTGGACGGAGATTGTTTACCTGGTGCTGCCGGGGATGAACGATAGCGACGAGGAGCTGCGCGGGCTGGCGCAATGGATTAAGACCAACCTGGGCACGGATGTGCCGCTGCATTTTACGCAGTTTCATCCGCAATACCTGCTGAAGAATCTACCTATTACTCCGGTGCCCACGCTGGAGCGCGCCAAGGAGATTGCCGATGCGGAGGGACTGCATTACGTCTACATTGGGAATGTGCCGGGGCATCCGGCGCAGAACACTTATTGCCCGCAGTGCCGCAAAATGGTGGTGGAGCGCGTGGGGTTTACGGCAAGCGAGATGCTGATCCGCAAGAATCGTTGCCCATTTTGCCAGCACCCGATCCCAGGCGTCTGGCATGCGTGAGGGGGTTTGGCAAATGAAGTTCATGAGGAGTACCAAAATGTATTGGGTGGCAGCTCAAGTTGTCGCGTTGATGGCGGTTGCTCCGTTGCAGCATGTCCGCGCCGGAGATCAGCAAGATCAACAGAAGGTGAGACCCGCTGGAGTGGCGGGGAGTTTTTATCCGGCCGATCCTAAAGAACTTACGGCGATGATCGACGATATGCTGGCGAAAGCTGCGCAGCCGCCGGTTACGGATACCATTTTGTCGGTGGTTGCGCCGCACGCCGGTTATCAATACTCCGGGCCGGTGGCCGCTTATACTTATGCGGCGCTCAAAGGGCGGAAGTATGCGCGCGTGGTGGTGATTGCGCCGTCGCATCACGAGAGCTTCGATTTCACATCGGTCTACGACGGCGATGCCTACGCTACGCCGCTGGGGAATGTACCGGTGGACAAGGATTTTGCGGCGAAGCTGGTGAAGATGAGCTCGACGATGAAGCTATCGGGCCGGGGGCACGATGCTACTTCGGCGGGCGGCGGAACATGCCATCGAGGTGGAGCTGCCGTGGCTGCAACGGGTGCTGGGCGATTTCAAACTGGTGCCTATTGATATGGGGGACCAAAGTTACGAGAGCAGCCGCGCGTTGGGAGTGGCGCTGGCGAAGCTGATCAAAAGCGAAAACAAACATGGGGCCAGGGCAAAAACGGCGATACGCTGGTGCTGGCCAGCTCCGATCTGTCGCACTATCATCCTTACACCGAGGCGGTGACGATCGATCACAAGACGCTGAATGCCTTGCAGGCGTGGGACTACTACAGCATGTCGCAGAACTTTCAGACGCGGGTGTGGGAGGCTTGCGGCGGCGCGCCGATTGTGGCGGCGATGATTTATGCCGAGCGCATGGGAGCGAACCAGGCGCGGGTGCTGAAGTATGCCAACTCGGGCGATGTGACGGGCGACAAGTCGCGCGTGGTGGGCTACAGCGCCGATGTGTTTGTGAAGACGCATCACGAGAAGGCGGTGGAGACGCCGTTCTCGCTCACCGATAAGGAGAAGGCCGAGCTGCTGGCGCTGGCGCGGAAGTCGGTGGAGTACGCGGTGGAGGTGAATGAGCCGTATGCGCCGGACGCAAGCGCGGACGATTTATTGAATCAGGAGCGCGGGCGCGTTTACAACGCTCAAAGAAGCGGGGCAACTTCGGGGGTGCATTGGGTATACGTCGGCGAGGAAGCCGCTCTATATGACGATTCGCGATACGGCTACGCTGGCCGCGTTGCAGGATCCGCGGTTTCAGCGGGTTCCAGCGGCGGAGTTGCCGAAGCTGCAATACGAAATCTCAGTGCTCTCGCCCTTGCGGCGCGTGATTGATGTCGAGGAGATCAAGGTTGGCCAGCACGGCTTGCTGATGAAGAACGGCGACAGAGAGGGGCTGTTGCTGCCGCAGGTACCGGTGGAACAGGGATGGGACCGGCAGACATTTCTGGAGCAGACCTGCCGCAAGGCGGGCATGGCGACCAGTTGCTGGAAGGATGAGGATACCGACATCTTCATGTTTACGGCGGTGGTATTCGGGGAGCATAAGTCGTAGGAGATCCGGGTAATGCTGTAGTTTCTGGTTTGCCGATCGTCCGACCGCAGCCTTTGAAATTGGGAAGATTCACGCCTCATTCTCGGTTGAAACGAACTGTGCGTTGCCAGACGAATCGGACTGTTGACAGACTGAGGGAATCCTGTAAATCGCCGCGCGGTGTCTAATGATATGGGAACCAAGAAAAATTTTCTGTTGCTGAAGGTATCTCAATGTGCAAAACCTGCTTTGCAATTGTCTTTTTTCTCCTTGCCAAAACCTCGTGTGCAATCCAAGTGCCGAAGGGCTTGGACACCTGCGCCCCGCTCTCGACTTGCTTAACTCTCTTGGACAATGTCGTGCCCGAACGAGATGATGGTGAAGGTAGCAACGGCGATGTCCTGGCGCGGGACCTTCGCCGATTTGGGGAACCCGCGAAGCAGGAACTGCTAAGGCGCGCCGCCGGAAACCGTCCCGGTTGGCGTAACGTCGCCGGCGCCATATTGGCAAATTGGGATACCTGGGCGACCGATGATGTTCCGGCACTGCGCGCCGCACTTCACAGGGATCACGGCGGTTGGGTCGCGAGGCCTCTTGGCCAAATCGGCTCACCGGATGCAATCCGCGCCCTTGTCGATGATTTGTCCGACGTAAACGATGTTGAAAACCAGACAGGCTTTGCCCTTTCGAAACTTGGCGCAAGGGCAATTCCATTTCTTATGCCGATTCTAGAAAACGATCAGAAGTCTCTGCTGGCGGCTCAGGTAATTGCCGAAATGGAACCTCTTCCCATTTCTTACGTAAACGCCTGGGTCGTTGTGGCCCTAGATCCACAGAAACCGTTGAAGGAACGACTTGCTGCGCTCCGAGGCATTGCTGCGCTGGGCCCTGCTGCACAGCAAGCCAGCATCGGGCTTCATCCATTACTCGCAGACCGTGAATTGGAAATCAAGAAGCAAGCTGACACGACACTGACATCCGTGCGCGATCCGATCGTCGTTGAACGATTGGCGAAGGCTTGCCGACCGCAGGCGTCGAGATTTGATTTTCTCGCGCTGGTTTCGGTCTTGTGTCTTAGTAAGATTGCCGAGTTCGGGCCTGCGGGAAGTGCAGCCGGAGAATATCTGATGCCGTTCCTCACTTCTGATAACCAATCAGAACGTGCCTATGGTATCTTGACGCTCGGTTACATCGACTACTCTCCGGCAATCACGAAGATAGACGATGCACTCGATTCTGAAGATTGGCGCGTCGTGTACGCCGCTATTTGGGGAGTTGGCTGGCTCGGAGATCAGAATGCAGCTGCCAAGTTGGACAAATTGGCTTCCAGTTACTGGCTCGTAGAACTGCGAGACGATGCATCGCACGTGGCTTCGGCGCTGCGCTCGCCAAATGGCCGCGTAGGCCGGAGTCCATGGAACGGTATGGTCCATGGGATGCGGATCGATCCCACCTTTCTGATTACCGATGGATTTCGTGGCAGAGGAGAATCCTGCCCCGGAAATCTCTGGCAGTGGCAGGGGGAGAAGTTCAAGATCCAACTGAATCGTGAAGTGAATGCACAGGCATTGAGATTCGGGAACGGCAATCTCCGGGGAAAGCTGGTAGGAACCGATCACGGGGAGTGGGGCGGTGACCTGACCTGGATCCCCAACAAAGGGGTGCCAGAGGTGCTGGATCGAGATAACGTGCGCGAAATGGACTATGACGATAACGGCGCAATTGTCATATTTGGTCTGGCCCACATGGGCTTCAACTACGGTTATGCGATTAAGGTAAGTCGGAATGCCGACAGAAGCTGGACTCAAACAGATATTGCGCATTTGCCCGGCGAGCCCGAGAGTTGGACGGGGTTGAAATCGGGTCGAGTTGCAGTTCTGACCGCTGGAAGGGTGGTCGTGTTCTCTTCAAGGGAGGGCATCGTTGGCGTCGCATCCTGCGCAAGCAATTAGCCGAATCATTCGCCCGTTTCGCACAACTTTGCAATGACGCCTGATTCACCGGCAACCCGGAAGGTGCCCATTCACCGAGCTTACGCTATCTTCCGGCCTTCTTCTCCGCGAGTCCTACCCGCGCGGCAAGCAGCGCCGGGGCCAGATTGATGGCTGCGGTGAGCCATGCGGTTTTCCAGAAGCCGAAGACGGGGATTAGATAGGTGCTGAGCAGGAGCGCACCTGCGCATCCGCCTAGCAGATCTAGGGCATAGAGGGCGCCTAATCCTGAACGGACTGCGCGGTCGTGGAGGTAGATCTCTGCCGCGATGGGGAACTGATAGCCGCCTAAGATTCCTGAGATTGCCGCTAAGGCTGGGAGAACCAGTTGGGCTGCGAGCCAGGTGGTTGCGGTTCCGGTGAAGTTTTCAAGCAGGCTTACCGCCAGGAGCAGCGCGGGGCAGGAGAGGGCTAACAGGAGTTGCGTGATTGCCATGGTGGAATGGGGCGGGCCGGGGAGCGAACGAATGCGGCGCAGGGCGAGCCAGCTTCCGAGGGCGATGCCTGCCATGGAGAGGCCGATGAGGATTGCGAGTTGGTGGTAGACGTAGCCGTAGATGGACTGGAAGGCGAGGAGAAGAAAGATTTCAAGGGCGATGAGCGTGAAGCCGGTTGCGGCGGCGCAGGACGCGGCGGCGGAACGGGCGGGGTGAAAACAACCGCAGATTCTTCGCTTACCACCCCCAGGCTGAAGAAAACGCCTGGGGCCCCTTGCGCTCAGAATGACAGCCGGTACCAGGAGAATGAGGAGCGCGGCGAGGAGCGGGGGAAGGGAATTTGCGCGGCGGCGCGAAAGAGGCCGGGGTAGCCGGAGTTGAATTGGGCGCTCCAGAGCACTACGTCGAAGTAATAGGCGATGGGGGCGAAGTCGCGATTGACGGGGGTGGAGGCGAGCGGCTGGAGTTGCTGCTGAACTTGCATCATGCGGTCGGGCATCATGCGGTAGGGGATGAAGTATTCGCTCACATACTGGGTGTGCAGGTTTCGCTGATGCAGGCGGGCGATGAGGATTTTTGGGTCGCTGGTGAGGACGTTGGGTTCGGCGGCGGCGAAGAAGTGAATGGTGTCGCCGGGGATGGCGACTACGTAGGGGAAGACCTGGTTAAGGGTGAGATGGATGCAGCGGAGGAATTCGGCGAGGTCGGGGTCGATTGTCTCTTCGGAGGAGCGGAGTTCGAGGGCCAGAAGGCCGCCGGGGGCGAGGTGGGCGCGGGCGGAGCGGAAGAACTCGACTGTGTAGAAGCGGTTCAACTGCGCGGTTTGCGGGTCGGGGACGTTGAGGAGGATGGCGTCGAATGTGTCGGCGGTGGTTTTGAGGTAGTGACGGCCGTCAGAGAAATGGATGTGGACGCGCGGGTCGAAGTTGGACGGCTGGGCGGGAAAGAATTGGCGGGCGATGGAGATGAGTGCGGGGTCGAGTTCGACGTAGTCGATGCGCTGGACGGTGGGATGACGGAGCGCCTGGGCGACGCTGCCGTTGACTCCGCCGCCGATGAGGAGAATGTTTTTTGGGGCGGGGTGCTCGAGGAGCGCGTAGTGGACGGATTCTTCGGCGGCGGCTTCGTCGGGGGCATTGGCGAGGAGGATGCCGTTCGAATAGATGCTGCGGATGGGGCCGGTTTGAGTGACTGCGAGGTTGCCGTAGATGGAGTCGCGCGTGGCTACCAGGTGGAAGCCTTGCCAGAGGCGCTGTTGGGATTCGCGATTAAGAGACGGGGCGACGTGGATGACTAGAAAAATTGCGAGGATGGTTGCTGAAGCGGCGAGGGCGGCGAAAGACAAAAAAGCCTGGAAGGTTGAGATTCGTGGTATCCCCGGTCTCAAGAGCGAGACCGGGGGCACCCAGGATTTTAGCGCTTGGAAGGCTGAGAGTCGTGGGTTCTCACCCTTGCGACAGACGACAAGAGGCAGGTCCTCCGACTCCGCTACGCTTCGCTCAGGATGAAGGGCACGGAAGATCAGGACGGTTGCCATGCACAGGTTGAGCAGGGAGACGATGGATGCGATCTGGAAGGAGTCGAGGTAGCGGAGCAGGATGAGGCTGGCGAGGATTCCGCCCAGGCCGGAGCCGGCGGCTTCGAGCAGGTAAGCCGAAGCCGGCGGCGATGCGCGGGGAGACGGCGCGCTCGGTTTCAAACATGCGGGCCGCGGCTACGAAGAGCGCGCCGGAAAGCAGGCAAAAGAGGCTCAGGCAGAAGAGGGAGGCAAGCAGCATGGGGGCGGGGCCGACCAGCTCGCCAGGGACGGTTTGAAAGATGGACTTGGAGGCGCGCAGGGCCCAGATGGTGGGCGGCAGGTAAGGGCCAGAAGGATCTCGAGGACGGCGACTGCGCGGCGGGCGGTGGTTTTTTCGAGATGAAAAGGCTGCATAGGGACTGCCAGCGGCGGTCAAGAAAAGCCAAGTGGCCAGCAGGATGCCCAACGACATTTCGTTGCCGTTGAAGACCTGAATCAGCTCGCGCATGAGGATGATTTGGCCTATGACGGCGCTGAAGCCGATGAGTGCGAGGGATAGTTACGGCTGAGGCGAGTAGATCGAGCTGGGTATGGGGACGGGCTGTGTTTGGCGCTTCCATTCGAACGGAATTAGAAGCTAGTTGGCGGAGAAATGCAAGGGAGGGTGAGGGGATGG